>JAXHMC010000029.1:0-123720 GCA_034521635.1 Trueperaceae bacterium | reverse complement strand
GTCGATCGGCGCGACGATTATCTGCGTGTTTTTCGCGGCGCTTGCGGGCTACGCGCTCGGTCGGCTGCGGATTCGCGGTCGGCGCATTATCCTCACCGGCATCGTCATGTCGAGCATGTTTCCGGCACTGGTGCTGCTCGTACCGCTCTACCGGCTGTTTCGCGGGGTCGAGTTGCCGTTTCTAAGCGGCTGGTTCTTCTTCCCCGACCCGGTCATGACGCCCAACCTGCTCAACACCTACTGGGCGCTCATCATCCCCTACGTGGCGATTAGCTTGCCGATTGCGACGCTTATTTTGACGAGTTTCTTTCAGCTTATCCCCGACGATTTAGAGAGTGCGGCGCTGGTCGACGGGACGAGCCGAGTTGGGGCGCTGTTTCGGATTGTGATGCCGCTCGCGGCGCCGGGGGTGGTTACGGCGGGGATTATCGTCTTCGTCAACTCCTGGAACGAGTTTTTGTTAGCGCTCACGTTTAATACGGCGTTAGAGATGCGCACCGTGCCGGTCGGGATTACCTTTTACCAGGGCGAGTTTGCGTTTCCGTGGGCGGTGATTAGTGCGGCGATTACGCTCGGCATCGTCCCGCTCGTCATCCTCATCATCTTCTTTCAGCGGCGAATTATTAGCGGGCTGACGTCGGGAGGGGTGAAGGGGTAGGTTCGTTTGGCGTGGGTAGGCGAGAAGGGGGCGCACCCCACAAAGAAGAGTTGCAGAAGAGAGTTAAGGATTCTAGAGGGAAGAGGCTCGAGCATGTCACAACCAACACTCCGAATCGGACTGGTCAGCGTGGTCAGACCTCTGTTTAAGGGCGACGCGACGGGAGCTGCCGAACGCAGTCTGTTAGGTCTGCGGCGGCTAGGAGGGACGCACGACTTTACGGTGGTCGCGGCGCCCGAACTCGTCACCGACGCGGAAAGCGCCGAGCGGATGGGGCGAGAATTGGCGGGGCGAGACCTCGACTTTTTGCTGATCCAACACGCGACGTTCGCGACTGGCGATCTGCTGGTACCGTTGCTAGGCGCGGCGAAACGGGTCGGGGTGTGGGCGCTGTCGGAGTCGGCGGGTGGACGGGGCGCGACGGGGCCGTTGCCGCTTAACGCGCTCTGCGGCCTGAACATGACGCTCAGCTACCTCGACCACCCCAAGGTGAATCACACCGCGCCGACGAAGTGGTTTTACGGCGAGGTCGACAGTGACTGGTTCGTGTCGCGGCTCGAGCCCACCCTAACCGCCTTGCGCGGTATGAAAGCCATCGACGGCGCACGCATCTTGCAGGTCGGCGGGACGGCGCCGAACTTTTACGGCATCGAGGAGCGCCCCACGCTGGGGTCGGTGACGGTCGAGACGATGGAACTCGCCGAGGTGTTCGAACGGGTCGCGGCGGTGCCGGAGGGGGAGGGGCGGGCTCGAGCCACCACCTGGCAGCAGTCCGAAACCTTAACGGCGCCGCCCGAGCACCTAGAACGCACCGCCCGCATCGAACTCGCCCTGCGCGACATCGCCCGGACCGGTGACTACGACGCCATCGCGCTTCGCTGCTGGCCCGAATTTCCCGACGCTTGCGAAGCGATGGCCTGTGGTGCCGTGGCGAGCTTAGGCGACCACAACATTCCCACCGCCTGCGAGGGCGACGTGATGGGGGCGCTGTCGATGTTGGCGCTGCAAGGTTTAAGCCAGAGTCCGACGCTGCTGATGGATTTGTCCGACGTCGACGAGGCGACCGACAGCCTGCTGTTTTGGCACTGCGGCAACGGCCCGAAAGCGTGGGCGGGCGAGGGCGGAACGCGGCTGACGACGCACTTTAACCGCGACGGTACGGGCGTGGTGCGCGACATGACGTTGCGGCCCGGTAGGGCGACCGGGTTTCGGTTGTTAGACGGCGGCGACCAGGCGGTGGTCGTGTCGGGAGAGTTTGGAGATGCGCAGCGGGCGAGTTTCGACGGGGTGCGGGGGTGGCTGAGCGACATGCGTTGGAACGGGGGCGAGGTGGGGGCTCGAGCCTTCGTCTCTAACGTCCTCGACTATCGCCTCCCGCACCACCTCGCATTCGGAATGGGTGAACTGACCGAGGCGACCCGCGAACTGTGTGGCTGGCTAGGGGCGAAGGTGCTCGAGCCCCGCCCCGAACGGACCACCCTATGACCCACACCCCCCGCGTCCTCGCTGCCGGCCTGTCCTGCCTCGACCACCTCTGGCAGGTCGACCGCTTTCCGCCGACCCACTCGCGCACCCACGCGTCGAACTACCACACCCAAGGCGGCGGCCCCGCCGCCACCGCCGCCGTCACCGTCGCCCGTTTAGGTGGCGAGGTCGAACTGTGGGCGCTCCACGGCGACGACGAGGGCGGACGTATCCTCAGCCGTGAACTCCAACACTACGGCGTCGATATCTCGCAGCTTCGCGTCTGCAACGGCGGAAAGACCTTCGTAAGCGCGGTGTTAGTCGACCCGCAGGGCGAGCGCTACATCTTCCCCTACCGGGGCGAGCTTTGCGACGATGCTGAAGGCTGGAACGTTGACCGCATCGCGAACGCCGACGCCGTCCTGGTCGACGCCCGTCACCCGCAGATGAACCGGCTCGTCCTCGAAACCGCCCGCGCGGCGAACGTCCCGACCGTCGGAGACTTTAGCAACACGCGCCACTGGGAACTGACCAAACTCGTCGACTACCTCATCGTGTCCGAAGAGTGTGCCCGCGAAGTTGCCGGAGATGTCACCGGAGATGTCGGGGTAGATGACCTAGACGCTGCTCTCGCCGCGCTTAGGCAGTTCGACGACCAACTCGTCGGCGTGACTTTAGGCGAGCAGGGTTTCGTGTTTAACCACGCCGGGCAGACGCGGCACATTCCGGCCCTGCCGATTCGAGATGTGGTCGACACGACCGGCGCGGGCGACGTGTTTCATGGGGCTTACGCCTACGCGGTCGCGAGCGGTCGGACACCCGACGACTGCGGACTGTTCGCGTCGGTGACGGCGGCTCGAGCGTGTTTGGGGGTGGGCCGCAGCACGATTCCGACGGCGGCGGAGGTGGCGCATCTGCTCGAAAAGAAGACGGCGAAGGAGATGGACGAGATGCGTTGGACGTAGGTCGCGCGGCTCGCCCAGATGAGTGTGATGCCGAGAAGTATGATGTGAGAAGTGTTACGCTGGACAGTCGACCGGGCAACCGTCGTTTTAGGCTACGCAGCGCCCGATCCGGTGTTCTCGGGGTGCGGCAGGTTTAGAGTGACGGGCTTAGGTGACGGGTATAGAGTGCCCTGTCGTGTTACCGTGACCTCGATCTCGGCCATCTGTTCACCAAAAGTTAGACCCTCAGAAGTCAGAACCCCAGCAACACCCTCAACCTTAGAGATTATGGAGCCCCACCGTGCTAGACACCGACACTTCTCCTCCTACCCCGACCGGCCTGACCGCAGGCAAGCTGCGCGGTCTGACGACGCTCGCGAATTCCGACGGTGTGCTGACGACCATCGCGGTCGACCAGCGTCCGCCTATCTTTAAGGCGCTCGCACGCTACGGCGACCGACAGCCGGGCGAGGTGGACTACGACGAAATCGCCCGCGTCAAGACGCTGTTGACCAGAGTGCTCGCACCCGCGGCGAGCGGCGTCCTTATCGACCCGATTTGGGGTCATCCGCACGCGCTCACATCCATCCCCGGCCAGACCGGCCTAATGAGCACCTTAGAGGCTCACGACTTTGCCGTGGTAGACGGCGAACGACGGTCGCATACCATCGACGGCTGGTCGGTCGCGAAAATTAAGCAGAGCGGCGCGGCAGGGGTCAAGCTGTTGGCGTGGGACCGGCCCGACGCGAGCGAGGCGACGAAGGCCCACCAGCAGGCGCTCGTCGAAGAGGTCGGCGCGGCCTGCCGCGAACACGACATTCCGTTTATCCTCGAACTGCTGATCTATCCGTTGGCGGGGGAGGATGCGGGGTCTGCCGAATACGCCAGGGCGAAGCCGGAGCGGGTACTCGGCTCGGTGCGGACGTTCGCCGACGAACGGTTCGGGGTGGATTTGTACAAGTTAGAGCTTCCTGTCGACCTTAAACACTGCGCCGAATTTGCGGGCGGGGCGTTCGACGGTACGCGGCGCGAGGCGGTGTACGATTTGGCGGAGGTTAGCGTTGTGTTGCAAGACCTAAACGACGCTATCGACCAGCCTTGGGTGCTGCTTAGTGCGGGGGTCGGGCCGCGCGAGTTTGCGACGGGGTTAGAGCTCGCCTGTGTGGCGGGGGCGAGCGGCTTTTTGGCGGGACGGGCGGTGTGGGCGGAGGGGCTCGAGCCCTACCCCGACCTGGCCGCCGTCGAAACCTACCTCCGCGACCGCTCCCTACCGTTCCTGCGCCAACTTAGCGCGATTGCGGAGACGGCCCAACCCTGGTGGCACCGCTACGGCGACGCCCCTCAACTCCAGAACGCGACCAGAGATTGGTACAAAACCTATGGCAGCTAACCAAGACTTTGGTGTAGTGGTGATCGGCGCGGGCGATATGGGTGTGCGGCACGCGCGGGGTTGGCAAATGGCGGGGGCCAAGGTGGTGGCGGTTTGTGATCCGGACGAGGCTCGAGCCCTCGCTGCCGCCCTCCCCCTCGGCGCTCTCGGCCTCCGCATCCCCGACGACGTTCTAGGCCGCGACGACGTCCACGCCGTATCGGTCTGCACCCCCACCGTCTACCACGCCCCCTACACCGTCCAGGCATTAGAAGCGGGCAAGCACGTCCTCTGCGAAAAACCGGTGTCTTTGACGCTAGACGACGCCGAAACGATGCAACGCGCCGCCCAAACCTCCGGCAAAACGCTCCGCATCGGCTTTATGCGCCACTTCGACCCTGCCTACCGCCAGCTTGTCGCGATGCACGGCGGCATAGGCGGCCCGGTCCTCGCCCAGGCGACCATCGCCGCGGGCGTCCGCCCCAAACTGCTGATGCACGACGCCCGCGTCAACGGCGGCCCGATCATCGACATGTGCTGCCACCTGTTCAACCTCTGGTCGACGCTGTTCGGCGCCCAACCGACCGTCGTCTCCGCACGCGGCTACACCTTTAGCGACGGCAAAGCCGAAGTCGCCACCATCGAACACAAAGCGCTCGACAGCGCGCAGATCACCCTCGAATATCCCGGCGGCACCCTCGGCCAAGTCCAAGTCTCCTGGGGTCTCCCCGCCGGAATCATCCCCACCGAGTCGCACACCTACATGGCCCCCAACGGCCTGATTTCGGTCGATTGGAGCGAGCGCCTCACCCTGCACGACGCGTCGGGCGAGACGACCTGGCAGACTGACGGCGCCGACCCGTGGCACGCCCAGATCGCCTACTTCTACCGCGAACTGACCGAAGACGCCCCCCAGCGCGTGGCCACCATCGACGACGGCATCGCCGCGTTGCGCACCTCGCTCGCCGTTCTGGAATCGGTACGCACCCAGCAGCCGATCGACCCCGCCACCCTACAACCCCGAGCCACCACCTCGCCGAGCGCCGATGTCCCCGTGATCAGCACCACAACGACTACCCCAGCGAGTACCCCAGCCAGCACCGCAGGTCACGACGGGTCAGCCGCACCGACGCCCGGCTCCACGACCTCCAAACCGGACGCGTAAACCAAACAGATAGGTCGGATACTGATGAACAAGCCTGCTCCTCTTAAATTCGGTCTGATCGGCGGCGGACGCTGGGCCGGGGTCCACCGCGACGCCCTCGCCACAGTCGGGGCCGACCTCGTAGCCGTAACCGTCCGTAGCGACGAATCGCGCGACCGCCTCGCCGACGAGTGGAACGTCTGGGCGACGACCGACCTTGACGACATGCTCGCCCGCGACCTAGACGCCGTGATCGTCGCGAGTCCGAACTACCTCCACGCCGAACACACCGTCGCCGCACTAGACGCCGGCAAGCACGTCCTGGTCGAAAAGCCGATGGCGACGACCACCGAAGACTGTGACCGGATGCTCGCCGCTGCCGACCGAGCCGACAAGGTGCTCGCCGTCGGCCTAGAGATGCGCGTCTTCACCCTGTTCGCAGAGGTCAAACGCCGTATCGACGCCGGAGACGTAGGCACCCCCCGCCACCTCAAGCTCGACCTGTGGCGCCGCCCCTACCGCGCCGGAGCCGGTGGCTGGAAGTCCGACCCCGCCAAGCTCGGCAGCGCCATCCTCGAAGAGCCGATCCACTACCTAGACCTCGCCCGCTGGTACTTCGCCGCCGTAAGCGAGCCGCAGACGCTGCACGCCTGGGCGAACAGCCGTCCGGGCCGCGACTACCTTCGCGAAAACCTCGACGTCCGGTTAGGGTTTGCGGGCGGGGCCGAAGCGCTCGTTACCCGCAGCATCGCCGCGTTCGAGCATCACGTCGCCCTCAAACTTGTCGGTGACGACGGCGCACTCTGGGCGACCTGGGACGGCAAGATGGATCTCGACCCCGACCCCCGCGCCGCGCTGACCCTACACAGCCGTAGCGGCACCACGTCTGTCGAAGTTATCCAGAAGACCGGCCACGCCTACGACGTGCCGAAGCAGACCCAGGCCTTCGTCGACGCGATTGTTCGGGGGACGCGTCCTGCGGCGGATGGGGATGACGGGCGGGCGTCGGTGGCGCTCTGTTTGGCGGTGGAGAGGTCGTTAGAAGAGGGGAAGATAACGCTTTAGTTCAGTGTCCGTCTGCGGTGGGTTTTCCTTTAAGCTTATCAGTTGATGAATAATATCGATCGAATCTTTTTCGCTAAAGCCACCTTTTTGCAGCGTGCTCCACACGTCATTACTTATTTCGTGAAGAACTAAACTTGCTGAATCGCCCTCACGAGTCTCTCGAAGCCACCGCGATCGGAAGCAGTGGTATCACACTAGGCCCACGCTTCATGTCTTTGCATTGCTTAAGATCGTTTCTAACGAGCATCGTCATTGGTAAAGTGAAATGCCCGGTGAATTTATGAGATAAGCGCCGAGCAGTTTAATAGCTCCTTCGAGTTTCGTTAAGCGCTGCCTCTTTCTGCTGAAGAGAGTTAAGGTTACCGCATAAGTTGTTATGCGACATTGCGAGAAATACAGGGTCGAATTCATTGGGGTTTTGTTTTGCAAATTCGCTGTACTGATTGATGGCTTGTTGAGTTGCCTCGAAAGCCTCTTTGTGCTCTCCTGTAGCACTTCGCCGAACACCAAGGTTGCTGGCCAGTCTCGCTCGCGTTAACGAACCGAATTTCGCATTGTCATAAGCGGCTTGTGTGAATCTGGCTGCGATTTCGTCCAGCGCAGCTTCGCCTATAGGAATGAGATCTATCTCTCGGGATCTGCGGCGAGTGCTTGCATGCGGGGGTCGGTTAGCATCGCTTTTAGAAGCACGACACCTTCGTTTGTACGTCGTTGGGCGAGTTGGAAAAGGATTTCTAGCCCGCGCTTGGTGTCTTTGCCTCGGCTGCCGTCGGGTTCGTCTTCGGAGTCGAAGGCTAATGCGCAAATATTTCCTCGCCTTCATCCGTAATTTCCTCTTCCTTGGCATCGAAAAGCGTAGTTTCGATAAGATGCTCACCTAAAAGATCGGGTTTGAGCGGGGGTAGCAGGAGGTCGGTACGGTCTTCGTTGCTGTCGGTACTGTTATTGCGGTACAGATCGCCGAGAGTTGTCGCTAAGCGTTTGCGCTCTGCTTTGCGAAGACGGTTGAGTCCTAGCTGTTGAAGGTTGTCACATAGCTCGATAAGGTGGTCTTCGTCTTCGATGCGGTAGCCGAGCGTCGCCAAACAGAGCAGATGTCGCACCATCTGTCGAGCGTCGTCTCGTCTGAACAGTCTGTCAGATAAGATCCGTTCTTTCGTATGCAGCGGCGCCCAGTGGCGCTCCTCTAGCGTCAAAATATCGTCGAGGATGCGTGTCTCGCTCGCGTTGGTCTGGTCGGGACTTCGCTCTACGGTCAGCAGCGCCAGCATGTGAATCAGCAGGATGCGCCCGAACGGCTCTCTGTCGAGTGTAGCGCTAAGTGTCTGGTGTTCGGGAACAGCGTCGTAGTTGCGGGCTTTCGCAAACGCCGTCACCGCTTGCTCGAACGTCTCCGTGCGCGATTCGGCACCAAGCGGTGTCACCACCCTCGGCTCGACGCTCGATTGGTTCGCGCTCGACGCTTGCGTCTTCACCTTGTCCCACCAGTCGCCCGCCGTCCGCGCCAACAGCACAACCCGAAACGGCGCGGTGCGCTTCCGAGTGCTGCTTCTCTGATTGATGTACCGGTCGATCTCGTTGATGAACTCGTGGAGTTTGTCGGCGTAGAGCGTCGCGTCGTCGATGACCACCAGCGTCGGGCGCTCGGGTTCGCATAGCGCGGCAAAGTCCTGTTTTTCGTCGGGGTCGATCTGCAAAAAACCGACGCGCCAGCCGTTGTCGTCGCGTAACATCTGGCGGCACAGTTGGCGCATCAGGCGCGTTTTGCCGACCCCACCCTCACCGGTGTAGAGCCGCACGTCGATAGGGTCGTCGCCCTTCTGTCGGCACCACCTGTAGAGGTCGTCGAGGTCGTCGTCGCGCCCGTAAAACGGCACGATCTCGCGGGCGCTGTTGAGCAGTTCGCTCGGCTTGAGGTTGACGTGATAAACAGGTATCGTTAGTTGGAGCAAAGGCGGAGCAGCCAGCTGAGACAACAACTTACTGATGTCTTGTAATCTAATGCTGCTGTTAGCCATAGGTAATGCTTCCATTGTCCGTGACTCTCAAGTGCAAGGTTGTGGTATCGCCTAAGTTGGGTTCGGCAATCGTGCTGTCTTCTGGGTGAATCGCTTTAGTGCTGCAACAGCAACGGTCGGCAAACCGTTCGTCAATCAACGTAGTGACTTTTTCACCAATGATGCGTCGTAGTTCCGACATGTCAGTTCGCTGTCGTAATTTTTCAAACTTATCTTGCAATTGATTCTGTACATGCTGTATAGCCTCATCGTTTTCCCCCACAACCGCCAGTAAATCTGAACATTGTTAAAAAGGAGCGTGCTGAGTAGATAATGCAGGTCTTGCCGCAAGCGATTCTCAAAGTAATGGCGCGTGGGATCAAGTAATCTATCGCGCTAAGCTCCGTCTCTTTTCTTAAAAGACCCTTGTCTCGCAACACTCCAACAATGAGCGTGCTGAGTTCGCGCAGATCAGGTCAATGATGTAGTCTGCGCCAGAATTCCGTCTAAATATTTCTAAATCGTCAGCTTTAGCTTTTTATCCTTATCAGCAAAGCTTTCTTTCCACGCCTGCTCCAACGCTTTGCGTATCGATGACCTTAATTTGCTCGGAGCTAGAATCACCAGAAGAAAAATCATAAGCGATTTCACAAAAGAATCTCGGTAAACTCAACCAATTTCCGGCAAGGGTACTAAGGAGCGCTTCACCGGAAGCCAATAAGTCTTGTGAGGCATCAAGATAGCTTATCACCGCGATCTCTCGCGCCATTGGCACAGTAATTTTCTTGAAAACTAAAGAGGGTGATCTGTCTCTTAACCACACTCGAAAAGTATTTTGAGCGTTGCTGTCCTACTTCGGGTGCAGCAGCGGGAAGAGATAGCCATCCCGAATCGGCGCGGCGTTGGCTAAGGGTACAGCGATGTGGTCGATTCTGACAGCGATAGCCAATCGACGATGTTAAATCAGTTGCCGGCTGTGGGGTTGGCGCAGCCGTATAAACCCAACCGCACGTTTTGCCGAATCTTGCAACGAGATTGACGAGGTCTGTGTCCATCGCGTTAGAGAAGGTTCTTTTCAAATACAAGGCTTTTGTCATGAGCGGTATATGTATCTTCATGCGTGCTCAAAGGCGTTTAGTCCGTGCTGGCGAGCTTTTGCCGGAGCGTATCTGTCGTCCAGGTCGCGACGCCACATCCGAGGAAGTCGTTGTCCTGTGTCCAGATCGCCGCCCCAATCAGCAAGGCGAGGGCGACGGTGTGCCAGTCGTCGGGGTCACGCGGGATGCGTCGCTGCGCTTCATCGGCAAGATGTAGATCGTCTGCTTCTGAAATGATGGTGATTTTGCTGTCGATGACTCAAGTGGCCGTGGTTATCATGTTTTCGGTGGTGCTTTGCTGGAGGATGCCGCGTTCGGCGGAGTCGACCCGTTTGCCAAGCTCGTGTTTCGCTTCGCTCCAGCAGCTCGGCGAGAAAGGTCTAACCTTCTCGTTTTGCAAAAGCTCGCGTCCTCGCTCGCGTAGTAGTTCGCCGACAAATTATCGCGTCGACGACGAGCTTCACGTCCGTTAAATCGTCAAAGGATCGGCAAGCTCGTCCTCACTCAAGCCGCTCTCCTCCACCGCCCGCTGCACGGCGTCGCCTAGGGCCTGCAAGGCTGCTTTCGTTTCGTCTTCGTCGGTCTGTTCGACCGATAAAATCGCCTTACGGGCGGCCATGCCGTTCTATAAGCATCGCTTCGCCCGCTGCAAGCAGCTTCCTGGCGTTGTCCCGAAATTCGCGAATGCCAACCTTACGCACCGTAGACCTCCTTGGAATCACACTATCTTGTGGTCACACTGTGGTCATTATAGCCGCGATATATTACACGTCGCGCCATCTCATCACGACAGGTTCAGTATGACAGGCAGGCTGAACGATGACGTAGAGGCTGAACGTCGAGGATGGTCGTGCGAGTGCGTAAGCATGACGAGAACAGTCTGCGAGCGAACCGTTCTCGTCGTGTGTAGCGAGCGGAAAAGTTTGCTAGCTCGTTCTATTCCGGGCGCAGCAGCGGGAAGAGAATCACGTCCCGAATCGACGCGGCGTCGGCTAACAGCATGGCGAGGCGGTCGATGCCGAGGCCGAGGCCGCCGGTGGGGGGCATGCCGTATTCGAGGGCGGCGAGGAAGTCTTCGTCGAGGGGTTGGGCTTCGTCGTCGCCGGCTTCGCGCAAGGCTTGTTGGGCTTCGAAGCGGGCGCGCTGGTCGATGGGGTCGTTAAGTTCGCTAAAGGCGTTGCCGAGCTCCATCCCCATACAGACCGGCTCGAAGCGCTCGACGAGGCCGTCGCGGCTGCGGTGCTTTTTAGCGAGCGGGCTGATCGCGAGCGGGTGATCCATCACGAAGGTCGGCTGTTCTAGGTGCGGTTCGACGTAGATGTCGTAGAGCTTGTTGTAGATCTGGCCGATAGGGCGTTCGGCGAGCGGCTCGTTGTCATCGGTGCTGTCGCTCTTAGCAGGATGATTCTCGGCGGTCCACTCGCGGAGGCGTACCTCGTCTAGAGGGTCGAAGTCCATGCCGGCGCGGTCGCGGAGTTCGCCGGTGTAGTCGATCCGGTTCCAGGGTGGCGCGAAGTCTAGGGTGGTGCCCTGATAGACGAGTTTGGTGTCGCCGGTAATCTCTTTGATAAGGCGGCTGTAGAGCTGTTCGACGAGGTCTAAGATGTCGAGGTAGTCTTTGCCGGCCCAGTACAGTTCGAGCATCGTGTATTCCGGGTTGTGCTTGTAGCTAATGCCCTCGTTACGAAAGTTGCGCCCGATCTCGTAGACCGCATCGAAGCCGCCGATGATGAGGCGTTTGAGGTAGAGTTCGAGCGAAATCCGTAGGTGAAAGTCGAAGTTTAGCGCGTTGTGGTGGGTGACGAAGGGGCGGGCTTCGGCGCCGCCGGGCACGCTTTGTAGCACAGGCGTTTCGACCTCGACAAAGCCCAAGTCGTCTAGGTAGCGGCGGATAAAGGCGATCGCTTTGGCGCGGTACACGAAGGCGCGGCGTACGTCGGGGTTGATCAGCAGGTCGAGGTGGCGTTGCCGGTAGCGCTGCTCTTTGTCCGCTAAGCCGTGAAACTTGTCGGGGAAGGGGCGCAGCGACTTGACGAGGGGGCGAAAGTCGGTGGTGCGGACGGTCAGTTCGCCGGTCTTGGTGACGAAGAGGGGGCCGGAGAGCTCGAGCCAATCCCCGATATCCACCTTCTTAAGCGCGTTGTACCGTTCTAGCTGGTCTTTCTGAAAATACGCCTGAATCCGCCCGGTCGTGTCTTGCAGCGTGATAAAGCTCGCCTTGCCCATCATCCGCACGGTCATCGCCCGTCCGGCGACGGTGACCTGCTCGTCCGGAAATTCGTCGCCCGGCTCGGCATCTTTATAGCGTTCTTGCAGGTCTTGGGCGTAGTGGGTAGCCTTAAACTGATACGGGTAGGCGTCGAAGCCCCGCTCGACGAGCGAGTCGAGGTTTTTAAGACGCTGGTCACGTTGTTCTTGGAGCGATTTTTCCGCCATGCGCCTAGTCTATGCTAGGCACCCCTCCCAAAACGTCCGACGGCGCACGCACCGTGCTTGCCGGGTGCCGCGCCGCCGCTCGCTCTTCGTCCTGTCGTCGCCCGCAACGGGGCGAAACGCTCTAGCGGATCTCTTTAATCACGTAGTCGTTGGTGCGATTGTTGATCGTGACCTGAAAGCTGTCGCCGAGTTTGCGGCCCTTGAGCGCGCGTCCGAGTGGCGATTCGTCGGAGATACGCGGGATGTCTTCGGTCGCGACTTCGGCTTCGACCGGCGAGACGAGCTGCACCTCGAAGGTGTCCTCCTGGTTTTCTTCGAGCGTGACCACCGATCCGAGGTCGGCGATGTCGGGGTCTTTTTCGGCGATGATCGAGGCTCGGTTGAGCTGATCCTGGAGCTGGTCGATCCGCTGTTCGATCCGAGCCTTCTCCTGTTTGGCGTCTTCGAGGCCGATATCTTCGACTTCGTCGGCGGCGCCCATAAGGTCGCTAAGGATCTTGGTCGCTTCGTCAAGCCGCCGATTCTCCTGTTGTAGGGTTTGCTGGAGCCGCTCGTACCCCTCCTGCGTGACTTTTATTTCGCGTGCCATATGCTCTCCTCTCGTGGTGCTGACAGTTCGTGTTGTTGATAGTAAACAGCTTCGGTCGTGACGCGAACCCTGTGCGGCAGACGTAGTAGCGGTAGACGCCACCGTGCAGGTGCGGTACCTGCCGTGCGCGGGTCGCCCGAAGACACGCTCCGGGCGAACGGACGCGTCCGAACTGCTCGGTCGCGCCTCCGCGTCGTGCACACCTCCGCGCGGAATAGATCCTGGTCGGTCCGTCTCGTAGACGGACACACCCGAAGCCGCCCGCGCGGGTGTTTGGTGCTATACTATAAGCGTCGCTAGCGACTTTATCTTTAGGTCAGATACCTCTTTAGGCTTGACCGATTAGGCCCGACCGACCGGGCTAGAGCGGTTGTGCTCGTCCGAATACAGACCTGCGGATAGACCTGATGGCTAGACCTAACAAGACCTAATTATGTCAGACCCGACGTTACCTAACGTATCGGCGCCGCGCCGAGCGAATGCTACGCACGCGCTTGCCGACCGAAGCGTCGCGGAGCCTATTGTGCGGTGCTGTCGCCCGACAGCGGCAAACGGGCGAACCGTTTTATAATAGAACCTAGATGTCAGCTAGCGACGCCCGCAAAAACGCGGCGACTACGCTGAATGTAAGAGGAGATTTTATGGCAGCACAGAAGAAACCTGTTTATCTTACGCCTCAGGGGCTCGAGCGCCACAAAGAGAAGCTCAAGAACCTTATCGAGGTCAAGCGCAAAGAGATCTCGGAGTACATGGGTTCGGCGATCGCCGACGGCGACCTGCGTGAAAGCGCCGCCTACGACGAAGCGCGGCTGCTGCAGAGCGCCAACGAAGCCGAAATCGCCAACCTCGAAGAGCTGATCAACCGCGCGGTCATCGTCGAACCGAAAACCGGAGCCGACGCGAGTGCCGGGCTCGGCGCGATCGTGGTGCTCGAAGACGAAGACGGCGACCACGAAACCTTTCACCTGGTCGGCACCCACGAGGCCGACTTTCTAGCCGGACGGATCTCCGACGAGTCGCCCTTCGGCGAGGCGATTATGGGCAAACACGAGGGCGACACGGTCCATCTGCCCGACGGCGACACCTACGTCATCAAAGAGATAACTTTCGAGTAGTGCCTGGTCGAGTAGTGCTTGGTCGAGTAGCGCTCGGAGGTTTCTGTTGCCCCGCTCCGCCCCCTCACTAACCCTGTCCTCCATCGACGAGATGGATGGGATCGCGTTCGAACATCTGGTCGCCGAGCTATTAAGCGACCGGGGCTACCGCGCTGAGGTCACGCAGGCTTCGGGCGATTTTGGCGTCGACGTGATCGCCCGTAAGGGTCGTTACCGTTACGCGATCCAGGTCAAGCGCTACAAGGGCAGTGTGCCGCGCACTGCTGTGAGCGACGCGGTTGCGGGCAAGTATCACTGGGACTGTGACAAAGCTTGGGTGATTACAAGCGGGCGCTTTACCAAAGACGCACGCACCCTCGCCGCCTCGACCGACTGTCAGCTAACCGACCGGGACGATTTGGGGCGCTGGTTAGAAGAGCGGAGGGCTCGAGCCCCCACCCCCTCGGGCCGGTCACGGCGACTGTGGCGTCTCATCCCCTGGTTACTCGCCATCCTGCTTACCACGTCCGCCGCCTTCTACGGTTGGCCCTTTCTGGCCGAGCGCCTCGCGAACCGCCCCGCCCCCCTCGCCGACCCACCAATCAGCAGTGACGGCACCTACACCGTCGAGTGTTTCCGGGTCGACGACACCACGGTGCGCTGCGTCGCCGAGTAGCGACCTGCGTCGCGGCAAAACACGCATCAGGCGGCCCGACCGACTAGGCCCGACCGCCTCTTTTCTCGCGACATCCTCTAAAAATGTGTCTGTTACAACTCCGCCGCTACTCTAGAAAATCGCGCAGCTTGCGGGTGCGGCTTTCGTGATACTTGAGTTTGCGGAGCGCCTTGTTTTCGATCTGCCGGATCCGCTCGCGCGTCACGCTAAAGTGGCTGCCGACCTCTTCGAGGGTGTGTTCGCGCCCGTCGACCAGACCTTTGCGGAGCCGCAACACCATCGCCTCGCGCTCGGAGAGCTTTTCGAGCGCCTTTTCTAGCTCTTCGGAAAGGAGCGTCTTGCTCGCCTGTTCGACCGGAAGCTCGATGTTGTCGTCGGGGATAAAGTCGCCGTAGAACGAGTCTTTTTCGTCGCCGATAGGCGTCTCTAACGAGACCGGCTCCTGCGAGACCTTAAACACCTCTTCGACCTTGTCGGCGCTCCAGCCCGGCCCCATCGCGTCGGCGATCTCCTGGTGGCTCGCCTCGCGCGAGAGTTCTTGCTGCAACTGCCGTGAGGTGCGGGTGAGCTTGTTGATCGTCTCGACCATATGGACCGGGATACGGATGGTGCGCGCCTGGTCGGCGATGGCGCGGTTGATCGCCTGGCGGATCCACCAGGTCGCGTAGGTCGAAAACTTGTAGCGGCGCCGGTACTCGAACTTTTCGACCGCCCGAATCAGCCCCTGATTGCCCTCCTGGATCAGATCGAGAAAGCCTAAGCCCCGCCCGGTATATTTCTTAGCGATCGAGACGACGAGCCGGAGGTTGGCTTCGATCAGGTGCCGCCGCGCGAGGTCGCCGTCTTCGACAATGCGGGTCAGGCCGCGCTGGTCGCGCTCTTTAAGGTCGCCGCCGCTCTGCTCGAGCGTGTCGCGGGCTGCTTCGCCCTCTTCGATCCGCCGGGCGAGGCTGATCTCCTCTTCGAGGCTAAGCAGGCTGACCCGCCCGATCTCGTGGAGATACTGCCGCACCGGATCCTGGGTCGCGAGCTTACCGCTCGACATCTGCTCGGCTCGAGCCTCGAGCGCTTCGGTGTCGACACCCTCGTCGTCGTCGCTCTCTAAATCCTCGTCGTCGATCACCTCGTCGTCGGCGAGGTCGGCGATGTCGACACCCTTACCTTCGAGAACCCGGATAAGCTCTTCGAAGTAGCCCTCGGTGTCCTCGACGCCGAGACTTTCGAGCGTGCTGCTAAGGGCGTTGGTGATCTCTTCGGTGTTGAGTGCGCCGTCGGCCTGACCGACCTTGATCAGCTGCTGTAGCTGCGGAGCGTCGAGCCAGGCGGCGTCGCCGGCCTCCGCGCCCGCCTTCGGGCTCTTGTCGGCGCTTTTTTTGGTGGTGCCCGTCCCGGTCTTAGATCCGGTTTTGCCATCATCTGTTTTAGAGCTGGCTTTTTTCGACTTTGTCGCGGACTTCGCCGCCTTTTTGGTCCGTTTCGGGGTCGTGCCTGCGGGGTCTGCGCTACCCTGGTGGTCTGGTGCGGTTCCGGGCTCCGCCGGGTCGGCCTGATGCTCGTGCGTCGTGGGGGTCTTGGTATGTGCCATCGCGCCTCCTCAAACAAACCGCTCTGCTAACGCGCTGTGCGAAAGTGTTTACTATGCGTGTTTACGGTGCATGGTGCGGGTTGATACCGTGGGTGGGTCCAAAAGTACGGGGCCAAACAGCGGGAGAACCTGGAGTCGAGACACCGACCACTCGCGAGAACGATGTCGTAGCGATATTGTCGTGATGTCGTAGCCGCTGTTAAGGGTGAGCACGAAGGCACCGACCGAGCCCGCGATACGCTGAGGTGATCACGAAGAGGCGACCACGCTGAGGTGACCACGATAAGGCGACGGAGTGTAGGCGACCGACCTGCCAGGACACGACACAAGTGTAGATTGTAGCATAACCGCTTGCATTTGGCGAGATGGTTCTGCGAGGTTTGGGTGCATACAGCAACGGTGGACTTGTCGGGCGTATACGGCCTTTAGCGGCTCGCGAGGAAGGGGACGAGGGGCTCGAGCCCTCCCCTCACCACCTCTAACGCCACGCCCGGAAACGTCCCCACCAGCACCACTCCAACCGCTCCAACCGCTAATGCTGTTAGCGCCACCGGATGCACGTGTACACTCGCCGTGTCCTCTTCGGCGTCGACGAGCCACATCTGCACCACGACGCGGACGTAGTAGAAGTAGGCTAGGACGGTGTTGAGCACCGCGACGACGGCGAGCGTCAACAGTCCGGCGTCGACCGCACTCTTAAACACGAACAGCTTGCCCGCAAACCCGGCCAGCAGCGGCACTCCCGCGAGGCTTAGCAAGAAGAGCGTAAACAGCAGCGCGCTCGGCCAGTGCCGCTTCCCCAAACCCTTGTAGTCCTCCACCTCTTCGCCGAGTCCGGCCTGCGACAGCGCCGCGACGACGGTAAACGCGCCGACGTTGGTGATGGCGTAGGCGAGGCCGTAAAACGCCACCGCGCCGAGTCCTTGGACGCTGCCCGCTGCGACGCCGACGGCGATGGTGCCGAGCTGTGCGACCGACGAGTAGCCGAGCAGCCGCTTGATGTTGGTCTGGTTAAGCGCCTGCAGGTTACCGACCGTCATGGTCAGAATGGCGAGCCACACCAGCGCCTGTTGCCACACCACAGCGATGTCGTCCGCGCCGAGCGCCCGGGTCAGCAAGACGCCTAGCGCGACCACCGCGCCGACTTTCGGGCCGACCGAGACGAGCGCGGCAAACATGGTCGGCGCACCCTGGTAGGCGTCGGGCGTCCAGCCGTGAAACGGGACGAGGGCGAGCTTAAAGCCGAAGCCGACCAGCACCAGCGCCAGACCGGGCCACAGCACGACCGGAATCACCTCGGAGGCGGCCATGGTCGCGGCGATCTGGTCGTAGTAGAAGCCGCCGCCCGCGCCGAAAATCAGGCTAAAGCCGTAGAGCAGAAACGCGCTCGCGACCGCGCCGAGCACGAAGTATTTGCCCGCCGCTTCGGTGCTGTAGCGGTCGTCACGGTAGTATCCGACCAAGATGTAGCTGCTGTAGCTCGCCATCTCGATGCCGACGTAGAGGAGCAGTAGGTTGTTCGCGCCGATCATCAGCGTCGCGCCGAGGGCAACGTAGAGGATGAGCGCGTAGACTTCGCTCCGTCCGGCGTAGTAGCGGTTCGGGTCGGCCATCACGCCGAGGATGGTCAGCGCGGCGACGAGGCTTAGCGTCATGCCGCCGGTCGCGGAGAGGCCGTCGAGTCGGTACATCCCCAACAGCGCGCCTTCGGCAGAATAGGAGAGCGCGAAAAACATCAGCGCGAGCAGCGACGCGCCGAGGCCGATTGCGGCGGGGACGAGCGGGGTTGTATCGAAGCGGGTCGCGAGTAGCAGGATTGTGCCGCCGCCGAACACGAGGAGCAGCAGAGCGATAAGGGCGAAGGTCATCTTAGAATCCGGTCACCTTTCCGGCCAGGTCTCCAGCCAGGTCGCTTACGTTAGCGATTGCTTGGAGGGCGGGTTGGACACCCGCGTCGATAAAGGGCGTCAGGCTCGGTGGCCACAGCCCCCAGAGCAGGGCGAGGAAGACGAGGGGGGCAGCGGCGGCGAGCTCGAGCCCCCCCAAATCCTCCAAATCGTAATTCTCCCGCATCTGCGTGGTCGGTTCGCCCTGCAACACCCGCTGGATGGTCCAGAGCATCAGCGCTCCGTTCACCAGAATCCCGATAACCGCCGCCGCCGCGAACGCCGTCGTGGCCGGGTTCTGAAACGCGCCTAACAGCGCCTGAAACTCGCCGACAAAACCCGCCAGCCCCGGCATCCCCGCCCCGCCTAACATTGCGAGCCAGAGCAGCCCGCCTAGCACCGGCATCGCCGTATACATCCCGGTCAGCGCCGCGATGGTGCGGGTGTGCGTCCGCACGCTTAGCATCCCGACCAGCATAAACAGCAGCCCGGTAATCACGCCGTGCGCGACCATCTGGTAGACCGCGCCGTGGACGCCGAACGCGGTCAGCGAGGCGATGCCGAGCAGCGTAAAGCCCATGTGGTTCACCGACGAGTAGGCGATAAGCTGTTTGAGGTCGGTCTGGCCGAGCGCGACGAAGCCGCCGTAGAGGATGCCGACCACCGCGAGCGTCGCCAGCAGCGGTTGCAGCGTCAGCATCGCGTCGGGAAAGAGCGCGATGTTAAAGCGAATCATCCCGTATCCGCCCATCTTCAACAGCACTCCGGCGAGCAGAATCGAGCCTGCCGTCGGTGCTTGGGTGTGCGCGTGAGGGAGCCAGGTGTGGAGCGGAAAGGCGGGCAGTTTGATGAGGAAGGCGACGATAAAGCCGAGACAGATGAGGAGCGCCGTCGTCGTGTTTGCGGCGAGGGCAGCGTTGCCGACCAGGTCGCGGTAGTCGAAGCTGACGACTCCACCCTCGGCGGCGACAAAACCAGCGGCGAGCAGCGCGACGAACAGAAACACCGAGCCGACCAGCGAGTAGAGCAGAAACTTCACCGCCGCGTAGCGCCGCCGGTCGTAGCCCCAGACGCCGATGATGAAGAACATCGGAATGAGGACCAGCTCGAACGCGACGAAAAACAGCACCAGGTCGAGCGCGGTGAAGACAGCGGTCAGCGCGGCCTGTAGCAGCAAGAAGAGGGCGAAGAAGCCGCTGTCGGTCCGTTTCCACTCGGTTAGGGTCGCGACGAAGGTCAGCAGCGCGGTCAGAAACACGAACGGGAGGCTGAGCCCGTCTAGGCCGACCACGTAGCGGATGCCGACGCTCGGAATCCAGTCGTAAGCCTGTAGGTACTGAAAGCCGCCCGCGACCAGGTCGTAGCCGAGCCAGAGGCCGAGGCTAACGAGGGTGGCGACGCCGCTGACGGCGAGGGTGAGCCAGCGGCTTAGCGCGGCGTGTCGGCTAAACGCGGCGACGAGTGCGCCGACGAGGGGGAGAAAGATGAGCAGCGAAATCACGACAGGCCTCCGTAGCTAAGCGCGACCACGAGGACGAGGGCGGTCGCGGCGAGGGTCCAGATGTAGTGCTCGAGCCTCCCCGTCTGCGCCCGCCGCAACACGTCGCCCAACACCCGCACCAGCCACGCGAACGCGTCGACCAGCCCGTCGAGCAGCCGTCGGTCCATCCAGGCGACCGGACGGGTCAGCCAGGTCAGCGGCTTGGCGAACACGAGATAGTAGAGATGGTCGATGTAGAAGCGTTTTTGCAAAAGCTGCACCAGCGGCCAGGGCGCGCGTTCGGACGCGGCGTCCTCGCGGTAGAGCCGGTAGGCGAGGCCGATACCGGCGAACGCGACGGCGGTGCCGATGACCCAGCCGAGCCACTGTGCGGAAATCGGTTCGAGGTGCGGGATAGCACCTAGGTAGACGAAGCGTTGTAGTGCGAAGTCGGTCAGCGGGCTGCCGACGAGGCCGAGGGTGACGGCCCCCCCGGCGAGCAGCCAGAGCGCGGTGCCCATCGGGTAGCCGACTTCGTGAGGGGGGTCGTGGAGGTGGTGGGATTCGCGAGCGCGGTCGGCTTCGACTTCGGCGGCGCTCATGTTAAGTTCGCCGAAACCGCCTTCGTTCCAGGCCGCGGTCTTCCAGGGGGAGTCTTGGCGGGGCTGTTCGAAGGCGATGAGGTAGGCTCGAGCCACATAAAACGCCGTCAACAACGACGCTCCGTAGCCAATCACAATCAGCAGCGCGTACGACCACTGCGTCGACACCGCCGCTTTGACCGCCAACATCACCTCGTCTTTCGACCAGAACCCGGCGAAGGGCACCACGCCCGCGAGCGACAAGCCGCCGATAATAAACGTCCAGCGGGTGGTCGGCATGTACTTTTTAAGCTGGTCCATCTCGAAGATGTCTTGCGTGCCCGAACCGTGAATCATCGCGCCGGAACACAAGAACAGCAGCGCCTTAAAAAACGCGTGGGTGATGAGGTGAAACAGTGCCGCCGTCCAGCCGAACGCGCCGAGGCCCAAAAACATCAGGCCGAGTTGGGACACCGTCGACCAGGCCAGAATCTTTTTGATGTCGGCGAAGGCGGGGGCGAGAATCGCGGCGAAGAGCGCGGTAAAGCCGCCTATCCAGGCGACGGTCAACAGCGCGTTGCCGGCCTCGAAGACCGGATAAGTGCGGGCGACGAGGTAGACCCCGGCGGCCACCATCGTCGCCGCGTGAATCATCGCCGAGACCGGGGTCGGGCCCTCCATCGCGTCGAGCAACCAGACGTGCAGCGGAAACTGTGCCGACTTGCCGACCGCTCCGACGAACAGCAGCAGCCCGATACTCGTCGCTACGCTCGCGCTAAGCACCGTCGGGGCGAGCGTTTCTAGCGCGAGCAGGTCGAGGGTGCCGAACTCGCGGTAAATCCAGAAGATGCCTAACATCAGCCCTAGGTCGGCGATTTTGGTCACCAGGAAGGCTTTTTTCATGGCCTGCTGCGCGGCGGTCTTTTTGTAGAAGAAGCCGATAAGCAGGTAGCTCATCACGCCCATTAGCTCCCAGAACAGCAGCACGTGAAACAGGTTGCGGCTCATCACCATGGCGAGCATCGCGGCGGCGAACAGGCTGATGTAGGCGAAAAAGGTCGGGTAGCGGTCCTCGCCCGCCATGTATTCGAGCGAAAACAGATGGATAAGGAGCGACACGAACGCGACCATAAACACCATCAGCGCGGCGAGCGGGTCTAGCACGAAGCCGAAGGGGAGACCGGCCTCGCCCTCGATGTTTAGCCAGTCGATTTCGGCGCTGAAGGGGAAGCGGGGGTCGGCTGCGCGAACCAGAGCGGCGTCTTCTAAAGCGTGAAGCTCGTCGAGGGCGGCGTTGAGGTCGTTGCGGGCGGCTTCTACCCGTCCTGCAGAGGCGCCGATGGCGAGGGCCCCGGCCACCTCCTCTTCTAACGGCGCGACGACATTACTCTCGAACTCCGTGACCTCGACCACGCCGTGCGCGTCCCACTGCGGTGCGGCTTGGTAGACCTGCACCAGCAACGCCGTCGCTAACAGCGTCGAGACGAGCAGCAGCCCGATACTGAGGTAAGCTCCGCCCCGTTTGCCGAGCCGGTAGCCGAACAGGATGTTGACGCCGAAGCCGAGCGCCGGTAACAGCGGAATCAGCCACGCGTACGATAGGGGACTCACCGTTTAGACCTCGTGTTGGGTCGTTTTTTCACTAAGTTTGATTGGCTCACTGCTTCATTCTCCGCAACACGTCGGTATCCGCCGCGCCGTTGTGTTTGTAGACGTTTAAGAAGATGGCGAGGCCGACCGCGACTTCCGCCGCCGCAATCGCGACGATAAAGAGCGCGAACAGGTCGCCCTGCACGTTGTCGCCGTAACGGGCGAACGCGACAAAGTTAATCAGCACCGCGTTGAGCATCACCTCGACGGAGATAAGCACCGCGATAAGGTTGCGCCGCGTCAGCACGCCGTACAGCCCGACCGCGAACAGCAGCGCGCTCAGCCCTAAAAAGTGGTTAAGCGTCAGCATCGGCGAGCCCTTTCTCCGTGTCTCGTTCGGTCGATGATTCGGTGACGGGCGTCCGTTGGGCGAGCAGAATCGCCCCGACGAAGGCGACGAGGAGCACCACCGCCGTCGCTTCGAAGGCGATTAGCGTCCCCGCTTCGGAGGTCAGCGTGCTGCCGTCGGACAGGGTCGATTCGCGTCCGCGTTGGCTTAACAGTTCGACGCCGAGACGTTCGACGCTTAGCGGTGTGACCTGCGTCGTGCCTAACCCGCCGGTCGCGGGAGAGGGGACAAACAGCAGCGTCGCGACCAGCAGCGGGATGGCGACGAGCAGAGCGAGCACCGCCGAAGTCGGCCTACTCGGCTTCGCGCTCCGGGCGCGGGTCATCATCACGATAAAGATGGTCACGATGGGGATGGCGCCGGCGTTGACCACGAGTTGCAGCACCGCCAGGAAGGGGGAGCCGAGCAGCCAGAAGATACCGCCGACCGCGAAAAAGCTAAACGCGAGCCCGAGCGTAGCGCGCACGAGGTTGACGGCGGTCACCGCGAAGAGGGCGAGCAGCACCGCCGCGCCGCCAATCAGATAGAACGCGACGAGGCTCGGCGAGAACGTCTCCATTAGACGGCGTTCCCTTTGGCCCGCTCGGCCTCTAACTTTTCCCGTTTCTGCGCTTCGCCGCCCGGTTGCTGCTCGAGCGGTGCGACCTGCGGCTGGCCCTGGTCGTCGCGGATTTCGACGCCGAGTTTGGGGCTGTACCACTGCTGAGCGCGATAGCCCTGCGCGTCTAAAAACTCCTTGTCGGCCTTAAGCGTCTGCAAATCGTAGGTCGACAGTTCGAAGTCTTGCACGGTCACAATCGCGCTGACCGGACACGCTTCGACGCAGGCGGCGCAGTACATACAGTTCACGAGGTCGATGTCGAAGCGCTCTAAGACAAAGCCTTTGCCTTTGGGGTTGCGGGTCCGCTCGATGGTGATGACTTGGCTCGGGCAGACCTTTTCGCAGGCGAGGCAGGACACGCAGCGGTCACCGTCTTCGTCGACGATAAGCGCGAGCGACTGACACGACACCGGCGGGAGGTCGGGCAGTTCGAACGGGTAGAGGTTGGCCTGGTTGCCCTTGTTCGGAGCGTTGTTGACGACGCCCATCCCCTTCCCGATGTCTTTAAGCGCTTTGGCGGTGTCTGATAGCAGTCCCATCGTTCTCCTTTACGGTTCGTCGAAATGTCGGTACTCGGTCTGGCAGAAACTCGGTCTGAGAGAAACCGAGTCCGGCGGAATAGTTAGTGCAGCCCGAAACGGGTCGCGACAGCGATAGCGACGCGGTCGATATCGGCGCGGCTGTTTAGCGACAGGCCGAGCCGGTCGGCGACGTCGCCTAAGTGTTCGCGGAGCGTCTGCAACTCGAACGGGGTCGAGTCGTAGCCCTCGAACGGGCCATCTAAGCGTGTTTCGGCGAGTTTGGGGAGCAGTCGGACGAGATAGTCCACTACTGCCGTCATCTTGGCGCCGCTAAGCTTGTCGGGGGTGTCGGTCGGCTGGTGGTAGTGCGCCCAGCGTCCGCAGGTCAGAAACAGGTAGGGGCGCTGGTTGACGCGAAACACGTGGTGGTCGCTAAGGTCGCCGACGTAGCGGTTGAGGACGGCGACGGGGCGCAGGTCGTTAGGAGAGAGGTCGCCCAAGACGTTCGGAAGGTTCGGGTCGGATTCGGCGCCGGTGATAAAGAGCAGGTCGCCACGTTTTTCGATAGGGACGTCGTGACCGACCAGGTCGAGGACGACGGCGGCGTGGATGGGGGTGTGGCGCTGGTGGTGGTAGAAGTGGCTCGAGCCCATCGTCCCCCCCAAAAAGTGTGGCGGCTCCTCCGCGTCGGGAAAGAGCAGCAGCAGCGGACGGTCTAGCTCGGCGTCTCGTAACCGCTCGGCCACCGCTAACGAAATCGCCAGCGCTGCGGCGTTGTCGTCTGCCCCCGGCGAGCCTCTAACCGCGTCGTAGTGGGCGACAAGTGCGACGGGCGGTCGGTCGGGGTTTGTTCCGGGGAGGACACCGGCGAGGTTGACGAGGCGGTTGTGGTGGTAGGGGAGGGCGTAGTGAGGGGGGGAGTAGGGCTCGAGCCCCACCTCTGCCATCCGCCCGAGCAGATAGTCCCGCGCCGCCTCGTGCCCTGGCGTCTCGACAACCCGGCCTCGCGGCGTCGCTAACGCCCGCACGTCGTCGAATAACTTTGCTTCTAGACTCGTAAGTTCTGCCGCCATCGCTACTGAAACACCAGCCGAAACACCACCGCGAGCGCGAGCCCGACCAGCGACAGCGGAATCAGCCCTTTCCAGCACAGCTCCATAAGCTGGTCGTCGCGAAAGCGGGGCAGCGTCGCCCGAATCCACATAATCAGCCAGCTAAACAGCGCCGTCTTGACCAGAAACCAGACCATCCCGTACACCGCCGCCAAAAACACCCCAACCGACCCGAACCCGGCCAGCACCGCGCCGAAGTCCCACAGGTTTGCGAACGGCTGGTGGTAGCCGCCGAAAAAGAGCGTGACCGCGATGGCCGGCAGCAGAAACAGCTCGGCGAACTCGGCGACGAAGAAGAATCCGAAGCGCATCCCCGAATACTCGGTGTGAAACCCGCCGATAAGTTCGGACTCCGCTTCGGGCAGGTCGAACGGCGTCATCTTGATTTCGGCCAGGCTCGACACCAGGTAGACCGCCGCCGGAATAAACAGCGGCACAAACGTCCACACCGCCCGCTGCGCCTCGACGATGTCGACGAGGTTGAGGCTGCCGACCCACACCGCCACGCTTAGCAGCGACAGCGACAGCGGCACCTCGTAGCTAATAAGCTGCGCCGCCGCCCGCAGACCGCCTAACAGGCCGTACTTATTGTTCGTCGCCCAGCCCGCAATCAGCACGCCGTACGCGCCGATCGTGCCCGCTGCAACGATAAACAGCAGCCCGACGTTAAGGTTCGAAACCACCCAGCCCGGTGCGAACGGCACCACCGCGAGCAGCAGAAACGCCGACACAAACACCATCATCGGCGCGACGGTAAACACCAGCCCGTCGACACTGTTCGGCGCGAAGTCTTCTTTGGTCAGCAGCTTAAAGGCGTCGGCGATGGTCTGAAACGCGCCGCCGGGGCCGTTGTGGGCCGGTCCGTAACGGTTTTGCACCCGTCCGAGGTACTTACGCAGCATCAAGATAAGGATAAGCGCCGCGACCGACACGGCTCAGAAAGCCGAGACCCGCCGCCGAGACGCCGTACACGATCTGCCCCGCTGTGGTCAGCGTCCCGTCCGAGGCGAAGGGCGACCCCGGCAGGGTCAGCGTTGCGGGCATAATCGCGAAGAGGACGATTAGCAAGAAGAGGAAGAGCGCGAACAGCAGGCCGTAGCTAAGGAAGACGGCGCGCCAGTTCGGTGTTTTAGGGTTGTAACCGACCATTTTGAGCTTAAAGCGTCGGTCTGCGGGGATCGGGATGCGGCGCAGCGCCGGGCGGTCTTTAGGGACGTAGCGCACTAGCGGTCCACCTCTCCTAGCACGATGTCGATCGAGCCTAGGATGGCGATGACGTCGCTAAAGCGCTGCCCGACAAACAGGTCGGGGATCAGCTGGAGGACGGTAAAGCTCGGACTGCGGTGTTTGGAGCGGTACGGACCCGGCCCACCGTCGCTGTACAGATAGACGCCGAGCTGGCCCCGGCTCGCCTCGACCGCCCGGTAGCGCTGCGCCCCCGCCTCGATCTTGACTCGGCCCTTGCCCTGGTACGGCCCGGTACGCGGCGCTTTGCGGATACACTGCCGCAACAGGTCGATGCTCTGGTACATCTCGTCGACCCGGAGCTTCGATCGTGCCCAGGCGTCGCCCTCGTCACGCGTTAGCACCGTAAAGTCGAGGTCGGGGTAGGCGTCGTAGGGCTGGTCTTTGCGCAGGTCGACCGCGACGCCCGACGCCCGCAGGTTCGGCCCGGTCACGCCGTGGTTGATCGCGACCTCTTTAGGCAGCACGCCGACGTTGCGGGTGCGCGCCTCGAACACGGGCGCGTCGATGGTCAGCGCTTCGTATTCGGGGATGACGCGCTCGAAGTAGTCGACAAAGCGGCGCAGGTCGCTCCAGAAGTCGGGGTGGATGTCGCGGCGGACGCCGCCGAAAGTAAAGTAGTTCGGCAACAGCCGCGCTCCGCAGGTCTTCTCGATGATGTCGAGCGCTTTTTCGCGGTCTCTAAACGCGTACAGAAAGGGTGTGATCGCGCCGAGGTCGAGCAGGTACGTCCCGATCCAGACCAGGTGGCTGATGATGCGGTTCAGTTCGAACATTGCGGTGCGGAGATATTTGCCCCGCTCGGGCACCTCGATGCCGGTCAGCTCTTCGATGACGAGGCAGTAGGCGAGCTCGTTTTGCAGCCCCGACACGTAGTCCATCCGGTCGAGGTAGGGGATGACCTGGGCGTAGCTGCGCGACTCTTCGATCTTTTCGTGGTTGCGGTGCAAAAAGCCGATGTGCGGCACCGCCCGCGTGACCCGTTCGCCGTCGACGCCGATCACGATCTGCAACACGCCGTGGGTGGCGGGGTGTTGGGGGCCGAGGTTGACCACCATCTCGTCGGAGCTGCCGGGGGTGGGCTCGAGCCTCGTAGGCCCCTTCATAAGCTCGGCTGGAATCGTCACTGTTCTCCCTCTTTTCTAGCAGCGTCTTCGCGTAGGGCTCGAGCCTGTTCGCGCCACTTCTCCCGCTCGATACGGCCCGGAAAGGCGAGTCTGTCCGAGAGCGCCGCCATCTGCTCGTCCGTAAGGTTCGCGAGCTGTTCGAGCGTCGTAATCCCGGCGTCGTTGAGTGTCTGCTCTAACTTCTCGCCGATCCCCCGAATCTGTTTGAGGTCGTCTTTGCGGGCTTGGGTAGGCGTGTCTGGTGCAGACGTGTCGGCCTTGCTCCGTTCGACGCTCGGACGTTCGGTTGCCGGACGCTTATCGCCCGTATCTAGGGCGGAAACATCTTGTTCGACATCTTTTTCAGAGACGTCTTTAGTAGAAACGTCTTTTTTAGTAGAGACATCTTTAGCAAGGACGTCTTTTTCAGCAGGTACGTCTTTGGCGGGAACGTCTCGTGCCTCTTTTGACGGTGGCTGTTTTGCTGCCTCGGTCGGTTTTGGAGTTGCCTCGGCTGCCGGTTTGACGACTGGCTTGGCGGGAGCTTTCTTAGCGGGCGCTTTTTTGGCCTTCGCCTTTTCTGCCGCTTCGGCCTCGGCCCGTTCGATCGCGTCCCAGTCGGGCCACGGTTGCGGCTCCCAGTCCGGAATCAGGTAGCCGCCGGTATCGTAGCGGCGCTGCAACGGGTGGATCGTCCAGTCGTCTTCTAACAGAATCCGCCGCAGGTCGGGGTGGCCGTCGTAGCGGATGCCGAGCAGGTCGTACGCCTCGCGCTCGTGCCACTCGACGCCGCCCCACAGGTCGGTCACCGATGGCGTGTGCGGGTGTTCGTAAGAGACGTCGAGCCAGACGGTGATTTCGGCGTGGTCGGCAAGGCGCCGCAGGTGCAGCACAGTGCGTAACCCGTAGCCCATGTCGACGCCGGACAGGCACTGCGGAAAGTTGTAGCCCGCCGCGTAGAGCCGTTCGCAGAGCGTTCGGTAGGTGTCGGGGTCTTCTAAGTGGAAGACGGTCTCGTTGCCGAGGTGGCGCTGCCGCAAAATGTCGAGGTCTTGGAGGGGAAGATCGTTCGCTGCGTCGTTAGCCACGGTAGAGTCGGTCTTTCTCGGGTACTCGATTTTTCTCGGGTACAGGGCGGTGCGCGCGGCGTGCCCTACGAAATCTTGCCATCTAGCGGTGCGAGCGTCCGTCTTTGCCGGGTTCGGCCAGCACGTCGAAATCGGCTTCCATCAGCGTGCCGGGCACGTAGCGCAGGTCGCGGTCGGCGACTTTGTCGCGGAGCAGCAGCATCGCCTGCAAGAGCGCTTCGGGGCGGGGCGGACAGCCGGGCACGTAGACGTCGACCGGGATAATCTTATCGACCCCTTCGAGCACGCTGTAACCCTGCCGAAACGGCCCGCCCTGGTTGGCGCACGCGCCCATCGAAATCACCCAGCGCGGCTCGGCCATCTGTTCGTAGAGGACGCGGACCCGCTTGCCGAGCTTTTTGTTGACGGTGCCCGACACGATCATCACGTCGGACTGACGCGGCGTGTTGCGGTAGAAGAAACCGAAGCGGTCGGCGTCGTAGCGGGTCGCCGAGGAGTTCATCATCTCGATCGCGCAGCAGGCGATGCCGAAGGTGAGCGGCCACATGCTGCGGCTGCGCGCGAGGTTGATCAGGTCGTCGAGCGTCCCTAAAATGACGTTTTCGGGGCGGCGGTCCTGGCCTAGTAGACCCATTTTAGTACTCCTTTGGTCCAGGCGTAGACGAGGCCGTCTAGCAGCAGCAGCATAAAGAGCGCGACCGACACCACGCCGTACACGCCGAGCGCGTCGAACGCGACCGCCCACGGAAAGAAGAAAGCGACCTCGACCTCGAAGATGACGAACATAATCGCGAACAGGTAGTAGTTGACGTTAAACTGCACGTCGGCGTCTTGCTGTGGGATTTCGCCACACTCGTAGGTGGCGAGTTTGACGGGGCTAGGGCGGTGCGGGGCGAGTAGGCGCGAGATGCCTAGCGTAACCAGGACGATCGCGATACCGACCAGGGCGAAAAGTGCCACGTATAGCGCAGCGGTAAGCTCTGCGGCGTAGGTCAAGGGTTTTTCCTCCTGAACAGTCGAGACACGGTAACGTGATTAGTACGGTAACGTCTATAAGTAGTGTACGAGGTGCTATAAAAACCGTCAACTACGGCACGACTCGGGCGGATGAAGCGGTGGCCCGGCTTAGACGCTGGTCTAGACGCTAGCCCAAAAGCCAGTGCGGACGTCGCGAGTCGTTAGCCGATCCCGGTAAATCACCTGATAGATCGTAGAGATGCGGAGATAAAGATACCGAGATGGTTGGTGTACGGGGGCCGACGCATGGGGCTGCTGTGGGGGTGCTGGTGAAGGTGTTGGTGAAATTCTTAGCGACACGAAAAAACTAACATGCTAAACTCTTGGATAGATGAGCCGTAACCGACGTCTGTGGATTGTGTTGATGGTCGTGTGGGGTGTAGCGCTAAGCGGGTTAGGGCTGGCGCAGCGCTGCCTTAACTACGTCGCGGTCGATGGTGACCTGCTCGCCGGGCAGCCGGCCTGCTACTTTATCGACGCGGGCGACAGCTACACCGCGTACATCCGCGCCGACACGCTCGCGAACGCGACGGGCTCGAGCCTTCGCTACCTGGGCGACAACCTGCTGTTTGGCTGGCGCGACCGGACCGTGACCGTAGCGACGACGCGCGACGCGTCGGCGGCCACGCCGCAGCGCGGGCCGACGGGGGTACCGACTGGGGTGTTGGTGGGGGGCTCGAGCTACCTCGCTATCGACCCGCTCGCCGCCGCCCTCGGCTGGCGCACCGACTGGGACGCGACCGCCCGCGTCGTAATCGTTAGCACCGCGCCGCCGGTCGCATCGTCGCCGCCCCAACTGCAGCGTGTCGCCGCGCGCTACGTCGGTACGCCGCGCGTTGGGGTGCACGACGCCTTTACCCGCGTGGTGATCGACCTGCCGAGCCAGAGCGACTACAGCGTTGCGGTCAACTCGGGGGTGCTGGTGGTGCGGCTGCCCGGCCTCGCCGCCGACGCCTACAACGCGGTCCCCGACAGCCCCGACATCGTGAGTATCCGCTACGCCGAGTTCGAAGGCGAGCTCGCCCTTATCGTCGAAACTCGGCACACGCTTACGCCCGAGGGTGCTGGTTATCAGCTCGGGTTTATCGCCGCGAGTACAGACAACCCGCGCGAACGGCTCTACGTCGACTTTGGCTCGAGCCTGCACAACGCCGGCCAGGCCGCTGCGGCACCAGCAGCGCCGCTAAACCCCGGCTGGGCGCCCCAACGCCCGCGTGCCGACACCGCCGCGACGCGCACCTCGCAGCGCGTGGTGGTCCTCGACCCCGGTCACGGCGGCAAGTTTAGCGGAGCGCAGGGCTACGTCCAAGAAGAGATTATCGTCTTGCAGGTCGCGTTTAAGGTCAAGGCGCTCCTCGAAGCCGAAGGGGTGTCGGTGATCATGACCCGGACGAGCAACAGCCACCTGAGCGAGGTGTACGGCAACGACCTGTCGGCGCGGGCCGAACTCGCGACCAACGACCGCAACCTGTTCGTGTCGATTCACGCCAACGCCGCCGAAGCCGCGAGCGCGAACGGTATCGAAACCTGGGTGTTCGGCCAGCCGCTCGACGCCGCGACGCGGCAGCAGGCGATCCGCGAAAACGGCGGCGGCGCTATCGGGCGCATCACCACCGACGAAGCGATCGTGTTCGCAAACGCCATCCAGGACGATATTCTAGCTCAAGAACAGCTCCACTACAGCCGCACCCTCGCCGAGTTTATCCAGCCGCAGCTCGTCAGCCAGACCGGCGCCCGCGACCGGGGCATCAAGCAGAGCGCGTTTCGGGTGCTGCGCCAGTCGCGCATTCCGTCGGTGCTCGTCGAGCTCGGCTTCGTGACCAACCCGTCCGAAGGCCCACAGCTCGGCAACGACGCCTACCAGGACAAGCTCGCCGCAGGCATCGCGACCGGCATCCTCAGCTTTTTCGAGCAGGGCGGCACCCTCGTCGACCGTTAGTCGAGGACGATAGGTCGAGGACGGCCCGAACAGTCTCGCGGGGCTCGGCCTAACGTTATCTAGAGAGCTATCTCGGCGAAAGGGTAGGACGCGTTGGGCGACCTGCCCCTAAAGTTATGTCTGTAAAGAGTTTTCTGTAGAGACTTACGAGGCTGCTTCGGCGGCCTTTCGGTCGGTATCGGCAGTGCCGGGGTCGCCGTTCGCGCTTTCGGTGTAGTGACGGGTGACGCGGGCACCGACACTAACCAGAATCTCGTAGGAGACGGTACCGGCGAGCTGGCCGAGGGTTTCGGCGCTCGGTCCGCCCGAGCCGAACAGGATAGCGCGGTCGCCGGGCACGACGTCCGCGTCGCCGATGTCGACCATCATCTGGTCCATACAGACCCGTCCGCGAATCGGATAGCGTTCGTTACCTAAACCGACGTGGGCGCGGTTGCCGAGGATGCGCGGGTAGCCGTCGGCGTAGCCTAAGCGCACCGTCGCGATGCGGGTGTCGTGCGGGGCCCGCCAGCTCGCGCCGTAAGAAATGGTTTGGCCGGCGGTGACGTCCTTGACGAAGGTGACCGGGGCGCTAAGCGTCATGACGGGGCGGAGGGAGGGCTCGAGCCCTCCAATATACGGGCTCGAATGATACCCGTACACCGCGATGCCCGGACGCACCAGGTCGAAGTGTGACTCGGGCCAAGCGATCAGCGCCGACGAGTTGGCACTGTGACGTAGCGGCACGTCGATGCCGTCTGCTTTAATCGCGGCGAGACCCTCGTTAAAGGCTTCTAGTTGATGTTGGGTGTGGTCGCGGTCTTCTTCGTCAGCACAAGAGAAGTGGGTCCAAACCCCTTCTAGCGTGACGTTGGGAGAGCGGTCGGCGGTCTGCGCTACCCCTACTGCATCCTGCCACGGCAACCCGAGCCGCCCCATCCCCGTATCGATCTTGAGGTGGACGTTCGCGCTCCGCCCCGCTTCTCTAGCGGCCCGCTCGACCACGCTCAGGCTGTGCTCGTCGACGACGGTTAGCGCGACGCCGCAGTCGATTAACTCGCGCAGCTTGTGGTGAACCGGGCCAAAGATCAGGATGCGGGCGTCTATCCCCGCCTCGCGAAGTTCTAGCGCCTCTTCGGGCGTCGCTACGCCGAGCCACGTCACCCCCTGCGACACAAGCCGTCGGGCGACCGGTACCGCGCCGTGTCCGTAGGCGTCGGCCTTGACCGCCGCGAGCATCATCGTGCCCGGCTGAAGGTAGTCGCGAAGGGTACGGATGTTGTGGTCGAGCGCAGAAAGATCGATCGTCGCACGTGGCATAGTTTCCAGCATACCGGACGCGTCCGCGTGGCGCTGTGCGTCGGCGCCAGGGTTCGGGTCGTTCTCTACAACCTTTCCGACCTGTCCTTTCCGACCTGTTCTTTCCAACCTGTCTATGTCAACCTGTCCATCAAAAAACTCCCGGCGCGAACCGGGAGTCGTGTCGAAGCTGTGCGTTGTAGACGTTTAGGCCGACATCGGCCTGTCGTGCTCTATCAAGCGGATCTTACTCGCTCGTGGCGAAGCGGGCGCTAAGCACGTCGCTCGCGGGCTCGCCGCTCGCCGTGGTGACGCCGTCGGCCCACTGCAAGACGACGTCTAGGTTTTCGCTAATCCAGGTGCTAGCGACCTCGGCGGGGTCTTGGCCCTGACGGCTGTAGCGGTTGATCCAGAGGTTTTGCATGTCCGGCGTGACCTGAAGCTGCGACAGAAACAGCGACACGTTCGGCATCGCTTCCGCCGACTCGGTGTTCATAACCGTGGCGACGTAGCCGTCCGAGCCCCAAATCCCTTCGGGGTCGTCGAGGTAGCGGATGTCGTAGACGGCGTTCATCCAGTGCGGGCTCCAGGCCAGAAACACGATCCACTCGTCGCGGTCGGTCGCCCGGCCCACAGCGGCGAGCATCGCCTCGGTCGAGCTCTCGACGATGTCCCAGTCGCTTAGCCCGTAGGTGCCGTTCGCGACCGCGTCGAGCATGATCTGGTTGCCGTCGTTGCCCGGCTCGATCGCGTAGAAGTCCTGCTCGAACTGCTCGTTATATGCCGTAAGGTCGGCGAGCGAGGTGACGCCCGCTTCGTAGACGTAGGTCGGCACGGCGGGACGGTAGACGGTCTCGTTTAGATTGACCGCGACCTGCGTGACGCTACCGTCATCGAGGTAGGGGTCGACCATGCCGTTCATACTCGGCACCCAGACACCTAAAAACGCGTCGAGGTCGCCGTTGGCGACGCCGCGCAGCACGAGCGGGACGCTTAACGAGCTCATCTCGGTGTCGTAGCCGAGGGTGCTTAGAATTTCGCTCGCGACGTGGGTTTTGACGGTCACGCCGGGCCATTCGACGTAGCCGAAGCTGACTTCCTGGGCGTTTGCAAGGCTAAACGAGAGGGCGAGAACAAGGGCTAAAACGGTGCGTTTCATATCGGTCTCCTTCTGTTTCGCGTGCGTAAGCGGCGAAACGGTCGAACACAAGCGTACTGGTGGTAAACAGAAACGTCCGGATCGCGGATTCGAAGGGGCGTTGTGCGTGTTGCGGAGTGTTTTTGGCGGTCGTGTTGTGTAGAAGCCTAACGTCTGCTGCTAGAGATGTGGCACAACCGACTGCCACACAAAACGTTTTAACTATAGCGGTTTGTAGATGAGTGGTCAAACATGAGAGAGATTGCGGGGCGTCTTTGTTGTGGGGGGAGGGCACTCGGAAGCAGAACCGACACGGGGCTCCGTTTGCTACGAAGAACCAGTCGGCAATAGATGTAGGGACGCCGCAACGTCTGCTTAGAAAAAGACGCGAGGTGGCTACCACACAACCTGGGCTACCGCTGCCTGGGAGATAGCGGGATCGCGGCTTATGAGGACGAGGTCGTCGTGTTTGGCCTGAGCGATAAGCGCCCTATCGAAAGGATCCTTATGAGCTGTCGCGAGGTTGCGCTCGGCAAGTCCGTGTGAAGCGGTAAACGGTAGCTCTGTGAACCCGTAGTGGTGCATGCTGGCGTGATAGTCCTCAAGTAGCGGCGCAGCGCTCGGAAGCTTGCCAAGACGGTATTTGATCGCGAGTTCCCAAATCACGATGGCCGAAATATAGACAACGTTTTCGCGACTGCGGATGAGAGCGCTCGCGCGTGCGGACAAGCGTTGCGGATCGGTGTCGAGCCACAGCAACACGTGCGTGTCGAGGAGTAGCTTCATCGCTCTTCGGGTGGCGTAATGTCGCCCTCCCAAAGCGCTCGTTCGCTTTCGCCGAGAGGGCGCATGGCTTCGTCTGCTTCGGCGTCGCTCAGCGCCGCAACGTGCAACCCTACGGGACGCAACCCGCCATCGACAGGCACGAGGCGCACCAGGGCTCGGCCATCACGCGCGACAATGACGTCTTCGCCGGCAAGCGCCCGTTCGATGAGTTGGGTTAAGTTCGTCTGTGCGTCGTATACGTTGATCTTAGGCATGTTAACCAAGTTTAGCAGGACGAGGTCGTCGTGAGGGCTCGAGCCCTCCCCTTATGCCCCCCTTAGCTCTTTTATTCACCTGGTCGACCGTATTATGATTAGGCATGTTACATACCAACCCGAGCACGACGTCTTCGTCGGAGCCTCCGTCTCCAGATTCTTGGTCCCCGGAATATTTGTCCGAAGACCTCGCTATCTAAGCGCCGATGACGACACCGGCGTACGAAAAATTAGCCGACAAACGACTTTCGAGCGACCTCTGGCCCGAACCGGTGAAGGTGATTCGGGTGTCGCCGCTCGGCAAGCAGTACGAAATTTGGGCGGAGGGCATCGACAGCCAAAAGTCGCTTAAACGCTTTGTCGACAGCGACACGCTAGAAAAGCTTCTCGGACAACTTAGCCCTACCGAGGACTTTGCCGCCGACCCCGAACTGTTTTCGCTAGGTGTCGAAGCGCGGCGCATCCAGCTCGGTTACAGCTACGATCCGTTTTTTGCCGTTTCGACGAGTCGTGTCGATCCGCTCCCGCACCAGCTCGAAGCGGTGTACGGCACCCTGCTCAAAAAGCCTCGCGTCCGCTTTTTGATCGCGGACGATCCGGGGGCCGGTAAGACCATCATGGCGGGCCTCCTCCTCAAAGAGTTGAAGTACCGGGGGATGCTCGACCGTATTCTAATCGTGACGCCGGCCAACCTGACCGACCAGTGGCGGCGAGAGCTTAAAGACAAGTTTGGCGAGAGTTTCGAGGTTATCAACAGCGACACGGTGCGGGCTCTCTACGACGAAAATCCGTGGGCGGTTAAGCCGCACGCCATTACGAGTATCGACTTTGCCAAGCAGGAGACCTACCGCAATCAGCTAGAGCGGGCCAACTGGGATCTTGTCATTATCGACGAAGCCCACAAGCTCTCGGCGCGGCGCGACGCTGACGGGGTGTCGAAGAGTCTGCGCTACCGGTTAGGAGAGGTGCTGTCGCGCACCAGCAACCAGCTTCTCTTTCTAACCGCGACACCGCACCAGGGTGACGACGAGAAGTTTCGGCTGCTGCTCGACCTGCTCGAGCCCGACCTGTTCGCGACCCGCGACCTGCTCGAAGAGGCTGCCGCCAAGGACGAAAACCCGGTCATGATTCGGCGTCTTAAAGAAGACATGGTCGATTTCGAGGGGCAACGTATCTTCCCGCCGCGTCGCGTTTACACACCGTCGTTTCGGCTTAGTGCGAGCGAGCGGAAACTCTACGATAACGTTACCGAGTACGTCTCTAAACACTTCAAGCGGGCGTGGAGCGACAAGAAGCGTAACGTCGGCTTAGCGATGACGGTCTTGCAGCGGCGGCTCGCCTCGTCGACGTACGCGATCGCGACGTCCTTAGATAGACGTTATCGGCGGCTCCAGCAGCTTAAAGAAGAAGTCCTTAATATCGACATCTCGCCGCTCTACAACCTAACCGACGAAGAACTCGCCGACATGCCCGAAGAAGAGCGTTGGAAGATCGAAAACGAGATCGCCGAACGTCTTACGCTCGCCCAAAACATCCCCGATTTAGAAGTAGAGATCCGCGAACTCAAAAAACTTAGCGACGAAGCGCGTCTGCTTGCCCGGCTTGACCAAGACCGCAAGCTCGAACAGTTGCTAGGTATCCTTAACAAACTCGATGGGCTGTCAGCGGGCGAAAAGCTGCTCGTGTTTACCGAACACAAAGACACGCTCGACAACCTCATGCGCGTGCTGGACAAAAAAGGGTACAGCGTCACCTCGATTCACGGCGGCATGCGCCTAGAAGACCGGGTGGCCGCCGAACGGGAGTTTCGAGACGACATGCAGGTGATGGTCGCGACCGAAGCCGCCGGCGAGGGGATCAACCTCCAGTTCTGTTCGGTGATGGTCAACTACGACTTGCCTTGGAACCCGACCCGCTTAGAGCAGCGTATGGGGCGTATCCACCGCTACGGCCAGAAGAACGAGGTGCACATCTATAACCTCGTCGCGGAGGGTACCCGCGAGGGTGACGTCCTTGGTTTGCTCTTGCGGAAGCTTGATCTTATGCGTGAGCAGCTAGGCAGCGATCGAGTGTACGACGTCGTAGGCAAACTGTTATTTGGTATCAACCTTGAAACGCTCATCGTCGACTACATAACGGGTCGTAAGAGCTTGGCCGAAATTAACGATAAAATCAGCCCGTCTTTTGATCCGACTCGAAACGAAAAAATCATAGCAGATGTCGATCGCGGAGCTCTCGCCGACCGCGAGATCGACCTAAAGCGGCTCCGCGATCAGAAGCGCGACTCCGAACTCAACCGGTTGCAGCCCGAGTACGTCGACCGCTTTTTTACGAGGGCGTTCGCTCGACTCGGCGGCACGACCGAAACGCGTCGCGACGGCTTGCTTAGGATGCGCGTCCCGTACGAACTGCGCCGTCACCACACCAGCATCACGCTCGAGTACTCCAGGGTGACGTTCGATCCGCACGCCGACCCGCACAGCGACGGAGAGCTTATCGTACCGGGACACCCACTTTTCGAGGCCGTACTCGGCAAGACGCTAGAACTCGCTACTCCCGCGTTGCAGCAGGGCTCGAGCCACGCCCTTCCCTCCGCGAACGCCCCTGGTTTTCTCGGCTACCTCGAACTCGCCGTTGTCGACGGGACCGGGGCGACCGTTTCGCGCCGCCTCTACGCCTGCTTGCAAGACCCCGAACTCCACACCCTGCCGAGCAGCGTCCTTGTCGACGCGGTTCCTTATGGCGGACCGAACACACCTCCTGACGCAGCGGAAGTAGACGCGGCCAAAAGTGCACTCCGAAACTGGGCGCACGACCATCTGCTCACCCCCTTTGTCGAGGAGGTCCACGCGTCTCGTGAACGCGAGGTAAGCATCCGGCGCAAGTACGGCGAACGGAGTCTGCACTACCTCATCAGCGAGTCGACCAAAAAGCTGACGACGTACAAGCTCAAGGCGCGGCAGGGCGAAGACATGCAGCTCGCGATCTTACAAGAGGACCGCCGTCTGCAAGTTCTGCGGGAGAGGCAAGAAGCGTTTCAGAAACGACTCGCTAAAGAGAGCAGCCTTTCGCTTGAGCCCCCCGAAATCTTCACCCTCGCTTGGGTCGTGCCGCTTATAGACGACAGCAGCGGTGACGCGCCCTCCCCCGAAGCCAGACGCCGGGTCGAACTCGCCGCGATGGAGGTGGTGATGGCCTACGAACGCGAGCGGGGCAGCAACCCCCGCGACGTCAGCAGCGAAAACTTAGGCTACGACGTCGAGTCGGGCGAACGCGCTATCGAGGTCAAGGGCCGGGCCGGACGCGGCTCGGTTACGCTTACCGCGAACGAGTGGATTACTGCTGGACGTCTCGACGACCGCTATTACCTCTACATCGTCACCGACGCCGTTACCGATCCGAAACTTCACATCGTGCCCGACCCCGCCAACCGTCTCGACGCTATCCAAGAGTTAGGGGTTGTCCGCTACCAGATCGCCCCAGAAACCTGGCAGGAGGCTGCCGAACAGACACGCGACTAGACGGACGTTTCGCTATACCGCTATAGTGGTTAGCTACACGGGTCAGGAAAGTTGCAGCAGAGGGAGAATGTTATGAAGGTTAGTATCGCCAAAGCAAAGGCCGAACCGAGCGAGTTATTGCGCCGCGTTGAGGTGGGCGAAGTGGTGACCACCACGCAGCGGGGGCAGCTTGTCGCGATGCTGCACAGCCCTGGGAAACCGCTCCCTTCGCGTGCAGCGTGGCGAGCTGAGCAAGAGACCCCCAAACGCAGCGTTGTCCGCGACCTTTGCGCTCTGCGGGACCAGCGATGTCACGAATGACCCGCCGTCTCATAGAACGCCGTTTGCCCCTCCTTGAAATCTCCGAACAGTCCGCCCGCGAGAAGTCGATCCGTCACGGCCACATCTCGACGCTGCACATCTGGTGGGCGAGACGTCCGTTGGCGGCGTGTCGAGCGGCGGTGTTCGGGACGTTCGCGCCCGACAGCGACGAAAACTACGAACTCGTCAAAAAGATCGTACCGTGGGAGGCTGTCAAGGACGGCAACAGCAAAGATATCCTAGAAGCCCGCAAGCGCGTCCTAGAAGCAAATGGCGGCGTACCGCCCAAGGTGCTCGACATGTTCGCCGGCGGCGGAGCCATCCCCCTAGAAGCGTTGCGGTTAGGTTGCGAGGCCTACGCCCTAGACCTCAACCCGGTCGCGCACCTTATCCAGCGGGCGACCCTAGAGTTTCCGCAGAAGTTCGGCCAGCCTACCGACGGCCCCGTCCCCGACTACATCCGCGCCAAAGACCACACGGACTTGGTTGCTGCCGGTAAAAACGAGCAGTCGAGTGCGTTTGGTGAAGACGGCGAGTGGGCGAGTGCCTACAAGCAGAACCCGCTTGAGGCCGAAGTGCGTTACTGGGGTGAATGGGTGCTAGAACGCGCCAAACACGACCTCGCCGCGTTTTACCCCGAAGACGACGGCGGCAAGACCCCGGTAGCGTATCTGTGGGCCCGCACCGTGACCTGCACCAACCCCGCCTGCCGCGCGGAAATCCCTCTGGTACGGCAGTGGTGGCTCGCTAAGAAAAAAGACAAAAAAATCGCTCTAAAGCCCGTCGTAGACAAAGACGCTAAAACGGTTTCGTTTGAAGTGGTGAAGTTTGCCGACAAAGACGAAACCGACTGGGTCGGACGACGGCACAATGAAGCGTGACAGACGCGACCTGTCTTGTTTGTGGCACAGCGATGGGTGGTAAGACGTTACGCAGTATGGGAAGAGCAGACGAAATAGGCGAGCGTATGTTGTCCGTCGTGCTAATCGACCCAAACGAACGCGGCAAGTCTTATCGCGTGGCAAACGATTAAGACGTTAACATCTTCTGAACAGGCAAGAAAGCAAACTTACCGAGCGTTACAAAACACATCGAAGATAACGGGATTTTTGACGGGTTATCGGCTTGTGCCAGACGATGACATTATCGAATACTGCCGCGTGCTTTTACACCGCACCCTTGTACGGTCTCGACCAGTGGAAAAACTCTTCAACCCCCGCCAGGCTCTTAGCCTCGTTACCTTCGCCAAACACGTCCGGGAAGCACATGTGGCGATGCTCGAGCACGGCATGGAAGAAGAGATGGCTCGAGGGGTTGCAAGCTACTTGGGTATTGGTGTCGACCGTTTAGCGGACTATAACAGCAGCCTTTGTACGTGGCATAATACCGGCGAAAAAGTCAATCATACATATGGAAGACAAGCATTGCCGATGGTTTGGGATTACACGGAAATCTATCCAGCAAGTGGCTCATCTGGCGATTGGTCTGGCGCATTTGACTGGATCATACGCAATATCAATGCAGGTGCCCTAGCATCAGATGTTCCTTCATCTGTTTTGCGTGGTTCAGCAACCCGTATCCCTTTAGAAGACGGCTTTATAGACGCTATCGTTACCGACCCGCCCTATTACGACGCCGTACCCTACGCGGATTTGGCAGACTTTTTCTATGTCTGGTTAAAACGTTCCGTCGGACATCTCTATCCCTCCGAGTTTCGTACCCCACTCACCCCCAAAGCCCAAGAAGCCACCCAGAACCCGGTACGTCACGGTGGCGATAACGACAAGGCCAAACAGTTTTACGAAGACATGATGACCAAGGCGTTCGTCGAGATGCACCGCGTCCTCAAACCATCCGGGCAGGCCACTATCGTCTTCGCACATAAATCTACCGACGCGTGGGAGACGCTGATCAGCGCACTCGTCAAGGCGGGTTTTCGGGTGGAAGCGTCGTGGCCGCTGCACACCGAAATGGCGACGCGCCTGCGGGCGCGTAACTCGGCAGCGTTAGCGTCTTCGACGTTTATCAATTGCAGCAAACGCGAGGCGGGCAACGCGGGCTTGTTTAACCAGGTGCGGCGCGACATGCAAAACATCATCCAGCCACAACTCGAAAGTTTCTGGGATTCGGGTATTCGCGGGGCCGACCTGTTTATGTCGGCGATCGGGCCGGGCCTAGAGGCGTATAGCCAGTACGACACCGTCAAACGGGCGAGCGGCGCGGAGGTGGGCGTCGGTGAGTTTCTGATCGAGGTGCGTAAGCTCGTACTGGACTTTGTCTTAGAACGGGTCTTTAACGAGCGCAGCGCGAGCGAACGTATCGACGAAGCGACGCAGTTCGCGCTGCTGTCGTTGTGGGCGTACGGCTACGAGTTTCCGAGCGACGAAGCCCGCAAACTCGCGCAGTCGAGCGGTATCGAACTCGATGACCTGAGCAAGACCAGCCTGGTGAACGTGCGCGGCGAAAAGGCGGTGTTGCTAAGCGCGAAGGAGCGGGCCAAAAAGGACGACGATTTCGGTAAGCCGAGAGCCGAGACGGGACAGGTGCCGATGATCGAGGCACTGCAAAAGACGCTCGTCCTGCTCCCCGAAGGTCGGCAGGCGATTACGGACTACCTCGAAACGGTCAAGTACCGCGACTCGGAGAGCTTCTGGCGTACGGCGCAGGCGTTCGCCGAGGTCTTAGGCGACGACGAGGAGGAGGGCCGGGCCATCGACGAACTGATGACGCTGCGTGACAACCTGCCGAAACCGTCGCAGGCGGCGCAGGCGGGGCTCTTCAGCTAACGACCAGACGGCTAGCGACCAGACACGACCGAGACCTAAACGATGCTGCGCGGGCAGCGAAGTGTACCCGGAGGTTTAGTGTGAGTACGGTATCGACCCCCCAACAGATCGCCGACGCCCTCAAACTCTACGCCGACAAGATGCGCGACTACATCATCGGCAAACTGAAACAGAACTACCGGAGCGACCGTGACTGGTTCGAGGCGTATCTAAACGAGCTAGGCTATCAGCAGAAGAGCAACGCGATCAGAACGATGGAGCAGCGTAAGGAAGCGGGCGAAGAGGTCAACCCCGAAGACGTGTTCGATATCGTCCACGTCAAAAACTTGCTGCTCGGCCACCGCGACATCTTTCAGGACGACTTTGGCCGGTCGTATCAACGGGTGGTGACCTGGTCCGACGAAATCTTAGACGTGCGGCACAAACAGGCCCACCAGCAAGACATCGCACCGAACGACCTCACGCGGACGATGGATTCGATTGTGAGGATTTTGCAGGCGATCGGAGCTGAAGAAGAGGCCGCGCAGCTTTCCGATACGGTGCGGACGGTGGTCGCGCCGGTGCGAAACACCAACAATGTCTCTTTGCAGCCGTGGTGGCGAGCTGCCGAGCCGCACCGGCCACATCCGGCAAGGGCAGTTCGACGACAGCACCTTCTGCGGCGAAGCTTGGTTACGTGGTGGTGGAGTGTGCTGAGCGAGCACCAGGGGGCGGGCGGTAGTTTTAAGTAGACCTAGCTGACCGCGAACTGCGTGGCTGCTGGATTTTACACCTAACGTTTGGCGGGTGAGGGCGGCGAGGCGGTGGTGCAGCTTCGTACGCCGTTTGGGGGCGGCAAGACGCATACGCTGATCGGGCTCTATCACCTGATCGACAGCGCGGCGGACATCGAGGACGAGGCGGGGATTCGCGAATTGCTCGATGATGCGGGCTTAGAACACATCCCGCACGCCCGCGTCGCGGTGGTGGTGGGCACCGAGCTAGACGTCAACCCGCACGAGGTCGAACCTGGCGTGACGGTGCGGACGGTGTGGGGGCACATCGCGTATCAGCTCGGCGGCAAGGAGGGCTACGAGCTGCTGCGGACCGATGACGAGAGCCGTATCAGCCCGAGCGGCGCGACGCTGCGTAAACTGTTCGAGACGTACAAGCGGGTACTGATCTTGCTCGACGAGATTCTGGTCTATCAGGTCAGGGCGAGCGCGGTTAAGGTCGAGGACAGCAACTTGCAGGCGCAGACCTTCGCGTTTTTGCAGACGCTGACCGAGGCGGTGGGCTCGAGCCCTGGTACGGCGTTCGTGACGACCTTTCCCGAGTCACACATCGAGTATTACGACCACGAGAACGCCGACGTCGTGTTTAACACGCTCGGCAAAATCTTTGGCCGGGTCGAGGCTACGCGGGTGCCGGTGCAGGGCGAAGAGATCTTCGAGGTGGTGCGGCGGCGGCTGTTCGAATCGATCAACGACGACAGTGCGAAGTCGACCGTTGCGGCCTACCAGCAAGCGTACGACACCCACCAGGACGACCTGCCCGACCACGTCCGCAGTACCAACTACGCGCGGCGGATGCAACGAGCTTATCCGTTTCACCCCGAACTGATCGACGTGCTCTACGAACGCTGGGGAACGTTGCAGACCTTTCAGAAAACGCGGGGCGTTTTGCGGCTACTCGCCCGCGTCGTCGAGTACGGCTATATGTCGCCATCTGCCCGACCCCTTATCGGTATCGGGGATGTCGGCCTAGACGATCCCGACTTGCGGGCGACCGTGGTTACTATTTTGAGGGGAAGCAACTGGGATCCGGTGCTCGCCTCCGACGTCATACCCGAAGACGGCAAAGCGTACCTGCTCGACAAGGAGCGGGGCGATCAGTACGCGAAACAGAAGCTCTGTGAGACGATCACCAAAGCGGTCTTTATGTACTCGCACTCGGGTGGGGGCGAGCGGGGCGTCCAGAAGGCGCGGCTTACCTTCGCTCTGATGAACCGAAGGACATGAACCCCACCCGACGAGCGACGCCCTCCAGATCTTAGCGACCGGCCCCACCACTCCCCACCGGGGTGACGATAGCTACGTGTTTAAGGTGCAGGCCAACCTCAACGCGGTACTTAGCGACCGGATCGCGCACATCAAGCCCGATCAGGTGAGCGAGACGCTGCAAAAGGCGGTCGAAAGCAGAGCGGCAGGCGGGCTGTTTAAGCCGTTCGTGTGGCCGACCGAATCGCGCGAAGTCCCCGACAACACCCAACTCAAGCTCGTACTGCTGCCGCCCGACGCCCATACTGATGACGAAGACGAACTAGATCGTTTACGTTACCTGATCCAGAACCACGCGTCAGGACCCCGCATCAACAAAAACAAGCTCGTGCAGCTCGCGGGCCGACCAGAAGACTTCGAACGGGCACGCGGGGTGGCTAGAGAGCTGCTCGCACTCGAAGACATCGAGCAGGATCGGGGGCTCGAGCTCTCCGACGATCAGAAAAAAGACCTCAAGAGCCGTTTAGCGAGCCTACGCGACACCCTCCCCGAAACCGCTAAGGCAATCTACACGATGCTGTACGACGCGGAGGACACCGCCGGTAAGACCTACCGCATCTACGACCTGAGCGCGCGGGTCAAGACGTCGCGCACGATCGGTGCTGCGGTGACCGACCACCTTAAAGACGAGGATCGTCTCCTTGACGCGCTCGATCCGGCTCTTATCAGCGGCGACCATTACAAGATCTGGCCGTCCGACAAAGACGTGTTGGGTCTGCGCGACCTGCGTGACTACTTCGACCGCTTTCCGTACCTCCCCTATCTCGAAAGCAGCGATGTCTTGCTCGACGCCATTATCCGTGGTGTTAAAAACGGCTTGTTCGAGGTCGCCCTGAAAAACAACGACGACTACTCGCAGGTGTGGCGACAGAAGAATCCTCCCGAAGCTAAAGATCTGCACTTCGCCGATCACTACCTGCTGACAAAAGTCGGCTTTGTTCCTAAGCCTGCACCGACCCCTTCCGGCACTGAAGACCACGAAGGTGGCACAGGTGGCACAGGTTCTGACGGCGGTAAATCTACCCCGCCCGACAAAGGCTCTGACGATGACGGCGGTACGATCGAACCGAAACCGAAGCAAACGACGACGAACGTGCGTCTGCGGTTTCGCAACCTCCCACTCGATAAAGTTGCGAACATCGTCGATATCGCCAATGCCCTCGAAGACGCCAAGGGCGAGGTCAGCCTCGACGTAACGGTGTCGGCACATAATCCGAAAGGTTTGGACAGGGCGATCCTCGAAATGAGCGTGCAGGAATTGATTTCGCAGCACGGGCTCGAGGTGATGTGGGAGGAGGAGTAGGAGCGGCTGTCGGACGTGCGTTCACGCGCTAACCCTGGCGTAATCGTACGTGTGGCAGAGTGGTTTTGTAATGTCGCCGAGGCGTTCGTTAGAAAAGTCAGACAAACATCATCACAAGCAGTGAGACACTAGAGAGGTCTGTCATGCGCTGGTCACTTCGCGAAGCAAAACAGAAGTTCGGAGCGCTCGTGCGTCAGGCTCAAGACAGCCCGCAGATCATCACCGAGGACGGCGAAGCTAAAGCCGTGCTTGTATCGATCAAGCATTACCGCACTCTTGAGCGAGCGCATGAACCCGACACGTCGGAGTCTTCGGAGACCTTGGTAGCGCTACTGCGGACGTCACCGCACCGCGACGTCGATCTGACCCCAGAGCGTTAACGACCGAGCTAGAGCGATAACACCTCTAGAAACTGCTTTTTCGGGCGACTTTTTCGGACAACGCCAAACGCTACCACCATAGAGAATCTACCGGTCATGTTAGCGAGCGGACTTTGCAACCTTATCCGCTGCGCCCTCCGGGTAGCGGGGTATGATAGACAGATGCAGCACCGTGCCCCTCGCCTCAGGCCGCGGCGTCCGCGGCGTGTTTAGGTAGCGCATTGATCGTACCAGATCGAACGTAAGAAACGTTTCGAAACTTTTCGGGCGGCGTAGCAAGCAGGCGCTACGCGGACTCGACCGGGGCCTCGACAAGACCGAGTTGCGCGAGCAGTTCGGTGTGACGGTCGGGGTTCATAACGTGTCGCTCAAGATCGACCGGGGCGAGATCTTCGTGCTGATGGGGCTGTCGGGGAGCGGTAAGTCGACGCTGCTCCGGCTTTTAAACCGGCTGCACGACCCGAGCCGGGGGCGGGTGCTTGTGGGCGGCGAGGATATGACGGCGCTGCCGAAGCGGGCGCTGATTGCGTTTCGGCGGCGGCACTTTGGCGGGATGGTGTTTCAGCACTTCGCGATTTTGCCCGACCGGACGACGCTGCAGAATGTCGCGTTCGGGCTCGAGCTCCAGGGTGTCCCCCGTAAACAGCGCCTCGAAAGAGCCCGCGAGGTGATCGCTCAGGTCGGTTTAGAGGGTTACGAAGACGCCAAACCGGGCGCGCTCTCGGGTGGGATGCGGCAACGGGTCGGGTTGGCCCGTTCGCTCGTCCTCGACGCCGACATTTTGCTGATGGACGAGCCTTTTAGCGCGCTCGACCCGCTCATCCGCCGCGAACTGCAAGACGAACTGCTCGACCTGCAGCGGCGCGTCCAGAAAACCATCATCTTCGTCACCCACGACCTCGCCGAAGCACTCAAACTCGGTGACCGGATCGCGGTGCTTAAAGACGGCGAGCTGCAACAGCTCGGCACGCCGCGTCAGATCGTCGACAAACCGGCGAGCGACTACGTGCGGGCATTCGTGCAGGACGTCGACCGGAGTGCGGTGCTTACGGCGCAGGACGTGATGCAGCCGGTCGTGCATACCGCGCACCCTAAAGACAAGGCTCGAGCCGTGCTCGAAACGATGCGCCAACAGAACCTCGCGAGCCTGTTCGTGACCGATTCGGGCGGCACGTTGCAGGGTCAGGTCGATGTGTCGGCACTCGCCGACGCCGCCTTTACGCCGGTGCAGAGCCTCGCCCGCCCCGCGACGACGGTCTCGCCGGATACGAGCTTGCGCGCGGTGATGCAAGTCCTCGCCGCCGATACGGGGCCGGTCGCCGTGACTGACGACAACGGTCGGTTGCTCGGCAGCATCCGCCCCGGCGCGGTGATTACGGCACTGGTAGGGCTCGAGCCCACCCCCCTTCCGAAACTCGCCCTACGAAAGTGACCTGCCCATGCCTCTAACCTCCCTGTCTCTAACTCTCCCCTCCTGGCTGACCGACCTCGTCGAGCGCTACGAGGCGTGGCGCCTGCCGCTACGCGACTGGGTCGACGCCGGTATCGACTACCTCTCGACCGAGTTCGCGGGCGTGTTCGACGCGCTAAACTGGTTTGTCGAAACGGTCACCGAACAGCTTATCGTCTGGCTCGAGGCCGTACCCGCCCTCGCCTTTATCGTCGTGATCGGCTTGCTCGCCTGGCGCCTGAGCGGTTGGCGCGTGGGGCTGTTTAGTGTGCTCGGCCTCGCCCTCATCGCGAATATCGAACTCTGGTCGGCGTTTGTCGCTACGCTCGCACTTGTGCTTAGCGCCGAGCTGATCGTGGTGCTGATCGGCCTTCCGCTCGGCATCGCGGCGGCGCTTAGCGACACTGCCGAAGGCTTTATGAAGCCGGGCCTAGACTTTATGCAGACCATGCCCGCCTTCGTGTACCTCATTCCGGCGGTGATCTTTTTCGGTATCGGCATCGTGCCGGGGGTGATCGCGACGGTCATCTTCGCGATGCCGCCGCTGGTCCGGCTGACCAACCTAGGCATCCGGCAGGTGCCGCACGAACTCGTCGAGGCCGCCGATGCGTTCGGCGCGACCGCCTGGCAGAAGCTCGTCAAGGTGCAGCTTCCGACCGCCGTACCGACCATTATGGCCGGGGTGAACCAGTCGATCATGCTCGGCCTGTCGATGGTCGTGATCGCGGCGATGATCGGGGCGGACGGCCTCGGGCGCGACGTGTTGCGCAGCATCAACACCCTCAACTTAGGGCTCGGCTTCGAAGCGGGCCTCGCGGTGGTGATTATGGCCGTGATTCTAGACCGGATGACGCAGGGCTTTAGCCGGCGCAGCCCCGAAGCGTAGCGGTGGCCGAGACGAGAGAACAGACGGACGCCGCCGCCGACCACCAGCCCGACCCGGCAGTGTTTCGCGGGCCGCTCCCCGACGGCGCGACGGTGTGGCCGATCGTGCTGCTGATGGCGACGGTGGTGCTCTGGATTCCGCTCGAACTGTGGCTGTGGGGGCTGCCGACCGCGTTAGGCTTTCTGTACACGCTCCGCACCGAGCCCGCCGACCGGCGCCTACGTTATCTCGCACTCGCGGCGGCGGTCGTTATTTTGGCGCTCGCACCGGTGTCGACCGATCTCGACCCGCGCCATATCGTTACGCTAGGCAGTATGTTCGCGCTCGCGATTATTGTGCCGACGGCGATCTTGTGGGGGAAGGGGATCATCACCTTTTCGTTCTGGCCGAAGAAGTGGGAGGGGCTCGAGCTCCTCTACACCGCAAGCGCTGTCCCGTTAGCCTGGGGCGTGTTTCAGCTCTACTTCGTCGTCCTCCACCCCGACGTGCCCTTTAACTGGACACTCCCGCCCGAACCAGACAACGTCGAGCTGTTCAAGCTGTTTATGGGCATCAACGCGGTCGGCATCTGGGACGAGCTGTTCTTTATCAACGTCAGCTACGCGATTATCCGCAGCCTCTTTCCGTACCGCATCGCTAACCCCGCCCAAGCCGTGCTCTACACCGGCCTACTTTGGGACATGGCGTTTCGCGGCCTGTTCGGCCCGGTCTTCGTCTACGTCTTCGCGATCACCCAAGGCGCGATGTTCGAGCGGTCGCGGGTGCTGCTGTGGGTGCTCGTCGTCCACCTGATCGTCGATTTTTCTGTTTCAGGCCATCGTCGAAGCCCACTACCCCGGCCTAGAAGTCTGGTGGCACTGATCTTGACAATACAACCTCGTAGGGTGCGCCATTGCGCACCTTCTTTTGACTCAACCTGTTGACCTCACTATGCCCCACTACCGCCGCTCCTACATCCCCGGAGGCATCTATTTCTTCACCGTCGTGACCTACCAGCGCGCCAATATTCTCTGCACCGATACAGCCCGCTCGGCATTACGTCAGGCCCTGATCGCCTGCCGAGAGCGCTGGCCCTTCGAAACCGTCGCCATCGTTCTACTCGGCGATCATCTCCACACAATATGGAGGTTGCCGAGTGACGATACCAACTATTCGCATCGCTGGAGCTGGATAAAAGGAGAGTTTAGCAAAGCCTGGCTCGCCGCGGGGGGTGCGGAAAGAAGATCGACGAGTACGTCTCGAAGTATCCGTAGAGAGCGCGGCGTATGGCAAAGGCGATTCTGGGAGCACACCATCCGCGACGAAAAAGATCTCCAGCGGCATATCGACTACATCCACTACAATCCTGTACGTCACGGTCTGGTCGATTGTGCTGGAGCGTATCCATACAGCAGCTTTCACAGATACGTCGACATGGACGTTTATTCTCGGGATTGGGGTTGTAGGGAACATGGGGTGATGAAGTTCGATGACTTAAAGACAACCGTCGGAGAGTAAGTGTGTTTGCACAGCTAAAAGGCGGTGCGCCATGGCGCACCCTACTGGGCCGACTACTCTAAAATGGTGCGTCGAGAACGTCCCCCGAAATCCGAAAATCTACGTGTAGGATGCTGAAAAGTGTGTCACGACCAAACCTTGATTACACACCGTTTTAAGCTAGGCGAGCCACTACGGGCTAGCACTCTGCCGAACACACCGCGCCTAGCGTTCGGTGTCGGTGCGGCGCTCGGCAAACTTGACCATGCTAGACGCGGCGAGGGTTAGGGCGATGTAGAGCAGGGCGACGGTGTTGTAGGCCGGAAAGTACTCGAACGTGCTCGCCGAAAACTCGCGGGTCCGTTGGGTGATTTCGCGGAGTGACAGCAGCGACAGCAGCGAGGTGTCTTTAAGCATGGCGATGAACTCGTTGCCTAGGGGCGGCACCACGATCCGGATCGCCTGCGGGATGATGATAAAGCGGGCCGTCTGCCAGCCCGACAGCCCCAGACTCCGCGCCGCTTCGCCCTGCCCCTTCGGAATCGCCTCGATACCGGCCCGAAACACCTCGGCGAGATAGGCCGCGTAGCCCAGCGCGATCGCGATAATGCCGCGCATCAGCCGTGACGGTTCGACCATGCCGCCCGTGATGTCGCGGATCGTGCCCTGGAGCGGAAAGCCGACGTAGAGGATAATGACCAGCATCGGGATGCCGCGAATCATATCGACGTAGAGTTCGGCGAAGATCGCGAGCGGATGGACGCCGCTCTGCCAGCTCGCGAAGCTTAGCATTGTGGTGATCACGGCGAACACCAGCAGCGCCATCGCCGGGCGTTGCGCGCTAGAGGGCAGAAAGCTGACTGTCCACAACACGTTTCGAGGTCGCTCGGCGCCTGCTCGGCAGGGATAAAGAGTGCGCTGACCCGGCCCTCTTCGAGTTGCTCGAGCCCCCCCTCTACACTCGTCACCGCCCGGATCCGCCACTCTGGCGCGTCTTCGGCGTAGCGCCCCCGCTGGAGGGTGTCGATAAGCCCGCTCGGCGTCCCCTGCAAGATCGCCACCCGCCCGTCCGGCTCTCCGACCAGCGCGTAGGTCACCTCGCTGCGGGTAAAGAAGAACAGGCTCGCCGCGAGCAGCAGCAGCGCCGCGCCGACGTAGCCCGGCAGCGTAAAGCGCCCCGGTTTGAGGATGAGCAGACCGGCGAGCACCAGCCCGAGCACCGCCGCGCCGAGGTAGGCGAGCACCGTGACGAGCACCGTCGTCCAGACACCGGGCAGGACAAAGCTTAGCGCCGCCTGATAGTCGGGCGCACTTCGCCAAAGAGGTAGATCACGAAGGGCAGCGCCGAGAGCAGCAGCAGGTAGCTCGGGCGGATCGTTTGAAAGATGCGCCAGGAGCGCCTTTGTGCAGCGTTGTCGGTGGCGCTACGGTCGAGCGCAGGTCGGGCGGGGGTTTGGGGGGCGTAGCCAAGACAGACTCCTTTGCGAGCGGGCGTTATGCCGACTAGTCTAACGCGAAACCGCCTGGTCGTACAAAGGTGCGCCCGAACGTATAAGCATCCACCCTAACGGCTATCTCTGTGCCCGATCGCGAAGCTTCGAGCGCCCGATCTCGTGCCGGTCTCGCGAGGGACGAAGGGCCCATCACAAAGGCAGGCGACGACGGAAACCGTGCCTGCCACAATAGTGCTGTCGAGACGAGGTCGACGAGTAAGTTTTGTAGCGATGACTACGACGATAGACAACTCTGCCGCGATGACTCTGACGCGACGCCGTTAGAGCGTACCGGCGTTAGCTCTGCCGCGATCCTTTCGGCAGAAAGCTCGCCGAGTCGTAGTAGGTGCGAAAGCTCGTCACCTTGTCGTCAGCGACGCTAAACAGGCTGACGCCGCAGTAGTGGAGCGGGTCGCCGTTAAGCAGTTCGCCCCGCGACTCCCACTCGAGCGTGACCTGTTCGCCGTCTTCGATCACGCTGTGAAAGGTGGTCTCTAAACTTTTGAAGGTGCCGAGATACTCGCGCCAGAAGCGGTCGGCACCGTCCGAGCCCTGATAGTCACCAACGTGCGAGAGGCGGGCGAGGGTAGCGTCGTCGCTAAAGAGCTGGACGATAGCGTCGACGGTGCGGGTCTTTTCGATCTCCTGGAGTGCGTCCATAAACTGCTGGGCGATGGTGCTAGGCATGGTGGTCCCTCCCTGTAAACCATAGGATAGCGGTTCGGACGAGGGGCAAACCGTCGGGAAGCGCGAGGCAGGTCTGCCGGGCGCTCGGCTGTGTAGGCGCTCGGCTGTGGCGACGCTAAAGGCTAGCGCGATAACGGTCGGGCGGGGGCGGTGTCGGTTATGCTAGAGGCTAATGGCCAAAGTCAATAAAAGCCGCTACGCGATTCTGGGCATCCTCAGCCTCGGGCCGAAGTCGGGGTACGACATCAAGAAGATGACCGAGGTAAGTATCGCCCATTTCTGGAGTGAGAGCTTCGGACAGATCTATCCGAATTTGCGGCAGCTCGAAAAGGAGGCGCTGGTAACGTCGCGGCTCGAGCCCCAGACCGGAGCCCGCGACCGCCGCGTCTACACCCTCACCGACGAAGGCGAGCGGGTGTTTCAGAACTGGCTCCGCGAACCGGTCGACTACGCGCCGCCCCGTAACGAACTGCTGCTCAAACTCTTCTTCGGCGATCAGCTCTCGGACGCCAACATCCAGGCCAAGATCGCGACCTTTAGGCGCCAACAGCAGACCCGGCTCGACACCTACGACGGCTTGGTGACGTGGCTCCGGGCCGAGTTCGCCGAGCATCCGTCGTTGCCGTACTGGCTGATGACGCTCAGCTACGGACGACACCTGGCGCGGGCGCTGCTCGACTGGTCCGAAGAGAGTTTGGCGGGGCTCGAGCCCCTCTCCTCACCTGCTGACTAGTCTGTGCTACCGCCGCAAAGCCCACCGCTGTAACGGCACAGCTGTAACTGAGGTATGGCGATCATGACGGCTACAACGACGGTGACAACGATATGACCCGCTCCTGGTTTACCCGTCTCTGCGGCCTGGTCGCGCTGGCGTTTCTGGCGCTGTTTCTGTTCTACCCGCTCGTCGTCATCTTGCTCCGCAGCCTGACGAGCTGGGACGCGGTCCTCGGCGCGCTAACCAACCCCTTCTACCGCGAACGGCTCGGGTTTACCGCCTATCAGGCACTGCTCTCGACCGCGCTCACCGTGCTGATCGGCCTGCCGAGCGCGCTGCTGTTTGCCCGCTTTGATTTCGTCGGTAAAAAGTTGCTCCGCAGCGCGTTTACCATCCCCTTCGTGATGCCGACCGTGGTGGCCGGGATCGGCTTTCTGGCGCTGTTCGGCCCGCGCGGGCTGGTCGGCGTCAACCTGCGCGACAGCCTGACACTTATCCTGCTCGCGCACGTGTTCTACAACTACGCGATCGTGGTGCGTATCGTCGGCAGCTACTTAGAAGCAGCGAGCCCGAAGCTGCGCGAAGCGGCGCAGATGCTCGGCGCGTCGCCGGCGCGGACGCTCTGGCGGGTTACGCTGCCGGTCGCGGCACCGGCGATCTTCGCGGCGGCGACGCTGGTCTTTATCTTCTGCTTTACCAGTTTCGGGGTGATCGTGATTTTGGCGCCGAGCCCGAGCTTCGCGACGCTAGAGGTGGAGATTTACCGGCTGACGGCGCGGCTGTTACGGCTCGAGCAGGCCGCCGTGCTCGTACTCGCCCAGCTCGTCGTGATTAGCCTGTTTACCTGGATCTACACCCGGATGCAGGTGCGGCTCGCGGTGCCGATGGGTGGGGGCGGTACCGCGCTGCCGAGGCCGACGGGGGGCTGGCGGGTGCTGCTCTGGCTTAACCTGATCGGCGCGGTGCTGCTGATTCTGTCGCCGCTCGGGGCGCTCGTCTACCAGGCGTTTTGGCCCGGCGGGGGTTGGTGGCCGAGTGGGCGCAACGTCCAGCTTCTGTTAGAGGCGAGGCCGTCGGTGGGGTTTGCGGGGGTGGGGCAGGCGCTCGGCAATTCGCTGCGATTTGCGGGCTCGAGCCTCCTCCTCTCCCTCGTTGTCGGGTTCGCCTTCGCCTACGCTGTTGTCCGGGGCGGTTGGCGCTGGCTCGACACGCTTAGCCTCCTCCCGCTCGCGACGAGCGCCGTCACACTCGGTTTCGGCTACCTGATCGCCTTTCCGGCGCTGCGCGCGAGTCCGTGGGGGCTGGTGCTCGCCCACACCCTGATCGCCTTTCCGTTCGTGACGCGGAGTCTGCTGCCCGCACTGCGCGGTCTGCCGCCGAACTTGACACGAGCCGCCCAGGTCTTAGGGGCCCGCCCTCTCGCCATCCTCCGCCGCGTCGAACTACCGCTGCTGCTCCCCGCCCTCATCACCGCCGCGAGCTTCGCGTTTGCCGTGTCGATGGGCGAATTCGGCGCGTCGCTCGTGCTCAGCCGTCCCGAATACGCCACCCTGCCCGTCGCGATCTTCGACCGTCTAGGCCGTCCCGGCGCCGCGAACTACGGCTCCGCGCTGGTGCTCGCCACCCTGCTGATGGTCGTGACCGGCGCGGTCATGCTGATCTTAGAGCGTTTTGGCGAAGGCGAATTTTAGGGTCTTAGCGGTTGACGAGCAGCGGGTACGGGTTTTCCGCCTCCCAGTCGCACGATTCGTAGCTGCCGGTGTACATCCCGATGTGCAGATGTGGCGGCGTGGTGCGGGCGTTGCCGGTGTTGCCGACATAACCGATCACCGTCTCGGTCGTGACGTACTGCCCCTCTTCTAAATTTTCAGGATACCCATTCAGGTGCGCGTAGTAGTAGCGAACCCCGCCGCCGCCCACAACCGTCACCGTGTTGCCGCCCCGTGGGTTTTCGGCCATCCGGTAGACGTAGCCGGTCGTCGCCGAATAGATCGGCGTCCCGCGCGGCACAAAGATGTCTTGTCCTTCGTGTCGCCGCCCTTCGCTCCGCGCCGCCCCCCACGTATCGACGATTTGGCTGACGGTGACGCCCTTGATCGGCATCTCCAAGGTCTGATCGCGCTCTAACGGCACCGCCGCAAAGTATGCGGGTAGCGTCTCGCTGTAGCGCGCCCGGCGCTCGTACTCTTCGATCCACACCTGGCTCGAGCCTTCGGGAATCTCGCCGGTAGGACACTCGATCTGGCGGATCTCTTCGGCGCGAGGGTTGAGGGAGGGGCCGTCGAGTTGGGGGAGACTCTGGGCGAAGGCGCCGCTTATAAGCCCGCCTAGCACGAGCAAAGACAATGTTCGCACAAGGTGACGCGTCGGTGTCGTTATTTTACTGTCGAAATTAAAGTTCACAAATCTAGGGTAGCGAGGTAAGGCTTAAAAAGATGTGAGGTCTAACAGAGACGTTCGTACCGCTAGAAATCACCACAATATCGGACAGCTAGTAGCGATAGTCGTCACGCATAGCGACAAGATCGTCGAGGACACTTTTTTTAGGCGCTTCCTGCTTCTCTCGCCAAGCGGCTCGTGAAGGTAATGTTTCATCAGGACGTCGCAAGATAGCAACAGGATGTCCGTCGCGAACAATCGTGATTGCCTCGCCCGCTTCGACACGGCGTAGTAGTTCGTCGAGTTGTTCTGGAACTTCGGCGATGCTAACTTTCATACAGTCTCCTTTGTCTATCGTAAAGCATCTTTGGTCGTTCGGTATAAAGTGCCGTCAGAACCAGTACGCTCGGGTGTAGACAGCGTGTTACCGGCAGAGTTACACCGCAGGTGCAGCCTGTTTCGTAAGCTGCTGTACTGCTCGCCACGTGGTAGCGTAACTGGGTGACGCGCGAACCGACCTCCGAGCGGGTGGCGGGCTTAAGGCTCGAGCACCTCCACAAGCACTATGCCAACACCCACGCCGTCGCCGACGTCTCCCTAACCGTCACGCCCGGCGAAACCGTCGCGTTGCTCGGCCCGAGCGGCTGCGGCAAAAGCACCCTGCTCCGGCTCGTCGCCGGTCTAGAGCGGCCCGACGCCGGTCGCGTCACCCTAGACGACCACGACATCACCCGGCAGCCGGCCCAACAGCGCGGTTTCGGGATGGTGTTTCAGGACTTCGCGCTCTTTCCGCACCTCAACGTCGCGGACAACGTTGCGTTCGGTCTTGTCGAGCGGGGCTGGCCGGCGGCGGCGCGGCGGACGCGGGTCGGGGAGTTGCTCGAGCTTGTCGGTCTGACCGGTTTCGGTGCGCGGCGGGTAGCACAGCTGTCGGGTGGCGAACAGCAGCGGGTGTCGCTCGCCCGGGCGCTCGCCCCCGAACCGTCGCTGCTGCTGCTCGACGAACCGCTGTCGAACCTCGACGTAGCGCTGCGCGAAGACCTCAAGGCCGAACTCGCCGACCTGCTCGGCGCCCTCGACACCGGCGCGATCTACGTCACCCACGACCAGTCCGAGGCGTTCGCGCTCGCCGACCGGGTCGCGCTGATGCGGCGCGGACGCCTAGAGCAGATCGACACGCCAGACGCGCTGTTTGCGGCGCCGAAAACGCTCTGGGCGGCGCGGTTTTTAGGTCATCAGAACCTCTACGACGTCTCCGAACACCCCGAAGTGCGGCGCTGGCTGCGCCAGATCGGCCTCGGCCCAGACGAGCAGAACAAAACGCTGCTGCTGCGCGACGATCTCGTGACGCTAGATAGTCCTGAAGATAGCCGTGAAGACGACAGCCGCGAACCGGGGCGCGACGCGTGGCGAGCGGAGCTGCGCGGCATGGTTCGGGTGGGCGCGCTCTACACGCTGCGGCTGTGTGTGGCGCGGCTCGGCATAGAGATACGCTGGTCAGGGTTCGCGCGCGAACTGCCCGAGATGGGGGTCGGCGACGAGGTTAGGCTCGGCATCCCGCGCGAAGCGCTCGTACTGCTCGCCGAAGATAGTGCTGAGGATACCCGCCCGAACGACAGCGAACACACCGAAACGGTACCCGAATGAAAGCGGTTATTTTGGCGGGAAGCGATATTCGCGTGACCGACGCGTTAAGAGAGCGGGTGTCGGATGCGGACATTGTCGTCGCTGCCGACTCGGGGCTGCACCACGCGGCGCTGCTCGGGCTGACCCCGACGCTGGTTGTCGGCGATTTCGATTCGGTCTCCGCCGAGGTGTTAGGCCGCTACGAGAACTTGGCCGAACAGCGTCATCCACCCGAAAAAGACCGTCTCGATCTAGAACTCGCCTTTGCCGAGGTCGACGAGCGCGGGGCGGACGAGGTGGTGGTGGTCGGCGTGTTAGGTGGGCGGCTCGACCAGACCTTGGCGGCGGTGGTGATCGCGGCGCGGCGCGCGCGGGAGGGGCGGACGACGGTGCTAGACGACGGGTATCGTCAGGTGTATCTGCTGGTGGGGGAGGAGGGGCTCGAGCTCCCCCTGCCCCCCGACACACTCTTTAGCCTGATCGCCCTAGAGCACAACACGACCGTCAGCATCCAGGGCGCTAAGTACGATCTAGACCCCACCGCGCTCCCGTTCGGCGTCGGTTTAGGCGTCTCGAACCGCGTCGCGACGCCACCGCTCGGCCTACGCAGTCACGGCGGCCTCGTCGCCGTTATCGTCGAACACGACGTCGATTAGACTCGTCCCGACATACACGTTACCAGCGGTGGTGGACCTGGTCGAAGATGTGTTCTTCGTAGACCTTGCGGATCGTCTCCATCGTCTCGTGGGGCAGCGATGCGAGTTCGGACGCGGCGGCGTTGTCCGACACCTGTTCGGGTCGTTTCGCACCCGGAATCGTGCAGCTTACCGCTTCAAACATTAGAATCCAGCGGAGCGCGAGTTCGGGCATCGTGGCGTCTTCGGGGACGAGCGGACGGAGCTTGTCGACGGCAGCTAAGCCCGTTTCGAAGTCGACGCCCGCAAACGTTTCGCCCCGGTCGAACGCTTCGCCCTCACGGTTAAAGTTGCGGTGGTCGTCGTCGGGAAAGCTTTCGTCTTTGCTCATCTTGCCGGTCAGCAAGCCGCTCGCGAGCGGTACCCGGACGATCACGCCGACGTCACGCGCTTGCGCCTGGCTTAAAAAAAGCTCGGCGGGCCGTTGCCGAAACGGGTTAAAGATGATCTGCACGGTCGCGAGGTCGGGGTAGGCCAGCGCCTTAAGCCCCTCCTCGACCTTTTCGACGCTGACGCCGTAGTGGCGGATTTGCCCTTCCGCGACGAGTTCGTCGAGTACGGCGAAGACTTCGGGCTGGTAGTAGACCTCGGTCGGCGGACAGTGGAGTTGCAGCAGATCGAGCGTGTCGGTGTCTAGGTTGTCGCGGCTCCGGGCGACGAAGCGGCGCAGGTTGTCGCGGTTGTAGCCTTCGGCAGTGTGCGGGTCGAGGCGCCGTCCGGCTTTGGTGGCGACGTAAAAAGACTCGTCCGGACGCTCTTTTTTAAGCCGCGCGAGCAGCCGTTCGCTCCGCCCGTCGCCGTATACGTCGGCGCTGTCGAAAAAGTTGATCCCCTCGTCGAGTGCCTGGTGCAGCGCCGCCATCGCTTCGCCCTCGCTAACCTCGCCCCAACTGCCGCCGATCGCCCAGGCGCCAAAGCTAACTTCAGAGACTTCGTAACCGGTTTTGCCGAGTGTGCGGTAGTTCATGTCTAACTCCTAACCGTGATCGTTGGTGTGTTCGGTTTGTGTCGTCGTCGTAATCATGATAACGCCTCGTGACGTAGACGCGCCGACCTGTCGTGCGATATCCCTGTTTTTGTCGGGTGCGGGTCGGTCGGAGCAGCGCGTGATACATTGCAGCCTATGACAGTGAGAAAGCAGATTTGGGGCGATAAAGCCGAAGCGATCGAACGCGGTCTGCGTCGTCTCGATGACGACCTCGCCGATCTGGTTGTCGACGTCGCGTACGACACCGTCATGGCGAGGCCGGGTCTAGACCTCAAAACCCGCGAACTGCTCGCCATCACCGCGCTGCTTAGTGTCGGCAGCGACAGCGAACTCAAAACGCATATCTACGGCGCGCTAAACTGCGGCGCGACGCTAGGCGAGATCAAGGAGACGCTGCTACAGGCCGCGCTGTTCGTCGGCTTTCCTAGAGCGATGGCGGGGATGAAGGTGTGGCGACAGGTCGCGGACCGGCTCGAGCCCGACCCCTCTCCCGACACGCCCTAACCTCTCGGCCCGCGTCTACTTCCGGCCCCCACACGTCCCGCCGCGTCGACCCTATGACCCGGTGACGTTGACCCTACGACCCAGGGCGCTCTAGCACCCCGCGCGGACGTCCCCTAAACCCGTCCAAGACAGTGTTCGTAACACCTGCCAAGCTGTCAGTAACTGACCATACATCGGCGCCGTCTTTTTGCGAGTACACTCTTTTTTACCACGGAAAGGAGGTGATCCAGATTAATAAATCTGAGATAAGTGGAGGTGCCCTTCTAGGGTAGCTGACACCACCCCGCTGAGAGGGGCTCCAGCACGGAGCAGCCTACCCTCAATATCAGATGGGCACCGCGCGGCCCCGCATCCAGGTCAGACCGACCGATGGGTGCGGGGCCGCACACATTTGTGGGGCAGGTGGTGTGAAGGGGCAGCGTGCGGGGGCGGTGTGCAGAGCTGACGGAGGTCGTTGACGGCGTCGTTACGACGCGCTGCCGCTGCGGTTACTCGCCTACCGTACGGAGATCCAGAGACAGCGCGATGGTCGCGGTTACCGAGCCCTGTGCTGTTTCTCGGTAGGATTCGTAGCGGCTTAGGAGCGACAGGTTAAAGCTCGCGGGTAGCAACTAGCAACGTGCCGGATTCTAGACCGAGGGTGCCGGTCAGGTCGCTCCGGGTGCTGTCGTGGGTCGTTTGGGAGAGATCTAGCTCGGCGGTCGGGCCGTCGTCGCTTCTGACGAGCCGGTAGCGGCGGGTTTCGCGGACGTCTGCTGCGTCGTTGGTAACCGTCCAGCGAGTTCCGGCGTTCGGGGGGCGGCAGAAGAGGGTGGGCTCTAACCCCGTCATCACCGCGAACAGCACCTCGCCACTCTGCAAAATCGGCGCCTGCGGCAACGGTGTCGGCGCTGTGACCGGGCAGCCGTAGCGGTCGACGACGAGTTCGCGAACGAACGCTTCAGGGCGTAACGACGCGATAAGCTCTCGGCCCGGCTCGTCGCTCACGGTAAGGTCGATCGGGGTCAAGACGACGCGCCGTTGTTCCGGTCGGTCTGGGATCGCCTCGACGCGGTAACGAACCGTAAGGTCGAACGGCGGGAAGGGTTCGGTGCGGGTGGGGGTGTCGTCGCTATAGCTTAGGGTGACGAGGAGGGTGGCTCGAGCCCTCACCTCTCCTTCTTCTCCAACCGAGAGCGTCACCGCTTCCGACGCCCGCGACGCCCCCGTATAACGACCCGTCCGCTCGCCCTCGACCCGTCCCCACGTAACGCCTAGCAACAACAAGACGCCGAGCCAACAGCCCAGCGTCCTTATCTTTGCGGTGTTCACGATGTAACGCTTACAGCGTGTGTCTACGAAGTGTGTCTACGAACGTCGACCGAACAGCCCCCACACGCTCGGTAGCAGCGCCGCCGCGATCAGCAGCTTGACCGTGTCGCCGACGATAAACGGTACCAGTCCGGCACCTAGCGCCCAGCGCAGCGCCGCCGTGTCTGCTGGGGCGAACGTGCTCAGCCACAACACGCCCGGCAGATAGATCAGCACGCTGCCGACGAGCATGGCGAGCGCCGTGGTCGAAAAGCGCCGATCCCAGCCGCGCTGCGCCAGATAGCCGACCACGCCCGCGACCAGCGGATAGCTCAGCAGATACCCCGCCGTCGCGCCGCTAAAGTACGACCAGCCCGCACCCGCACCGGTAAACACACCCAGGCCGAGCCCGCCGACAATCAAATACGCGAGCAGCGTTAGCGAGCCGAGCCCCGCACCGTAGGCCGCGCCGATCAGCAGCACGCCGAGCGTCTGCCCGGTGATCGGTACCGGCCCGATCTCGATACGAACCTGCGCGAGCAGCGCCATCGCCACGACGCCGAGCGTGATCTGTAGGGGGATACGCAGCACTGCCGAGCGTACCGGTACGAGGTGACGGATAAGCGGAGCCGAAAGGGTCTGTCCGGTCTGTGTTGCCATGATAAAACCTCCAAGAGACCGCGATGGGTCGTGTGTCTCGATGTCGTAGTCGATGTGGTCGGTATCGTGGTCGAGGGGCGTCGTGGGGCGCTGCTATCAGCTCTGCAAACGACTCTGCGAACCAGCTCTGCGAACGATGTCTCGAACAACGACGATGAGAACATGACGATTAGAACACGACGACATCCCGAAAAACGTTACCGCTATTAAACCACGCTTTGGGTGAGTGTAGGGCGGAGGGGGAGGGTCCCAGCCGTCGCACCGTCTCCATCCGACACACCATCTCCATCCGTTACACTGTCTCCATGAACACCCCCTCCGACGAACCCCGCGTCTCCGACTGGGTCGTGACCGTCGACAGCATCTTTCCGCAACACACCAACCCGCTCGGCACCCTGTTCGGCGGACGGATTATCGAGCTGATGGACATCAATGCGAGCATCGCCTGCTGGCGTTTCTGCCGGATGCCCGCCGTGACCGCGTCGATCGAACCGGTCGACTTTCGCAATCCGGTCTTCGTCGGCGAGATTATCGAACTCAAAAGCCGGATCGCCTGGACCGGCAAAACCAGCATGATTATCCGCTCGGAAGTCCACGGCGAAAACCCGATGACCGGCGAGCGGCGGCTCTGCACTATCGGTCACCTTAACTTTGTCGCGCTCGGCGAGGACAACCGCCCCAAACCGGTACCGCCGTTGCGGGTCGAAACCGAGCTAGAAAAGCAGCACTTCGAGGCCGCGAGCCGGGTCCGCGAGGCGATTGTGGCGCGGCGTCAACAGTTAGACGGTGACAATCCGCACTAGCTCGCTAGAGTACGAGGCGCGAGTCTGATAGAGTGCACGGTAGATTGTCGTGGCTCGAGCCGTCTCTTACACCGTCTTTTAAGCGCTCTCTTAATCCGACCGGCGTCGATCGACGAATAGACGTAGCACAGCGACGTAATTAGCCTCTACCGTAAGACGTTACGAACGACCTTACACCGCAGCGAGATGAATCACAGCAGGGCCGAAAGGACAGGGAGAAGTATGTCTCAAGCAGATACCAAGACGATGACGCGGCTAGAAGAGCGGGCCGTCAACACGATCCGGGCGTTGACCATCGACGCGACCCAGGAGGCGGCTTCGGGCCATCCGGGCATGCCGATGGGCGCGGCGACGATGGCGTACGTGCTGTGGACGAAGTTTCTCAAGCACAACCCGAAAAACCCGCAGTGGATAAACCGCGACCGCTACATCCAGTCTGCCGGACACGGTTCGATGTTGCAGTACAGCCTGCTGCACCTAACCGGTTACGACCTGTCGATGGAGGAGCTGCGAAACTACCGGCAGTGGGGGAGCCTGACGCCGGGCCACCCCGAATACGGCCTGACGCCGGGCGTCGAAACGACGACGGGGCCGCTCGGCCAGGGGATTAGCAACGCGGTCGGCTTCGCGCTCGCCGAAGCGCACCTCGCGGCGGCCTACAACCAGCCGGGCCACAACATCATCGACCACTACACTTACGTGATCGCCTCGGACGGTGACATCATGGAGGGGGTGTCAAACGAGGCCTGTTCGATCGCCGGACACCTCGGGCTCGGTAAGCTGATCGTGCTCTACGACGACAACAACATCACCATCGACGGCCCGACCGACATCACCTTTACCGAAGACGTGTTGGGGCGCTACGCGGCCTACGGCTGGCATACGCAGCGGGTCGAGGACGGCAACGATCTGGCGGGGATCGAAGACGCGATTAAAGCGGCGCAGCTCGAGCCCGTCCGCCCTAGTATCATCGCAGTGCGGACCACCATCGGCTACGGCTCACCCGAAATGGCCGGAACCTCCGACGTGCACGGCTCGCCGCTCGGCGACGACGAGGCGAAGGCGACCAAAGAGGCGCTCGGTATCGACTGGGAACGGTTTACGGTGCCGGACGAGGTGCTCGAGCACTACCGCGAAGCCCTCGAACAGGGCGACACCGCCGAACGTCTCTGGAACGACCGCTTTAAGAGCTACCAGAACGAACACGGCGACCTCGCCGCGCAGCTCGACAGCGTCCTCGCGGGCGACCTGCCCGACAACCTTAGCGACCTCGTGCCGAGCTTCGAAGTCGGCGGCAAAGACGCCACCCGCAACGCGTCGGGCAAGGTGATGAACGCGCTCGCGCCGCACGTCCCGCAGTTTATGGGCGGCTCGGCGGACCTGGCGGGATCGAACAAAAACACCCTTAAAGACTACGGCCACATCGACCGGGGCGCTTTCGGCGGGCGCAACATCAACTTCGGGGTGCGCGAACACGGCATGGCGGCGATCTGTAACGGCTTAGCGCTCCACGGCGGAATCCGTCCGTTTGCCGCGACGTTTCTGATCTTTTCGGACTACCTCCGCCCGAGCTTGCGGCTCGCCGCGCTCATGGAGATTCCGGTCGCCTACGTCTTTACCCACGACAGCATCGGGCTCGGCGGCGACGGGCCGACCCACCAGCCGGTCGCGCAGCTTATGGCCTTGCGGGCCATCCCGCACATGAGGGTGTTTCGTCCGGCGGACGCGAACGAGACGGCGCAGGCGTGGGTGTGCGCGCTAGAACACAAGACCGGGCCGAGTGCGCTCGCACTAACCCGGCAGGGTGTAGCGCATCTCGACGTGCCGAAGGGGAGTGTGGCCAAGGGAGGCTACGTACTCGCCGACTGTGACGGAACGCCCGACGTGATTCTGATCGGGACGGGGTCGGAGGTTCACAAGTGTTTAGCGGCGAAGGAGGGGCTCGAGCCCGCCGGCATCAAAACCCGCGTGGTGAGCATGCCGAGCCTCGAACTGTTCGACGCCCAAGACGCCGACTACCGCGAATCGGTGCTGCCCCGCGCCGTCAAAAAGCGTGTCTCGGTCGAAGCGGGTGCCTCGCTAGGCTGGCACAAGTACGTCGGTGACGAAGGCGCGGTTATCGGCCTCGACGAATTCGGAGCGTCGGCAGAAGGTGACGTGCTGATGGAGAAGTACGGCTTTAGCGCCGACAACATCATCGCGACCGCTAAGGGTCTGCTCGCCGGGTAACGCGTTTAGGATTGCCAAACTGTAACGCGGTAGCTTTCGGGTTGCCGCGTTTTCGTGTCACCCTAGACGGGTGTCTGTAGGGGGAGTGCAGCAGTACCGGTGTCTGACGGGCATGTTTTGGCCCGAGATGCCGACCCGAAACCATCCTGCTTAGAACGACATCATCTGGTGCTGCACCGCTCGAAACCGCACCGGACACACGCCATTCTGCTGCTGCGGCTCGGTACCGTCCCGTTTTTTGTGACGCTCGTGTGACGTATCCCCGTTACGATGATTTAGGTAAGACGATGTAAGTGAAACAACCTGACGTTACCGCTACGCTTCTCACTAGACGATTTTGTAGCATGACGTTACGTCAAGCGCGCCGTTACCCCGACACTGCTGTCGGCCTAGCGGTGCAGAAACATAAGGAGGAACTTTTTGTGATAAAACGCTATCTCGTACGAACCCTTCTCGTCACGGTTCTTGTTGGAGGACTCGCCGGAGGACTCGCGAGCGCCCAAAACATGGCGCCGCTGCTACCCGACAACACGATTCTCGCGCTCGGCATGCAAGACCTGACCGGTCTGTCGGAGCAGTCCGAGGCGTTTCGTGACGAATTTCAGCGTCTAGGTCTGGGCGAAGCGCTTCTCGCTGCGTCGGGTGGGAGTGCCGAAGAGATTCCGGACAATCTCGGTGAGCTCGAGCCCCGCCTCGAAGGCGTCACTATCCTCGACCTTATCGGTCAGGAAGCCTGGATTGCCGTGTCGGCGTCATCTTTCAACCCGATTCCGTCGGCGACCCTCGCGACCGCACTACCCTCGGAACTTACCGGGACGGTTAGCGAACTGCTCGCCGAGTCGGTCGAATCGCTCGACGCCCGCGAACTCGAAGAGAGCGGCTACACCTTCTACCAGGTCGCCATCCCCGAACCCGACTTCCCCTTCCCCGGCGTCGTCTACAGCCTCGCCGACAACATCCTCGTACTTAGCACCGACCCCGAAACGATTCGCGGCTACCTGCGCCGCGCCGCCGGTGAAAACGGCACCAGCCTCGTCGACACCGCCGCCTACGGCGACACGCTCGGCAGCTTCGACGCCGGTAACTTCTACGGTTACCTCGACGTCAGCCGCGTCGCCTCGACGGTTCGCCCCTTCGCGAGCGGTTTCGGCTTTGACGAAGCGGTCGCGCAGCTTACCGGCCTGCTCGAAACGGTCAACGTAAGCACCGGCGTTATTCGCGTGACCGATAGCGGTATCGTCTCCGAAAGTGCGCTCGTGCCGAGTGCAGCGGGCAACAGTGACCTCTACACGCTGCTCACCCAAGACGCGACCGCCGACCTCGGCAGTGCGAGCTTCGCCCCGACCGGCGTGCTGTCCTACACCGCAGGCTCGGTCGACCTGGTCGGCTGGTGGGACTACCTCAACAGCGTCGCCCAGAGCGTCCCGCAGCTCGGAACTAGCCTAGACCAGCTCGTACTGTCGACGCTCGGTGTCGACCTGCGCAACGTCTTGTTCGACTGGACGACCGGCGATTTCGCATCTATCACGACCGGCGTCGCCGCGCCCGCTCAGCCGGGTATGCCGAGTGACAACCTGCTCGGTGAAGTGGCCTACCTGCTCGGTGCCAGCGACGAAACCGCCGCGAGCGAAGGACTCGGCCAGCTGTTCCAGACCGCGTCGCAGACCGCCGCGATGTTCGGCAGCGCGTCTGGTAGCGGCGAGGCGACCATGGAGACCGAAAACATCGGCGACGTAACCGTCACGACCTACGAGATTATGGAAGGTCTGTCGCTTAGCTACGCGGTGACCGACGGTTACGCGATTATCGCGACCTCCGCCGACGTCGCCCGTACAGTCGTCGAGGCGAACAGCGGCAGCAACAACTTTGTCGGTAGCGATGCCTACAACGAAATGACCGACTACGCTCCGGACGGTGCGAGTGCGCTGGCCTACTCCGACACCAGCGCCCTTACTGAAGGCACTGCCGAGAGCCTCCTTAGCCAGCTTCAGCTCGCGTCGGGCCTCGGTAGCGCCTCGGGCGTCAACCCGCAAGCGCTCGAAGACGCGGCGGAGCCGCTTAACGAGTTCTTTAGCTTCGTGGCTGACCGCGTTGGTAGCACCTACGGCTACAGCGAACGCCGCGACGACGGCATCACCTACAGCCGGAGCGAAATTAGCGTCAGCTGGTAATGAGTTTCGGTTTATAACCGGGCTGCCAGCCTACAGCGTTACCTACAAGCGTCACCTGCATTCGTGCGGGTGGCGTTTTTCGTTATATGCAAAATATGTGGATGGGTGGGCGAAGAGGATGTGTCGAGGAAGCCGGTCGGTTTTGTGTCGATACGTTAGGCGGCTTTACGAAACGTCGCCCTGTTAGCAATTTTGCACCCCCGATATTCGTCGAAGTCTGTCGAAATACGCCGAAATCTACCGAGCGTGATTGTTGTGGCATCTGGAACTGCCGGATGTGCTGGAAGGGCGGTGCGCATGGCGCACCCTACAAAACCATGTTGATTTGTGGTTTGGGGAAAGGTTTCGCGATGTGTCGTTTCGGTCTGGATGCTGTGAGGTAGCCCCTCATCCCTACCGAGCTGGGTCGCCGGTCAGCTCTTCAAACACGCGCTCGACTTGTGCGGCGAGTGCGTCGACCGGGCCGTCGTTGTCGATGATGTAGTTGGCGCGGTCGCACTTGTTTTCGAGCGGCATCTGAGCGGCGTCGCGGGCGCGAATCTCTTCTTCGCTTAGGCCGCTGCGCTCCTGGACGCGGCGGATGCGGGTGTCGAGGCTGGCATAGACCACCACCACGGCGTCGAATTCGGGCTCGAGCCCCGTCTCGTACAGCAGCGGAATATCGCTCACAATCAGCGGCGGCGGCGCGTCCGCGTTCATCAGTTCGTTCACCCGCCACTTCCGAAACAGTCCCACCCTCGGGTGGACGATGCGGTTAAGGGTCTGCCGGGCGGCTTCGTCGTTAAACACCCGCTCGGCGGTTTTGGCGCGGTCGAGTTGGCCGTTGGTGATGAGGTCGGTGCCGAGCTGCTCGGCGATTTGGCGCAGCACTTCGGGGTCGCGCGTCGCGTCGCGGGCGAGCTTGTCGGCGTCTATGACGGCGGCGCCGAGGTCGGCAAAGCGTGCGGCGACGGTCGATTTGCCCGACCCGATGTTGCCGGTCAGGCCGATATGGGGGATAGAAGGTGATGCAGTGGACGGGTCGACCATTATAATGCTCCTATGGACTGGCTGCGACGTCGATTAGGGTGGAGGCGGCTCGAGCCCTTTAGCATCTATCAGTTTAAGCCGCTCCCGCGCGACGGCTACCTGGTCGGTGGGGCGCTTCGTGACGCGCTGCTCGGGCGGAGCTACGCCGACATCGACTGGATTGTGCCCGACCCCGAAGCGGCGGCGCGGCGGGCTGCCGACACAGTCGGGGGCAGTGTCTTCGCGCTTGACGAAACGCGTGGCCACTGGCGGGTCGTCACAAATGACGGAAGCGGCGTGGTGCGCGACTACGCGCCGTTAGAGGGGCCGGTAGAGACGAACCTGTGGCGGCGCGACTACACCGTCAACGCGCTCGCGGCGACCCTGGACGGCACACTCATCGACCCGACCGGCGGCGAGCGTGACCTGCGGGCGGGGCGGTTGCGGATGACGCAGCGGAGCGCGCTAAGCGAGGATACCCTAAGGCCGCTGCGCGGGGTGCGGTTACGGGCGCAGCTCGGCTTTAGGCTCGAGCCCGCAACCCGGGCGGCGATTGTAGCGGAGGCTCGAGCCCAACAGCGCGGCGAGCGCGAACGACCGGCTTGGGAACGGGTCAGCGAAGAGCTAAACAAGCTGCTCAACACACCCGACGCGGCTCGGGGCATCGCCGACCTTACCGAGTTAGGGCTGAGCGCGGTCTACCTGCCCGAACTTATGCCGCTACGGGGCGTGCCGCAGGGCGGGCTTCATCACCTAGACGTGTTTGACCACTCGGTCGAAGCGCTGCGGCAGCTGCTGCTCGGCTTCCCCGACGCGACCCTCGGCCTCCGCTGGGCGACGCTGTTTCACGACGTCGGCAAGCCCGCCACCCGCACCTACGACAGCGAACGCGGTCGCTACACCTTTTACGGACACGACAAACTTGGCGGCGAGATAACCGCTAAGGTGCTGCGGCGCTTGTGCCAGCCGGGCGAACGGGTCCGGCACGCGTCGCGGCTGGTTCGCTACCACATGCTGCCCCTTCCGAACACGCACCGCGAAGTGCGGCGTTTTGTCTATAAGCGCTACGACCTGCTGCCTGACCTGCTTAGCCTGATGCTCGCCGACCGCGAGGCGGCGCGGGGCCCGCGTGCGAGTACGGCGGCGCGAGAAGTCTACCGGGCGGCGGTGTCGCGGGTGCTCGAATTTATGAAGGCGTCGCCGCCGCGAAAGCCACTGCTAGACGGTCGCGAGGTGATGGCGGTGTTAGGGACTGGGCCCGGCCCCCACATCGGCGCGGCGCTCGCGTTTCTCAGGGAGGCCGAAGCGGTCGATGACATCCACAACCGGGCCGAAGCCGTCGAGGCGGTGCGGCACTACGCGAAGCAGCAGGGGTGGCTTGATGAGGCGTCGGATGAGGATGAGGAGGGGTCGTCGCCACAGGACGAGTGACGGTCGGGGTTTTACAGGCGTCGCCCCGCTACCGATGGCAGGAGAGAGGTGTGGAGGGCTCGAGCCCAAACGCGCTACACTACACCATGACCCGTATCCTGACCCGCGCCGATGTCCAGCAACTCATCGACCCTGCCGCTCTGCTGCAACAGTTTCGGGCGGCGTTTCAACACTACTCGCTCAACCGTTCGGTGTCGGCCCAGCGCCCGCACTCGTCCCTCGCCGATTCCGACCACGGGGTTGTCGCGCTGCTGCCCGGCCTAGACGAAGACATCCCCGCCTTTAGCGTCAAGGTGCAGGCGCTCTTTCCGCACCCCAAAGCGGCGACCGCCCCGACGACCGGCCTCGTCCAGCTCTTTAGCACCGATACCGGCGAGCTTATCGCGCTGATGGACGCGAGCGTGATTACCTCACTGCGGACCGGCCTGACCGGCGCACTCGCCGCCGACCTGCTCGCCCGGCCCGACGCCCAGCGCGTCGCGATTATCGGTGCGGGGATTCAGGGGCGCTGGCAGCTACGCGGTTTGCAGTTCGTCCGCGACATCCGCCACGTCAGTGTGTTCGACACGTCGCCGTTTAAGGCCGGACAGTTCGCCAAAGAGATGTCTGCCGAAACGGACGCCGCGCTCGTACCCGCCGACAGCCTCGCCGACGCGCTGACCGGCGCCGACATCGTGGTCTGCACGACCTGGTCGCGCTATCCGTTTCTGTTTGCGGGCATGGTCTCGCCCGGCATGCACATCACCTCGCTCGGCGCCGACGACCCGAACAAGAACGAAGTCGCCGCCGACCTTATCCGCAGCAGCCGCTTCTTCTGCGACGACCGCGACCTCGCACTAAGCACCGGGGCGCTGTCGGACACCGACCTCGGCGCCGAAGCGATTCACGCCGAACTCGGCGAGGTCATCGCCGGACACGCCGAAGGACGCCGCAACGCCGAAGACATCACCATCTTTGCGGGTGTCGGGCTCGCGGTGCAAGACCTGGTCGCGGCCTGGCAGGTCTACCGGGCCGCCGAAGCGCAGGGCATCGGCCAGACGGTCGACTTCGTCGGTAGCCAGGTCGGTAGTAGGGCGGATACTCCTAGCGCAGGTACTCCTGGACGTCGCGGTTGTGGTCGGTGAGGTTGAGGTTGGGCCGAAAGGTGCCGTCGCGTCCGTGCAAAAAGTAGAGGTAGGGCTCGCCCGCGGCGTTGGTCGGTTGGGGCTCGAGCACTGCCCGCAGCGCCGCGCTACCGGGGTTGCTAATCGGCCCCGCCGGAAGTCCGGCGTAGCGGTAGGTGTTCCAGGGGTGCAGCGCGTCGAAGTCGCCCGCGCCGAAGTTGAGTTCGGGCAGGTCTTTGCCGAGGCCGTAGGCGACGGTCGGGTCGGACTGGAGGCGCATGCCGAGCTCGAGCCGATTTAGAAACACCCCCGCGATAATCGCCATCTCGTCGTCGCCGCCCGCCTCGGACTGCACCATGCTGCCGAGCGTCACCCACTCGTGAACGATCAGGCCGCGCCGCGCGAGCTGCTCGACCGTGGCCACGCTTAGCTCCTGGTCGAAACGCCTTAACATCACGCGGATGACGTCGGTCGGGGTGCCGTCTAGCGGAAAGTCGTAGCGTGCCGGAAAGAGGTACCCTTCGAGGCTCGAGCCCTCCGGCACATAGACCGGACGGAGCTCGCTCGGCTCCCGCATCAGCCCGAGCAACACCTCCTCGTCTCCGAAACCGCGCTCGGCGAGCCGCGCCGCGATGTCCACCATCCGAAACCCCTCCGGAATCACCACGCTCGTCACCCGCTGCAAGCCCCCCTCGGTCAGCCGACGCGCGATCATCGGCACGCTCATGCTCGGGCTTAGCGTGTAGACCCCCTCGCCGAGATCGCGGTCTAGCTGATAGAGACGGAGATAGAGCGACAACACGTCGCTGTCGCGAATCAGCCCGCTCCGTTCTAACTCGCTCGCGATACGCGCCGCCGACCAGCCCGGTTCGACCTCGAACTCGACCCTTTCCTCGCTCGTCGGTTCGACCGGCGACAGCGGATACCAGACCAGCCGCACCAGCACCAGCGGCTCCTCGACCGCGATACGCGGCGAAAAGACCGGCAGCCGGTACCACGCCAGCCCCGCAATCACCGCCGCCCCGACCAGTCCGAGCATGACCAGCGTCGCCACGCTCCGGGTCACAAAACGCCTAAGCGGCGATACCGGACGGGGGAGAGGCCGCTGCCGCGATGAGGTCCGGCCCGATGTCTGCCCCGATGTCCAGCCCGATTGTTCGCGCGATGTCTGTCCCGACGTCCGGCCCGCTTGTTCGCGCGACGTTCGGTCCGACGGGTCACGTGACAGAGTGCCGACCGGCGATGTTTCACCTGGCGACATTCCACTTGGCGATGTTCCGCTCGGCGACGCTTTATCCGATGACGCTCCATCTGGCGACGCTTCATCCGATGACGTCTCGTTCGGTAGCTCACCCGATAATGTTTCGCGTGACGAGATTTCGTGTGATGACGCTTCGTCCGACGACGTTCCGCCCGACACATCGCTATCTGGCGAACGGTCACCCGGCGAGCTGTCGTCTGCTTTGTGACTATCCGCAGGTATCGCGTCATCCGAAGACATCTTTTGCGACAACACGCGGTCCGCGCCCGGCAACGGCGTGTCGGACGAGCTACTGTCTGGCGGATGACTGTCCGGCGCGTCACCAACCGACGACGTTGCGTCTGCCGTCGAGCTATCTGCCGACGAGCTATCTGCCGAAGTCTCGTCCGCCGAGGTCTTGTCTGCTGAAGCCTCGTCCGCATCCGACACGCGCTGTTCGTCCTGCGGACCGTCTGGCGATACGCCGGTCGACGGGATTGCCGACAGATCTGCCTCGTTAGACGGATCTGCCTGGTCGGGTCGGTCTGGCCGAGGGGCGTTGGCATCGGGGCTGCGGTTTCTGTCCTGGTCTCTGTTCTGGGGGTCGGAGGCGCTAGTCGGCGTCCGGCCCAGGTGAGGGTTTTTGTTCTGTTTGGGCGAGCTTGGCAAGATAAGTCTCCAGAATAAGCACGGCGGCGGCTTCGTCGATCCGCCCCTTGTGCTGACGTTTCTGCTTGGGGAGGCCGCTCTGCATGACGTTTTGGGTGGCGAGGTAGGTGGTGTAGCGTTCGTCTTCAAACACGACGTCGATACCCGCCTGACGGAGTGCGGCGGCGAAGCTGCGCACCTTGGCAGTCTGGGCCGATTCGCCCCCGTCGCTGCGGCGCGGCAACCCGACCACCACGAAGTCGGCGCCCTCTTCGGCCATCAGCTTCTGCAACTGCGCGATGTCCTCGGACTGTTTGCGGCGCTTGAGGTAGCCGCGACCGAACACGAACGTACTGCCGGTGTCGCCTCTAGCGAGGCCGATACGCGACTCGCCGACGTCGAGCGCTAGCGCGGTTTTATGCGTCATCGCTGCTTCTCTGCGTATCTGCTGTCCACAACAACATCTTCGGATACTCCCTGCGGTGTCGGTGCTATGTCGGTAAGTCTTTGTGGTCGTAGTGCCGACGTAATGGTGAAGTAAGCGTGTCGTTAACGGTCGTCGTTATAAGGTCGTGCGTCGGCGCTAATGCTAGGTCGATCAACGTCGAACGGTATCGATAAGGCGAGTGGTTGTGAGGGTGACGACCTTGTGTATGTTAGCAGGCTGGACGCGTAGGTTAAGGTTGGCGGGCGTCTGGGGGGTTAGAGGAAGGGCTCGAGCCCCTCCGCCACCCCATCTTCATCATTGCTTGCCGTCACCACATCCGCCGCCTGTTTTACGTCCTCCGCCGCGTTGCCCATCGCCACCCCGTACCCGACCCACGACAACATCTCGATATCGTTGTTCTGGTCGCCAAACGCCGCGATCTCGCTCCGGTCGATGCCAAACTCGGTTGCGACGCGCTCGAGCGCGACCTGTTTGTTGACACCCCGCGCCATCACTTCGAGCATGGTCGGCGAACTCCAGGTGCGGTAGACCGGCAGCCCGTCGATCGCGCTCGCTAGGGTCGGTGCGTCGATGTCGCCGTGGCTAAACAGACACTTGACGGTGCTTTCGCCGACCCCGTTGCAGACAAAGTCGCGGACGTCGCCCACACCGGACGGTAGAACGCTTGGCTCGTCCATCGCGTCGTAGCGGGTCGGGTTGGTGTACCAGCCGTCGACCGTTTCGACCGTCTCCGACGCGCCGGGAAAGCGCTCGCGCAGACTGTCGATCACCGCGAGGGTGTGATCTTGGCTGAGGCAGAACTGGTAGCGGGCGGTGTTTCGGTCGAAATCGTAGACCACCGCGCCGTTGTAGAGGATGGCGAGGTCGGTCAGGCCGATCTGCCGGGCGTAGACGAGCGCGCTGCGGATGGGGCGCCCGGTACAGATCAGCACCATGACGCCCCGGTCGCGCAAGGCTCGAATCGCCCGCTGGTTGCGCTCGGAGATGGTGTGACGGGAGCTAAGCAGCGTCCCGTCTAGGTCGAGCGCGACGAGTTTGGGCCTATTCACCGTTAAGAAGTTCGGCGAGCAGTTTGGGGAGTGCCGCGAGCGCTTCGTCGACTTTTTCCAGCTCTTTCGCGCCCGCCTGCGCCATGTCGGGGCGTCCGCCGCCGCCGCCGCCGGCCCGTTTAGCGACTTCGCGGATCAGGTTGCCTGCATGAACGCCCTTGTCCCGCCCTGCTGGGCTGACCTTGGCGACGAGTTGGGCACCGCTCGCGAGCACGACCACGTCGGCTTTCGACCTGTTTAGTGCCGAGTCTGCCGCGTTGCGAAGTGCGCCCGCGTCGAGGCCGTCGAGTTTGAGCGTCTGGTAGGTGATGCCCGCCGCCTCGCGGACTTCGCTCTGGGCACCGCCGCCGGTCTGGGCCGCCGCGAGCTTGTCGCGAAGCTGGGCGATGTCGCGCTGCTGGCCTTTGAGGTCGCTCTGGAGCTTGTCGACGCGCTCACTTAGCCCTTCGGGACTGCTGCTCAGTTTGGCGGCGAGGGTGCTTACGGTGTTGCGCAAGCTGCGGATGTGCTCGAGCCCTGCCATCCCCGCAAACGCCTCGACCCGCCGGACCCCTGCCGACACCGCCGCGTCGCTCGCGATCAGAAAGTTACCGATGTCGCCGGTCCGCGCCACGTGCGTGCCGCCACACAGCTCGACGGAGACGTTTTTGTCGTCGTCACCCATCGTGACCATCCGCACCTGCTCGCCGTACTTTTCGCCGAACAGCATCATCGCGCCCTCGTCGCGCGCCTGTTTGATCGGCACGACCCGCCAGTTCACCACAAAGTTTGCCTGCACCCAACGGTTGACGAGCGTTTCGATCTGCTCGATTTCGCTCGGGGTGAGCGCCTGGCCGTGAGTAAAGTCGAAGCGCAGCCGGTCGGGCGCGACGAGCGAACCCGCCTGCGCGACGTGGCTGCCTAACACGCTGCGGAGTGCGGCGTGCAGCAGATGGGTGGCGCTGTGGTGTTTTTCGGTTTCGCGGCGGCTCGGGTCGACGACGGCGTGGACCTGCTGGGAGGGCTCGAGCCTTCCCCTCAGCACCTTGCCCTGATGGACAAACAGCCCCTGCTTCGTCTTCGCCGTGGTGCTAACCGCGACCTTACCGCCCGGCCACTCTAGCATCCCGCCGTCCCCGACCTGACCGCCCCCTTCGGCGTAAAACGGCGTCTTGTCGAGGATAATCTGTACGCTGTCGCCTTCGACCGCCGCATCGACCGCGTCGTCACCCTGTAAGAGCGCGACCACGGTACTTTCGGCGTCGGTCTGGGTGTAGCCGACAAACTCGCTGTCGCCCCGTTCGCGGGCGATCTGCCCCAAGGTGTCTTTGCTCGCCGCAAAGATCTCGCCCGCCTCTTTGCCGCCTCGGCTCCGTTCGCGCGCCTCGTCCCGCGCCGCCTCGTAGCCTTTACGGTCGACGCTTAAACCCCGTTCGGCAGCGAGGTCGCGCGTCAGGTCGAGCGGAAAGCCGTAGGTCTGCCACAGATCGAACGCGACGTCGCCCGGCAGCGTGTCGCCGCCTAGCTCGTCTAAAATCTTGCCGACCCGCTGGATGCCCGACTCGAGCGTGCGCAAAAACTGCTCTTCTTCGTTGCGGATAATCCCCTGCACCCGCTCGCGTCCGTTGCGCAGTTCCGGGTAGGCGTCGCCCATCGCCTCGATGACCTGATCGACCATGGTGTGCAACACCGGTTCGCGCAGCCCGAGCAGCCACGCGTGCCGCGACGCCCGCCGCAACAGCATCTTGATGACGTAACCCGCCCCGTCGTTAGCCGGCAGCACCCCGTCCGCAATCGCGAAAGTGACCGCCCGCAGGTGGTCGGCGATGACCCGGTGCGAAGTGCTGTCGATCCCCTCGTACGGCTGGCCGGACAGCTCCGCGACCTTGCGGATGGTCGGCTGAAACAGCTCCGAGGCGTACGCATCTTCCACCCCGTTCATCACCGCGACGAGCCGCTCGAAGCCTAGTCCGGTGTCGATGTTCTGTTGGGGGAGAGGCTCTAACTCGCCGCCCTCCTGCCGGTCGAACTGCGTAAAGACCAGGTTCCAGATCTCGATAAACCGGTCGCCCGACCCCGTGTTCGGCCCCGTTTCGTCGGGCGTACCGAACTCCGGCCCCCGGTCGTAAAAGATTTCCGAGCACGGCCCGCACGGCCCGTTCGGCCCTTCGCTCACCGCGTTGGCCGGCCAGAAGTTCTCGTCTTCGCCCCACCGCGAAATCTTCTGTGTCGGCACCCCCACCTCGTTGACCCACACGTCGAACGCTTCGTCGTCGTCGTGATAGACCGTGACGTAGAGCCGCTTCTCGTCGAGGCCGAGCCATTCCGGCGAGGTCAGAAACTCCCACGCCCACTGCGCCGCCTCTTTTTTAAAGTAGTCGCCGAACGAAAAGTTGCCCATCATCTCGAAAAACGAGTGATGCCGCAGCGTCCGCCCGACGTTTTCGATGTCGTTGATCCGCAAGCACTTCTGCGCCGTCGTGACGCGGTAGTGCGTTCCCTCGACGCCCGCAAACTTAGGGGTCGCGCCTAAAAAGTACGGCTTGAACTGGACCATTCCCGCCGAGGTAAACATCAGCGTCGGGTCGTCGCTCTTTAGAGATGCCGAAGAGTAGATAAGATGGTCTTTTTGCTCGAAAAACTTTAGGTATTGCTGTCTCAGTCGGTCGATGTTCGTGATGGTGGTTGATTCGGGCATGGTGGTCGCCTCCTACAGTGCTAAGAAACGATTATAGCGGAGGCGGTGGGGGGAGGACGTGACGAGATAATGCTGCGATGTTACAGACACGTCTGATTTGGTGCTCGAAAGACGTTGATACGAGCAAGGACAAAAGAAGCTCCTCACAATCAAGATGAGAATTGCCTCTTTCGCCCTTGCTAACACCAATTCGGATGAACCAGACTGGCAAATACGATGCTTCTACGGAATCAACGTCAACTTGCCGAGGTTCAGATAATCGTAATGCTTATCTACCTTCGACGGTAATACGAAGCTCCGCGAACTGGCTCCGGTCGGCATCGGAGTAGACGGTGATGGTCGCTTCGCCATCGCTGTAACCAACGACAGTGCAGTAGTTGTCTTCACTCGGGTCGACTCTACCTCCGTCTGTGCTGCAATCCGCGACGTCTGGGTTACTGCTCTCGTAATTCGTACCGTCTAGCGGCTCGCCTGTATCAGTTCGAACCTCGTCTAACAGTCCGAAGTAGACGCCGTTGTCAGGATTACCTGGGCTCATGGTGCAGGCTGAATAGTTGTCATTACAGTTGACATTGCCTACCGCGTTTTCGATCCCTATGATCTCGACGTCCGTTACCGTGGGCGGGGTGTACTTACCTTCGACGGTAACGCGAAGCTCCGCGAACTGGCTCCGGTCGGCATCGGAGTAGACGGTGATGGTCGCTTCGCCATCGCTGTAACCAACGACAGTGCAGTAGTTGTCTTCACTCGGGTCGACTCTACCTCCGTCTGTGCTGCAATCCGCGACGTCTGGGTTACTGCTCTCGTAATTCGTACCGTCTAGCGGCTCGCCTGTATCAGTTCGAACCTCGTCTAACAGTCCGAAGTAGACGCCGTTGTCAGGGTCACCTGGGCTCATGGTGCAGGCTGAATAGTTGTCATTACAGTTGACATTGCCTACCGCGTTTTCGATCCCTATGATCTCGACGTCCGTTACCGTGGGCGGGGTGTACTTACCTTCGACGGTAACGCGAAGCTCCGCGAACTGGCTCCGGTCGGCATCGGAGTAGACGGTGATGGTCGCTTCGCCATCGCTGTAACCAACGACAGTGCAGTAGTTGTCTTCACTCGGGTCGACTCTACCTCCGTCTGTGCTGCAATCCGCGACGTCTGGGTTACTGCTCTCGTAATTCGTACCGTCTAGCGGCTCGCCTGTATCAGTTCGAACCTCGTCTAACAGTCCGAAGTAGACGCCGTTGTCAGGATTACCTGGGCTCATGGTGCAGGCTGAATAGTTGTCATTACAGTTGACATTGCCTACCGCGTTTTCGATCCCTATGATCTCGACGTCCGTTACCGTGGGCGGGTGTACTTACCTTCGACGGTAACGCGAAGCTCCGCGAACTGGCTCCGGTCGGCATCGGAGTAGACGGTGATGGTCGCTTCGCCATCGCTGTAACCAACGACAGTGCAGTAGTTGTCTTCACTCGGGTCGACTCTACCTCCGTCTGTGCTGCAATCCGCGACGTCTGGGTTACTGCTCTCGTAATTCGTACCGTCTAGCGGCTCGCCTGTATCAGTTCGAACCTCGTCTAACAGTCCGAAGTAGACGCCGTTGTCAGGGTCACCTGGGCTCATGGTGCAGGCTGAATAGTTGTCATTACAGTTGACATTACCCACAGCTTTTTCAATCCCTACGATCTCGACGCCCGTTACCGTGGGTTCTTGGCTTTCTCCTGTCGGGCAGTCAACCAAGTTGCCGTAAGATTCATCGACAGGCATATATGGAAATTCGCTGTACGGCCTGCAGTCAAGGTTTGGGTTTTGGAAAATTTGAGTATAGCCCGAATCTTCCGCTATATTTCCGGTTCCATCTAAGGAGATGAGAGCGTCGTTACCATGGATCCTTATGTAACTAACGTTAGTGACACCTTCGAGACCGCTTAGCGATGTGAGAGTGGCGTTAGAAATAATGTTCAAGCCTCCCACGAGTCCACTAAGGCCCCTTAAACCGTCAAGTGACATGAGGGCGTTATTATTACTGATAAGTAAACCACCCCTAAGTTCAGTGAGAGCTTCAAGGCCGCCAAGTGACGTGAGAACGTCATTTTGGATAATAATTAGGCTGTTAAGGCTGGTGAGACCCGCGAGACTGCTTAGGGAGGTAAGAGCGTTGTTACTTTCTATGTGCAGATTTCTCCCAACGTTAGTGAGGCTTTCAAGACCGCTAAGGGATGTGAGGGTAGCGTTATAGTTGACTGTCAGGGTTTCTCCGACGCTAGTGAGTTTGGCCAAGAAACTGAGATCTTCTGACGACATATATTCAATCTCTAAGCTCCCCGTAATCTCAACGCAATTAGAGACCTCCGTGATTGCCCGCCCTACATTGCTTCTGCTGCCGTCTACGACATAACTACCTTCACAGATTTGGCCTTCACCATTCGTCCCTTCTTCTAGCGCGAACGTGCCCAGCGAGTTACTACCCGAAGCAGAAATCGTTACTGGTGCCGCTAGATCGACGAATCCGGATTTTGTAATCAGCAGTTGATAGTTGCCTGGCTCAACTGTTTCGAAAACGAAGCGCCCATCGCTTCCGCTTGTCGTCGCATAGGAGTTGCCTAGCGTCACTATCGCCGCGCTAAGCGGGCTGCCATCGGATGCGCGAGTGACGAGCCCACTGGCTTCAGAACTCTCGCTTTCGGTTGGGCAGTTGAGCAAGTTACCGTAAGATTCGTCGATGGGCATATAGGGAAAGTTGCTAAACAACGTGCAGTTTAAGCTCGGGTTGTCGTAAATGATCGCGTTACCCTGCACTTCTTCTATGTTTTCGGTTCCGGATAGGGACGTGAGGGCAGCGTTATCAGCAATCTCCAAGCCGCCCCTAACGCTGGTGAGACTCTCAAGGCCTCTGAGGGACGTGAGGGAAGCGTTAAGGAAGACGCTTAGGGCTCTGACGCTAGCGAGGTTCTCGGGACCTCTAAGAGACGTGAGAGAGTCGTTACCGGCGATCTCTAAGTCGCCTTCAATACGGGTGAGTTTGGCCAAAAAACTGAGAGATTCCAATGACGTATTAACGATCTTTAAGTTACCCGTAATCTCACTACAGTTGGAGACCTCTGCGATTACCTGCTCCGTACTCCCGCCCTCTATGCGGAAGTCACCTTCACAGACTTGGTCTTCGCCGTCAGCCTCAACCGTAATCGTCACTGTATCGGTACTAGTTTGACCAGCCGTATCGGTGACGGGCCGTACACTTGCTGTATATGTTCCTGTCGTGTTGTAAGTGTGCTGGGCGGAAGCCGTTGTGTTTTCGGGGCTCCCTTGACCATTCCCAAAGCTAAACCGATACGAAGCGATACCGTTGTCATCAGTGCTTTCGGAAGCATCGAACTGTACTGTAAGAGGAACCGCGCCGTTTAGAGGCGATGCGGTTAGAGATGCAGTCGGGGGCGCGTCAGCACCCGCAGTGGTGACAGTCACGGTAGTCTGAGCAGTAACGCTGCCTGCGGCGTTGGTTGCCGTGAGTGTATAGGTCGTGGTTTCAGTAGGGCTGACCAAGACGCTGCTGTCCGAATCACTTGTGACGTTGCCAATGTCCGGAGTAATGCTGAGGCTGTCGTATTCACTTGCTGTCCAGGAGAGAGTCGCACTATCGCCAGCTGTAATGTTCGAGGGTAGGGCAGAGAAGTCGGTGATTACAGCTTGTTCACTACCTACTGTAATTGAGGTGGGTGAACCTGGTGTGGTAAAGGGTAGCGGACGATTGCCGATCAAAATGCTTACACTTGCAAAAGCTCGCCATTGGCCACTGCTCAATGTGTCGGGTGCGGTCCAAATACCGCGATGCACAAAACCTTCGTCGGTCAGTTCTGTCACCGGGTCTTCGATAAAGAACAAATATTGCTCGTCGCTGTCCACACGGTCTAGCCTAAGCGCCATCGTTTCCGAGATGGTTCTGCCGAGTGTACCTGTCGGTTCTTTTCGTTTGATCACAACATCATACGACTCACCTGGCATAATCGATCCAGGGAATCCATCGAGTGTAAAGCCTTCGCGAGACAGCTCTAACAAGAGTACATTGAGTTCAAAAAGCGTGAGATTTGCCCCGAAGATCCTAATTGGACTGTTCCCAGGTATAACCTTATTGATAGCGTCTTCAAGCGCTTCAGCTGCTGATCCCAATTCGCCCCGCACGCCAGCACTAATAGATAGACGCTCACCCGTGTAGTTAAGAGACGGAGGTGCATCCTCCGCCCAAGGCTGGTAAGCAAGGTCTAGATCTGTATTGACAAAGGCTGCTACGTCAAGGAAACTCGCTCTTATAAGTGTTTGTCCTAAAACTCTTAAGCTTGCCCCGATATCAAAGCTGACGGGCTGTACTTCAAGTGACAAACCGACATCCGTGGAAATTGGCGAAGCGCTAGGACCTCCAACCCTCCTGCTACTGCTATCCTGCCAACTGTTGAGTGACTGACAGCCAGGAGTACAATCTATACCCATGCTGTAATCTAGGTTAATGTCGGTTTTTGGTAACTCCATCGTAATGGAAACACCACCTGCTGAAGCAGAGAGGGTCAGGATAGCTTGGGAAATAACATCAAGTCGTAAACTCCCTACATGTGGGATACCAATTTGCGTTGGAGATACTTCAAAAAGGTCTAGCTCGCACCTCACCTCTACGTTCGGCTTTACTTCTATACCTATGCTACCGAGATCAATATTGGTAATGACCTTACCAAAAATGCGAAGTCTAAGACGTTGCAATTCGACAAATGGAAAAGAGCTAGTAGAACCTAAACGAAGTATAGGCTTCTCCGCTTGTGCAGGTTCTACTGCAGTCACTGTGACCGTAGCGCCTTCATTTGTAAATTCAACGACTCCACTCTCCGCACTACATGACAGCCTGTCGTTAAGTGCTTGTGCGTCAAATGTATAGATTGTCTTGGTACCGACTGTCTGCACAGAGATTGGTTCGACTGTTGTGGTGAGTTCGCCGCCCTCCACAGTACCAAGAAATTCACCGGCTCGAAACACATCAAAGATGGAATCTTGCTCGACAAGCAAGGTGGTTTCAGCGCTTTCCTCGCGCTTTTCGAGAATCGTACCGACGAAACCTTCTTCCCCTTGTATAAGTAATGTGTCACCAACAGCAAAACTTGCGACAGTATCGCTAGCGAAGGTTAACTCGAACTGTAAGGGTTCACTATTTTGAAGCAGGCTGAATAGACTGTCAACAGCAACATTATTAGATAAAAGTTCGTTACGCACGACATCATCAAAATTCACGCTCTGCAGGGCAACGCCATCTTGCAAGGTAGCCGTGCTGATAGTGATCTCAGCACGGCTACCGTCCTCTGTTTCGGCAGTAACGCTGGTGGTTTCCCCAAAATAAAGCGCTGTCACCTCGCCAGAAGCAGTGACGTCAGCAATGGCTTCATCTTTGACCGACCATGTAACATCACGTTCTAGGATGACATCGTTTTCGCCGTATACGATTGCTTTTAAGGTGATGGTTGATCTGGTTTCTGTCAGCGTAATCACGCCACCAGGCCGAATTTCAACACGCGCTACTGTATCAGAATCAGCCGGAGGATCAGAGTCAGTTGGAGGGGGAGTAGCGCCGCTGTCACTACACGCTGCTAAAAGCAGTATCGCCACTAGCGTCAAGAAAATTTTGGATATGCCACGCGCACTCATGCTGTTTTTCATGCACTACCTCCGGTTCACGACGTAAAGCAACCATGTGTCTATAGCTCTTGGCGGTCATGGTAATTCGAGAAAGACAATCTGGTAGCTGCTAGAGCGAAAGCAGGAACATTTTGTCTTAATAACTTGCTGTCACGAAACCACAGATACTGACAGACAGTTAAGGCGACTTTCAAAAAAGAACGTCGAGAGCAAGGTATCGCTTAAGAACTAAAGGCTCGACGGTTCAGGTTATCTACCTTCGACGGTAATACTAAGCTCCGCGAACTGGCTCGGGTCGGCATCGGAGTAAACGGTGATGGTAGCTTGACCGTTGCTACGTCCGACGACGGTGCAGTAGTTATCTTCATCCGGGTCGTTGGCACCTCCGTTTGTGCTACATACCGCGACTTCCGGGTTACTGCTGGTGTAGTTCGTGCCGTCTAGCGGTTCACCTGTGTCGGTTCGAACTTCATCTAGGAGTCCGAAGTAGACGCCGTTGTCAGGGTCACCTGGACTCATGGTGCAGGCTGAATAATCGCCATTACAGTTGACATTGCCTACCGCACCCTCAATCCCTACGATCTCGACACCAGTCACTGAAGGTTGTGGTTCCTGACCTTCGTCGACTGTATTGCAGCCAGCAAGAACGAACAGTGCTGAACATAGACTAAGAGCGATACGCTTCATAAAGGCTCCAAAAATGAGGTGAGCGCGCTTGGCGAAAAGTGTCCTGCAAAGCCCCTTGTAGAGGTACACCCCATGCAGCGCGAATGCTAGGGTGTGTGCAGCGACAATTGATATTTTTAGCTTAGCACACTTTTCATAGGAAAGGGACGGGTGAAGGGGACGAGGGAGAGCTTACAAAGGCAAGTCAATAACTCATCGTCCAAGACGGAAGAATCCCTAAAAGTTCATCGGCTTCACGTGTTTTCCAAGCGGATAGTTCTTTAAAGACTACACAGCGCACGTCAGGGTTCTGTGCCACAGCGCCCGTCGCGACTACAACACAGCTTTGGCACCACGCGAGCCGCTACACTGTCTCCGTGAGCGATACATCTTCAAGCGATACTTCATCAACTGGACGGATTTTGCTGTTTACCGGCAAGGGCGGGGTCGGTAAAACCACGACGGCGGCGGCGACGGCGTTGCGGGCGGCGCGGCAGGGCAAGAAGACGCTGGTGCTGTCGGTCGACCCGGCGCATAGTCTGTCGGACGCCCTAGACATCAAACTAAGCCCCGAACCCCAACAGATCACCGACAACCTCTACGCCCAAGAACTCGACGTCTACTACTCGATGAAAAAGAACTGGGGCAACATCCGCGAACTGCTGCTGACCGTGTTTCGGTGGCAGGGGCTAGACCGGATTCAGGCCGAAGAGTTTGCGACGCTGCCGGGCATGGAGGAGGCGTCGGCGTTTTTGTGGCTCGACCAGTACGTACAGGAGAAAAGTTTTGACCTAATCGTGGTCGACAGTGCGCCGACCGGCGAAACGCTGACCTTTCTGACGCTGCCGCAGGTCACGCAGTGGTGGATGCAGAAGGCGTTTCCGCTCCAGCGCAGCGCGTTTAAGTCGTTTGGCGCGATGACCCGGATGACGACGGGGATTCCGCTCGACAAGGGCTATGTGGAGATGGAGGTGCTGTTCGACAAGCTCGAGCGCATCCGCGACGTGATGAGCGACCCGAACGTGACTTCGATGCGGATCGTGACCAACCCCGAACGGATGGTGATTAACGAGTCGCAGCGGGCGTATACGTACTTGCAGCTGTACGGCTATCCGGTCGACGCGGTGATCGCGAACCGGGTGTTGCCCGGCGAGATGAAGGACTCGCCTTTTGCCGACTACGTCGCGGCGCAGCAGTCGTATCTAAGCGAGATCGAGACGAGCTTCGCGCCGTTGCCGGTGTTTCGGGTGCCGCACTTGGGCAAAGAGGTGTTTGGCCTAGACCTGCTCGAAGAGATCGGTACCGCGCTCTGGGGCGACACCGACCCGACCGACGTGTTTCACCGCGAACAGAGCTACAAAGTCGTCGAGGACGGTAAGCGCTACCGGCTCGAGCTCCGCCTACCCCTGTCTGACGAGGACGCGCCGGAGGCCGAGCAGTTCGGTGACATGTTGGTGGTCAGGGCGGGCAGCCGCCGCCGTAACCTCGTTCTGCCGCGCTTTCTGGCCTACTACCGCGTCGCCGAGCAGCGTTTCGAGGACGACTGGCTGAAGGTCTGGTTCGAGGAGGGGGCGCCGGTCGCGGCGGGCCGCAGGTGACGAATGGTTCACCGCCTGCGGAGAGCGTGTCGGCTAAGCTAGAGGTATGAACCGTGTCTTGTTGTGGTTGACGGTGTTGGCCGGTGTCGTGCTGGTGTCGGGGGTCGGGCGGGCGCAGCGGGTCGAGATCTATAACGACTTGCAGGTCGATCTGCGCGGGGGGTTGAGCGGAGATTATGGGCTCGAGCCCACCGTCGTCCTCGGCGACATCCCGTTTGGCATCGCGCTGTTCGGCCTCCGCTTCGCGACCAACACCGAGCGGCTCGTGGAGTTCGGGGTGCGGCTGCGCGGCGTCGACCCGGTCGGCGAGGTCAGCCGCGAAATCTACAGCCTAAGTGTCGACACCGACTTTCAAGACCTGTTTCAGGGCGAACTCGCGGCGCGGGTCAGCGCTGAAAACCTGGCGTTAGGCGTGCGTGTGTCGGCGTTTAACGTCAACCCCGGCAGCTTCGACGTGCGCGATCGGTTCGCCGAAGACACCCGTCCGAGCTATCCCGAAGACACCTTCGAAGACCGCTTTGTCGCGACCTTAGGCATCGATTTCGATTACTGGTCGTCGCAGGCCGCGCTTAGCGTGTCGCCGACCATCTTTTGGATCCCGGACGAAAATGTCGGTGGACGGATCTTGGCCGACCTCAGCTTTCCGACCGCGCAGCTACGCGGCGACAGCCTGCTGCTGGTGCGGGCCGAACGGCAGCCGAGCGATGTTCGGTGAGTACGGCGCGGTCGGCGTAGGGTACGAGACGGGCGGCGACGAGTGGCTGCTGGTGCGCACCTCGGTGTGGTTAGGCCGCAACCGTGCGGACGGCCTGTTACCGGGGGGGCGCGTCGAGATCGTCAGCCCGGATTCGGACGAGCTGGTCGGGTTCCGGTTTAGTGTCGCCGCCGAGCCGTACCGTACCGACGTGGTGCCGTACCGGGCGACGGCGGACGTGTCGTTTCCGGCGGGGCCGGGCGCGTTCGAGCTAGGGCTGTACAGCGACTTTGGAAGTGACCGGACGGTGATCCGTAGTGGCTACGGCTTCGGTTTCTGACTTGTCGAGCCCGCTACAAGTAGCTGTGGCGATCCTCTTCGCCGAGGGAAAGGTGCTGATCGCGCAGCGCAAGGCGGACCCGCGTTATCCGGGCATCGCCGGGTTGTGGGAGTTTCCGGGGGGGAAGCTCGAGCCCTCCGAAACCCCCCAACTCTGCCTGGTCCGCGAACTCCGCGAAGAACTCGACATCGTCGTCCGCGTCGGCGATTTTTTCGGACGTGTCCGCCACCACGGCGACTACGGCGACGTCGAACTGCTCGCCTACCGCACCTATCACCAGTCCGGCGTCCCGACGCCTAACGTCCACCAGCGCTACGCGTGGGCCACACCCGAAGAATTGTCGCGCTATACGTTTCTCGCAGCAGACGTTCCGTTGGTCCAACAGATCCAGCGAGAAGCGCGTCACGACGCTCTGTAAACGTCTCTACAACCATGTCTTTGCAAACACATCTCTACAAAACACGTCTCTACAAACACACGCCGCTTAGCCCGCCGCGCACCAACAAAAAAGGCCAGCCCGAAGGCTAGCCCGTAGCGTCGTGCGAGATGTGGTGCGAAAAGGGGTTAGCCTTTGATCGGGGTGACGGCGGCCTCGTCGGTCTCGCCGGTGCGGATACGCACCACCCGCTCGATCGGCTGGACGAAGATCTTGCCGTCGCCGACCTCGCCGGTTTTGGCGGCCTTGACGATAGCGTCGATGGTGGCGTCGACAAAGTCCTCGGTCACGCCGATAGAGATGTGGACCTTTTCGTGAAATTCGACCAGGTACTTCGCGCCCCGGTACTGTTCGAGCGTTTCGCGTTCGCCGCCGTGGCCGCTTACGCGCGAGATGGTGATGCCGGTGACGCCGGCCTGAAAGAGCGCCTCCTTGACCGCCGAAAGTTTTTCCGGGCGAATCACTGCGGTAACGAGTTTCATCATACTGCCTCCGTTGCTAGCGTCGAGCGGTGGGCTCGAGCCGGGTGTGTCTGGTGTAGGGACAGGGTTGTAGGGACAGGGTAGGGGTAGGCTGGGGGCTCGAGCCCGCGAGAGGGGTGGGGCTCGAGCCGACGTCGTGGTGTCGACAGGGCGTGTTAACCCGCTCGTCTAGTCGCCCGCTGCGGCCTTCTTGCCGATAACGACCGAGTCGCCGATGTTGTCGCCGCCCGCGTAGGCTTCGGCGCCGTGCTCGACAACGTCGAGGCCGCGCAGCTCCTGGTCGGGCGTCACGCGGATACCGATGGTGTACTTAAGGATCATAAACAGCACCAGGCCGCCCACAAATGCCGCACCGGCGTAGGAGAGCGTGCCGATAAGCTGGGTGAGTAGGTTAGCGCCGCCGAACACGCCGACCGCGAGCGTCCCCCAGATACCGACCACACCGTGCACCGAAATCGCCCCGACGGGGTCGTCGATCTTGATCTTGTCGAACATCACTACGCTAAACACCACCAGCGCGCCGCCGATAGCGCCCGTCACGACCGCCGACAGGCCGATAATGACGTCGCACCCTGCCGTAATCGCGACGAGGCCCGCCAAAACGCCGTTAATGGTCATCGAGTAGTCGGGCTTGCCGAACCAGATCCAGGACACGAACAGCGCCGAGATTGCCCCCGCCGAGGCGGCGAGGTTGGTGTTTAGAAAGATGTTGGCGATCGCTTCGGCGTCGGCCTGGCTGCTAAAGGCGAGCTGCGAGCCGCCGTTAAAGCCGAACCAGCCGATCCAGAGCAGAAACACCCCGAGCCCGGCGAGCGCCATGTTGTGGCCGGGCATGGCGTTGACGCGCCCGTTGGTGTAGCGCCCGAGACGGGGCCCGAGCGCGACGACCGCGCCGAGTGCCGCAAAACCGCCGACCGCGTGCACAACCGACGATCCGGCAAAGTCCTGAAAGCCCATCTGCTGGAGCCAGCCGCCGCCCCACTTCCAAGCGCCCAGGTAGGGGTAGATAAGCGCGGTCATCACGACCGAGAAGATCAGGTAGCCGCTAAACTTCATCCGCCCGCCGATCGCGCCCGACACGATGGTTGCGGCGGTCGCGGCGAAGACGAGCTGGAAGAAGAAGTCGGCGGTCGGCGGGACGTTCATGCCGGTTTCGTAGTTGGCTAAAAAGGCGCCGCCGCCGTACATAATCCAGAAGCCGACCGCCCAGTAGGCGAGACCCGCGACCGCGAAGTCGGCGTAGTTTTTCATAAAGATGTTGATGACGTTTTTAGAATTGTGCAGCCCCGCTTCGAGCAGCGCGAAGCCGGGTTGCATCAGGATGACGAGCAGCGCGGCGATCAGCAGCGCGAAGGTGTCGAACGCGAAGGCGACCTCGTTAGGCGCGGCCTCCTGCGCGAGCGCGCTACCGGCAAGCGACAGCGACAGAATAGCGAACGTACGTTTCATAAATTTACCTCCCAGGGATTGCGACACGTGCGGTCGCTCGAACCTAAGAATATGCGTAAAGTCGTAAGGTGTCAAGCATATATTTACCCTTGTCGAAAAAAGTTTGTACAAAGTGCCAAAAATATCTGTTTAACAAAGGTCTTATCTCGGTTTGGCCGACGTTGCGTCAACAATTCTCGTAACGTAACATGACCTAACTGTATACATAAAAGCCTGTAACACACTGTCGTTGACCCGTATGAATACGCGTGTTTTAGTATATTGCGCCCCAATTATTCATTGTCTTGCGCCCTAAACAGACACCGCGACAGAGTATGGTGGCAAAGTGTGGTGGTGAAGTATGGTGGTAAGGCAGGGCTCGAGCCCCCCTCCCCCTGCTGCCCCGGTGCGCCGAACGTACGGCGGCGGGGGTGCTGCGTTATCCGCACGGTCGCGCGGTAGCGTGTTCAAAACACCGCATCCAAACGCGGCGCGCTGTGGCTATGATGAAAGATGCGATTATTGATGGAGGAATCACCATGCCTCGAGCCGCCCAACGTGTAAACGACCTTTACGAATCGACGATTCGTGGCATCACGGTCTACGCCCTCAGTCACGGAGCGATCAATCTGGGGCAGGGCTCGCCCGATTTCGACCCGCCCCAGGCCCTGCTAGACGCCGCGAGCGAAGCGTTAGCGAGCGGCTGGAATCAGTACGTGCCGACCTGGGGGTTACCCGACCTGCGCCGGGCGATCGCGGCGAAGACCGAACGGTTTTACGGTTTTTACCCCGACCCCGACCACGAAGTGACCGTGACCTGCGGCGTGACCGAAGCGGTGATTAGCGCGCTGGTCGGCCTGATCGACCCGGGCGACAAGGTCGTGATCTTAGAGCCGGCCCACGAAAACTATCACGCTGGCGTCACCTTTGCCGGTGCCGAACCGATCTGGGTGCCGATCCGCCCGCCCGAGTTTCGTTTCGACCCGGACGAGCTCCGTGCGGCGTTTTCGCAGCCTAACGTCAAGGCGGTTATCTTTAACACGCCCCACAACCCGAGTGGCCGGGTGTTTCGCCGCGACGAACTGCAGATCATCGCCGACCTGTGCCTCGAATTCGACGTGTTTGCGCTAAGTGATGAGATCTACGAACATATGGTGTTTGGAGGGCTCGAGCACATCCCCATCGCCACCCTGCCCGGCATGAGCGATCGCACCGTCACCATTAGCGGCCTAAGCAAAAGCTATTCGATTACCGGCTGGCGTATCGGCTACACCATCGCCCCGCCCGCCCTCACGAGCGCGATCCGCAAAATCCACGACTTCACAACCATCTGCGCGCCCGCACCGCTCCAAAAGGCCGCGATCACCGCCATAAACTTCGGCGACGACTACTATCGGTGGCTGCACGACTACTACCTAGAGCGCCGCGAACGGTCTATCGCCATGCTCCGCGACGCCGGCTTCGACGCGCCGACCCCCGAAGGTGCCTACTACACGCTGGCCGATTTTCGCGAGTTGGCCCAGGCACTCGGTAAGGACGATGACGACGTCGCGTTTACCTACTGGCTGATCGACGAGATCGGGATCGGGACGGTGCCGGGCTCGAGCTTCTACCGGAGCGACCCGAGTCTGGGCCGGGGCCGGGTCCGCTTCGCCTTCCCCAAAAAAGACGAAACGCTCGACCGTATCGAAGAACGACTCGCCAAGCTCAAGACGTTGACAGCATGATGTGGACGGTGTGACGTGGCTGACACAATCGTTTCGCTACCTAACACGAAAGGGGGCGCGGATGTTTCGTAGTCTGGCCGAGGCGGCTAAACGGCGGCGCGAGGCTAAAGAGAAGGCCCGCGAACGCGAGGAAGAACAGGAGAGGCTCGAGCAGGCCGAACACGACCTGCTGGTCAGACTCGGTCGCGAGGTCGTCACCTTGCGCCAGCGCGGGGTTCGGCTGCACCGCTCGCTCGACGACACCCTCGCCGAATACGAACGCTTGCGGCGGCAGCACCGTCTACCGGACGCGTCACCGCCCGCCGAGCAGCGGCCCCGGCACTGGGCCTTTAACGAACACGAGGTGCTGCGCCGCCTCGAAGAGAGCCAGCACGACGAGACGTTCGGCAACCCCAAGATCGAAAGTTAACCTCCTTGGCTGACGACCCCTCGAAACCCACCCCGCCCCCACCCGAAGCGCCGCGTCGCAGCAGTGAACGCGGCGCCCTTACGCTGATGGTCGGTACGCTCGCGAGCCGCGTGAGCGGGCTGCTCCGCACCTCACTGCTGATCCAGCTCTTTCCGGCGGCGCTCACCGACGCGTTTCTGTTCGCCTGGAAGATCCCCAACCTGTTTCGCGAACTGCTCGCCGAAGGGGCGCTGACCAACGCCTTCGTTCCGATCTACGCGTCGCTTCCCAAAGACGAAGCCCGGCGGCTGACCGGCGCACTCGTCACCGTTCTTACGCTCGTGAACGCGCTGCTCGTCGCGCTCGTGATGGTCGGGGCACCGTGGCTCGTCGGTCTGCTGCTGACGCCGGACGCGAACCTAGACGCCGAACTCGCCACGACGCTGCTGCGGCTGATCTTTCCGGTCCTCGCGACGGTGTCGTGGTCGGCGCTCGCGATGGGGGTGCTCAACGCCGAGGAGCGCTTTCTGGCCCCGGCGTGGGCGCCGGTCGCGCTTAACGTGGTGACGATTGTGGCGATGCTGCTCTTTCCGGGCCAGATTCGGGTGCTGTCGGTCGCGGTGGTGCTCGGCGGTTTGGCGCAGCTTCTCGTGCAGATTCCCGCCCTCGTACGCGCATCGCTACTACCGACGTGGGGCGTGTTGTGGCACCCGAGCTTGGCGAGCGTGCTGCTGCTGATGGCGCCTTTCGCCCTGACGACCGGCGCGCGGCAGATCCTAAACGTCGTCGCCCTCGTCGTCCTCGGTCAGTTGCCGCAGGGGAGCATTACCGCCTACGAAAACGCCAGCCTGGTGCTGAGCCTCGCCCTCGGGCTGTTTAGCGTGTCGCCCGCCCTCGCGTTCTACTCGCGCCTCAGCAGCGACGCCGCCCGGCGCCCCGAACAGTTTCGCCAGACGCTGCTTGCGGGGCTGCGCTTTATCACCTTTTTGACGGTGCCGGTCGGGCTGCTGGTGCTGATTTTAGCCGAGCCGACCGTGTTCGCGATCTGGCGCTGGAGTCTCGCCGAAGGACAGGCGCAGGCGCTCGCATTCACCATCACCGCACTCGCGCCGCTCGGGCTCGTGGTGTTTCCGCTCGGGCTAAACAATTTGCTGCTGCGTCCGTTTTATATCCGCAAGCACGTGCGGGTGCCGGTGGTGATTAGCAGCGTGTTTATCGGGGTGCAGGTCGTGCTGTTTTCGCTCTGGGGGCCGCGTTACGGGATCGTCGGGCTGTCGTGGGCGACGGTCGCGGCGAACTGGGTGCAGCTTGGGGTGCTGCTCTACTGGATGCGGCGAGATGAGGGGCTCGAGCTCACCCCCTTCTTCAGCCACGCCCTAAAGGTCTGGGCCGCGTCCGCCGTCGCCGTAGGCCTCGCGCTACTCGCGCTGCAAAGCGTCCCCTTTCCGAACAACCAACTCGGTGTCATCTTCCGTTTGATGGTCGGCGGCGGGGTCGGTGTCGTCGTCTACGCACTGCTGACACTGTTGCTCGGACTTTCCGAACTCCGGCAGGTCGTAAAACGGTTTCGGCGTTAGAGAGGACGCCGCGCCAGCAGCGAAAAAGTCAGCGGAATCAAGCTCCTTATACTAAGCTGACTTCTGTATGTCTCGTTGAACCTGCTGGGCAGAAGGCGTTTTGCAGCGCACACACTGTAGCGAGTATGGGTGCTGGTGGCAGTGCGGTGCGCATGGCGCACCCTACGATTCAGGTAGATGGTACTGGTGCATATGGTGACATAGGCAAGTTGGGATGGCATTAGTTCGGGTTTGAGGTTCGGAAAAACGTCCCCGTAGCCCTCGGGATGCTCGCCGAGGTACTCGACGCTAATCTCTACCCACCAAAAAAGACCGGGCCTTAGCCCAGTCTCCGTCACACAGAAAGTGTTAGACATGAAACATATCAGCGTACTTACACCCGCTTAAACACCACCGCCGCGTTTTGCCCGCCGAACGCGAAGTTTGTGCTGAGCACGTAGTCGACCTTCGCTTCACGAGCCTCGTTCGCGATGTAGTCGAGGTCGAGTTCGGGGTCGGGGTCGTGGTAGTTGCGGGTCGGCGGCAGCACACAGTGGTGCAGCGCCTGCACGCTCGCGATCGCCTCGACCCCGCCGGCAGCGCCGAGCATATGCCCGGTCATCGACTTGGTCGACGACACCGGCGGCACCGAGCCTTCGCCAAACACCGTCTTAAACGCTTGGGTCTCGTTAAGGTCGTTGGCGGGCGTGCTCGTACCGTGAGCGTTGATGTAGCCGACGTCGCTCGGGTTAATGCCTGCCGAGCGGAGCGCCCAGTTGATGCAGCGCACCGCGCCCGCACCGCCGGGGGCTGGGGCCGTAATGTGATGGGCGTCCGCACTCGTCGCCGCGCCGACCATTTCGGCGTAAATCCGCGCGCCGCGCGCCCGAGCGTGTTCGTACTCTTCGAGCACAAGGATGCCCGCGCCTTCGCCGGTCACGAAGCCGTCGCGCGAGGCGGTAAAGGGGCGACTCGCGGTTTCGGGCTCGTCGTTACGGGTCGAGAGTGCCCTCATCACCGCGAAGCCGCCGATCCCCATCTCGGTCACGCAGGCCTCGCTACCGCCGGTAATCATGATGCGGGCGTCGCCGCGCTGGACAGCGTGAAAGGCGTCGCCGATGGCCCCGGAGCCGGTCGCGCAGGCCGTAACGACCGAGCTACTCGGCCCGAGCAGACCGTGCCGCATCGCGACGTGACCGCTCGCCATGTTGGCGATGATCATCGGAATGAAGAAGGGGCTCATCCGCATCGCACCGCGCTCGAAGCGAATCTGCGACTGCTTCTCCCACGTGTCGAGGCCACCGATGCCGCTACCGATACAGGTTCCGGCGTGTTCGCCGGCGAGTTCGTCGGCGCTAAGGCCCGCGTCGCGGATCGCGAGATCGCTACTAATCAGTGCGAACTGGACGAAACGGTCGAGCCGCTTCGCCTCTTTCTTGTCGAGATAGTCGCTGATCTCGATATCGACTTCTCCGGCGATCCGCACCGACAGGTCGCTCGCGTCGAAGTTCTGAATGGTGCGAATACCGTTTTTGGCGTCGTGTTGTGCTTTAAGAAACGCCTCGGCGCCGACACCGATAGGCGTCACCGGGCCGAGGCCGGTCACTACAACTCGCTTCATAGCTTCCTAACGTAGTGGGCGCCGAGCGCCACGAGGTGGGGCGAGGTTCTAGGTCTGCGAGCTGATAAACTTGACGGCGTCGCCGACGGTGCGAATCTTCTCGGCGTCTTCGTCGCTGATCTCGATCTCGAACTCGTCTTCTAGACCCATGATCAGTTCGACGACGTCGAGCGAGTCGGCGCCTAAGTCGTCGACAAAGGCGGCGTCTTCTTTAATGTCTTGGGGGTCGGCGTCGAGCTTGTCGGCAACGACGTCTTTAATCTTGTCAAAAATAGCGCTTTCGTCCATGATGGTCCTCCTAAGAAATGCTTTAACCGAAATACACTCTAACAGGGCGTGCTTGTAGAATCCGAAGGATTGTAACACGTTGGTCGGCGCGAGGGTAGCGTATGATTCAACCTTTACACTCCGGTCATACACGCGGCTACGCTCGGACAGAGTGCGCCTACATCAGCCCCATAACACCATCCTCGCGCCGTCACCCCTACGAAATTATCGCTACGACATCACCATGCCGCCGTCGACGGTGATGGTCTGTCCGTTGATATAGGCCGCGTCGTCACCCGCTAAAAACGCGACGACCTTGGCGACCTCGTCGGGACGACCGAACCGTCCGGCGGGAATCTGTGTGAGGTAGCTCTGTTTGAGATCGTCGGCGAGCGCTTCGGTCATGTCCGAGGTGATAAAGCCCGGCGCGACCGCGTTGACGGTTATCCCTTTGGCGGCGTACTCGCGGGCGAGCGCTTTGGTTAGGCCGATCAGGCCGGCTTTGGCGGCGACGTAGTTGGCCTGCCCGACGTTGCCCATCAGCCCGACCACCGAGGCGATGTTGATGATGCGGCCCCAGCGGTTCGACACCATAGCCCGAAGCGCCGTCTTGCTCAGGTAAAACGCGCCCGACAGGTTGGTGTCGAGGACGCTTGTCCAGTCGTTCGGTTTCATCCGCATGGCGAGGCCGTCTTTGGTGATGCCGGCGTTGTTGACCAGCACGTCGAGGCTGCCGAGCGCGCCGCTTACGTCTTTGATAAGCTGCTCGCAGGCTTTGGGGTCGGCGACGTCGGCACCGAACACGTGGGCTTCGCCGCCGGCCTCGCGGATTGCGGTCGCGACGGCTTCGGCGGGCTCCGCCGAGCGGTGGTAGTGGACGGCGACGCGGTAGCCGTGACGGCCTAGTGTTAGCGCCATCGCGCGGCCTAAACCTCGGCTCGAGCCCGTCACCAGACAGGTTCTGTGTTCGCTCATAACGCCTCCTGTAACGATTCTGGGTCGGTTACGGTGATGATATCGTAGTCGCTTACGTCGCTCAAAATCCGCTTGACCAGCCCCGAGAGCACACGCCCCGAACCGAACTCGACAAAGCGGCGGACGCCCAGGTCGTAGAGTTTGAGCACGGACTCGCTCCAGCGCACCGGCTCGGTGACCTGTTCGACCAGGCGGTCGCGAATCTTGTCCTCGGTCACGACGTCGGCGGTAACGTTGCCGACAATCGGAAAGGCCGGGGCGGCGAAGGTCGTGTTGGCTAAGTCTGGCTCGAGCCGCGCCGCTGCCGGCGCCATCAGCGAGCAGTGAAAGGGTGCGGACACCTTGAGCGGCACCACGCGGGCTTTTTCGAGCCGGAGCCGTTCGCCCGCCGCCGCGACCGCCGCCGTTTCGCCGGAGATCACCGTCTGGCCGGGCGCGTTGAGGTTCGCGATTTCGACGACGCCGTCGGTTTCGGTGCAGACCCGCGCGACGTGTTCGGTGTCGGTTTTAAGCACCGCCGCCATCGCCCCGTGGCCCTCGGGGACGGCGTCTTGCATGTAGCGGCCCCGGTTGTGGACGAGCCGTACGGCGCTGCCGACGCCGAGCGAGCCCGCCGCGACGTAAGCGCTAAACTCGCCGAGGCTGTGACCGGCGGCGTAGTCGGGTTCGGTTCCGCCGCCGTCTCGGTAGGCCGCGAGCGCCGCGATAGCCGCTGCGACGAGGGCGGGCTGTTGGTGGGCGGTCTGCTGCAACGCGTCGGCGGGGCCCTGCCACATCAGCTCGAGCAGTCCCGGAAACGCCGTTTCGGCTTCGTCCAAAACCGCCCGAGCCACCTCGTTCTGGTCGTAAAACGCTTTGGCCATCCCGACCGTCTGCGAGCCCTGACCGGGGAAGAGGGCCGCGATCACGCGCTCGGTCCGTGCCCGGCGCCGCCCCAGGTCAGCACGCTCGCCGCCCAGGTCAGGCCGGCGCCGAACGAGACGAGCAGCAGCGCGTCGCCGTCGTGTACCTGCCCGTTGTCGAGGGCCTGTTTGAGCGCGATCGGGATACTCGCGGTCGAGGTGTTGCCGTACTCGTCGACGGTTACGACTACGCGCTCTTCGGGGAGGCCGAGCCGTTCGCGCGCCGCCTCGATAATCCGCAGGTTGGCCTGGTGCGGCACAAACAGCGCGATGTCCTGGCTGCTTAGCCCCGCCTGCTCGATCGCCTCGATGGTCGCGGTGTTCATGACCCGCACCGCGAACTTAAACACTTCGCGCCCGTTCATGTAGAGGTTGTCGGTAAGCGGCGTCCCGTTAGGCAGACAGCGCCCGACGCCGCGAAACGACAGGTGGTGTGCGCCCGATCCGTCAGCGCCGAGGGTAAAGGAGCGAAACCCGTACCCTTCGGGAACCGCCTCGACGATGCTCGCACCCGCGCCGTCGCCGAAGAGTACCGCCGTGGAGCGGTCTTGCCAGTCGATGACCTTGGTCAGCGCTTCGGCGCCGATGGTGAGGATCTTTTTGTAGGCGCCCGATTCGACGTAGGCTCGAGCCACCGACAACGCGTAGAGCCAGCCCGGACACGCCGCGAGCAGGTCGAACGCCCCGGCCTTAAGCCCGAAACGGTGCTGCACGAGCGCCGCCGTCGCCGGAAAGAGCGCGTCGGGTGTGTTGGTCGCGACGATCACCATATCGACCCCGTCGAGGCAGTTTTCGCCGTGCCGCGCCACGAGGTCTTCGACCGAACGCATCGCCAAATCGGAGGTAAACTCGTTTTCAGCAGCGATATGACGCCGCTTGATGCCGGTGCGCGAGGTAATCCATTCGTCGTTGGTGTCTAAAAACGTTTCGAGATCCTGGTTGCTAAGAACTTTGTCTGGTGCGTAGGCTCCTAGCGCGGTTATGCCCGCCCGGAGCGGGGCTTTCTGAGTCGCACTCACGCCATCACGTCCACTTCGTTAGGTTGTGTTTGGGGTCGTTGTGTGGGTAAAAAGACAGCATCATCATAGTGAATAAGGCGGTTGTTCGTAAAGCGAGCCGACGGCAACACCAACACTACCGAAGGGTCACAACCGGACGGTGTCGTGCCGTCGACACTATGGCTGTCGACACTAGGGCTGCCAACGCTGTGACCGTCAACATCAAGACTGTCGACGCTGTGACCGCCAACACCATGACTGTCGATATTACGACTGTTGACTCCATGACCGGCGAGCGCGTGTCCTTCGACCTAGCCACTTCGTCTACTGAACAGGGTCCACCGAACAGGGTCTACCGGACGGCTCCGCTTGGCAAACAACCCGGTCATTGTAACGTATCGCGGCGAGTGACGGGGTTAAGGGCGTGTCACGACATAAAAAAAGGCTGCGTAACGCAGCCGAAACAGACGAGCGGAGCGCGCCGCCCCGCCTAGTCGTCGATCTCTAAAACCTGACGACCTTTGTAGGCGCCGCAGTGGGGGCAGACGACGTGCTGGGGCTTGGGCTCCTGGCACTGCGGGCAGGTGGTGAGGTTCGGGGCGCTTAGCGCGTGGTGGGCGCGGCGCTGGTCGCGGCGGGCTTTCGAGGTACGTTTTTTGGGTACGGGATGCTTAGCCATAATGAGGTCTCCTTTAAAAGTTTAGAAGTGTCGATCTTAGTCGATCTAACCAGAGAGGTTAATCTAACAGATCTGTGCGCGGTGGGGGGCTCGAGCCCATCACCTACCGCTCGGGGCGCGGTTACAGGTCGAGATCTTTAAGGACGGCGAACGGCGAGCGCTGCGCGGGATCGTCGGCACGCTCGGTGCGGTCTTCGTGGTCGGGATACTCGTTAAGGTTGACGCCGTCGAGCGATAAGCCTCGGCAGGCGGCCTGACAGAGCGCCGTTAGCGGCAAGTCGATCGCGGCGACCTGGGTGAGCAGTTCGGCAAAATCGACCTCGGGCTTTCCGAACACGAGCAGCTCCTCGTCGTCCTCGCCGACCTCGACGAGTTCGAGCTTGCTTTTGCCGGGCCGGTACGCCATCGGGTAGATAAGCTCGGCGTAGATCTCGGTTTCGACGTCGGTAAGGCAGCGGCGGCACTCCTGAACGGCGGTGCCTTCGACGCTCCCCATAACCAGAAATTCGTCTTCGCCGGTCGCGCGAACGCTAAGCTCCCACGAGAGCGGCTCTTCGAGCCGTAACCCGTCGGCGTCTAGCAGTTCCTGCGTGGGCATAAGCTGGCCAGACGCCTCGACCTCGTCGCCAGCGGTAACGTCTCGCTTGAGTAGACTTGCTAGGTTGAGCGTAACTTCTTGTCGAGAATCCATCCCTTTAGAGTAAGCCCTATGCCCCAGAGCGTCAAGCAAAAACAAACATGTGTGGTGCTTAGGCCACGTAGCCGGTCGGTCTACGTGCGTTTGCGTCGGTGGTGACGCGACAAACCCGGTACAGGAGGGCGCGACGGGCGCGTAGCGGCGCTACCTGAGGATCACCAGCGTGACGAAGTAGTAGGTGACCGGCACCGCGAACAGGACGCTGTCGATCCGGTCGAGGACGCCGCCGTGACCGGGCAGAAACACCCCGGCGTCTTTGACCCCGGCCCAGCGTTTGATCAGCGACTCGAACAGATCGCCGAGCTGCGCCGAACTCGCGACCAGGATGCTAAACAGGATGGCGTCGTAGAGGTCGATGCGCAGATTCGAGAAGTGCTCGAGCCCGTACGCCGTGACCAGTACCGCGACCGTCGCAAACGCCAAACCGCCAAACGACCCTTCAAGCGTCTTGTTCGGGCTTAGCTGCGGTGCGAGTTTGCGTTTGCCGAACAGCGAGCCGACCACGTACGCGCCGATGTCGCTACCCACAATCGCGAGCATCGGCAGCACCAGATACCAGAGGCCGAGCACCCCGTCGGGGGTGTAGCGTAGCGTGATCGCGTAACCGAGCAGCCAGGGGATGTAGAGGTAGCCGAAAAAGCTAAACACGACCGCCTGCAACGAGTTTTCGTTCGGGCGCGTGACCTCTAGGCCGATCAGGTAGAGCGCGACGAGGCCGAGCAGCGCCTCGCGCCAGCTCACCCCGGCAAAGAGCGGCTGCATATCGATAATCCCCTGATAGGTGACCGGTAGCGACGCCGGTAGGGTCAACACCGTCGCGACCCAGAGGCTGCGCCGCCGGATCGGAATCCCGCGCAGCTTCATCATCTTGGCGTATTCCTGGAGCGACGTGAGCGACACAAAGAGGTAGAGCGGCGCGAGCAGCGGCAGCCCCACCCACATCACCAAGACGATGCCCGTAAATGCGACAAACGCAGAGATCGCGCGCGGATAGGGCGGGGGGAGCCGCGTCCACACGCTGGCTAGGCGCTCGAGCCCGTCAAACAGGGTCGGCACGCGGTCGCTAGACCGCCATAATGTCTTCCTCTTTAGATTTGACGCGCTTGTCGACCTTTTCGATAAACGTGTCGGTGAGCTTCTGCACTTCGTTCTCCCCCTGGCGAACGTCGTCTTCGGTCAGCAGATTCTCCTTCTCCATCTCGCGAATCTCCTCGTTGGCGTCACGGCGGATGTTGCGGATGGCGACGCGCGCCTCTTCGGCCATGTTTTTGGTGGTCTTGACCAGGGTGCGGCGGCGTTCGTCGTTGAGAGGCGGTACGCTGATAAAGATGCTGTCACCCTTGTTGTTCGGGTTAAAGCCTAGCTCGCTTTCGCGAATCGCTTTTTCGATCTCGCCGACCGCGCTCTTGTCGTACGGGACGATAAGCAGCGTTCGGGGGTCGGGGCTCGAGATGGTCGCGAGCTGATTGAGCGGTGTCGGCGACCCGTAGTAGTCGACCTGAATGCGGTTGAGGATGGCAGGGTTGGCGCGCCCGGTCCGAACCATACCGATGTTGGTTTCGAAGGCGTCATACGATTTCTGCATACGTTCGCGGGTTTCTTTGAGTACGGTATCCATAGTGCGACCTCCACGCGGGTTGTGCGAGTTGTGCGGTGATGTTTTGCGGTGATGCTGTAGTTGTTAGTGTCGAGCGGTAACACATTGTCAAGCGATAATACGTTTCGGTTATCAGTATATATAAATGTCGGCGGCGCTGACGTGGGGCTGTATCTTAACGTCGGCCCTGCACGCCGATTCCGGTACGCCAGTTCCTGTGCACCGCGAGCTTGGGCGGCGGTCGCGTGGGCGTTGCGACGGGTGAAACCGCTGCGGGGTGGGGGGGCTCGAGCCCTTCCTAACCTCTACCGACACCCTAGCCTCCGTGCGCTGCCGGCGTATCGGTAACGACAGCAACAGGTAGGGCAGACGGCCAGAATCGACGCGCTCACGTGCCCCCCGTTTGGCACCCTGTCTGGCATCAGACTCGATACTACCGCATCCTACCCCGCCCGCGAGCGCCGCCGAGCCTGGTGTGAAGCGCGTCTAGTCTGCGTACGACAGGCTTAGGTCAGGCCCGATCTGCGTGCCGACGCGCCCCCCCGCGAGCAGGCTTTCGAGGTTGCCCTCGGTAAAGATGTCGAAGACGCTAATCGGCATCTTCTTCTCCATACAGAGGCTGACCGCCGTCGCGTCCATGACCCGCAACCCCCGGTTGAGGACGTCCATGTAGCTAAGTGTACGGTAGAGCCGGGCGTCGGGGTTGGTGTTGGGGTCGTCGCTGTAGACGCCGTCGACGCGGTTTTTAGCCATCAACACGCCGTCGGCGTCGATCTCTAGAGCCCGCAACACGGCGGCGGTGTCGGTGGTAAAGAAGGGGTTGCCGGTACCGCCGCCAAAGATAACGACGCGGCCCTTTTCGAGATGCCGCAGCGCCCGGCGCCGGATGTAGGGCTCGGCGATCTCCTGCATGTTGATCGCCGACTGGACGCGGGTGACGACCCCCTGCTGTTCGAGCGCGTCTTGCAGCACCACCGCGTTCATCACCGTGGCGAGCATCCCGACATAGTCCGCGGTCGCCGGATCCATGCCCGCACCCTGCTTGGCGCCCCGCCAGAAGTTGCCCGCGCCGACCACGACCGCAAGTTGAACGCCGCGACGAGAGGCCGCGGCGACTTCCTGGGCGAGGGCACGTGTAGCGTCATTCGAGACGCCACTACCGGCGCTTCCGGCTAAAAACTCGCCGGAGAGCTTGAGCAGCGCCCGCTTCACTACTCGCCGATCGCGATACGGTAGAAGTTACCGACGCGGATGTTTTCGCCGATTGTCGCGACGCTCTCCTTGAGAAGCTTTTCGACGGTCTTCGAGTCGTCCTTGATGAAGGGCTGCTCGAGCAGGCAGTACTCCTGAAAGAACTTGCCGAGACGCCCCTCGACGATCTTGTCGACGACGTTGTCGGGCTTGCCCTCTTCTTTGGCCTGCGACACGAGCACCTTGCGCTCGGCCTCGACGATATCTTCGGGCACGTCGTCGCGGCCCCGGTAGGTCGGGTTGGCCATCGCGACGTGGATGGCGATGTCGCGGGCGAGTTGACGAAACTGCTCGTTACGCGCGACGAAGTCGGTCTCGCAGTTAAGCTCGACGAGTGTCGCGATTTTACCGTTGTGGTGGACGTAGCTGCCTACAAAACCCTCGCTCACCTCGCGTTCGGCCTTTTTGGCGGCTTTGGCGATACCGCGCTCGCGGAGCAGGCTCGCGGCTTTTTCGACGTCGCCGTCGGCCTCTTCGAGGGTCTTTTTGACGTCGAGCATGCCCGCACCGGTCATGGTGCGAAGCTTTTTGATGTTTTCCATTGTAACGGCCATAAATCTCTCCTGTCCTTCTCTGGCAGCGTGCTACCGAGGTCTCGGCGTGCGGACCTCGGTAGACGTGCGGGTGTATGTACGTGTGTAGCCGCGCCGGGCAGCGCGGTCACGGGGCGGGATAGCGCCAGGCCAGATCGTTACGGCGTCCGCAGATTTCGGACTGTGCGCGAACTACGCGTGAGAAGTACGCACGGTGAGGTGTAACGTTAGCGGAGCGGGCCGCGCCCAAAAGCCTCTACTCGTTGGCGGGGCTTTTGGTGGTTTCGCCGCCGCGCTGCGCCGCTTCGGCGATGGTGCGTTCGGGCGAAGAGATCGGTGTCGGTAGCGTTTCGCGCTCTTCGACGTTGATCTCTTCGAGCGGCTTCTCCTGCTCGGCTTCGGCGGCGCCGCCGCGCACCTCGATAATCGCGTCGGCGAGCCGCGCGGTCACGAGCTGGATCGAGCGGATAGCGTCGTCGTTGCCCGGGATGATGTAGTCGAGCACGTCGGGGTCGGAGTCGGTGTCGGCGAGCGCGACCGCCGGGATGTCGAGCTTGTTGGCTTCTTTGACGGCGATCGCTTCCTTGGCCGGATCGACGATAAAGATCGCGTCGGGCAGGCGGTTCATGTTCTTGATGCCGCCGAGGTAGCGCTGCAGACGGAGCAGCTCTTTGCCGAGGTCGATCTGCTCTTTCTTGCCGAAGCGCAAGATGGTTTCGTCTTCGAACCACTGCTCGAGCTCTTTAAGGCGCTCGACGCGGCCCCGGATCGTCTTAAAGTTGGTCAGCAGACCGCCGAGCCAACGCTCGTTGATGTAGGGCATCCCGCAGCGCCGGGCTTCGGCGGCGAGAATCTCCTGGGCCTGCTTTTTGGTGCCGACAAACAGGATGGTTCCGCCGCGCGCGGCGACCTCCTGTAAAAACTTAAAGCTCTTTTCGGACTCGACCAGGGTCTTTTGCAGGTCGATAATAAAGATTCCGTTGCGCTCGGCGAAGATGTAGCGTTTCATCTTCGGGTTCCAGCGCTTGGTTTCGTGGCCGAAGTGAACCCCGGCTTCGAGTAGCTGTTTCATTCCTAAGTACGGCATAATCCTCCAGAGGCGGGACGTTGAGCGAAAGCGTTTGGGTGGCGGCGCGACTGCCGATAACTATTGCCAATAAACAGGCTCATCAGACAGGTCCGCCAGAACGGTATCGCGAAGGCCGGGCAGACATCCCGCTGCTGCCGGGCCCAACCTAAAAGTCTAGTCGTTTAACGTAGGGCGTTTAGTGCCTGACGCGACGAAGTGTGTTCGGGGTCGAGTTCGAGCGCCCGCTCGTAAGCGTCGATAGCCGAGGCCGGGTCGCCCGCCGCCTGGTACGCCTGACCGAGCCAGTAGAGCGCCTCGGCGTTGGTCGGCGGTAACAGCGCGCCCTTCTGGGCCTCCTGGACGGCTTCCTGGTAGCGCCCCTGCTGGATGTAGACGCGCGCGAGGTAGGTGTAGAGGGCCGGAATCGACACGCCGTCGATGCTTAGCGCCTGCTCGAGCCGGGGTACAGCGGCCTGGGGCTGTTCGCACTCGAAGAGCGTAATGGCGAGGTTCGCGACCGAGGACAGATCGCTCGGGTTGAGGTTGGCGGCCTGCGACAGCTCGTAGATGGCGTCGTCACAGCGCTCCGGGCCTTCGCGGGCGTAGCTTTCGCCGAGGTAGTTGTGCGCCTCGAAGTTGGCAGGGTCGAGCACGACGGCGCGGCGAAACGCGGTCAGGGCGAGCTGCGGCTGGTCGAGTTCGCGGTAGGCGCGGCCCAGGTTGACCTGGATGCGCGACAGGTCGCGCTGGCTAAGGGTGCTCTCAGCAGCAGCGGCCTGTTCCAGGGCTTGCTGGGCGGCCTGGTAATCGCCGAGCTGGTAGTAGATGACGCCTTTGGTGTTAAGGACGCGGGCGTTGTTGGGCTCGAGCCTCTCCGCACGCTCTATGGTGCTAAGCGCCTCGCCGAGACTCGCGGTGTTGCGGCTCGGCGCGTTTAGGTAGCGCATCCGGTAGGCGTTGGCGAGCTGTACGAGGGCGTCGACGTTGTTGGGCTCGAGCCCCAAAACTTGCTGGTACGACTCGATGCCGAGGTTTAGTGCGCCCTGACAGACGAGCGCTCGGCCCCGTCCGAGCAGCGCTTCGGGGTTGTTGGGCTCGAGCTTGAGCGCCTCCTGAAAGATGTACTGGGCGAGCTGACAGTCGCCCCGGGCGAAGTAGAGCTGTCCCTCGCGAACGAGTTCGGGGGGGCTAGGTTGGTCGGTCTGGGCGAGTCCGACAAGCGCGCTTCCTAAAAGCAGGCTCGCGGCTAGAATTCGCGTAATCACAATACAGATCCTCCGGCGGTGCGGCGTAACAAAATAGTGGTGTAACCAACAGCTTTAACGGTGTTCGCTACGACCTAACCTTTCACAAAAACTCTGGTGAGCAGCGTGCCTACGCAGTTTTTGCTCTTTATCATGACGAAACAAGGTGAGAGCAGAGTGTGCACAATTCCGTCACTCTAATTCGCTGCTCCGACCCTATCGTCCCCTTTTTTGGTGCTTCGGCCTTGCATGCGGCTGCTGAAACTCGGGTAGAAAGTGCGTAGCGTTAATATCTTTAGCGGTTTTACCACGCTCTCTATTCGGGGGGTGTTGCGAGCGGTTCTAAGTGCTCGGTCGGTGAAGAGGGCGTAGGCTCTGCGAGTACCGCGCACCCGCCCTTGGCCGCTGTGTAGAACCCGTGTAGAACCGAGATCGTCATCACTTCGGCCCTCGGTCGGAAAGAGTCGCCCAGGTCTTCCGTCGCGGCAGCTCTGTGTAGCCATTTAATGAACCGCGAACGGACCGCAAGTTGCCCGACGTCCGCGACCCTCTTCGGTCAAGCTACCGGAGACGAGGGCTAGCTAGGCTGCAAACGAGCCCCGACGAGCACGACGCTTGCAACTACGGGTCGACACAAATCGGCTGGCACAAATCGACCGAAGCATAAAGATATAGGGTGAACATTGCTCACCGCTGAAGTCCGGTCGACCGTCGTGACGACGTACGTGAAGACATAGAATAATTCGCAACAGCAAACCGCGACAGTCCGTAACGCATAGGACTGCTTCGAGGCCTGCGTCGTCACGCGGGCTTATCGACCTGGTCTATATAGGTCGTCCTGGTCTATACAGGTAGTTGCTGGACCATGTCGTCGAGCTCGGCGGGTAGGTCGATCGTCCATTCACCCTGAGCGTCGCGTCGCAAACGCACGACCTGCGCCTCGCCGCTGTGGTGGATCAGGAAATCGTAGCCACCTTCGACCGAGCGGATCTCGTGCAGATCGGTCTTGTCGAGCTTGTCCTGTAGAAACAGAACCGTGTCTTCGAGAAGCACGGTGTCCTCTTCTTTGACCTGACCGTTGACCGTGATTTTGTATCCGGCTATGTTCATCCTCGTTACCATAGCAGTTTTTAGCGCGTCTCTGTGTAGAGTCTTGCGCACGGCGCTGCGGCGAGGCCGGACAGGCCTGTTTAGGGCGTGACTCGTCCCTGTTACGTATCGGTACACTACGCGGCAGCTGACAGACCAAAACGACAGGTATTCGGACGACAGATATGCGCCGACTACAGGTACGCCCGCGCCGGCAAAAAGTCTCGCCGTAGCTGAAACTTTTCGGCGTAGTCGGCCCCGGACTCGCGTCCGTTAAGGGCGCGGCTCTGCAGAAACGTCTCGGTGCTTACAGGCCAGTCGTAAAAGTCTCGGTAGAAGCTAAAGATTTCGGCGACGAGCCCGATATGCTCGGAGATATCGACGTGGACGTAGGGACGGATGATGCTCCGCGAGGGGTACTGGTAGAAGCGGAGCGGTTTGCGGTGGGGCTCGAGCCGCTCCGCTTCGTCGTCCGGGGCCGCGTCCTCGTTAACAATCTTGGGGATACGCGCGAGCGTCACCGCGTCGAAGGCGATCTTGGCGGTGTTGCGGTGGTCGGGGTGGGGGTGGTCGTCGCTCCAGGTCAGCACGGCGTCGGGCTTAAAGCGGGCGTAGAGCCGCGCGACTTCGAGCGCTTCGCCGCGCGCGCCGGTCATCCGCGAATCTCCTAGGCCGAAAAAATGCGGCGTCGCACCGAGCTTCTGGGCGACACTTTCGCCGTGCTCCTGCCGGACGCGGCGCACCTCGGCTGCGGTCTCGGCCTCGAATTGGCTCGCGAGTTCGCCGTAGGTGGTCCAGGCGAGCAGCACCTCGTCGCCGCGCGCGGCGTGTTTGCGCAGGGTCCCCACACACCCCAACTCGTCGTCGGGGTGGGCGAAGAGCGCGAGCAGCCTCAACCGCCGTTACCGAAATCGGCCAGCAGTTGCAAAAACTGGCTGTGAAAAAACATCACCGTAATCCCGAACACGACGTGGCTGATCAGCTGCGAGATCACCAGGATAAAGCGGGCCCGGTAGCGCTCGAGCGGGTGGTGTTCGATCACGATGATCGTTACGAGCAGCGCGACCAGAACACCGTGACCGAGGCCGAAGACCGCGCCGATAAGCGGATAGAAAAGGTTGATCTCTACGGGCGCGCCCGGAAAGATAACGATTTGTGGGATGCCGAAGCTCGTCTCGGCGCGGAGCAGTGCGAGCACCGCCCAGCCGTAGAGCACCGAAAAGATCAGGCCACCCCCAAAATAGATGATGCCGCCGATAAAGCGCGTCTGGGCGTCGACCGTACGGGTGATGGTCGCGCCGAGGGCGCCGAGCACGTCGTAAAAGTCGCCGTTCCAGGTGATCGGCAGATAGAGAAAAAAGACCATGACGGCTGTAGCGATAAGGCCAGCGGCGATGGAAGAGAGTATTAGTTCGACAAACATAGCGCCTCCTACTGTGGATCTCTGTGGGTCTGCTCAAGACTTCGGGTCCGCTCAAGTATGACACATTACCTCGTGCCGGGCATCACTCTGCTGCGAGCTTCGCGCCGTTTCGCCCTGTCTGGTGGGGCGAGCTTTGGTGGGGCGAGCGGGTGCGCGGCCAGATATCTGGGGGTCAGCTGTAGAGAGACAAGGCCAAAAGTAAGTTCGCTACTGATTAGTAACACGTAGCCCTACCTGCTGAAAACACGGATACCGCACAGCGTTGACACGTGATGCGTCGTAGTGCGGTTAGTAGTGCGGCTAGCCTCTCCGGTCCGAGGTGCGATCTTTTGGAGGACAACGTTACCAGAGAGACCGAGATAGGCGGGGGGCGCAACGTTAAATAACGTTTTGACACGCGTTCACCGCGACTCTGCAAAACGCTCGGTGACGCGATTTTTTCTGTTGGCACTCTTAAACGTTGGCACTCTTAAACGTCGGCACTCTTAAACATTGCTGTCTTTAGGCTGCGCTGTTTATATCGCCCGACAACACCTACGGGTGATTATGTTGCGTGTCATCTGAGCTGTCGCCCAGGTTATTTATCCCCTCGAGCGTCCTTAGAGCTAACGCACCAAAGCTAACGCACCGTCACGCTAGGTGCCGAGCCGAGGTGATAACATGCAAATGCTGTTTTACCGCGTCACTTAAGACAGCGTTATTCGGGACAATTGTCCTCAAATGGTCTGTGCGCGAAGTTCGTATACTGTAGAGGTCGCATAGTAAACGCCCGAACTCTATCCGAAACCTGCAAGGAACAAGACCGACCCACCCTAACGAACTGGAGGAGAAGCGTGCCACAACCGAAAATGTCTACGTTCGCCCTAGCGTGGACGACCATAATTGCCAACTGCGTGGTGATTTTGCAGGGTGCGGTCGTACGAGCGACCGGCTCGGGTGCGGGCTGCGGGAGTCACTGGCCGACCTGCAACGGCGAGATCATCCCGCTCGCGCCGAGCACCGAAACGATGATCGAATTTTCGCATCGGCTGCTGTCGTTGGGCGTGCTTATCTTGGGTGCGTGGCTGCTGCGGCGCGCCTTTCGGAGCCGCAAGACGAACCCGGGTCTGTGGGTGTCTGCGGCGGCGGCGTTTTTCTTTCTGATCGTCGAGGCGCTGCTAGGTGCGGCGACGGTTGTTCTAGGCCTTACCGCAGACAACGCCTCGGTCGGGCGAGGGTTGATGGTCGCGTCGCACCTCGTTAACTCGCTGCTGCTTATCGGCACGCTCACCCTGACGGTAGTCTATGCTCGAGCCAAAGACACGCCGTGGCCGTTGCGGGTGCGGCGTCAGGGCACGCTCACCACGGTGCTCGGGGTTGGGTTTGTCGGTATGCTCGTGCTGATGTTTTCGGGCGGCATCGCCGCGATGGGCAACACCATGTTTCCTTCGGAGAGTCTGCGGGCGGGTATCGCTGCCGATTTCGACCCGGCCTCGCACCCGCTCATCCGCCTGCGGATTCTGCATCCGCTTATCGCGATCGGGGTGGGGGTCTATCTGTTCGTAAGTCTGGGGCTCGGCTGGTGGCTAAAGCCGGTCGCGCAGGCCAAACGCTTCGCTCAGGCACTGCTCGGCGTTTATATCGTGCAGCTTATTATCGGTACGGCCAACCTCGCGCTGCTCGCGCCTATCGTGCTGCAACTCCTTCACCTTATGACAGCGGTCCTGGCGTTCGCGCTGCTAACCGCGTTCGCGGCGTACGCTCTAGGCGGAGAACCCTCTCGCACCAGTACTAACCCCGAACCGACCCCCGCTCCGACCCTCGAACCGACTCTCGGCACAGCTAGACAGGTGAGCAAAAAAATATGAGTACGACCCGAACCGCTACCCCTCCGGCTCGAGCGACCTGGCGCGACTACGTCACCCTGACCAAACCTAAAGTCATCAGCCTGCTGCTGCTTACCACTATCGCCGCGATGTTTATCGCCGCGCAGGGGTTTCCGGGCTGGTTGCCGCTCCTGGGTCTGCTGGCCGGCGGCTACATGTCTGCTGGTGCGGCGGGTGTGTTTAACATGGTCTACGACAGCGACATCGACCTCAAGATGAAGCGCACCGCCAAACGCCCGACCGTTACGTCGGTTGTCTCGACGCGCAACGCGCTCATCTTCGGGGTCGTGCTGACGATCGGTTCGTTCGTAACCATCGCGGCGGTGTCGAACCTGCTCGCCGCGCTGCTCTCTTGGGCCGGCATCGCCTTCTACGTCATTATCTATACGATGTGGCTCAAGCGGAGCACCTGGCAGAATATCGTGATCGGCGGCGCCGCCGGTGCGATCCCGCCGCTCGTCGGGTGGGCGGCAGTGACCGGCGAACTCAGTATCTTTGCCTGGTGTCTGTTCGCCCTTGTGTTCGTCTGGACGCCGGTCCACTTCTGGGCGCTCGCACTGCTTATCAAAGACGATTACGCCGAGGTCGGCATCCCGATGGCCCCGCTCGTTATCGGCGAGCGCGCGACCGTACTGCAGATGATTATGTACGCCGTCCTGACGATGGTGCTGACGATCATTCCGTTTGCGATGCACGAGTTAAGCGTCGCGTACTTTGTCGCAGCACTTATCCTGAACGTAACGCTCGCGGTGCAGGTCGGGCGGCTCTACCTCCACACCCGGAGCGACAAGCCGATCGACAGGCCGACCGCGCTCGGGTTGTACAAATACTCGATGTCTTACCTGGCGCTCGTGTTTCTGTTTATGGCGCTAGACCGCGTGTTTCTGTAGGTGTCTAAAGGGGTGATCGGTGCGGGATGGGCACGATCCTGCGCTCGGATTGCCGCCGAAACGATGACCGGATACAGTAAGCAAGCGTGATGAGTGAGCAGGGTGGATAACCAGAGTGAGTCATTAAGTCGTGTCGCGGCGCTATGTATTGGCATGTGATGTGTAGCGTGTGTGCTGCTATAGACGTTATCAACACGTCCGTCGGACACCGGAGAGATCGTGCTTTGATGAAAATAAAGAGGAGACGATCGCGAGATGTTTAAAACTTATCAGGGAGTATCAGGATGACAAAACGTTTGGCAAGCACCTTTGTACTAGCACTGTTCGGAGCGCTAGCGTTCGCGCAGCAGTTGCCGGTACCTAACATTCTCGACACCGCTTCGTCGCACGCCCGCGAAGTCGCGTCGCTGTTCTGGTGGGTGACAGGGTTTAGCGTCATTGTGCTGGCGGTCGTGGTCGCGTTTATGTGGTTCGGTATCCGCAACGCGATTCGCGACAACAACACCAAGGAGGAGGGCTGGGAGCCCGAACAGGTTCACGGCAACCTCACCCTTGAAGTGACCTGGACGCTCGTCCCGCTGCTTATCTTGGGGGTGCTGCTCGTCCTGACGGTCGGTTCGATCTACCGGCTCGACGGCTTTGCCGCACCCGAAGAATCGATCCAGATTAACGTCGTGGGTCAGCAGTACTGGTGGGAGATGGCCTATGTCGAAGAGGGTGTCGTGACAGCGAACGAACTCGTCGTTCCGGTCGGTCAGCCGGTTAAGCTAAACTTGGCGTCGCGCGACGTGATGCATAGCTTCTGGGTACCGCAGATCGCCGGTAAGACCGACCTGATCCCTGGCAACCGCCGAGCGATGTGGTTCACTGCCGACCGCGAAGGAATCTTCTACGGTCAGTGTGCCGAAATCTGCGGTGACTCGCACGCCAACATGCGTCTGCGGATTATCGCGCTCGCGCCCGACGAATACGCGAGTTGGGTTGAAGCCTCGCAGCAGCCCGCCCAGGTGCCGAGCAACGTCAGCCAGGGCGCACAGCTGTTTGTCAGCAAGGGTTGTATCGGCTGTCACGCGGTGCAGGGTGTAAACACCTACAACCGCTCGGCGCCCAACCTAAGCCATTTCGGTAGCCGTACCGGCATCGCTGCGGGCATCCTCGAAAACAACCGCGAAAACCTGATCCGCTGGCTCCGTTACACCGACGTCGTCAAGCCGGGCGTCGCGATGCCGAACCTCGGTCTGACCCAGGACGAAGCCGAAGCGCTCGCGGACTATCTGTTGGTGCTCGAGCTACCCGACGTCGACCTTCGCGCCATGATCGGCGACCAGACCGCAACCGTGCCGACTCTAGACACCGAGCTAAGCTCTAGGGAGTAATGAATGAGTAGTGTATCCGCCGGAACACCCGCCGCAGAGCAGACCAAGCCGCTGTGGCTAGACCTGCTGACCACCGTCGATCACAAAAAGATCGGCCTGATGTACATCGTCACGAGCTTCGTGTTTTTCGCGCTCGGCGGTGTTGCCGCGCTGCTGATCCGCTTTCAGCTCGCTCGCCCCAACACCGAAATCCTAGTCGGCGAGTTTTACAACCAGGTGCTGACCATGCACGGCACCACCATGCAGTTTCTGTTTATCATCCCGATCGCGATCGGCTTCGGCAACTACTTTTTGCCGCTGATGATCGGCGCGCGCGACATGGCGCTACCGCGGATGAACGCGTTCGGGTACTGGATGTACCTGTTCGGCGGGCTGCTGCTCTACTCGGCGCCGCTGTTTGGCGGCTGGGCCGAAGGGGGCTGGGTTGCCTACTTTCCGTTCTCTAGCTCGGAGTACCAGCCGAACGCGGGTCTAGACACCTGGATCTTAGGCTTGCAGCTGGTCGGCTTCTCGTCGGTGTTTGGCGGCATCAACTTTATCGCCACTTCTATTAACCTCCGTACGCCGGGGATGGGCTGGCGGCAGTTTCCGATGTTCGGCTGGGCGATTTTGGCCACCTCGTTTCTGTCGGTGCTCGCCACCCCCGGCGTTACGGCGGCGACCATGCTTACGCTTCTAGACCGCACCGTCGGCGTCAGCCTGTTTAACCCGGCCATCGGCGGCGACCCGGTTTTGTATCAACACCTGTTCTGGTTCTACTCGCACCCGGCGGTCTACATCATGGTGCTGCCCTGGTTTGGAATCATTTCAGAGATCTTGCCGACCTTTACCCGTAAGCCGATCTTTGGTTACACCGCGCTCGCTGGCGCGACCATGGGGATCGCGCTGGTAAGCTTCTTGGTCTGGGCGCACCACATCTTTACGAGCATGGGTAGCCCGCTCCTCAACTCGGTGTTCGCCTTTACGACGATGCTGGTCGCGGTACCGACCGGGGTCAAGATCTTTAACTGGCTCGCGACGGTGTGGGGCGGTAAAGTGACCTTTAACACCGCGATGCTGATGTCGCTCGGCTTCATCTTTCTGTTTACGATCGGCGGCATCACCGGCGTCGCGCTCGCGATCGTGCCGTTTACCTGGCAGATGCACGACTCGTACTGGGTAGTCGCCCACTTCCACAACATCCTGATCGGCGGGTCGATCCTGGTCTTGATGGGGGGAGTCTTCTACTGGTTTCCGAAGATGACCGGGCGGTTCCTTAACGAGTACCTCGGTAAGTGGCTGTTCTGGCTCTGGTTTATCGGCTTTATGGTGACCTACTTTCCGCAGTACGTGCTCGGAATGCTCGGCATGCCGCGCCGTATCTACACGTATCAGGAAGGGCTCGGCTGGGAGATCTGGAACTCTATTTCGACGTTAGGCTCGATCATGCTCGCGGTCGGCTTCCTGCTCTTCCTCTACAACGTCGCGATCAGCTTGCGCGGTCCGAAAACTGCCGGGCCGAACCCGTGGGACGGCTACACGCTCGAGTGGGCGACCGAAAGCCCTCCGGCGGCGCACAACTTCGACGTCGAACTGCCGACCGAATTTAAGAGCGAGCGCCCGCTCTACGACTGGAAGAAGATGGGGCTGTGGCCCGTCGACGCGTCGAAAAAGCTACGTCCGTCGGAGATTCACCTGCCGCTCGGAAGCGCCTGGCCGCTGATCTCGACCATCGGCCTGACTATCTTCCTGGTCGGTCTGGTGATGCAGGGGCCACTCTGGATCGCGGGCCTCGGCATGACGCTCTACGCGTTTATCGCGTGGGCGAACGAGCCGGCTTTCGAAAGCGACGAGGTCGAACTCGAGATCCAGCACCACAACCGCACCGAAACCAACAACGGCATGCTCAGCATGTACTGGTTTATCGGTTCGGAGATCGCGCTCTTTCTGATGGTCTTCTCCGGCTACTTCTACCTGCTTTTCTCGGGGCGGATGGCGTTTCCGGCGGAGCTGCCGAGCGTACAGCTCGCGCTGCTCAACACCGCGTTTCTGGTGTCTAGCTCGATTACCGTTCACGTCGCGCACCACGACTTTAACCACGGCAAGCGCAAGACGTTTTTAGGGCTGCTCGGCGCGACCATCGGTTTCGGCGCTATCTTCTTAGGCGTGACCGGCTTCGAGTGGGCGGAGATTCTGGCGCACGGCGACCCGCGCGAAAACCTCTTCCTCGCCTCGTTCTTTACGATCACCGGCCTGCACGGTATTCACGTCATCATCGGCCTGCTGATGCTCGGGGTGGCGTTCTTCCGAGGCCTCGGGGGCGCGTTTACGCCGAAGCTGCAGAACGGCCTCGAAGTTCCGGTCGCCTACTGGCACCTCGTCGACGCGATCTGGATCGTCGTGCTGCTCGTGATGTACATCATGCCCAACTTCTACCAGGGCCCGAGCAACCTTAACAACGTAAGCGACCCGTTCTCGATCTACCAGCAGAACACCCTTAGCGACCCCGACGCGAGCGGAATGCCGATTCCGGCGCTGCCGAACTCGACCACCGACACGGTCTTCCCCGACTCGGACGTCGCGCCCAGCGCGAGCGAAGAGATGATTCCGGGACCGTCCGACACGAGCGATACCGAGCTGACGCCACCGGACCTCAACGCCACACCCGGCTCACGTCCGAGCGTCACCGAACCGGGCACCGAAGACGCGACGCCCTCGGTACCCTCACAATCGGACTAACACGGTCGGACTAACACGGTCGGACTAACGCCGTCGGACTAAGCATCGTCTAAACAGAACCTTTTAGAGGAGGTACGGGGTCGCGACAACAGCGGCCCCATTTTTATGTCGGAGACCCATCAATCCGCGAACGAATCGTCTAAGAAACGCTATCTGTTGCTGTCGCCGCGCTGGTTAGCGGGTCACGCGCTCGCGCTGCTGCTCGTCGCGACGTTTATCACGCTCGGTTTCTGGCAGCTGCAACGGCTCGAGCAACGCACCACCTACAACGCCCTGCTCGAATCCCGCCTTGTTGCCGAACCCCGAGCCTACGAAGATCTCCGCGACATCTTCGACCCGGCTGCCCCGTCCGACGCCGCCGACGCTGCGGTCTACCGCCAGACCGAGATCCAGGGCCGCTACGACCCCGAACACGAGGTGCTGTGGCGCTCGCGGTCGTACGAGTCGCAGCCCGGTTACCACGTGCTGACGCCGCTCGTCTTTGCCGACGGCCAAGCGCTGCTCGTCGACCGGGGCTGGGTGCCCTACGAACTCGACGAACCGCCGATCGCTTCGGCGTCGCCGCCTGCCGGCATCGTTACGGTGCGCGGGATTCTGTTTCCGGGACAGGAGCAGCCGACCGGGTTTGGTGCGAAAGACCCGCTTGAAGGTGAGCTAGACGCGGTGTTTTGGATCGATCCCGAACGTTTAGCGGGGCAGATGCCGTACGGGCTCGAGCCCCTCTACCTCCAACTCGCCGCCCAACGCCCCGCCCAGACAGGCCGCCTCCCCGTCCCCCCGTCACCGCCCGAACTAGGCCAGGGGCCGCACCTCGGCTACGCCATCCAGTGGTTCGCCCTCGCCCTCGTCGGCATCGTCGGCTACGCTATCTTGATGCGCAACACGCTGCGCGACGACGCCAAGAGCGACCGCGAAGATACCGACGGCGAGTCGGCTCTGCAAGACGGTAGACCAGTAACGACGTCATAACGGAATCCACTTAGCAACGTCATCAGAACAACGTCATCAGAACAACGTCATCAGAACAACGTCATCAGAACAACGTCATCAGTTTGACTGTCGTCGCGCATGTCTCCCTCTAGGGTGGAGTAACGTTTGTCCTATCGAAAGGGGGAGACATGTCACGACTACGAGACGCGTTCGCCGGAGCACTCGCCGGACTTGTCGGGGGGGTGGTGTTCGGCGCGGCGATGCAGACGCAGGGGATGGTCGGCGAGATCGCCGGGCTGCTCGGCTCGTCGTCGATGGGGGTCGGGCTCGGGCTGCACCTGTTGGTTTCGGTGCTGGTCGGCGCGAGTTTTGGGGCGCTGTTTCGCTATCAGCCGCGCGGCTTTACGGCGGCGATCAGTGCAGGCGTCCTCTACGGGCTGCTCTGGTGGCTGCTCGGACCGCTCACCCTCATGCCCCTTCTGCAGGGCGACGGCCCCGCCTGGTCGCTAGCGGGGGCGAGCGCCGCCTTTCCGAGCCTGATCGGTCATCTGTTCTACGGGGGCGTGACCGGCCTTAGCTTTTTCGTCTTCGCGAGCTTAGACCGGCGCTACCTGTACTCGGAGCAGAAACGACCCGACCGCAAACCGACCCGCGTCGTGGTGTTGGGGGGTGGCTTTGCCGGCATCAAGGCCGCCCAGACACTCGAAAAGCGTTTTAACCGCGACACCGACGTCGAGGTTACCGTCGTCAGCAAGAGCAACTATCTGCTCTTTACCCCGATGCTGACCGAGGTCGCCGCCGGAGCCTCCGAGCCGTCTCACATCAGCCCGCCCTTGCGGGCGCTGCTCGACTGGGCCGAGGTGGTACGCGCCGAGGTCGACGACATCGACCCCGACAACCGTACCGTCCACCTGCGCGCCCACCTTACGAGCGAATCGCGGACGCTACCCTACGACGAGCTTATCGTCGCGCTCGGTTCGGTCTATAGCGACCGGGGCGTGCCCGGCGTGCGCGACCACGCCTTTTCGTTTAAGACTCTGCAGGACGCGATAGACCTGCGCAACCACGTCATCGCGACGCTAGAGTGGGCCGACGCCGAACGAGACGAGACGGTGCGGCGGCGGCTGCTCAACTTTGTCGCGGTCGGCGGCGGTTATTCGGGCGTCGAGATTATCGCCGAACTGCGCGACATGGTGCGGGGGCTGCTCCGCTTCTATCCGAACATCCCCGCCGACGAGCCGCACTTTATGCTGGTGCACTCGCGCGACCGCCTGATGCCCGAAATCAGCGCCGGCCTCGCCGACTACGCGCTACGTAAGCTCGAGGGACGCGGCATCGAGTTTATCCTCGGGCACTACGTCGACGAAGTAAGCGCGACCGAGGTGAGGCTCGACGACGGGCGCACCTTTGCGACCGAGACGGCGATCTGGAGTGCGGGTAACGCGCCTAATCCGCTGATTAAAGCCTTGGGTGTCGAGCTAGGGCCGAGTGGAGCGCTACCGACCGACGACACGATGAGGGTGACGGGGCTCGAGCACGTCTGGGCGATCGGCGACGCTGCGGACGTGCCCGACATGTACCAAGACGGCGGCCCGGCCCCTAAGACCGCGCAGCACGCCGAGCGTCAGGGGACTCAGGTCGCCGACAACGTCGTCGCGAGTCTTCGCGGTAAGCCGCTCTCGCCCTTTAAGTTTCGCACCATCGGGATGCTCGTCCCGCTCGGCCACCGCACCGCCATCGCCGACGTACGCGGACTGCACTTTTCGGGGCTGTTCGCCTGGCTGATGTGGCGCGGTATCTACCTGGCGAAGTTGCCGGGCCTAGAGAAGAAGGTGCGGGTGCTGTTTGACTGGGGGCTCGAGCTCTTCTTCCCCCGCGACATCGTCCTGACCCGTGACCCCGGCGACCCCGCCTCGCCCGACCCGAACATCGAACCCGCCTCGCCCGACCCGTCGTCGACCTCTTCCGAACCGGTTTCGGCGAAAGGAGCCTCGTGAGCGACTTACCGACCGAGCCCAACGTAAACACGGACCAGACCGATCAGTCCGAGGCGCCGTTTCGAGACCTGTTCTGGCGCAAACTCCGTCTCGGCGTGCTCGCCGGTATCGTCGGCGGGTTGGTGTTTGGCGCGTCGATGCTGCAAACCGGCACCCTCCCGACCATCGCCGGCATCGTCCGGGCCGACTCGGCCTTCGTCGGCTTTGTCGTCCACATGGTCGTCGCCGTGATCGTCGGCGGCGTGTTCGGGCTGCTGCTGCTCTACCAGCGCCCCGGCGTCGGCGAAACCCTGTTCTGGGGGCTTAGCTACGGCACCTTCTGGTGGTTTTTGGGGCCGCTGACGCTGCTGCCGCTCTTTTTAGGTCAGGGACTAAACTGGAACCTCGTCGCCGCCCAACAGGCGTTCGCGTCGTTTGTCGGCCACGTCATCTACGGGGCGAGCACGGCGCTGACCCTCCTCGTCGTCGAACGCTGGCGCCACCACGACGCGCCGCACCTGCACCCGTGGCCGCTGCTCGGAGGTGCGGTAGCGGGCGTGCTCGCCGCCTGGATCTTAGGCGGGGCGTTCGCCGCCCAGAACGGCTTCGCGGCGCTGGTCGGGGTCGCCGAGCAGGGCGGGACGATGCTTCGGCTTCTGTTCGGCGCGGTGCTCGGCCTCACCTTCGCGCTCCTGTACCCGCAACCGAGCGAACGGGCCGGTGTAGGCTTGGTACGCGGCACGGTCTACGGTTTTCTAGGCTGGCTCGTCGGTGTGCTGAGCATCATTCCGCTCATCCGCCAAGGACGGCTCGCCTGGACGCTAACCGAAGCCCAAGAACGCGTCGGCGCACTGCTCGGCCTGCTGCTGCTCGGCGCTCTGACCGCGCTCCTCTATCGCTGGATTGTCGGCGCGTCGCGGGCGCTGTTCGGCGCGGAGGTTAGAGGACGCGAAGCCGAGGGGGTCGGCACCCAAGGACTACGGGCGATCGCTCGGGGCGTACCCGCCGGCCTCGTCGGCGGCGTCCTGTTTACCGTGGTGATGGTGCAGCTAGACCTGCTGCCGAACGTTGCCGGACTGGTCGGCTCCGAAGACCGTCTGATCGGCCTCGCCGTCCACCTCGCCGTCGCGACGCTTATCGGCATGAGCTACGGCGTGCTATTTCGCGCTCAGAGTGTCGAAATCGGCTCCGCACTCGGCTGGGGCGTCTCCTACGGCTTTTTCTGGTGGCTGCTAGGCGCGCTTACCCTCCTCCCCGCTCTGCTCGGTAGCGGCCCGACCTGGAGCGCCGCCGCCGCTGCCGACGCCTTCGGCTCGCTCGTCGGCCACCTCGCCTACGGTGCGGGCTTAGGCGTCACCTTCTACCTGCTCGAAATCCGCTATAGCCCCTGGTGGATCTCGCACCGCGAGTACCGCCGTCAGAAAGCCGAACAGCACAAACGCGAAGTGCTGACCGCCGCGCCCGCGTTGTGGGGACAGATGGTCGTCATCGCGCTGACGTTGCCGCTACTGCTCGGTCGGGTGTAGCCGAGCGGGTCATAAACGAACGAAAACACCGTCGGCGTCATGTCGGCGGTTTGGTTTGGCTTGCAAGACGGTAGGTGTGTCAGCGTGTCGTCCAAAAGTCTCGCCATAAAAAAAGAGGATGCCGACAGGCACCCTCGTGAGTTTTCTGTCCGTGCAGACGGTTTAGTTGCCCTCGCCACCGTCGCTGTCGTCATTGCTACTATCGTCACTACCACTGTCGTCACTACCACTGTCCATACCGCCATCGTCCGAGCCGCCGTCGCTCATCGTGTCGGGCATAAGCACTGTGTCGATAAGGTGGACAACGCCGTTGCTAGCGGTAATGTCGGCGCTAACGATGTTGGCTCCGTTGACGGTGATGTTACCGTTATCGTCGACGGCGAAGGTTAGTTCGCCGCTCTGGAGCGAGGTCGCGGTGTTGACGGAGAGCAACTCTTCCGAGGTAAACCGGCCCGGCAAGACGTGGTAACCGACGATCTGAATCATCGCGTTCTGGTCTTCTAACAGCGAGCTAAGCTGGTCTTCGGAGATGGCCGAAAACGCTTCGTTGGTCGGGGCGAACACGGTCAGCACTTCTTCACCTGCGAGTACTTCGTCTAGATCGGCGGCGGTGACCGCGTCGACGAGGGTGCTTAGCTGTTCGGTGTTCTGGGCGACTTCTAGGATGGTGCCGGGGTCGTCCTGGGCGGTGGCGAAGCCGAGCGTCAAGACGAGACCGAGCGAGACGAGTAGGGTTGTAAGTCGTTTCATCAAGTTATGCCTCCCTGTAGCTTTATCGTGGCCAAAACGGAGTCAAACCACATCCGTGTGTCTTACACTTCGGCGCACAGCAACGCGCTTACGTCGGAGCTTTCGTCGCTCTAGCGAAGGTGTCGCGTCGGCGTACAGGTCTAAACGCCCAGAGCAGCACGACGGTGTAGGACAGCGCGGCCACACCCATCACTGCCGGAAACCCGAACCGCACCGCGAGCACCGTCGCCGCAACGCTGCCGACCACGGTCGCTACGCCGTTCACCGCCCACGCGAGCGCGATCTGCTCGGCCACCCCCTGTGCAGAGGCATCCTGCGCGGAGGTAGGATCAGCACGACCGAGATAACGGAGCAGCAGCGCGAACGGCATGCCGAGCGGCAGGGCGACGGGGGTAAGTGCGAACGCGGCGACCGCGACACGTCCGGCGATCTCCCACGAACGGGTTAGTTCGCTAAGGACGGGCCAGCCGAGATGCCAGGCGGCGGTGGCGAGTAGCACGAGCAACGCGGCGACCGCGACGCCGCGACGGGGGTCTCGAAACCGTCCGGCGAGAGCGCTGCCGAGACCTCCGGCGACAAGGAGCGCGCCGAGACCGACGCTTAGGGTGAGGGTAGGGTGGCCCAGAAACAGTTTGAGCTGTTGGAGGAGGGCGACTTCGAGGGTCATAAAGCCGACGCCGAGGGCGCTTACGGCGATCCACACACCGGGTTGAGGGTGGGGCTGTTGGCGCTGGTGGCGGGTGAGGGCGAGGAGGCCGAGGATAACGATGATGCCTAGGGTGACGAGGAGCGGGCGGAGCGCTCGGGGGATGCCGCGCTCGAACTGGTAGAAGAAGGGCCGAGCGTCGTCGGTGGGGCGGAGGTCGAGGCTGGGGTCGGCGCCGATAAGGTCGGCGAGCGTCGCGTCTCCGGACACGATTCCTTCTAAGGCGGGCGGCCCGAACAGCCCCGGTACGAACAGCAGCGCGAACCCTCGAGCCTCCGCAAGCCGCGCTAAACGGATCGCCTCATCGCGGACGAGGGGAGCGTCTCGAATCAGCAGCAGCGGTGCGGGGGGGTCGCTACGGGTGTCGAGCAGGGCGAGCAGATGGCGGGCGGCGTCTGGCTCGGTGCTGCCCCGTTCGGTCAGCGTTGTCATCACGGTCGTCATCGCTCGGGTCAGGGTCAGTTCGTCGTAGAGCTTGAGGGCGATCTGTCCGCCTGGTGCGAGGTGGTCGAGGTAGTCGCCGAACGCCTGGACGGTGTAGAGGCTGTTTTCGCTCAGCGCGTAGCCGCGTAGTTCGGCGCTCTGGGTGACGACTTGCGACAGAAAGATAAGGTCGAACGGTCGGTCTAGACGCCGCAGCACACTCCGTCCTTCGTCGACAAACAGCGTGACGCCGTCGTACACGCCGCCGGTCACGTCGTCTAGCGTCTTGGTGAGGGTAACGCTCGCGCGGTTGATTTCGACGGCGGTGATGTCGCGAACACCGTTCGCTTTAGCGAGGGCGAGGTCGAGCCCGCCACCCGGCCCGATCAGCAACGCGCTGTCGGGGCGTGCGGCAGCGAACGGAAAGCCGCCGATGTCGCGTCGCCAGACCGTTGCGTCGGTCGCGTCGGGGATAAGCGACCCGGCACCGCCGTCGACGTAGAGATAGTAGACGTCCTGGTCGGGGCGGTAGACGAGGTCGGTACGGGCGAAGGCGTCCCAGCGGTGGTCGACGAGTTTGGCGCCGGCCCGAAGCTGGTCGCGGAGCGGTTTGGGGGTGGCGAGTTGTTCGAGGGGGAGGTCGAGGGTCAGGCCGAGGCTTATGGCCGCGACGACGACGCCGACGGTCGCGCTCACGAAGCCGGGACGAGGCCGAGCGAAGAGTAGCCCGGCGAGGGCGAAGGCGACCGCAGACGCGAAGACGCCGCCGAGACCGCCGAACAGGTCGAGGACGAGGACGGCAGCCGCCGCGCCGAGACCCGCTCCGGCTAGGTCGGCAGCGTAGCGGCTCGAGCCCTCCTCCGGAGCGTCCCCAAACAGGGTCGCTAACGCTAGTCCGGCGAACAGGTGCGGCAGAACGGCGAGCGCGAGGGGGAGCAGACGCCACGGGGTGGTCGCGGCGTAGAGGGTCAGCGCGGCGAGTAGCAGCGTCGCTAGAGCGGCGAGTAGCGCGTAGAAGCCGACGTGTTTGGTTTGTCGTAGACGGGCGAAGCGGGTGGCGAGGGCGGCCCCTAACCCTAAACCGAGCACGGCCAGGGAGAGGACGAGGTAGACGTGGTTGTAGAAGTAGAGCGCGGAGAGGAGGCGGACGAGGGAGAGCTCGAGCCACACCCCCCCCACCGCCAACACGCCGAGGCCGAGCCGCACCACTACTTCACCATCTGTTTGAGCCGCGGGTCGAGCAGGTCGCGCAGACCGTCGCCTAAAAAGTTAAACCCCAGCACCGACAGCATAATCGCCAGTCCCGGAAAGATCCCCATCCACGGTGCCTGCTGCAAAAACGCCCGCCCTTCGGAGAGCATCCGGCCCCAACTCGGGTCGGGCGGTTGGGTGCCGAGCCCGAAAAAGCTTAGCGCCGCCTCGGCCAAAATCGCAAACGCGAGGCTTAGCGAGGTCTGCACGATGACCGGGGCGAGCGCGTTCGGTAAGACGTGCTTGACGATAATCGCGCCGTTGCCTTGGCCGAGGGCCCTGGCCGCATTCACGTACTCTAGACCGCGCACCGAAATCACCGCCCCCCGCGTCACCCGCGCGAAGATCGGGATGTAGACGATCGCGATCGCGATCATCGCGTTGCCGACCCCGCGTCCTAAAATCGCCATCACCGTAATCGCTAAAAGCACCGCCGGAAAGGCGAACAGGATGTCCATAAAGCGCATCACGACCTCGTCGAGCCAGCCGCCAAAAAAGCCCGCCACGGCGCCTAAAAACACGCCGAGCGTCCCCGAAATCGCCACGGCGATAAAGGCGACCTGAAACGACACCGCCGCGCCGTAGAGCACCCGCGAAAAGACGTCACGCCCGAACTCGTCGGTGCCGAACGGGTGCTGCCAACTCGGCGGCGCGAACTGCGCTCCGAAGTCCATCGCGACCGGGTCGTAGGGGGCGAGCTGCCGTCCGAACACCGCGACGACCGCGAGCAGGACGATGATGACGCTACCGCTGACCACGAGCCGATGCCGCAGCGCCCGCCGCAAAAAACGGTAGGTCGGCCCGTTACGAAACCCCGACGTCGGCGCTGTTTTCTGGATGGTTGTGCTCATCGTCGCCTCCTTAGGCGTATTCGACGCTCGGGTCGAGCAACACGTAGGACAGGTCGGTCAGCAGGTTGATCACCGCGAACGCCACCGCGCTCATCAGCACCGCTGCTTGCAGGGTCGGGTAGTCGCGCTGCAACGTCGCGTTTAGCGCGAGCGAGCCTAGACCGGGCCAGGCAAAGATGATTTCGACCACCACCACGGCGCTAAGCAGCGTCGCCATCTGCAACCCGACAATGGTCACGATCGAGATGGCGGCGTTACGGAGGACGTGCTTGCCGATCACGACGCGTTCGAGCAGACCTTTAGCCCTCGCCGTGCGGACGTAGTCGTGTCCTAACATTTCGAGCATCGCGCTCCGCACAAACCGCGCCATAATCGACCCGCTGATGATGCCGATCGTCACCGCCGGGAGCAGCAGGTGGCTTAGCCACGGCCAGAACCCCTGACTAATCGGGACGAACCCGCTCGACGGTAGCCACTGCAACGTCTCGGCGAACAGCACCACGAGCAGAATCCCCATCCAGAAGTCGGGAATCGACACGCCGACCTGACTAAACACGGACACGCCGAGGTCGGTTTTGCTGCCGGGCCGCAGCGCCGAGATAATACCCGACGGTAGCGCGATCAGCAGCCCGACGACAAGCGCCGCGAACGCGAGGGTCAGCGTCGCCGGGAGCCGCCGCCCGATTTCGCGGCTGATCGGCTGGTCGCTAATCAGGCTGGTGCCGAAATCGCCCCGGGTCACGATGCCGCCGAGCCAGTCGACATACTGCACGACGAGCGGGCGGTCGAGGCCGAGTTGACGCCGCACCGCCGCGACGTTTTCGTCGGTGGCCTGCACGCCTAAGCGCACCCGCGCCGGGTCGCCCGGAATGAGCGGGATGATGGCGAAGGTCAGCACCGACACGCCGAACAGCACGAGCAGCAGCGTCCCCAAACGTTGGAGCAGATAACGCAGGCTCAAAGTAGACTCCTCCTCTATAAAAATTGTTGATGTAAAAATCGTTGAATTTTCTGAAGGTGTTAGAGTTAGAGACGGTACGTGTCGATATACGTAGTGACTTGGCTACTCTAAAATGGTGCACGAACCATGCCGCCCCGACATTCTCGAAATGTCTTTTAAAAGTTAGGTGCGCCATGGCGCACCCTACGGACGAATTCCGATTTCGTAGTGTCTCGACTACTCTAAAATGGTGCATTGCGGATATAAACTTTGCAGCTTAATCCTAGCGTCCTCGGTCGTAAATCGCCAGATGACTTTGCCGCCCTCCGCGTTGCGCCGCTCTTGCCAGGCGTTAATCTCCCGGTCGAAAGTGTCGTCGTCAGGAATCCGTCGGTCGAGACACTGACTTTGCAAGACGCCGATTTCTATCTCGGCAATGTTAAGCCAGCTGCCGTTGCGAGGTGTATGGCGGATATCCAGACGCCGCGCTAAACGGTGAGCCTCGGGCGCGGGAAACGCTTCGTAGAGCGAGGCGATGCTGTGGGTGTTGAGATTGTCGCAGACTAAGGTGACTTTGCGAGCCTGCGGATAGTCCTCATCGAGGAGCGTCCTGACTTCGTGGGCCCAGTCCACACGCGTGCGACGCGTGCGACGACCTACGCGCCGCCAACCACGAAACGGGTCGAAGAACATAAAGAGTGAGCGTACGCCTTCACGACCGTAGTGATAATCCTCTTTGGCATCGTGTCCCGGACGCATCGGTAACGGCGCATGTACGTCGCTGAGCAGTTGCTGAGATGCCTCGTCCATGCAGATAAGCGGCTCGTCTTCGTTGTAAGGTGCCGTGTAAAGGTCGAGGATAACCTCCATATCGGCTACGAAGCGGGCACGGTCTTTTTCGGGGATGCAGTAACGCTGCTTTCGCCAAGGTCGTAGCTTGTTTTTTTTAGCGTTTTGCGAACCGTCTCCGGGCAGACCTGCACGACGATCTCACGAGTTTTGAGTTCGTCGACGAGTAGCTTGAGGGTCCAGCGAACGCGGCCTTCGGGAGGGGGAGAGCAGCAGATCGCGATAAGCTGTGCTTCCTTTGCGCCATCAAGCTTGGGCGGCGTAGGTGGTGTTGACCGGACTTTACGCCGCAGTGCTGGGACCTCACCCCGAGTGACGAAGCGGCGACGAATCCGGCTAATCGTATTACGGTGAATCCCCAACATCTCAGAAATCTCTTTGTCTTTCCAGCGCCCTTCGGGATGGTCTTCTTGAGAAAGTAAGAGGACCTGAGCGTGCAGAATCTCTTTGGCGGCGGCGTGGCCATTCTTGGTTATGGCCCGGAAGCGTTCGCGCTGCTCTTCACTTAGGATGACCTTGTATTTTCGAGTCTTAGCCATGCACCATTTTAGTATGGATGAGACAGTAGGGTGCCGTGCGCACCGCCCGACTACAACACCCTCACTCGCCGACAGACACGCACCGCACTTCATTTTTCTACTTGCGACGCCAGAATGACACGAATCGGTTTGCTATACGGGCATTTATGGTCGTCTAGAGAAGAACGACGTCACGAAATAACAGAAGGCAAGATAGGGAAACAGAGGCGGCGCGAGACTGTGCCCGCGCCGTGAGGGGTTAGAAGGTTAGCGCTCGAGCCACGTCTCGGTAAAGCGGATCGCCTGGTCGGCCCTCGCCTGGTAGTTCTGCACCACCGGGCGGTACGCGTTGATGTTGAGCGGGTTGTAGATGTAGATGTAGGGCGCTTCGTCGACGATAATCTGGTTGATGTCGGCGTAGATGTCGTAACGCGTGTCGAAATCTGCGGTACTCCGTCCCTCTTCGAGCAGTTCGTCGACGGTCGGGTTGCTGTAGCCGGTAAAGTTAAACACTTCGCCGGTCTTGTGCTGCGCGTAGAAGTAGTCGTCGGGGTCGACGAGGCCGTTCCAGCTACAGATGTAGGTGTCGTAGTCGCCCGCGCCCTGCACCTCGAGCCACTCGGCCCACTCTAGGGTGCGGATCGACACGTCGATGCCGATTGCGCCGAGGTTGGCCTGGACGACCTGCGACATCCGGATCGACTCTTCGTACTGCGTGGTGGGCATAATCTCTATTTCGAAACCGTCGGGGTAGCCCGCTTCGGCGAGGAGAGACCGGGCCTGCTCAAGTCCTGCGCGTAGGGCGCGTAGCCAAACGCCCACACACTCGACGACGGGATTCGGGTCTGGTCGCTTCCGCGTCCTCGAACGCGCCGGCGGTCGCTAGTTGTCGCGGTCGATTGCGTAGGAGATGGCCTGCGCACCCGAACGTCGCCTAACGGTTTGTGCTTGGTATTGACGCCGATATACCAGTACGCGCCTGCTGGAACTTCGTCGACCATGATCGTCACGGTTCTGGAGCTGAGCTACGCTCTGCGGCGGGATAGAGATGGCCCAGTCGATCTCGCCGCTACTCAGCGCGCTGCGGCGCACCGACTCGTCGGCATGATCCGCCGCAGTTCGACGGCGTTGAGGACCTTCTTGCCAGTAGCTAGGGTTGCGCTCGAGCAGTACCTGTTGGCTGAAAGTCGGCGATCACGAACGGCCCGGTGCCGATCGGCGAGATGTTGATGGTGCCTTCTTCGACACTCTCGCGGGCGATGATGCCGACCGCTTTGTTGACGGCGAGCTTACCGAGCAGGCTCGGGTTCGGCCCGTCTAGGGTCATGCTGACGGTGGTATCGTCTGGTGCGGCGATTTCGGTCACGCCCGCGAACAAGGCAAGGCGTTGCCCGAACCGGTTTCGGGGGCGAGCAGCCGGGTGTAGGTGTAGACCACGTCCTCGGCGGTCATCGGTCGCCCGTTGCTAAACACGATGTCGTCGCGAAGGTTAAACGTCGAAGTGCAGATCTTCGGACACCTCCCAGCTTTCGGCGAGTGAGGGATGACGTTCTGGTCGGGATCAAGGTTACCAGCGTGTCGAGCACTTTGGAGAACCTGAAAGCTAGAGCAGGCGCTCGTGATGTGCGGGTCGAGACCGACCGGGAACCTCGGCCACGCCGCGACGAGGACGCCGCCGGCAACTGCTGGGCGAACGCGGCGTGACGAGGGCACCCCGACGGTCAGGGCGACGGTCAGGGCGAGGGTGAGCGAAAGGCGAGAGACGGTCCATCGGTGCCTCCTTGTAGGCGGTTGCGCGGTGCGTGACGGACTTGGTGCCGGGGGGCGCTACGGCGTCGGCGTTCTGTAGCGCGTTGTCGGGTCGTGACCGGGTCGTAACAGGTGTTGGCTCGAGCCCCTTCTGCCGCCACCATCCGGCTGCTGGTACTGGCTCACAACACCTAGAACGTAACCACAGCAGTTCTCGGCCTTGCGGTGCGGTGGTGTTGCCGATACTGCCGCAAATGCCATCACCCTGACCTATATCTGTTCGCATCGATACCAATGCGTGTTCAACGTCCTGCATGGCGCAGATACGCAGACCTGTAACTTCATCGAGCCTAGCGGTTCAGCGCTGCGCCGTTGAGCAGAACGCATCGGCGATTGGTCTAGTTGTGGACTGTGCGCGCGCGAGACTTAAGCCGCCGTCTTGCCTGTTCGGGCGGGAGTTCGTACACTAACGACATGACTCACTCAGGCTCGCGACCGTCTTCCCCTCATCGCCTCGATTGGCCCCTACGATTTTTACGGCTGGCTACCTGATTGATGCTGAGCTTTTTCGGCGCGGTGGCGGCGTTCGCGACGATGGTGCTGCGCTGGACCGAAAGGTGTTAGCCGCGTCGCCGGGCGTTGAGCTTGCTCCAGCCGATCAGGTCGTCGAGAAGCTGATGGCTCGCGAGGTTGAGGGTGACCTTGGGCGGGTCGCGCTCTTCCTGGGTCTTGCAACACGGCGCCGAAGGCGCGGCTTGACAACGGTGGTGCGGTACGCTTCGGGTGAGAGGGGCGGGCCGAAGGTGTCGATATCGTCTTCGCTCGCCCAACGGGCTTCGAACCTGCTGCGCATCGTCACCGACAAGCTGCGTCGTCTGGCAAGGCTACGACGGCGGGCCGAGCGGGAGGTCGACGAGGTGGTCAGCGGGGCGTTGTCGGGG
>JAXHMC010000028.1:0-12228 GCA_034521635.1 Trueperaceae bacterium | reverse complement strand
CCAGTTCAGCTTCTGCTGGTGAGATCCTCCGGACTGCTTCGTCGACGGGGGCGGGTTCGGCAGGCGGCAACGCTGCTTCGGTAGTGGGTTCGGCCTCGAAATCCTCCTCGGCAAAGGGCTCCGCGCCCAAGTCTTCGTCAGCGGGAAGCTCTTCGGTAAGGTCTTCGTCGCCAAACCCTTCGAGACCCGCTTCTTCGAGTTCGTCTTCGCTAGTCCCGAAATCCTCCTCGGCAAACTCGCCTTCGGGTTCGTCTTCGAGTTCGTCTTCGAGTTCGTCTTCGAGTTCGTCTTCGAACGTCTCGGCGAATGCGTCCTCGAGAGGCTCTTCGTCGGCGACCGGTTCGGCCTCGCCTGGTTCGAAAGCGCCAAGATCGAGGGGCGCTTCCTGTTCGGAGCTGTCGGTAACGTCGGGTTCGGGGAGCTCGAGCTCTTCTTCTTCCTCGAACATGAGCGCGTCTTCTTCGTCTTCGAAGCTAAACGCCTCTTCTTCGGCTTCGTCTTCTTCGAAGCCACCGAGGTCGAGCGCGTCCTCGTCTTCGGTTTCGTCGGCGCCAAACGCACCGAGCTCGAGCTCTTCCTCAGCAGCCTCGTCGCCGAGACTAAGGGTGTCTTCTTCTGCGGCAGGCGCTTCCTCTTCTAACGCGAACGCGTCTTCCTCGTCCTCGAAGGCGAAATCGTCTTCGTCGCCGAGCTCTTCGTCACTGAGCATAGGCGGCGCTTCTTCGGCCTCTTCATCTTCGAAGCTAAACGCCTCTTCTTCGCTCGTGTCGAACATCGCCTCCTCCGTCGCCGCCTCGGTTAGAGCGGCCTCCTCGTCGGCGGCGGCGGGCTCCTCGTCCTCAAAGGCGAACGCATCGTCTTCGTCCTCGAAGGCAAAGTCATCTTCGTCGCCGAGCATAAGCGACTCCTCTTCGGCCTCTTCGTCTTCGAACGAAAGCGACAACAGCTCTTCCTCGTCGGCGGTATCGGCTTCGGGCTCGGCGATGAGCTCGTCCTCCTCTTCGTCGTCGAACAGGAAGATGTCGTCACCGATTTCGCCCTCTTCTTCGGGCGCCTCCTCGTCGCCCCACTCGTCTAGATCGCCAAAGTCGTCACCGAAATCTTCTTCGGGTTCGGCAGGCGCCGCGGACTCTCGGGCACCGAAGCCGCCGACTTCCTCTTCGGGCCAGGCTTCTAGCCCGTCGGGGGTCGGTTCGGGGGTCGGGTCGGTGTCTTCTTCACCCGACATCACCCGTGCTAGATACTCTAGAACGTCGCGCTCGACAACCCGTCCGTCGGGGCCACTACCCTCTAGTCGACGCCAATTGACATTGTTTTCTTCGGCTAACCGCTTGGCCAGCGGAGAGATTTCTTCACTCACGCAGCTCCTCCTTACCTCAACGTCTTACCGTCGCACCTAAGCGTTCGTTATCTGTCGCTACACTTGTCGCTACCCGAACACGCACTATAGTCCTATCATTCTCGTTTCATAACGTCGTGCGGCGCAGCGATAATTATTACTCATCATGACACTCTATCCTTAAAGCGCGCGTTAAGACCCCAAGGGAGGTACGCTATGAAGTCTACTGATATCGCCACATTCGCCGCAGCGCTCGAGCGGGGCGCGACGGTCTTCGACACACGCTCTTACGCACAGTACCAGCAAGACGGGCTTGCGGGTAGCGAACATTTACCTTTAGAGCAGGTTCAGGCCGGGTCGCTACCCTCCGTACCCCCCGAAAATACCATTTATTTAATCTGCGAGCGAGGTCAGGTGAGCGAACTGGTCGGCCTGTACCTCGAAGACGCCGGCTTCCAGCACGTCTTCAACGTCGCCGGGGGGATGGTCGCGTGGCGGCGGGTGTACGGCGACCGACGCGACCGAGAGCAGTCGTCGGCGTAGCCGCACCACTAAGCGCTTCGGGCGGTTTCTGCGCCGCTGTAACGCTCCGGCGAGACGACACCGTTAGACGTCTCGCCCGAGCACTCTTTAAGGGTTCCAGGCCTGAAAGAAGTTACCGTTGATGTAGGTCTGCAGTGTCGCATCGCCAAACACCGTCACCGACGTGTTAAGCACCTCGTCTTCAGCGAGACGACGGTCGATCGCGACCCGTTCGCCCCGGTCGTCGATCACCACGAGCCGGAAGTCGTTTTCCTGACCCTGCAAAAATCCGTAGAGGTTCGGATTAAAGCGGATCGCGATGCTCCGCGACCCGAGCGACGTACTCTCGCGCAGGGCACTGCTGACGTCGGGCTGGGTGGTGTTCGGTGGAGCGGTGTCGGGCTGGGTCGTGCTGGACGCCGTGTCGGGCTGGGTATCGGTAGGGCCTTCTGTCCACGACGACGCGTCGTCACCGGCGAGGATCCGCCCGATACGGCTCCGGGGCTGGTCGCCGTCGCTAGAAGACGGCTCGGTCGCGACGTCCGGAGCGGGCGGCGTGTTCACGCGTAGCAGTACAGGGCTACCGACAAGCGTGTAGCCGCTCGGACTTACCGCGACCACGCCACTACCCTGTGCGGGGTCAGCGGTGTACTCGGTCCAGCCGACCGTAAGCTGAGCCGCGCGCAGACGGTCGCGAGCCCGCCCGAGCGAATCACCCCGGACGTCGGGGACACGCACCACACTACGGTTTTCGACGGTATGGTAGAGCGTAACCGCAGCGCTTACCGGTACACTTTGCCCGGCACTCGGTGACTGCGCGCTTACATTGCCGGGGTTGTCGAAGCTGATATTGGTCGCGACCTCCTCGATACGCCGAAAGCCGATCTCTTCGAGCTGCGCCTTAGCACGAGCGCGCGACGTGCCGACGAGGTTAGGCATCGCCACAGTGCGCACCTCCTGACCCCGGCTGACCACCACGTCGATCTGCGAATCGAGGGCGACCCGCTCGCCGAGCGCCGGCGACTGCGCGATGACCGTACCTTCGGGAGCGTCGCTAAACGCGTAGGTGATTTCGCCCAGGTACAGACCCAGATTGTCGAGCAGGCGCTCGGCTTCTTCTGCCGTACGACCCTGTAACGACGGCATCTGGGTGCTTTCGGGCGGGTTGTGAACCCCGAGGCTAATGCTGCGTCCGCGGCGCACCACCGCCCCTGCGGCGGGCACCTGTTTCGTCACACTGTCGACCGGCGCGTCGGATACGTTTTCGGGGTACGTCGTAACGCTCAGGTCGAGGCTCTGAAAGACCGCGTAGGCGTCGTCTAGCGACATACCGACGACCTGCGGCACGCGCACTTCGGACACGTCTAGATAGTCGTCGACGCTCATCACGGTGTAGGCCGCGAACAGACCGAGCAGCGCGAGCAGCAGCAGCACACGGATAATAACGCGTGTGCGCCCGACGCGAGGCGGACGCCCGGAACCGGGCTGTCGCGAGGACGCCTCGGGGTTTCGGGCGGCGTCTTGACGGGAGGCGTTTTTTCTTCGGCTTACCACGGCTATCACTTTAGCACGCACCCTCGGATAGGGGTGTAGAGAAAGGTGCACGACGGTTGGGCCCAGAGCGTTTTATGTGAATTCGTGAAGGGTGTGAAAAAGGTGTTTTTAGGCAGCGCCCCGTAAGAACGCAGTGCCGCCGTAAGGACAGCGTAAGGACAGCGTAAGGACGGCGTAAGGACAGAGCAGAGACAGCAGAGCGCGACGGCTCCTGCCAAAAAGCTCACCTGTTATGATAGGTCCACTATGAGCATCCCCCTTCGAACACTTCAGCCCCTGAGCCTCGCCGACATCACACCCGAACACCCGCTCCAAGGCATCCCCGAAATCGCCGCACTCGTCGCACTGCAAGGCACCGGCCTCGCCCTCGCACCGTTTCGCATCGTGCCGCCCGACGCCGAAGCGCGTTTCTACAAGCTAAACAACCTGCCCGCACAGCTGCGCGACCTCTTCGCCGAGGTCGACCCGAACGACCCCGACGAGGACGACATCGAAGAGCTGTCGCCCGAAGCCCAGAAGCTTATTGGCAGCCACTACCTGCTCGACGAGTTTATCGACATCTTTTATGACGGTATCAGCGCACTTCCCGGCCAGGTACGGGTGCGCCACCCCCACGGCACCGGCTACGACCCTGACGGACAGACCGCGACGCGGGGCCGCCCGGCGCTCATCGCGCTCAAACGGCTGTGGGCCGACGCCTGGGAGTTCGAGGTGCTGATGGATAGGCTCGAGCACCACCACACCACCACCCCAGATCCGCAGCCGGTCATCATCACCGCCGCCGGGTTAGACGACGCCGAGGCAGGGCTCGAGCACCAGGTCAGCGATCACCTCAGACGAGAAGTACGCGTGCAGACCGATAACGGCTACATCACCCGGGTGATCTTTACCGACCAAACCAGCTAGCCGGTCATGCACCAGAACGCCATTCGGCACTTGCAGCGTTAGCTAGCTCACGATACCCGGTCGGCGGTCAGCGCTAAACTAAATTAACTAACGACAGCAACCCGTCGACCGTACTTCCGCGTCCTACGTGTGGGCCTTTACCGAAGGTGCACCATCACCGCACCAGCCTTGCAGGGATAATCCCAGCCTTACAGCGACACCGAGGAGCTTTATGCCCTGGCTAACGCCGCAACCGATTTCACCCTCCGCCGACGCCCAGCTAAGCCGCTTTATCGGCGACCTCGCCGAGCGGCTCGACGACCCGGCCCTCGACAACAACGTCGTCGTTCGCGACACCCTCGCCGAGGTTATGCACGCCCGGCCCTACCACGACCTGCTCGAAACCGCGCCGATGGCTGCGTTCGCGCTAGACCCGCGCCACATCACCTTTGAAGCCGAGCACTACATCGTCACCGACCGGGACAAGTTTCGGCGCGTCAAACCGCTGTTGTGGCTCTGGAAAAGCCTCGACCTTACCCCTCTAGGCCAGTCGGTCGACAGCGGAGTTCGGATTCGGCGGATGCTCGCCGAGCGGGTCTTCGCACGGACCGGCAAAAACCTCAAAATCTTTCAGAACGTCGAGGTTTCGGTCGGCTACAACATCGAGGTCGGCGACGACGTGGTCATCCACCGCAACGTCTTTATCGACGATATCGGCGGCGTCAAACTCTACGACGAGGCGAGCCTTAGCGACTACGCCAACGTCTACAGCCACACCCACGACGTCCGCGAACCCGCCGACGTCACCCTCAAACAGACGGTTATCGGTCGGGGTGTCCGGGTCGCCTACCACGCGACGGTCTTGGCGGGCACCGTCCTTAGCGACGACAGCATGTTGGGAGCGTTCGCCCTCGCGACCCACGACTTCGAACCGCACGTGGTCGGGCTCGGGATTCCGGCCAAGCCGCGCGTCTGGAAAGAGCGGCGCGGCGACGACCGCTTCGGGCGTATCGAGGTCGACGCGGCCCGCTATCCACGGCACGACGACGTCCGCGCGAACCCGGACTTTGCCGACACCGAAGCAGACGAAGAGACGCCCCGAGTCGCCGATACCGCCGAGCGATCTCGCTAAACGAGCAGTCTCACTAAATCGGGGGCTCGAGCCCAACACAACCCAGCACAAACATCGCCCGCCAGCGTTCGCACATCGCTGATAGACGGCTTGGTAGTAGCTCGTCCATCCTAAAACAGTGCAAGATCAAGGTTTAGACGAAGCCTGCTTTTCATCATCCTACACGGAGATTTTTGGATTTCGGGGGACGTTCTCGGCGCACTATTTTAGAGTAGTCAGCTCAGTAGGGTGCGCCATGCGCACCGATTTACGAGACCCTCCACCAACCGATAGGCATAAGCCGCGCCAGACTTTTCGTGACGGTGTTATCGTGACAGTGTTACGCCGTGACCGGCGCTTTTTCTTCGGCACCGACCACGAGCTTGTCGATGTAGGGCGAGTTCATCAGGTGCAGCGCGCCCATGTACTTGAGGCCGAACGGCACCACGTCGCCGACCCTCAAACCGAGGTCGTTGTTACCGACGTCGAGCACGATAATGTCGGAACTCGCGTCGAGGATCTCGATCCGGTCGTCGAGGGGCGTCAGGTACTGCGGGTTGATGTCGAGGTAACCGACGTCGACAAGTACCCGGTGTGAGGTCGGTACCGGGGCGTCGGAAGTGGCGGCTTCGCTACGCTTACCGAACGGGTTTTCGCCGAGTTCGCCGCTCGGCACCATCGGCTTTTTAGCGACTTCGATCACTTCAGCGTGGAGTTTGAGCACGTCGTTGTGACAGCCTTCGAGCGTCTCGCCGGTGACGAGGTTAAGCCCGAAAAAGAGCGACTCGCCGATACGAAAGTGATTGACCGATTCGGGCACACCGCCGCGTAGCAGCAGCGGCACCGTCACCGAGGTGCCCGCCGACACCCACGGAATGGTGACGTCATATTTGAGTTCGATAATGTTTTTGTAGAGGCCGAGCTGGATCAGCTTGTCTTCGCTCGGCATCACGCCGCTAAGACAGTTGAGGTTGGTGCCGAGGCCGATCACCCGGATGTTAGGCAGCCGAAACACCTTTTCGTAAAAATCGACGATGTCGTCGCGCAGCACCCCTTCGCGCAGGTCGCCCATTTCGAGCATGATGATGATCTTGTGGCAGGTGTCTTGGCGCACCGCCTCTTCGGAGAGCGCCCGGATGGTGTGCAGTTCGGTGTTAAAGCTAACATCGACGTAGCGGACGATGTCGGGGATGGCGCGTTTGGCGGGCGGTTTGATGTAGACGGTCTGCGCTTCGGGGCAGAGCTGCTTGACAGTTTTGAGGTTGCTCACGCGCGAGTCGAGGATTTCGCGGGCGCCGAGCTCGAGCACCTCACCGAGGTAATCTTCATTACCGCAGAGCAGCTTGGTCGTCACGCCCCAGCTCACCCCTTCGGCGGCGAAGAGGGTTTCGAGGGTGCGATAGTTGTCGCGCAGTTTGTTTCGGTCGAGTGTCAGGTAGGCCATAGGGTTCTCCTTAAAGGTCAGGGGCGTAGGCAGCAAAAGTCGTTTCGGCGCAGCGCGTTAACGTCTGGGTCGGGCAGTCAAGACCGCATACGGGAGACCGTACGGACGTTGCGGTCGCTCGGGTCGTTGGCTTGTTAGAATGGGTCGGTACGTACGAAAATAGTTCGCGTAGTTCGGGTCGAGCTTAGCTTGTGTCAGTCAGGGTGTACGTGGGCGTTTCGCTGTGGGAGGGCTCGAGCCCTCCCCTACCTTCTTATCACCATCCTAGCGCAACCACGGCCCAGCAACCGCAAGCTCGTTAGCGGTAGAGGCGCATCTCGAGGTACTTGGCTGTAAAGCCGAGCTTTTCGTAGAGCGCTTTAGCGGGGTTGTCCGGTTCGACGTGCAGCGCGACGGAGCCAGAGAGGTGCTCGAGCACCTGCTTCATCATCTCCTGGCCGATCCCCTGGCCTCGCTGGTCGCGCCGCACCGCGATATAGACCAGAATGTTTTCGGGAATGTAGCCGTGCATCCCGGTCGCGTTACACACCACCGCACCGTAGATATCGGTCGGCGCGACGTCGTCTCCGCGCGTCTCATCGGCGGCGAGCGCGAGCAGCACCGCCCCGCCCTTGCCTTCGGCGTCACTCGTCGCGTAGTCGAGACAGCGGCGAATGTCTTCGGGAGTGTCGCCGTAGTCGTCGAGGTGGTCGCTTAAAAAATCGACGAGCGCCGTAACGAACGTATCGTCGAACAGCTTTCTCTCTACAGAAGAATCGAAGCTAAAGTAACGGTATGTCGTCATGTACCTTCCTCCCGTCTTCGTGGACGGCAAACGTTTCTATCCTACGTGCCCACAGCTCGCAAAAGAGCGACAGGGCGTACAGCGCGGCGTGCTATCTCGGTCTACGGCTCGGTTTTAGAGGCGTCTACAAGGATGGGCAGATGTGTATAACCTTAACAGCCGATTTGACAGCGATAGGCTCGGGTGATAGCTTGGTAGAGCATTTAGCGCCGATTTCTAACGCTCTTAGCACTGTTCTCGGGTAGCGCAAAGCTATACACACCGCGTCCGGCGGCGGCTCGAAACCGGCCACTGTAACCGCGTGCCAGTACAGCGTCTACAAGACACTGACAATGCGTCAGCGCAGCTTCTACAAGACGTCGGCACAATGAATGTCAGCGAGATGTCAACGTAACGTCAGCGGGACGTCAACGCGGTGCCAAAACAGCCATTACGGGTCGTAACAGTCGGGGTTTTAAGGCGCTCTGCCGAACCGCTAAAAGCGTGCATAACACCCGAACCGTGCCCTAGTCTACGCGTACGGCGCTATTCTAAGTCAGCACTTCGACGCTATTATCCGCTTTACGTCCTCACCGTTCACGCGCTTGGCGTGTACGCCCAAGCCAATTGTGCTTTACCGCGATCTTTACCGAGATCGTCTTGCCAGTTTCTTTAAGGAGGAACTATGAACCAACCCAAACGTTTTATGACGCTCGTCGCGTTTGTCGCGACCCTACTCCTGCTGCTACCCGCAGTCGCCTTCGCCGACCTAGAGTCTATCCAGGAAGAGGGCGAAGTGACGCTCGTGATGTCGGGGGGCTACCCGCCCTTTTCGATGATCGACGAAGACGGTAACCTGATCGGCTTTGACGCCGACGTCGCGGTCGCGCTCGCCGAGCGCCTCGGGGTCGAGCCGGTCTTGCAGCAGGCCGAGTTCGCGACCATTATCGCCGGTATTCAGGCGGGCGCGTTCGATGTCTCGGTCGCGTCGCACGCACGCACCGAAGAGCGGGCTCGAGCCGTCACCTACATGGACGAGCCGTACTACTACTCGGGGGCACAGCTGTTCGTGCCGACCGACTCCGAATTTAGCAGCTACGAAGAGCTGCGCGAAGCCGGCGCCGCCATCGCGGTCGACTTGGGCGGTACCAATCAGCAGTGGCTCGAAGACGACGGCTACCCCAACATCACCACCTATTCGGGGGTACAGGAGTCGCTGCTCGCCGTACAGTCGGGCCGCGCCGCCGCGATCTTTACCTCGCCGATCGTCGGCAACCTCGCGATTCGCGACGAGGGGCTAGACCTCAAGCCGATCGACGAACTGCTGTTTCAGGAAAACGCCTACATCACCATCGCCAACAACCAGCCCGAACTCAAAGCCGCCATCGAAGAAGCGTTAGACGCGATGCGCGAAGACGGCACCCTCGCCGCGATTAGCGAAGAGTGGGTCGGCGCCGACATCACCACCCCACCTAGCTCGGACGAGTAAGTTCTATACCCGCTTTCAAAACCCTTTTTGCGACGGTCAGGCACTACTGCTGACCGTCTTTTGCGTTGGCTCACCCGTACCGTCCCGGCTAAACAGCAGGGTTTAGACAGTACGGATGTTGCAAGCAGATGGTTCGGACAAGACTGTAGGAGGTCGATGATGTTCGAAGAGATTGTGGTCTATGTTAACGGCTTGATGAGCGACGTTTTTACCCCCCGGACGCTGCGGCTGCTCTGGCGCGGCACCGTGACGACGTTCTGGCTGACCATCCTGTCGGGGGGCGCGGGGCTCGTACTCGGGCTGATCGCGGCGCTCGGGCGGATGTCTAAGGCGTGGCCGCTCAAGATGATCGCCGGGGCGTATATCGAGTTTTTTCGGGGTACGCCGCTGCTCGTACAGCTCTACATCGTCTTTTTCGGGCTGCCGTCGCTACCGTTTGTCGAGCCGATTCCGGCTTTCTGGGCGGCGACGATCACGCTTAGCCTCTACGCCGGGTCGTACTTTGCCGAAATTATTCGCGGCGCGTTTAACGCGATTCCGAGTGGACAGGCCGAAGCGGCGCGGGTGCTCGGACTCAATCGCTGGCAAAACTTTCGCTTTGTGATGCTGCCGCAGGCGATCCGTAACGCAGTGCCCGCACTCGGCAACCAGTTCATCTCGCTGATCAAAGACTCGACGCTCGCGTCGGTGATTACCGTAACCGAACTGCTGCTCGCCGCGCGCAACGTCTCGTCACGGACCTTTAGGCCGATGCCGGTCTATCTGTCGATCGCGTTTATCTATCTTATTCTGAGCAACCTCGCCGCGCTCGGGGTGCGGTCTATCGAACGCTACTACGAACGGCCCTACAAGAGCGCGAAGTAAGGCGAGATCGGTTAGGATGAAGGCGATGGCTCGAGCCCTCCTCCCCCTCATGATGATGATACTTAGCGTCGCCTGCTGCCCCCCGCAGGCCGCACCCGTACCCGACACCCCGACCGAAACCGCCTTCGTCGCGAACGTCATCCGGGTCGAGGCCGACCGGCTACTGCTCCGACCGACCCAGAACGGCGCGGACGTGTGGGGCTTTCTAGACGACCACACCCGGATCGTAAGCCACGACGGCGTCCGCTTAGCGGTTACGTCGTTAGAAACCGCGCACCCTCTCTGGCTACGCGGTGTGCCGAGCGAACGCGGCGTCGAAGTCGCCGAAATCCGCCGTCTAGAGCGTTAGGTCGTCTACTTACGAACCCGTACGGCGGGCGCAGCGGCGGCCTTCATCGTCGCCATAGTCGTCTCTTCGAAGGTGACAAACGCTTGGTCGTTGATCTCGTGCACCAACCGGATCGTTTCCGGCAGGCGCTTACGCGGAACCACGCTAAAGCTGATCCGCACGTCGCCGTCGCGCCCCGACGCGTTAAGCACCGTCACGTAGTAGCCCCGTTCGCGCAGAGCGTCTGCGACCGAGGGCGAATCGATCGGGGCGATGATCCGCACCATCGCGTTACCGAGTGCGAGCCAGCGTTCGACCGTCGAACCCGACATGGTTCCGGCGGCGTATCCGGCGGCGTAGGCGATGAATTGAAGCGGGTTGTCGAGGTTGGTGAGCACCTGTCCGGCAGCGAGCAACCAGACAATCGACTCGAAAAACGCCAACACCCCGGCGATAGTGCTCCGCCCCCGTACCAGCATGACGATGCGCAACGTGCCGAGCGAGACGTCGGCGATGCGCATAAGAAAGATGAGTATGGCACCAAAAATAGCTGAAAGCACGGGATTACTATCCCATTCAGCGCGGGCGGTGTCAAATGAGGGGCTCGAGCCCTCTCCTTCTCCCCGATTCTCTCTAAACCGCGCCGAGCGCCCCTAACGGTAGCGCCGATCTGCTAAACTCGCAACAGCAACCGGCAGGCGTTTAAGACCGCTTAAATCGTCGCCATCTCTCGCGCCGCGACGCTCGCCGCCCCGATCACCCCCGCGTCGGTGCCGAGCTTGACCATGCGGATCGCGACCTTAGGGTAGCCGACCATGTACTCGTCGAAGGCGGTCTGAATCTTGTCGAGATAGAACGCCCCGACCTGGCTCATCCCGCCGCCGATCACGAAGCCGTCCGGGTCGAACACCTTGACGAGGTTGGCGAGGCCGACGCCGGTAAAGAACGCGGCGTTGTCGATAATTTTAAGCGCCTTACGCTCGCCCCGTTGGGCCCGCTCGAAGACCTGTTCGGTCGTAAGCGACGCACCGTAGCTGTAACTGCCATCGCGCGCGATCGCCCGGCCCGCCGCAAGCGCTTCGAGGCTACCGTCGTGACCGTCGCCGCCCATAGGCCCGCGCGGCAGAATCGTCATGTGGCCGATTTCGCCCGCGATACCGTTCGCACCGCGCACCACCCGGTCGCCGATAAACAGCCCGCCGCCGATACCGGTCGAGATGGTTACGTAGATGCTCGTGTCGAGATCCTGCGCTGCGCCGTAGAGATGTTCGGCGTAGCCCGCCGCGTTAGCGTCGTTTTCGAGGACGATGTCTTTGCCGAGCGCCGAGCGCAGCCGCGCGACGATCGGGACGTCGTCCATGCCGGGAATGTTAGGTGCGAAGATAACCTTGCCCGCCTGATAGTCGAGCGGGCCGGGCGAACCGACCCCAACCCGGCTGATGTCGGGGTAGTCGGCGAGCAGTCTGTCGGCAGCTTCGGCCATCGCGCCGATCACATCGGCAAAACCGGTCTGCGGCGTACTGACCTGGTGTCGCGCGAGAATCTCGCCCGCCGCTACGACGGCAGCGGCGATCTTGGTGCCGCCTAGGTCGAGGCCGAGCGTTTTTTCGGGTGAGGCTGTTGTCATCGTTACCCCCTAAAGTGCGTGACTAGGTGACAGGATGCGCGGAGGGCTCGAGCCCCGCGAACATCTTCTCGCTAATGGTGACAGCATATCCTATCACCTGCTCTACCCACCCGACAGCACCCTATGGCGTCGCGTCGAGATTTGCGATATGGAGCGAAAACTCACCGCCCTGCCCCTCGGCGATCAGCAATCCGACGCTGGTAATATCGGCAGGGTCGAAGCGGGGCGCCTGCGGCACGTCGCGCCCACGAAAGGTCTTCGCTAGCGCCGTAAAGGGGATGTCGGGTTCGGTCCAGGTGTCG
>JAXHMC010000027.1:0-95199 GCA_034521635.1 Trueperaceae bacterium | reverse complement strand
CCTTGTAAAAAAATTGTTGATGTAAAAATCGTTGAATTTGCTGAAGGTGTTAGAGACAGTACGTGTCGATATACGTAGTGACTTGGCTACTCTAAAATGGTGCACGAACCATGCCGCCCCGACATCTCGAAATGTCTTTGAAAAGTTAGTGCGATGGCGCACCCTACGGGCGAATTCCGATTTGAGGGTGCGCCGTGCGCACCGCCTTTTAGCCCCGCAACCTTCCGTTCGCGCACTGTTTTAGGATGGACGATCCAATAGGGTGCGCCGTGCGCACCGCCCGACTACAACACCCTCACTCGCCGACAGATATGCACCGCACTTCATTTTTCTACTTGCGACGCCAGAATGACACGAATCGGTTTGCTATACGGGCATTTATGTTCGTCTAGAGTAGAGAACGCGTACGAAACAACAGAAGGCAAGATAGGGAAACAGAGGCGGCGCGAGACTGTGCCCGCGCCGTGAGGGGCTATACGGAACCCGACTAAAAGTGCTATAAAGTATGCATGGCCAGAACCGGCAGACCCCCGCTAGAGTTACAGGTCCAGCACGAGGTAGAGGACCTCAAAGCAGCCTACCGAGCCTCGACCGACGCCGTAGAAAGGCGACGCATCCAAGCGGTCTGGCTCCTTGCCCAAGGGAAGCGTCGCGACGAGGTCCAAGAGATTACTGCGTATGCCCACAGCTCGCTGGTCACAATCATCAAACGCTATAACGACCATGGCTTAGCGGGTCTCGCCGACAAGCGCCACGACAATCCTGGCTTCGCCCCCCTGCTGAGTGAAGCCGAACAACAGGCTCTCTACGCGGCGCTACAAGAAGCTCCCGAAGACGGCGGGGTGTGGAGCGGTAAGAAGGTCGCGGCCTGGATCAAGCGACACCTGGGCAAAGAGATCTACGTGCAGCGCGCTTACGACTACCTAGAGCGGCTCGGCTTTAGCGTGCAGCGGCCCCGGCCCGCACATCTTGAAGCCGATCTTGAAGCGCAGGAAGACTTTAAAAAAACGCGCTCGCAGACCGGGTAGCCTCACTCAAACAACGCTACCCTCGCGTATCGGTCTTCGCGTTTGACGAACACCGTGTAGGACTCAAACCTATGATTAGGGCGATCTGGGCGCCTAAAGGAAAACGCCCGATCGCACGAGTCAAGCGCGCTTACGAGTGGCTCTACATCTACGCCTTCGCAAACCCCCAGACCGGCGAGGCAGTCTTCTACCTCTTGTCGGGCGTCAATATTGAAAGCTTTAGCCGTGTCCTGGAGAACCTGGCACAGGAGCTAGGCGCGTCGAAAGATCACGCGGTGCTGCTGGTACTCGACCGTGCTGGTTGGCATACGAGCGACAAGTTGCGTATACCCGAAGGGATCGAACTGCTCTTCTTGCCTCCCTACTCGCCCGAACTGCAACCTGCCGAACGTCTCTGGACGCTAACCGACGAACCGCTTGCGAACCGCTCGTTCGACATGCTTGATGAGCTAGAAGAGGTTCTTGGCGAGCGTTGTGCTTATCTTCGTACCCAACCCGATCTCATTACTGAGCACACGCTCTTTCACTGGTGGACGTTGACTTGATTTGGGATTTAATCGGAATCGGTATTAGAAGGTTAGCGCTCGAGCCACGTCTCGGTAAAGCGGATGGCCTGGTCGGCCCTCGCCTGATAGTTCTGCACCACCGGGCGGTACGCGTTGATGTTGAGCGGGTTGTAGATGTAGATGTAGGGCGCTTCGTCGACGATAATCTGGTTGATTTCGGCGTAGATCTCTCCGCGCGCGTCGAAATCTGCGGTGCTCCGTCCCTCTTCGAGCAGTTCGTCGACGGTCGGGCTCGGCTGTAGCCGGTAAAGTTAAACACTTCGCCGGTCTTGTGCTGCGCGTAGAAGTAGTCGTCGGGGTCGACGAGGCCGTTCCAGCTACAGATGTAGGTGTCGTAGTCGCCCGCGCCCTGCACCTCGAGCCACTCGGCCCACTCTAGGGTGCGGATCGATACGTCGATGCCGATCGCACCGAGGTTAGCCTGGACGACCTGCGACATCCGGATCGACTCTTCGTACTGCGTGGTCGGCATAATCTCGATTTCGAAGCCGTCGGGGTAGCCCGCGTCGGCGAGGAGAGACCGGGCCTGCTCTAAGTCCTGCGCGTAGGGCGCGTAGCCGAACGCCCACACACTCGACGACGGGATTGGGTCCTGGGTCGCTTCGGCGTTGCCGAACGCGCCGGCGGTCGCTAGGTTGTCGCGGTTGATCGCGTAGGAGATGGCCTGCCGCACCCGGACGTCGCCTAACGGCTCGCGCTCGGTATTGACGCCGATATACCAGTACGCGCCCGCCGGAACTTCGTCGACGACGATATCGTCACGATTTTGGAGCTGAGTGACGCTCTGCGGCGGGATAGAGATGGCCCAGTCGACATCGCCGCTAATGAGCGCGCTGCGGCGCACCGACTCGTCGGGGATAATGCGCAGTTCGACGGCGTCTAGGTAGGGCAGACCTTCTTGCCAGTAGTTAGGGTTGCGCTCGAGCAGCACCCGCGTGCCCGGCTGAAAGTCGGCGATCACGAACGGCCCGGTGCCGATCGGCGAGATGTTGATCGTCCCGTCTTCAACGCTTTCGCGGGCGATAATCCCGACCGCCTTGTTGACGGCGAGCTTACCGAGCAGGCTCGGGTTCGGCCCGTCTAGGGTCATGGTGACGGTGGTATCGTCTGGTGCGGCGATTTCGGTCACGCCCGCGAGCAGGTAGGCGTTGCCCGAACCGGTTTCGGGGGCGAGCAGCCGGGTGTAGGTGTAGACCACGTCGTCGGCGGTCATCGGGCGCCCGTTGCTAAACACGATGTCGTCGTGAAGGTTAAACGTCCAGGTCAGACCGTCTTCGGACACCTCCCAGCTTTCGGCGAGCGAGGGGATGACGTTCTGGTCGGGGTCGAGGGTGACGAGCGTGTCGAGCACGTTTTCTAGAACCTGAAAGCTAGAGTAGGCGCTCGTGATGTGCGGGTCGAGACCGACCGGGTCTTGGGCCCACGCCGCGACGAGGACGCCGCCGGACTGCTGGGCGAACGCGGCGCTACCGAGCACCCCGACGGTCAGGGCGACGGTCAGGGCGAGGGTGAGCGAAAGGCGAAATAGACGGTTCATCGGTGCCTCCTTTGTAGGCGGGTCTGCGCGGTGCGCGACGGACTCTGGTGCCGGGGGGGCGCTACGGCGTCGGCGTTCTGTAGCGCGTTGTCGGGGCGTGACCGGGTCGTAACGGGTGTCGGCTCGAGCCCCTTCTTCTGCCACCGCCCGGCTGCTGGGTATCGGGCTCACAACACCAGAACGTAACCACAGCAGTTCTCGGCCTCGCGGTGCGGTGTCTGCCGATAGCTGCCAAACGCCGGTTTCACCCCGACCCTATATCGGTTCGCATCGATACCAAAACACGCGTTTTTATGTCCTGCACGGCGCATACGCAGACCTGTAACTTTATCGAGCCTAGCGGTTTAGCGCTGCGCCGTCAAGCAGACCATCGGCGATTGGTCTAGTTGTGGACTGTATGTGCGCGAGACGTAAGCCGCCGTCTTGCCCGTTCGGGGCGGGGTTCGTACACTAACGACATGACTGCACTCAGGCTCGCGACCATCCTGCTCTTTATCGCCTCGATCGCCCTGACGATCTTTAACGGCCCCGGCTACCTGATCATGCTGAGCTTTTTCGGCGCGGCGGCGGTGTTCGCGACGATGGTGCTGCGCTGGACCGAAAAGGATTAGCGGCGTCGCCGGGCGTTGAGCTTGCTCCAGCCGATCAGGTCGTCGATAAGCTGATGGCTCGCGAGGTTGAGGGTGACCTTGGGCGGGTCGCGGTCTTCCTGGGTCTTAAACACGGCGCCGAGGTGCGGCTTGACGACGGTGGTGCGGTACGCTTCGGGTGAGAGGGGCGGGCCGAAGGTGTCGATATCGTCTTCGCTCGCCCAGCGGGCGTCGAACCCGCCCCGGTCGCCTAACGACAAGCCGCGTCGGTCTAGGGTGACGACGGCGGGGCCGAGCGGGAGGTCGACGAGGTGGGTCAGCGGGGCGCTGTCAGGGTCGGTCGCGTTGTTCGTAGAGGCATTTGTGGAAGCGTTTGCAGAGGCGTTTTGAGGCGGACATCGTGGCTCTGTAGTGTAGCAGTTCGGGGATGACGGTAGGGGAGGCACGTGCGCTGTGTCGGCTTCGTCACGGTGTCGACGGAGGAAAGGCCGGAAGCGTTGTGAGAAGATTAGCCGTGTCGGTCACAATGGTGGGGGCTCGAGCCCTCTACTTTATAGTGATGGCGTTTAGCCTTCCCATCACCGACCCTGTTCTAACGGTCGCGCTCGCGGCGCTCCTCTTTCTGGTCGCGCCGGTGGTAAGCCGCTGGCTGCGGCTGCCAGAGATTATCGGGCTGATCGTGGCGGGCGCGGTGGTCGGGCCGAACATGCTCGGACTTTTGGAGCGCGACGCGACGATCAACCTGCTCGGCACCGTCGGGCTGCTCTACCTGATGTTTATGGCGGGGCTCGAGCTCGACCTGCTCGGCTTCGCCCGCTACCGAAACCGCAGCCTCATCTTCGGCTCGCTCTCCTTCGCGCTGCCCTTTCTGCTCGCGCTCGTGGTCATGACATGGCTCGGCTTCGGGCTCGCGGCCACGCTGCTGATCGGCGCGATTGTCGCGTCTCACACGCTGCTCGCCTACCCGATCACGAGCCGCCTCGGCATCGCCAAAGACGCGGCGGTGACGGCGGTGGTCGGCGGGACGTTGCTGACCGACGTCTTGTCGCTGCTCGTCCTCGCCATTATCGACGGGGCGGTCACGGGCGGCGGGGCGCTGTTCTGGCTGCGGCTCGCCGGGTCGCTCGCGCTCTACACGACGGTGGTGCTGTGGGGTCTGCCCCGGCTCGGGCGCTGGTTTTTTCGCAACACCGAAAGCGGTGCGACCCCGCGTTTCTTCTTTCTGCTGTCGGCGCTGTTCGTGTCCGCCTACCTCGCCGCCGCGGCGGGTGCCCAACCGATTATCGGCGCGTTTTTAGCGGGCCTGACCCTTAACCGCTTCGTACCCGAACAGGGCTCGATGATGACGCGGGTGCGCTTTTTCGGCGAGGCGTTCTTTATCCCCTTCTTTCTGCTGTCGGTCGGGATGCTCGTCGACGTAAGCGTGCTGGTCGGCAGCCCGGACGTGCTGTTCACGGCGCTCGCGCTGACCGGGGTGGTGCTGGTCGGCAAGGGGCTCGCGGCGCTCGTCAGCCAGCTGCTGTTCGGCTTTAGTTGGGCGCAGGGCGTGCTGATGGCGGGGCTGTCGGTGCCGCAGGCGGCGGCGACGCTCGCGGTCACGTTTGTCGGGCTCGAAATCGGGTTGTTTGGCGAGGTTGTGGTGAACGCGGTCATCGTGCTGATTCTGCTGTCGTCGCTGGTCGGTTCGTCGCTCGTCGAGCGGTTCGGCAAACGGCTGGTGCTCGCGGTCGAAACCGCGCCCTACACGCCCGACACCGCGCCCCACCGGATTCTGGTCCCGCTCGCTAACCCGGCCACCGCCGAGGCGCTGCTCGACATCGCGCTGCTGATCCGCGAGCCCGACTCGCGCGAGGCGCTCTTTCCGCTGACGGTTGTCAACGACGACGCCGAATCGGAGCGGGGGGTGGCGAGTGCGGAACGGACCTTGGCGCACGCGGTGGTCTACGCCGCCGAAGCTGACGTGGTCGCGACGCCGCTCACCCGGGTCGCCCAGAACCCGGCGTCGGGGGTGGTGCGCACGGTTCGTGACGCCCGCATCACCGACATTATCCTGGGTTGGCGCGGCGAACGCTCGTCGCCGCTGGTGGTGTTCGGCAGCCTTATCGACCAGACGCTGCACCAGACCGAACAGCAGGTGCTCGTGTGTCGGCTGAGCCACCCGGTCAACACGTTCGGGCGCCTCGTGCTGATTCTGCCGCCCTTTGTCGATTACAACCCCGGCTTCTATCAGGCACTCCAGACTCTCAAGCGGCTCGCGGCGCGGCTCGGGCTGAGCGTGCTGATGCTCGTCGTGACCGACGACACCGATAGGCTCCGGGGGCGCTTCGACGAGGTAGAGCCGAGGCTCGAGCCCACCCTGCGCGGCCTTGTCGGCTGGCACGCCCTCGACGACACCCTTAAAGACACCCTCACCGACCGCGACCTCGTGGTGCTGATCAGCGCTCGGCAGGGCACGGTCGCACATAGCGGAAGGCTCGAGCACCTCCCTATCAGCCTCCCCCAGCTCGCGAGCGACCTCATCATCCTCTACCCGAGCGAACGGACCTCGCGCGACATCACCGCCCCCATCGCGGGCGAACTTCCGCCGCTGCTAAACGCCGAACGCACCCTCTTCGACCTACCGGAGACAAGCTACGCCGAGGTCGTCGACCGGTTGCTCGCGACCACCTTCGCGCCGGGTTCCAAACGCGACGCTATCGCCCAGATGCTGGTGCGCGACGACGTCGGCTACGCGACCGAGGTGCTGCCGGGCATGCTCGTCGCCCACGCCCGCAGCAAGACCGTCAAAGAGCCGCTGATGTTTCTCGGCCTTAGCCCCGCCGGTATCAAGCACGCCCGCTCGCAACGCCCCGTCCAGGTCGTCGCGCTGCTGCTCAGCCCGCTCGACGCCTCGCCCCAAGTCCACCTCGCCCGCCTCGCCGAAAACACCCAGTACCTCCACGAAAACGGCCCGCCCGACGTGATGGCCTCGTGTGACGACATGGAGTCGTTGCGCGCCTGGTTTGTAGGACAGTCTCTCTGATATCGCGCTGCAAACGGTTGTCACAGTCTCGCCCGGACGACCGGGGACGGAGCAGAGTCTGTAGCGGTCGCGCGTCACCCATGTTGGTACTGCTGAGGGTGGGAAACAACCAGGGTGTGGGACGGCGTAAGGGACGGCGTGAGGGACAGCGTGTGGCACGTTCGTTGTGGTGAAGACGGGCACTGCTGTCGGTGTTACAGACCCATCCAAACTAAAACGGTGCGCGGTTAGGCTTTAGTTGTGACACCTTTTTCGTTATCCTACACGAAGATTTTCGGATTTCGAGGGCGTTTTAGGTGCACTATTTTTTAGGTGCACTGTTTTAGAGTGGTCGGCCCACTACTGAGCCGCGCGGCGTTAGCTCTCGAACACGTTGGTGCTCGAATTGTGGGGTTTCCTTAGCGGTAGGCCCAGGAGGTAAGGCGTTGCTCGAGCCACGCAAACATCGCGTAGAGTACAATCCCCATCGCCGCGATCGCCACGAGGCCCGCGAACACCAGCGGCACGTCGAAGCGCCCCTGCGCCGCGATCATCATGTAACCGACACCTCGGTTCGAGGCGACCGTTTCGGCGATGACCGAGCCGACAAAGGCGAGCGTGACCGCGACCTTGAGCGAGGCGAAAAAGTAGGGCATAGAGGCGGGCAGGCCGACCTTTAAAAAGATGTCGCGCTTGGTCGCGCCGAGGCTGCGCAACACGTCTTCGAGTTCGGGTTCGACGGTGGCGAGGCCGGTCGCGACGTTGACGACGATCGGAAAGAACGAGATCAGAAACGCGGTCAGGATCGCCGGGACGGTGCCGATCCCGAACCAGATCACGAACACCGGTACGAGCGCGACCTTGGGGATGCTGTTAAAGCCGATCAGGATAGGGTAGAGGGCGCTGTAGGCGAGTTTGGAGTAGCCGATCAGCAGGCCGAGCAGCATGCCGCCGACCACCGCGAGGCCGAAGCCGATCAGGGTGGTGTAGAGCGTCTGGAGCGAGTTAAACCAGATCGCCTCGTGCCACCGCACGAACGACCGGTAGATGTCCGAGGGGGCGGGCAGGATAAACACTTCGATCTGCAGCGCCCAGACCGCGACCTCCCAGACGGCGAAAAAGCCGATCGTAACGATCCAGGGGAGGAGGGGCTCGAGCCTCTTACGCGTCACCATTAGGCGGCCTGCCTGCCCGCGTGACTCTGCCCGATATGATGGCGCAACTCCGCGACGGTGTCGATAAAGTCACGGTCGAAGCGGTCGTTTAGCTCGCGCGGACGCTTTAGCGCGATATCGGCCCGGTAGATCATCCGGCCCGGACGCGGCCCCATCACGTACACCGTGTTGGCGAGCAGCACCGCTTCGCTAAGGTCGTGGGTGATGAGGATGACCGTGCAGCCGGTCGCCCGCCACAGCTCTTGGAGCACCTGCCACAACTCCTCTTTGGTAAAGGCGTCGAGCGCACCGAACGGTTCGTCGAGCAGCAGCAGTTGCGGTTCGTGGATCAGCGCCCGGCACAGCGACACCCGCTGCCGCATCCCGCCCGACAGCGATTTGGGTGGGGTCTGCTCCTGTCCGGCGAGGCCGACCGTGGCGAGCAGTTCGCACGCGCGCTGTTCGTACTGTTTCTTGTTCTTCCGGTAGTCGCGGCGTTTGTGCGCGACCACTTCGAGGGGCAACAGCACGTTTTCGAGGGTGCTGCGCCACGGCAACAGGCTCGAGTTCTGAAACGCCATCCCGACCACGCCGACCGGTCTGGTGACCGGCTCACCGTCGACGCTCACCGTACCGTGGGTCGCGGGTTGCAGCCCCGACACGAGCTTTAAGAGCGACGACTTACCGCAGCCGCTCCGCCCGACCACCGCGGCAAAGTCTCCTGCCGGAACGTTTAGGTTGACGCCGCGGAGCGCCGGAGTTTCGTTCGGATCTGCGCCGTAGCGCAGGGTGACGTCGTTAAGCTCTACGGCTGCTGACACAAAAGCACGTCCTTATCGGAGCGCGCGCCGTACCGTAAGCCCTACCGCAAGCCAAGCTTGGCACCGTGAGGCAGACCGACAGCGCGTGCGAAACAAACAGAGGTATGACCGGCACTCGGGCCGGTCGGGGAAGACTTATTCGGTAAGTGCCGGTTACTCGGTAAGTACCGGCGGCAGCCGCTCTTCGAGGGGCGGGAGGTAGGCGGCGGTGTAGATGCTGTCGGTAGCGGGGACGCTCGGCAGCCCGAACACCTCGGCGACCTGAGCGATAGAGCGCTCGAGCCTCTCCATATCGACTCCGCCGAAGCCGACCTCGACCACTTCGGGCGTGACCATGTTCGACTCGATCGCGAGCAGCAGGCGGTTCAGTTCGACTTCGGGGTCGGTGAGTGGGTCGGCGCGGCGCACCGCTTCGATCGCCGCTACCGGGTCGGCGAGCATATCCTGCCACGCCCGCGTCAGCGCCCGCATCATGCCGCGTACTACTTCGGGGTTTTCTTCTAGAAAGCTCTGCGGTGCCATAATCGCGTTGCCGTACACGTCGACACCGTACTCACCGTACAAAAACGCGGTGATGTCGTCTTGCTCGACACCCGCTGCGAGCAGGTTTAAGACCGCTGTAAAGTAGAAGCCGCCGATCCCGTCGATCTGACCGCGAATCATAGTCGGCTCGCGTAGCGCCGGGTCCATGTTGGTCCAGGTTACGCTGTCGGGGTCTAGACCGGTCGCGGCGGCGAAGAGCGGAAAGAGCCGGTAGGCGGCGTCGAAAGCGGGGGCGCCGAGCTCTTTACCCGCGAGGTCGGCGGGCGTCATGACGGTGTCGTCTAACGTCAAAATCGAAAAGGGCGGGTAGTTATACACCACAGCGACAGCGGTCAGGGCTTGTTCGGGGTTGAGCGCGTTAAATTCGATCATCGAGTTGATGTCGGCGAAGCCGATGTCGTAGGCGCCGCCCGCGATCTGCGAGACGGTGCCCGCTGAGCCGTAACCTCGGTCGATGGTGATGTCGATGCCCTCGTCGGCGAAGTAGCCCCGGTCTTCGGCGAGCAGAAAGAACGCCTGCGGACCCTGGATCGCCCAGTCGAGCGTAAATTTGACCGACACGGTCTCGTTCTGGGCGGAGGCCGACGCCGACAGCAGAAGCGCGACGAGCAGTGCGGCGAGGCGGTGGGTAAGGGAAAGTCGAGCCATAGTGAACTCCTTAAGTGTCGTGCAGAGTGTGACGCGCGTCGTGATGATCGCGATAGGTTGTCGCGGTGAACATCTAAATATCGCCAAGGGTCGTAAAAAACGCGACGCTAGACAATAAAAAATTCTATAGCGTGCAAAATGTTCCGTCAATCTTTGTCGGACGAAGCGATACAACGGTGCGCCCTATACTCGGCAGATCGTAGGGGCGGACTAGGCCGCTCGGCGCCTCGCGTAGAAGCTTCTCGTAGCAGAGAGAGCGATAGGCTAAAATTTAGAGAGGCCGACGCTGATGACGCTGATAAAGAGATAACGATGTCAGAGATGACTCTTACGGAGCACTGGTGTAGGTGTTTAGGAGTGACTGTGTTCGATCAACCGCTAGATAAGCCGATTCTTCATGGTCAACGGGTGACGCTGCGTCCGATTGCCGCCACCGACGCCGAGGCGATGTTTGCGAGCCTGTCGGACGAAGAGGCGCGCCGGCTGACCGGTACGCAGCAGACGTTTACCCTCGAGCAGGTGCGGGCGTTTTGCGCGCGGGTGATGAGTGCCGACGACCGTCTGGACTACGCTATCACCCTGCACGACGACGGGCGTTACCGGGGCGAAGTGGTGCTTAACGATATCGATTGGGACAACCGCGCGGCCAATTTTCGTATCGCGATAGGCGGAGCGGAGAATCGCGGCAAGGGGTACGGAACCGAGGCGGCGGAGCTGATTTTGTCGCACGCGTTTGACGTGCTCGGCCTTCACCGTGTCGCGTTAGAAGTGTTCGACTTTAACCTGCGCGCGCAGCACGTGTACCGGAAGCTCGGGTTCGTCCAGGAAGGGGTGCTGCGGGACGTGCTCTGGTGGGAAGGGGCGTATCACAACGCGATCAAGATGAGCCTGTTGGTGCCGGAGTTTCGGGCGCGGCGCGTGGGACACGACGTGATTAAAGATTGATGCCGCTGTGTGAACGCACGTCCTTAGATTTTGATATGCGCGACGTTATCGACACACTGTCGCCACATCGTCGCCCTATCGGATATATTAGCAGAAGCATATTTACACGCCGACCGTGAGGCTTCTGCAAACTCTGTACGGACACGGCAACGAACGATAGCGGACACGCACAGGTAGACGAGCACAGCCTCACACCGAAACATAAAGCATAAAGGAGGTCGGCATGAAACCAGAAGACGTTAAGGCGACGGTCACGCTCGACGAGGTGCGCCGCGCGGTCGCGGTCGCCGCCGGACGCGAAGCGGGGAGCCTACTCTTAAAAAACGCCACACTGCTTAACGTGCTGACCCAAGACATCGACGACACGCACGTGCTGCTCGCCGGACGCCTGATCGCGGGGGTCGGGCCGGACTACGCCGACGCGGCGGCGGACGAGGTCGTCGATTTGGGCGGCAAACATCTCGCGCCGGGGCTTATCGACGGCCACGTCCACATCGAATCGTCGCTCGTAACGCCGGGCGCGTACGCCGCCGGGGTGGTGCCGCGCGGGGTGACGGCGGTGGTCTGCGATCCGCACGAGATCGGTAATGTGGCGGGGGTGCCGGGGATCGAATGGCTGCTCGAACGGAGCGAACGGCTACCGCTCGACGTGTGGGTGACGGTGCCAAGCTGTGTGCCGTCGACGCCGATGGAGACGGCGGGCGCGACGCTCGGACTCGCGGAGATCGCCGGGGTGCTCGCCCATCGGCGGGTGGTCGGCGTCGCCGAAATCATGAGCTTTCCGGCGGTGATCGCGGGCGACGAGGAGAATTTGGCGAAGGCGCTGCTCGCCGAACAGTACGGCAAGACACCCGAAGGCCACGCGCCCGGCGTGAGCGGACGCGACCTGCAAGCCTATCTCGCGTCGGGGATCGGCTCCGACCACGAATCGACCACGCTAGCAGAAGGACAGGAAAAGCTCCGTGCGGGGGCGTTTCTGATGATCCGCGAGGGATCGGTGACCCGCAACTTAGACGCGCTCCTCCCGCTCGTCAAACCCGAAACGAGCGACCGGATCGGCTTCGTGACCGACGACCGGCTACCGGGCGACGTGTGTGACGAGGGTGGCGTCGACTTTCTGGTGCGTCGGGCGATCGCGTCGGGTGTTGCTCCGGCGTTGGCGGTGCGCTGCGGGAGTTGGAGCACGGCGCGGCACTACCGGCTGGTGCGGCGCGGCGCGGTCGCGCCCGGCTACTTCGCCGACCTCGCGGTGGTAGACGACGTCGCGAACTACCACGTCAGCCGCGTCTACAAGGAAGGACGGCTCGTCGCGGCAGACGGAAAACTCTGTGTCGACATCCCCGAACCGCAGGTCGACGACACGCCGGTGCGTAACACCGTCCATCTGCCCGAACTGTCCGCCGAGCGGTTTCGGCTCGCCGCGCCCGCCGCGCCGACCGTCCGCTGTATCCGTCCGGTGCCGTATCAGGTGCTAACCGAAGAAGTGAGGGTGACGCCGACGGTGGTCGGGGGTGAGGTGGTCGCCGACCCGACGCGAGATTTGGCGAAGCTGGTCTGTGTCGAACGGCACGGTCACAGCGGTGACGTGGGGGTGGGGCTCGTGACCGGGTTCGGGTTGCAGCGCGGGGCGCTCGCGTCCACAGTAGGGCACGACCACCACAATCTTCTCGCGGTCGGGGTGGACGACGAGGATATCCGGGTGGCGTGTGAACGGCTCGAGCACCTCGAAGGTGGTTTCGTCGCGGTCGACCGCGGCGAGGTCTTAGCCGAACTCCCGCTTCCCTTCGCCGGACTGCTGACCGACCGTCCGCTAAAAGAGGTAAGCGACACCCTAGAGCGGCTCGACGCCGCCGCGCGAGAGCTAGGCGTGACGCTACCCGCACCCTACATGGCGCTAAGTTTTCTCGGCCTCGCCGTCATCCCCGAACTGCGGCTGACCGACCAAGGGTTAGTAGATGTGCGTCCGGGACGGCTCGTGTCGTTCGCAGCGGAAGACGTGTCGGCGTCGTAGTAGGCGTCGTAGTCGGTGTCCGAGCTAGCGAAGCGGCGGAAGTGATTGATACTCACCAAACATCGACATCCACCAAACACTTATCAAACATTGACACCCATCAATCTATCGACTACTATCGACGCGTCATGACCCTCACCGACTATCTCTACCCCGCACCAACCGCCCCCGGTCACGTCTCTACCGGCACTCGAAACGCGCCCGACCGGAGGTAAGCGATGCGCCTGCTCGTCCTTTGCACCCACAACTCCGCCCGTAGCCAGATGGCCGAAGGCTGGCTGCGCCACCTCGCCGACACGCACGGCGTCGACGTCGAGGTCTGGTCGGCGGGCACCGAACAGACCCGGGTCAAGCCGGACGCGGTCACGGTCATGGACGAGGTCGGTATCGACCTGTCGGGCCACACCTCTAAAACGCTCTACGACCTCCCCGACCCCTGGAACTTCGACCTGGTGCTGACCGTCTGTGACAGCGCGGACGAAACCTGCCCTGCCTATCCGCCGACCACGACGCGGCTGCACGTCAGCGTTCCCGACCCGAGCGGCCACAGCCTAGAGCGCTGGCGCGAGGTTCGCGACGGGCTCGAGCACCTCAGCCAAACCCTCCTCGACCATATCCGGCGCGGCGAAACGCCGACCGAGGCGCAGCTCCAGGGTGCGCTAGCGTTGTAGTTTTCCGCTTAGCAACGTCGGTGGTGTCTACAAATCTGTTAGAAGCCACGCAGACAGCGTGCTAGACGGTCTTCGCTGTACTGTGTGGACGGGGCGATTCGATTATCTCACCCTTCATCTCACCGCCCATCTCATCCCCCAGCCCCGGCAAATCTGTTACAACCTAACCTACCGATGCCACCGACTCTGCTACGCGCTCACCTGCTTCACACCCCCGACAGCCCGTTCGCGGGCGGGGCGCTCCAGGCTTTTGACCGAGGGGGCCTGGTGTTTGACGACCGGGACGGAACGATTCTGGCGCTCGGCGACGCCGATACGCTCGCTGCCGACTATCCCGGCGCCGACACGCTCGACTACCGCGACGCTTTTGTGCTGCCGGGTTTTGTCGACACCCACGTTCACTACCCGCAGGTGCCGATTGTCGGGGCGATGGGGCTCGAGCTCCTCGACTGGCTCCGCGAACGGACCCTGCCCGAAGAAGCCCGCTACGCCGACGTCGCCTACGCGAGAGACGCGGCCCGCACCTTTTTGCGCCTGCTCGCGGGTAACGGCACTACCACCGCGCTCGTGTTCGGGGCGCACTTCGCCGACGCGCAGCAGGTCTTTTTCGAAGAGGCCGAGGCGTCGGGGCTGCGTATCACGAGCGGTCTTAACCTCGCCGACCGGAATCTGCGGCCCGAACTCGAAGACACGCCCGACCATCACTACCAGCTGTCGGAGACGCTGATTCGCCGCTGGCACGGGCGCGGGCGGCTCCGGTACGCGCTGACGCCGCGCTTCTCGCTAAGCTGTAGCGACGGGGTGCTAGAAGCGGTCGGGGCGCTGCTGCGGGCGCATCCGGGCGTGCTGATGCAGACGCACCTTAACGAGAGCCTCGCCGAGATCCGCACCGTCGCCGAGCTGTTTCCGGAGGCCATAGACTACCTGGCGACCTACGAACGTCACGGACTGGTCACGCCGCGCTCGGTGTTCGCCCACAACGTCCACGTAACCGACTCGGAGTTGGCGAGGTTGGGGGAGGCTCGAGCCCCTATCGCCCACTGCCCCTCGTCAAACATGTTCATCGGCAGCGGCCTGTTCGCCATGAAGCGCCACCTAAGCGCCCGGGTCCGTTTCGGCCTCGGCTCCGACGTCGGCGGCGGTACCGGCTTTAGCCTCTTTAAAGAGGGTCTGATGGCCTACCAGACACAGATGCTGCTCCGCGAGGACGGCTACCCGCTCGGCCCGGCACACCTGCTCTACCTCGCCACCCGCGCCGGTGCGGACGCTCTCGGTCTCGGCGACGAGGTCGGCGATTTTCGGGTCGGTAAACAGGCCGATTTTGTCGTTGTCCGTCCGCCCGCACAGAGCACGCTCGCCACAACGTTGCGCCACAGCCCGTCTGCCGAAGCGAGTCTGGGGGCGCTTTTTACCCTCGCCCGCGAGGAGAGCGTCGCGGCGGTGTACGTCGGCGGGCGTCCGCTGTCGGGCCGAGAGAGACAGGACAAGTCAATCGGTTAGGGTTATCAATCAGGGGCTGTCAATCAGGGGCTGCCAGACAGGGGCTGTGAGACAGGGTCTGCGAGACAGGGGCCATCAGTTTGTAGCCGAGCGTTGCGGGCCGACTCGTCAGACGCACGCTGTAGAAACGTGCTACAAAAACACGTGTCGGCAACTTGGCCGGGATGGTTTGTCGGGGCTGCTGAGCTAAAGATGGTCGGTCAGGGACTGTTATCATGAAAAGATGCCGAGCGTAGACCTTACGTTGCCGACCCTACCGCCGTGTTACAAGAAGTCTACTTATGGCGACATCGTTTAGGGCGACGTTTAGGGTGACACCGTTTACGGCTACGCTGTGACAGCTACATCGGGCGGTGCATAGGCTGAGGTTTAGCGCCACGACCTTTAGCATCATGACCGTTTAGCATCACGACCTCACCGACCCGCAGACAGCAGACATACGCAGACTACAGACATAAACTAATGTACGCGCGCTGCCGACTAGAGTATTACGCAGGGCCGTAACCGAGACGGCAAGGAGAAGAGAGCCAGTATGCTGAACTCGTTTTTAGACAGACTGAAGAAGGATATTTGTCGGCCCGCCCCGGCCCGACCCGACCGCTGACGACGTCGCGCGGGTCGACCGCGAAAAGGCCCGGCTAATCTGGTGGGGGCGCTTCGACTTTGACGACGACGAGGCGGGCCAGTGGCGTATCGGGCCGAGCAAAATTGCGGTGCAGCGTCACCAGAACGAGTGGCGCATCGTGCAGCAGCAGGTCAGTGACAGCGACGACGATTCGTTGTCGTTCGAGGTGCCTACAGTGCTTGAAGAGGAGCTCGAGCTCAACGCCAAGGTGCGCCGCTACATGTTTCGGCAGACCGCGCAGCAACTCGTGGTCACGCCGATGCTCGCCGACCGCCCGGTCATCATCCGGCCCAAAACGCCCTTCGCTGTCCAGGACGGTCAGGAGATCACCATGTACGTCAGCACGCCGCTGTGGGTCCGCTTCGAGGTCGGCAACGCCCGCTCTAAACTCTACGAGGTGCCGACCTTTCGGCCTTCGGACACCTGGTTCGGCAGTTCGACGCTTAGCGGCGAGCTGTGCTACGCGAGCGCGTCGCTCGGTCACGTCGAGCTCGAAAACGTACCGCGCCGACCCTACCGGGCGATTTCGCCGATCCGGATCCGGAACCGCAGCAGCGAACCGTTGGTGCTCGAGCGGGTCAAACTACCGACGCAGTACCTGTCGCTGTACCGCTCTGACGAAGACTATCTCTGGACCCAAGCGGTGATCCTCAACCACGAACAGAACGACACCGTGGTGCAGCTCGGGCGGGGTGCGCCGCGCGAACTGTCACGAACCGAGGTTGTAAGCGGGCCGCGCGAGCGGATGTCGCGGCGGCTGTCGATGCGCAGCTTCGGCGGGCGTTTTTGGGGCAACCGGGAGGTGAGCTAATGGACCCGGTCGGTGCGGCGCTCGCAAACTTCTTTAGCCGTGTTGGGGCGTTTGCGGGGCTGTTCTGGGACACGCTTAGCGACCGGGCTCGGGCGTTCTGGGCGCGGGTGCGGGCGCTGTTCGAACTGTTTTTCGACGAGCTTTTAGCGCGCACCGAGGGGGCGGGCTCGAGCCTCTCCCGCTTCTTCGACACCACCAGTGAGGTCTGGCCGATCTTCTTCGACCTGCTCTGGCAAGACCTACGGGCCTTTGACGAGCAGCTCCGCGAGTGGTCGATCCCCTTCTTCGACTTTTTGTGGCAGACCCTCGACGGCCTCTGGCCCGGCTTCGCCCAGGTCTGGGACAACATCGTGACGACCTTTCAGAGCGGCGAAGCCGCCGCCTACACGAGCGCCGCGATCAAAGATTGCGATCGGCCTCTTTTTAGCTGGTGTGGCGCGCGGCGCGGTGGTGCGCAGCCTCGGTTCGCGGATGAGCCGGCAGCAGATGATGGTGGTGCGCCGTCTCGTGTCCTACAGCGTTATCGCGCTGTTCGGCATCTCGGCGCTGCGCGACCTAAACGTCCAGCTCGACGTGCTACTCGGTGCGGCGGGCATCCTGACGGTGGCGATCGGCTTCGCGTCGCAGACTTCGGCGTCTAACCTGATCAGCGGGCTGTTTCTGATCGCCGAACGGGCGGTCGAGGTCGGCGACATCATCAACGTCGAGGGGACGGTCGGTGAGGTGCTCTCTATCGACCTGCTGTCGAGCCGGCTGCGCACCTTCGACAACCTGCTGGTCCGGATTCCGAACGAGACGATGGTCAAGGCCAAAATCACCAACCTGTCGCGGCTGCCGATCCGCCGCGCCGATATTCAGATCGGGGTGGCCTACAAAGAGGATCTCGGTAAGGTGCGTGAGGTGCTTAACGACCTCGCCGACAAGCACCCGCTCTGCTTGCAAGAACCCGCCCCGCTGTTCATCTTTTCGGGGTACGGAGCGTCGTCGATCGACCTGCAGTTTTCGGTCTGGGCGGTGCAGGCGAACTGGCTCGAGCTCCGTAACTCGATGCAGCAGCAGATTAAAGAAGCGTTCGACGCCGAAGGTATCGAGATCCCGTTCCCGCACATGACGCTCTACACCGGCGCGGTCACGACCCCCTTTCCGGTCCAGAACGTCGACCGGGCGGGCCAACAGGCCGCTCAGGAAGCGGGCGTGGTGCTGCCGCCGGGCGCCGAAGTGCTCGACGAAGAGGTGTTACGCGAAGCGGCCACGGCGACGTTCGGTGCGGGAGGTGCGCCGCAGCAGGCCACCGGCGCCGCACGTACGAGCACACCCGCCGAGCTGTCGCAACAGCGCGCCGGTAGCCCGGCAGACAGTCTAGCGAACAACGGTTCGGCAGACAGCACCGAGGATAAGACGGAGGATAAAACGGAGGACAAGGTGGGCGAAACTGACGAAGAGAAGCGCCGCCGCCACAACCGACCGCTGATCGTCGATCCGTCGGCGCAGGGCGAGAGTGACGCGGGCGCCGCGACCGGCACGCCGGTCGGATCCGAGGGCGAAACGGTCGAGGAGACGCGTTAGGATGCGCACCGTCGACCTTATCGCGCACAAACGTAATGGCGGAACGCACGACCGGGCGGGGCTCGAGCACCTGCTCGGCGGCTATTTGCGCGGCGAACTGCCCGACTACCAGATCTCCGCGTGGCTTATGGCGGTCTGCTTTCGGGGGATGACGCCCCAGGAGACCACCGACCTGACCGAGCTGATGGCCGCGTCCGGCGACACCCTCGACCTTTCGGCGCTGCCGCACACCGTCGACAAACACTCGACCGGCGGCGTCGGCGACAAAACCAGCCTGGTGCTCGCGCCGCTGCTCGCCGCCTGCGGCGCGACCGTGGCCAAGATGAGCGGGCGCGGCCTCGGCCACACCGGCGGCACGGTCGACAAGCTCGAAAGTATTCCCGGCTTTCGGAGCAGCCTCGGCGAAGCCGACTTTATCCGCCAGGCCCAGGAGGTCGGTGTGGTGATTAGCGGTCAGTCTAAAGACTTGGCACCCGCCGACGGCCTGCTCTACGCGCTCCGCGACGCCACCGCGACCGTCGAGTCGCTACCGCTTATCGCGAGCAGCATCATGAGCAAAAAGCTCGCGAGCGGCGCGCAGTCTATCGTGCTAGACGTCAAGGTCGGGAGCGGGGCGTTTATGGACACGGTCGAGGCGGCCCGCGAACTCGCGACTACCATGATCGACATCGGCCAGCGGGCCGGTCGGTCGATGCGGGCGGTGCTTAGCGACATGGAAGAGCCACTCGGCTTCGCGGTCGGTAACGCGCTCGAAGTCCACGAGGCGGTCGCCTGTCTTAAAAACGAGGGGCCGAGTGACCTCCGCGAACTGTGTCTCGTGCTGGCGCAGTCGCTGCTCGCGGCGAGCGGGTTAGACGCGACGCGGGAGCGGGTCGAAGGGGTGCTCGCGAGCGGTGCGGCCTACGAACGTTTCGAGCGCTGGATCGCGGCGCAGGGCGGCGACGTGGCGACGATAGAACGGCTCGAGCTCGCCCCCGACTACCACCTGGTCTATCCGCCCGCCAACGGTTACCTGGCCGCACTCGACGCCCGCCGTATCGGCGACGTGGTCAAGGCGCTCGGCGGCGGACGCCAGGTCAAGGGCGAGGCGATCGACACCGGCGTCGGAATTGTGCTGCACGCCAAGATCGGCGACGAGGTCGCGACGGGCGAACCGCTGATGAGCGTCTACCACCGCAACGAGAAGGGGTTGGCGGAGGGGCTCGAGCACCTCGAAGCCGCCGTCACCGTCCGCGACGACCGCCCCCTGCCACCCGCCCTCGTCATCGACACCCTGCCCTAAATCGGGACGATACACCCGTGACGATCGACCTTCCACCCCCCATCGCCGCCGCGATCATCCTTCACGCTAGGGCCGACGCTCCGCACGAGTGCGTCGGTCTGCTGTTCGGCACCGTTACCGACGACCGCTACCGGGCGACCCGCCGCGTACCCCTGCCCAACGCCGCGCCCGACCCGAAGCGTCACTACTTAGCCGAGCCAGAGGCGCTGTTGTCGGCTCTAAAACACGCCGACGCGCAGGGTGATGACCTCGTCGCGATCTATCACTCGCACCCCGGCGGTGTGCCGCAACCGTCCGACACCGACCGCGCCGACGCCCGCTACGACGTCCCCTACCTTATTACCGTCCCCGAATCGGGCGAGACGCGCGGGTTCTGGTTACGGGGCGAGGTGAGGCCGGTCGAGGTCGTGTTAGCGGCTCTGTAAGACAACCCTTTTTCGGCGAGTTAGATGAGACGGGCTCGGCTAGCTGCGGGTGACGAGCTTTCGTACGGCGCACCCTACGAGCACCACCTCACTCCCTAATCGCCTTGCAAACTGTGTCGCAAACCGTGTCAATAGCGCTCCTCCCTCGACACACCTACGTCTCTGTCGGCTAAACTGAGCTAACGCTAAACCGATACGTCACTAGGATTAGGAAAGGGGCCGACATGAACGTACTTGTTGTGGGGGCGAATGGTGGTACTGGGCGCTTGATCGTACCGCGTCTTATCGAACCCGGTCTTACTGGACAGAGTCACAGAGCGCGAGGGATGGTGCGCAAGAAGATGGACGCGCCGCCGCTAAACGACTTGGGTGCCGAACCGGTCGTCGCCGACCTCGAATACGACTTCGACTACGCGCTCGAAGGTTGCGACGCGGTGATCTGCGCGGCGGGTGCGAGCATCGACGGCGATCCCGAAAAGATCGACCACCAGGGCACCGTCCGCTTGATCGACGCGTGTAAAGCGCAGGGCATCGACCGTTTTGTGCTGATTAGCTCGATGGGGACGACCTACCCCGACCAGATGCCCGACGTGCTGCACGACCACCTCGTCGCGAAGCGCAAGGCCGAAGAGCATCTCGAAGCGAGCGGCCTGACCTACACCATCGTCCGTCCGGGCGGTTTAACCGACGACGACGGTACCGGAGAGGTCAAAGCCGCACCGTCGCTTTCCGAAGGCGGCTCGATCCCCCGCGCTGACGTCGCGACGGCGAGCGTACTCGCACTGACGACCGAGGCGACCTACGGCCAAGCGTTCGATATTGTGTCGGGAGAGACGCCTATCGAACAGGCGCTGCAAGGACTCTCCTGACGGTTCTCGTGATGGCTCTTGGCGACATTGTCCTATAAGCCCTGAAAGCGAATCGTTCCGAAAACGACTTATCCCGAAAACGACTTGTCCCGAAAACGACTTATCCTGAAAACGACTTGTCCCGAAAACGACTTATCCCGAAAGCGAGTAGACCGAAACAGCATGCTAGACCGCGAAAAAATAGGTCGAAAGATAGAGAATGACGACGAAGCGCGTATGATGGGGCATGTTTAGCAAAGACCAACTCGACCGCTACGCCCGCCACATCATCTTGCCCGGGGTCGGCGCGGGCGGGCAGAAAAGGCTGTTAGACGCGAAGGTGCTCGTGATCGGGGCGGGCGGGCTCGGCTCGCCGGTGCTGCTCTACTTGGCGGCGGCGGGGGTCGGGACGATCGGGCTGAGCGAGTTCGACGTGGTGGATAAGAGCAACTTGCAGCGGCAGGTGATTCACGGCTCGAGCCACCTCGGTGCCCCCAAAACGACCTCCGCCAAAGCCCGCCTCGAAGACCTCAACCCCGACGTGTCGGTCATCCTTCACGAAGGCCGTCTAGAGTCTACGAACGCCCGCGACATCTTTCGGGGCTACGACCTCGTCGTCGACGGCAGCGACAACTTTCCGACCCGCTACCTCGTCAACGACGCCTGCGTCCTCGAAGACAAACCGCTGGTCTACGGCGCGATGTCGCAGTTTGAAGGGCAGGTCAGCCTGTTTCACGCACCTGTAGCGCCGGGCGAGACGGGGCCGTGCTACCGCTGCCTCTATCCGGAGCCGCCGCCGCCCGGAAGCGTGCCGAGCTGCGCCGAGGCGGGGGTGTTTGGGGCGTTGCCGGGCGTGGTCGGAAGCATGATGGCGGTCGAAGCGATCAAGTTTGTCGTCGGGTTAGGCGAGACGGTCGCCGGTAAACTCGTCCACTACGACGCGCTCTACAGCGAGATGCGCGAGGTCAAGTTGCAGCGCAACCCCGACTGTCCGGTCTGCGGCGACGCGCCGAGCGTGAGCGAGCTGATCGACTACGAGGCGTTTTGTGGGGTGAGCGGTTAGCGAGCGGTAGGGAGTCGAACGTTGGGGTCGTGTTGTTGATTAGGGGCTCGAGCTTGTGTATAGTAGGGTCAACAGCAAAGGTAAAACAGTTGACAAAGTGCGGCGTATTTATGTCGCAGTAGCTCTGACGTAGCTCGGGGGCGGGTCGACTGTCGCGACGAGCGTCCGGCTGGGTACCGATTACCCACAAGGAGGAGAACGATGGCTTACCACAAGCTCGAAGAATCGCTCGACAAGGTGTTTCAGGCCAAACTCGACCGCCGTCAATTTATGCGCCGTTTGGGGGTCGCGGCGACCGCAGCGGCGGCGTTGCCGCATATCGGCCAGTACGCGTTCGCGCAAGACAGCGTTATGCCGAGCAGCATTATCGCGGGCAAGGTCGACGGCCTGATCGTCCACAACGACCGCGCCGGCGTGCTCGAAACGCCGCTAGAACTGCTCCGCGAAGCGCGCGTGACGCCGCCGAACACTCCTCTACGCGCGTAACGGCGGACGCGAGATCCTCGAACCCGAAGGTCGCGACATCGCCCCGGTACCGGACGCGCTCGACGGCTGGATGATCGAGCTGATGGGGACGGTCGCCTTTCCGCGCACCTTTAACGCGGCGATGCTCGCCGATATGGAGCAGCGCGAGGTCGAGATGGTGTTGCAGTGTTCGGGGAACGGGCGCTCGTTTTACGCCCGCGCCGTGCAGACGCGGGGCACCCAGTGGGGCCACGGCGGGATGGGCGGAAATCGACGGTCGCGTTCCGGCATGACTGGGGTGTACTGCTGCGGCGTTGACCCCTAAGTTTTTATGTGTTAGCCTACAATTCAAACGCCGACACAAAAAACAGTCGAACTGCATCAGGAGGAGCTTATGAAGGTTAGTCGTCGCAGTGTCTTAAAAGCCGGAGCCGCTGGAGCCGCGCTCGTCGCGCTAGGTCCCTCATTCGCCCAGGAGTACCCCGAAGACTATCCGCTAACCGTCATCGGCAACGTCAACGACCTAGAGGTCGGTCAAGCGGTCTACTTTACCTATCCCGACGGGCGGTCGCAGGGCATCCTGGTCAAGCTAGGCAAAGAGGCGGTTGCCGGAGTCGGGCCAGAACGCGACATCGTGGCCTACTCTGCTGCGTGTACCCACATGGGCTGCGGAGTGCAGTACAAAAACGAGCGCTTTGTCTGTCCCTGCCACAACTCGATGTTCGACCCCGCCGTAAACGGCCAGGTCTATCAGGGACTCGCCGCCACGTACCTACCGCAGATCGGCCTCAGACTCAACGACCAGACCGGTGAGCTTTCGGCAGCGTTTGTCGAGGGCGTCATCTGGGGGCGCGTCGACAACGTGCTCTCTCAAAGCTAAGGAGCGCTACAATGGCCCTATACGATCGTCAAAACGAGCTGCCCATCCCTCCTAAGGGCGCCGAGAAGCGCAACACGGTTTGCCAATACTGTAACGTCGGTTGCGGCTACGAAGTCTACACCTGGCCGGTCGGCACCGTAGGCGGAACAGCGCCGAGCGACAACGCTTTCGGAGTCGACCTGAGCGTGCCGCAAAACCCGCTACAAGGACTCGTCTATACCGAATCGATGCACTCGGTGGTCACAAACCGAGACGGTCGACGCTACCATGTGGTTATCGTACCGACCAAAGATTCGGCGATTAACCTCAATGGTGACCACTCGAGCCGGGGCGGTTCAAACGCCCAAACACTCTTCTCCGAGTCGCGCGGCACCCAGGAGCGCCTCAAGTATCCGCTTCTGCGCGTCGGCGACGACTTCCAAGCCATCACTTGGGACGAAGCGTTGACGCTTCTAGGACGGGTTATCAAAGGTGTCTACGACACGTACGGCTCCGACCAGTTGACCGCCAAGGCGACCGATCACGGCGGCGCGAACGGTGGCTTCGGCAACATCTACGCGATGGGGCGTCTGTTTTTTACCGGTCTCGGCATGGAGTACGTCGCTATGCACAACCGCCCCGCCTACAACTCGGAGGTGTGGGGTAGCCGTGACCGGGGCGTACACGAACTCCACTACACCGCCGAAGACGCGCGCGTCTGTGACACGCTGGTGCTCTGGGGGGCGAACAGCTACGAGACCGCGAGCGTCTTCTACACCGAACACATGCAGCCGAACTTTCAGGGCGCGACCCAGCCCGACAAGAGAGAGGTCTTTGACGAAGGCGAGCCGATCGACCCGATGCGCCTTGTGGTTGTCGACCCGCGCCGCACCTCGACGTTAACCATCATGGAGGCGATCGACCCAGATCGCACACTGCACCTTCGCCCTAACCTGGGTACGGACTACGTGCTCGCCAACGCCGTCGCTCGTGTTATCTGGGAGCGGGGCTGGCAAGACCAGGCGACGATCGATAACCGCACCGACCTCACAACGTTCGAAGACTACCAGGAAAAGAGCCTCCAACTCGGCAAGCCGTTAGATCAACTGCTCGGCGAAGCCGAAGAGATCACGGGTGTCCCGCGCGCTCAGATCGAGCAAGCTGCCGAGTGGATCGCCGCGCCCAAAGAGGGCGGCTTCTGCAACCGCCGCAGCTTAACATCTACGAAAAGGGATGATCTGGAACTACAAGAACTACGACACCATCGCCGCCCTGGTTCAGATGGAGATGTTGGCGGGCAATATCGGGCGACCCGGTACAGGGTGCGGACGGCAAGGGGGTCACCAGGAGAGCTATGTACGCCCCCCGTACCCCGGCAACCGCCCACCCCCTAACGTAGACAACTACCTCAAAGACGGTAACGGCAAGTTCTACTGGGTGATCGCGAACAACCCCTATCTCTCCACCCCAAACAACCAGATTTTTCGCAAGCGCATTCACGAGCGCACCTTGGCGCTAACGAGTTTCTTGTCGATCCTAGAGGGATCTGCCGGAGAGCCCGGCACCATGGACGAGCTGGCGACGCGCGTCCTACAGGGCGTCGAGCAGACCGACGGACTGTTTATGGTGGTGCAGGACATCTACCAGACCGAGGTCGCTCGCGACGCGCACCTGGTTCTGCCGGCAGCCTGCTGGGGCGAGATCGATATGACCTCGGTCAACACCAACAGCCGTTTGCTTAGGCTCTACGAAAAGTTTATGGACCCGCCCGGTGAAGCGATCGCCGACTGGGACATCGTGGCCCGCACCGGACGTAAGCTCGGCGAGCTCTACGAGGCCGAGGGCAACAGCGAAGCCGCCCAAAGGTTTGCCGGCATGGACTGGCAGAGCGACGAGGAGGTGTTTTTGGCGGGGGGCGAAGAATTCGAGAGCAACGAGGTTCCTGCCGAGATGGAGGCGTCTCTCCACCCCTTTAACTACAAAGGTGTGGACCACGCCATGCTTCGTGAGTTGGGGCAGCAGGGCATTCAGACCCCTATCCGCCGAGACCCGCAGTCGGGCGAGTTGGTAGGAACCAAGCGCCGCTACACCGAGCGCTTCGGCACCGAGTCGGGGCTATTCGAATGGTACGGTACCGACGCGTGGCCGGGCTTTCCCGCCGAGGTCCCAGAAGTACCTGGAGGGCGACAACGCCGAACGCTACCCCTTCTCGATGACCGACCGGACGCCACCAAGACCATCTGGCAGACGCCGTACCACCAGCGCCACATCCCCGCAAAGATGCTAAGCGTGCCACTTCCCTACGTAGAGATGCACCCCGACGACGCGAACCGTATGGATATCCAGAGTGGTGACATGGTGAGTCTCTTTAACGAAGAGGGAAACGGCAACTTCGTGGTGTACGTGACCGATGCGGGTAGACCCGGCATGGTGTTCGTAATCCAGTACCACCCGGGCGGTACCTCGAACAGCCTGACCTCGTCCTACACCGACCCGAAGACGACGATCCCCTGGTACAAAGGGACGAGGGTCGGTGTGCGGCGGCTCGAGGGAAGCTTGGACAGTGTAAAGCGCACCACCAGCTTTCGCTCACAGATCGACTTTTCGTAACGGGCGCCGTGACGCTTGCGGGCGGGTCATCTAGACTCGCTCGCTCTTTACGGTGAAGGAACGACTACTCACAGCAGTTCTACGAACCATCGCTAAATCATCGCCACATCCCTGCGTTTGTCACGGACAGTCTCAACGCGACTCATGCGAAACAAAACCGAAGTTGGTATAGACATGACCGAGTTTCTGTTTGGTGACGTGACGTCGCGTGACTTAGAGTCGCATGAAGCGGATCCGTCCATAACCGACCGGACTGTCTTTAGCTGACTGGGTCGGTTCACGGCTGGCGAAATGTTGTACCTCGCGCCGCGTAGCGCGTAGCGACGCTCTACCGATATGTTAGGTTGAGAGGCGAGCAGACGTCCTGCTCGTCTCTGTCTTGGTAGGTCTTAGTAGACAGACTTGGGGGACAGACGTCTTGGCAAACAGACTGGGGGGCAGTCTGGCGGGTGTCACGCGCGCTCGCCGTGCCCTGTCGCAGCGGTCGGGGCACCCTAATGAACGAGACATAAGGCGAACAAGACATAGACACAAGACATAGACAGACGACGCGCGAACAGACGACGCACACCGTTCGGTAACGACATTCGCCAGACAACCATTCGCTAGGCAACTATTCGCTAGATAACCATTCGGTAGATAACGAGGTGAACAGTGTACAAGATTTTGCTTATCCCCGGTGACGGCATCGGCCAAGAGGTTCTGCCGCCCGCCCGACGCGTACTCGAAGCGACCGGCCTAGACTTTGAATTCGGCCACGCCGAAGCAGGCTGGGAGACCTTTCAGCGGGGCGGCCAGAGCGTCCCCGACGTTACGCTCGAAAAGGTGCGGGCGGTCGACGCGACCCTCGCCGGGGCGTTTACGAGCCCGAGCCGCAAGGTGCCCGGCTTTCAGGGTGCGATCCGCCACATGCGCCGCGAACTCGACCTGTTCGCTAACCTGCGTCCGGCCAAATCCCGCCCGATTCCGGGCTCGCTCCAGAACGTCGACATGCTGATGGTCCGCGAAAACACTCAGGGTCTCTACGTCGAACAGGAGCGTCGCTACGGCGACCTCGCCATCGCCGATTCGGTGATTACCGGCCAGGCGAGCCGCCGCATCGCCCGGGTCGCGCTCGAAGAGGCGCGGCGGCGGCGTCACAAACTCGCTATTATCCACAAGGCGAACGTGTTGCCGCTCACCACCGGTCTGTTCTTAGAGTCGTGTACCGAGATCGCTAAAGAGTACTTGAACGTGACCACCTACGACGTGATCGTCGACGCGGCGGCGATGAAACTGGTACGCGACCCGCAGAGCTTCGACGTGCTCGTCGCGACGAACCTGTTCGGCGATATCTTGAGCGACCTGATGGCGGGTCTCGTCGGGGGCTTAGGACTCGCGCCGAGCGCGAACCTCGGCGAGGGCATCGCGATCTTCGAGCCGGTCCACGGCAGCGCGCCCGACATCGCCGGTAAAGGGATCGCGAACCCGGCAGCGATGATCCTGACCGCGGCGATGATGCTCGAGCACCTCGGCGAAGCCGACACCGCCCGTAAGATCGACGACGCCGTCAACGCCGTCCTCGCCGAAGGGCCGGTCACCGCCGACCTCGGCGGCAGCGCCAACACCGAACAGTTTACCGACGCGGTCATCGACGCGATGGGCTCGTAGCGAACCCGCCTGGCGAGCGTTCCGGGCGCTATCCTCACCTGCGGCTAACCCCGTACCGACTACGAACAGGGTAGTATCGAAAGCGGACCACTGCGGGCTCGAGCCCCCCACCCCCTTCAGAGACAGCCCGGAAATAACGAGGTCGGGGCCGACACTCCGAGCGAAGGGGCGCCGCACCTGCCGACGGGAGTAGCATGTACGCGTTGCAACAAGCGATGCGCGCGATCCGGAGCAACTGGATCGCGAGCGTTTCGACCATCACCACCATGACCCTGTCGCTAACGATTCTGGCGGGGTTTAGCCTGCTTAGCCTCAACCTCAACCGGCTGCTCGGCGAACTGCAAAACGAGCTCGAAGTCGCCGTCTACCTCGCGCCGGACGCCAACGCGCCGCAGCTGCTAAGCACCATTAGCGCCTGGCCGGAGGTCGCCCGGGCCGACCTGATCTCACCCGAAGAGGCGCTCGCCTCGCTCGTCGACGACCTCGACTATCTCGAACAGGCCGCCGCGCTTATCCCGAACCCGCTACCGCCGACCATCGAGTTGCGGCTGCTCGACCCGGCTCAGACCCCGTTCGTCAGCGAGCGTCTGCGCCGACTCGGCGGCGTCGACGGGGTCGAAGACGGTTCGGACGCGGTCGACACCTTTGTCGCGATTAACGACGCCCTGCAGATCGGCGGATCGGTGCTGATCGTGGTGCTGCTCTCGTCAGCGCTGTTCGCGATCGTCAACTCGATCCGCGCCGCGATTACCGCCCGGCGCGGCGAAATCGAGGTGATGCGGCTCGTCGGCGCGACGCGCACCTTTATCCGCGCACCCTTTCTGATCGAGGGCTTTCTGCTCGGCCTCTTTAGCGCGGTGATTACGGCGGCGCTTGTGGTGCCGGGCTATCAGCTGATCGTGCAGCGTCTCTCCGAACAGCTTCCGTTTGTACCGCTCGTCAGCGACGCCGCACTGCTCGGGCGGATTTTGCTGCTGCTGCTCGCGCTCGCGCTGCTCGTAGGGCTTGTCGGTAGCGCGATTTCGGTCGCCCAACATCTGCAGGAGGACACGTCGCTGTAGAGGGTGCCGGTATAGACTAGGCGTTATGAAGCTGTGCGCGCGTTACCTGCTGGCCTGCCTGTTTACCGGCGTGCTGCTCTGCGGCGGGGTCTGGGCTCAGAGCAGCGACACGACCGAGCGTCTAGAAGCGGCGATTAGCGAGTACGAAGCACTGCTCGTGGCTCGAGCCCGCGAACAGGCCCGTATCGACCAGGAACTCGCCGGAACGCAGGCCGCCCTCGCCGAGCGCGTCGCCGAACGGAACCGGGTCAGCGAACAGCTCGCCGCGCTGCGCGAAGAGCGCCGGGGTCTGCTCGCCGACATCGCCGACCTCGAAGGGCAGCTCGCCGCTAACGAAGCGCGGATCCGCGAACTCGAAGCGGAACTCGTGGTGCTGCGCGGACGGCTAAGCGAGCTGATCGTCAACCTGCACCGCGAACGCTCGAGCCGTTACGCCCGCGTGCTCGCCCAGTCCGAGTCGTTTTTCGATCTCCGGGTCAAAAACTACTATCTAGGGCTGCTCGCCGAGCAAGACGTCGCGATTCTGAGCGAGCTCGACGCGACGGTCAGCGAGCTCGAAACCGTCCAGGCGACCCTAACCGCCCAGGTCCGCGACCTCGAAGCCGCGCAGCAGGCGCTGCTAAACACCGAACAGAACCTCGCCAGCACCCAGCAGAATCTCGGCAACCTGATCGCGAGCCTCGAATCGACCCGCGCCGGCCAACTCGCGCAGCGCCGCGACCTGCTCAGCGAACAGAGCCAGCTCGAAGCGGTGATTACGACCTCGCAGCAGCAGCTCAACGCCGAAATCGACCGGCTCCGACGCGAAGCCGAAGAGGCCCGCCGCCGCGCCGCCGCTGCCGCCGCTGTTAGAGAGCGCGAACGCTTCGAAGCACAGGCCGCCCAGGCCGAACAGGGGGCTCGAGCCCTCGAAGCCGCCCGCGACCTCGAAGTCGTGACCGTACCGACCAACCCGACCCCGACTCCGACCCCGACTCCGACCGCTCCAACCCCCCCGACCTCAGTCCGAGCCCCGCAGACCGGCGACGCCTTTACGATGCCCTTCGACCAGCCCCAACTGCTCAGCCGCTACGGCGAAGAAGGCCCCTACGTGCTGCTCCGCTCGCGGCAGGAGGGGAGTGCGGTCCGCGCCGCGCTCGGCGGCACCGTCCGGGCGATCTCGCGGATTTCGGCCAACAGCGGTTACCTCGTCGCCGTCTACCACGGCCCTAACCTGATGACGGCGTACCTCAACCTGCAACCGCCGCAACTCGCGGTCGGCGACACGGTCGCGCCGGGCCAGATCGTCGGCTACCTCGGCGGCGGCACCCTCACCCCGGCGGACACGCTCAAGTTTTTTGTCGGCGTCCCGCAAGACAACGGCGGCGCGGCCTGGATCGACCCGCTCCCGCGCCTCGGCCTGTAGTCGCCTCCCGCAGACGTTTTCTGTAGACGACCCGTGGTGGCGTTATGTAGACGTTCTGGGGACGTTTTAGACGCTAGAGCACTTCGTTGGAGGGCGTCTGCGGCGAAAAGACTCGAAACCAGTCGCGAAAGCTCGGTTCGATATCGACGAGGGTACGGGCGACGTCGCCTCGGGCGGTGGTCGTCAGGCGACGTTTCATCGCGACCGGAAAGTCCCAGCCGTGTTCTTCGAGAACGTCGGCGGCGCGCAGCGTAAACACGCCCTGAAACCAGACCATATCGTCGAACTTGAGCTTGCCGCGCGGGTATTCGAAGCTGCCTAGGTCGGCGTGTCGGACTTGGCTACCGGCGACTTCGAGCCGCGCCCAGGCGATAAAGCGCTCGAAAATCTCGTCGAGACCGCACGAACGTAGCGTCGCTAAAAAGATGTAGGTCGCCATAAACTCGTCGAGCCACTTGACGCGGCTCCGCAACCCGCTTAGGTTAGCGGCGGCGTGGCCCCACTCGTGACCGATCAGCAGGTCTAAAAATTCGCGCAGGTCGCCAGGCGGCTGTTCGCCCGCGTGAGCGGCGCGGACAAACAGCTCGTCCCAGCGGTGCAGGAGGCGTTCGGGGTAGTCGGCGGCGGCGACGATATGGACGCGGGGGCCTTCGTCTGCACTGCGGTCTGCCTTAGCGTCGCGGCGTTCGTTGCGGATGAAGGGGAGGCCGTAGGGATGGCGGACGACCTGGCGCCAGTCGTGGCGGTTTAGAACGACGAAGGTGACGGTGCCGGAGGGCTCGAGCCACCCCCCCATCTCCTCGTGAAGCGTCTTTAGAAACCGTTGTAGTTGCGCCGTGCGCCGCTTCGCCCCCTTAGAGTGCCGCGCCGGGAGTGTGTCGTCGGGCAGGTCGTGCAGCAAGACGTTGTGCCGGAAAGGATCGGCCATGGCGTAGTGTACCGTAAGAGGACGCCGCCGCCCTAACGTCCGGGTTTCTTTCTGCGGTGTGCTTCAAACGGTGTGCTTCAAGCGGTGTGCGTCAAGCGATGTTCGTCGCACGGCGACCGGTTTGCATAGCATCATGTAAAGTACGAATACTAACAACCGTAACCGTCACACCCTACGCCTATGTCATCTGGGCGAGCCCTAACGCTCGCTAAAGGAGTTCCTGTTATGCTCATCCCGCTTAAAGAGATCCGCGCCGCTCGCGAGCGCGTCAGCCACTACCTCGCGCCGACCCCTATCGTCGAAGCCGAAAGTTACAGCGACCGTTTCGGGGCGCGGGTGATGTTTAAGCTCGAGCTCCTCCAGCCCACCCGCTCGTTTAAGGTGCGCGGCGCGCTTAACGCGGTAAGCTGCCTCTCCGAAGAGCAGAAAGCCCACGGCGTCGTCACCGCGTCGGGGGGCAACCACGGCTTGGGCCTTAGCTACGCGGCGAGCCGGCTCGGCGTCAAGGCCACGGTCGTCCTGCCCGAAACCGCGCCGCAGGTTCGGGCCGACCGGATCATGATGCTCGGCGGCGACGTCATCGTCTACGGCAACGACTGGAACGCCGCCAACGGCAAGGCCCAGGAACTCGTCGAGGCGCACGGCTACACCTACGTCAGCCCGTTCGACGACCAGGATATTATCGCCGGACAGGGGACGCTCGGCCTAGAACTCGTCGAGCAGCTTCCCGACGTCGACGTAGTGGTCTGCTCGGTCGGTGGCGGCGGTCTTATTTCGGGTATCGCTTCGGCCATCCGCCACTGCCGACCCGATGTCCGCGTGGTCGGCGTCGAAACCTTAGGTGCGGACTGTCTGTCACAGTCTCTAAAAGCGGGCGAACTCGTCGAACTGCCTGCCTTCACCTCCATCGCCGGCAGCCTCGGCACCCGCCGCTCTACCGAGCTGCCGTTTAGCATCATCCGCGAAGCCGTCGAAGACATCGTCACGGTCAGCGACAAAGAAGCGATGCGCGAACTGCTCTACACCCTCAACCGCGAAAAGCTCCTTACCGAGCCCGCCGCCTCCTGCACCATGGCCGCGCTCGCCGCCGGACGGATCCCCGACATCGCCGGCAAGACCGTCGCCGTAGTGATGTGCGGCGGCAACATCACCCTCGATCACGTTTTGGGCTGGCTCCGCGACTTCGACCTCGGCACCAACCCCGACCCCGTCACGCTCGACCACGTTGTGTAGCTGGTATGGCTGTCAAACGTCGAGGCTCGAAACGCTGTCCCAGGATGTTCTGATTCGGGATGTTTTGAACCGAGTCGTTCTGACGTACTAACGTGAGTTCAGTAGGGTGCGCCATGCGCACCGCACGGGCAGCAGCACCCGTATCCGCCGAAAAAAAGCGCCCCGCACAGCGTTTATCGGTGTTTAGCGGCTTTAGAAAAAAGTCATTTTAGCCTAAGAGGACGACGGCATCGCGCCGCTGCCTGTAGGTCGAAAGTCTGTAGGTCGAGAGTCTGTAGGTCGAGAGTGGCGTCTTTGCGGATGCTGCTGTCTCGGCGCAGGACGAACCGGCGTAGGCGACGTCTGTCTATCTCGGCCATGACGTTTCGCGTGCCGGCTAGCTCGGTACTAGGTCGGCGGAACCGCCCGATACTCGGCACAACACAGGCATAACGCAGGCACTAACGAGAAAACACAACGCGCCGTGTCGCCTTACTTGGTATGCTAGGCCCGACGACGTTACGAACATCAAAGCGTCGTCTTAAAAATGACGCAAACCTAACCACGAAAGAGGTGTTTTCTCGATGAGTATGGTCTACCCCAAAGGTATCGACATCCACGCCGAGCTGCCCGCGAACGGCGAGGCGGTCCTCACCCCCGAAGCGCTCGGCTTCGTCGCCCAACTCCAGCGGGCGTTTAACACCCGCCGCCAAGAGCTGCTCGCCAACCGCGCCCAGCGCCAGGCCGAGTTCGACAACGGCGACCTGCCCGGCTTTTTAGACGAAACGAAGTCGGTACGCGAAAGCGACTGGCGCGTCGCCGAGACACCCGCCGACCTGCAAAACCGCCGCGTCGAAATTACCGGGCCGGTCGAGCGCAAGATGATGATTAACGCGCTAAACTCGGGCGCCGACATCTTTATGGCCGACTTTGAAGACGCGCTGTCGCCGACCTGGGATAACGTCATCGCCGGTCAGCAGAACCTTAGCGACGCGATCCGCCGCACCATCCGCCTAGAAGACGCCGAGCGGGGCAAGGTCTACGAGCTAAACGACGAGACCGCGACGCTTATCGTCCGTCCGCGCGGCTGGCACCTGGTCGAAAAGCACGTCACGGTTGACGGTGAAGCGGTGTCGGCGAGCCTGTTCGACGCGGGCCTCTACCTGTTTCACAACGCGACCGAACTGATCGCGCGGGGCAGCGGACCTTACTTCTACCTGCCCAAACTCGAAAGCCACCTCGAAGCACGGCTCTGGAACGACGTGTTTATCATGGCGCAAGACACGCTCGGCATCCCGCGCGGCACGGTGCGGGCGACGGTGCTGATCGAGACGATCCTGGCTGCGTTCGAGATGGACGAGATCCTCTTCGAGCTGCGCGACCACATGGCGGGCCACAACGCCGGACGCTGGGACTACATCTTTAGCATGATCAAAAAGTTTCGCAACCGCAGCGACATGGTGCTGCCCGACCGCGCTCAGGTCACGATGGCGGTGCCGTTTATGCGCTCCTACGCCGAGCTGCTGGTCGAAACCTGTCACAAACGCGGCGCCCACGCGATCGGCGGGATGGCGGCGTTTATCCCGAACCGGCGCGACCCCGAAGTGACCGAGCAGGCGCTAAGCAAGGTTAAAAACGACAAGACCCGCGAGGCGAACCAGGGCTTCGACGGTAGCTGGATCGCCCACCCCGACCTAGAGCCGACCGTGCGCGAAGCGTTCGGCAACGTGCTCGGCGACCAGCCCCACCAGAAGGACAAGGTGCCCGACGTGTCGGTGTCCGCCCAGAATCTCGTCGAAACCGACATCGAAGGCGGCGCGATTACCGAAGACGGGGTGCGGCTAAACGTGAGCGTGGCGCTGCAGTACGTCAACGCCTGGTTGCTCGGCAACGGCGCGGCGGCGATCAACAACCTGATGGAAGACGCCGCGACCGCCGAGATCAGCCGGGCGCAGCTCTGGCAGTGGATTCAGAACGAAGCCAAGCGCGACGACGGCGAGACGGTCACCAAGGCGATGTACGAGCAGATTCGTGACGAGGAGCTAGGCAAGCTCGGCGGTAAAGAGGCACACCGTTACGCAGATGCGACCGAGATTCTAGACGCGCTGGTGCTTAGCGACGAGTTTACGGAGTTTTTGACGCTCAGGGCGTACGACTACATCTGAGCGCAGCGGTCACCAAACACCGACCGACAGCCTTGTGACGACCGACAAAAAACGCGGCCCCGGAATAGTCCAGGGCCGTGTTCGTGTTGGTGATGCGTTGCAGGGTTTAACGGTTAGTCAGAGAAGTACGCGGTAGGTGGCGGAGCGCTACGGCTAGTGTCGGGAGCTTCGGGCGCATTCTTTGGAGACGCGCTACTGGGACAGTTAGGACCGAGATATGCCTATCCCGCATATCCGCACACACCCATGCGCGGCGAGTTGACAACAGGTAAAAGAATGTCACGCTTCTTGGCGTGTTTGTTGCAAAAGAAAGGGTTTTCCTCCTCGTACATCGCCTCGACATCGATTTGGGTGGCGGGCGCGTCGCACACCGCGCAGGTGAATTCGGGCGCGTCGTTGCGTGCTAAGAGGCGGATAGGTCCACGCTTGATGCGTCCGGTACGTTCGCCCATCACTTTGAGGTTGAGGACGGTTGTCGAGCCGAAGTCGTATTCGTGAGAGAATTTGGGGCTCGAGCCCACCACATCACCCAACACGATGTCCATGCTTCGCTCGCGGGGATAGTTTGCCCAGATCTTCTCAAGCGTCTTTTGGTCGACTAAAGGAAAGCTCTTCTGCAACGCCCCAAAAGAATCGTCAAACTCGCCCGATGATGCGCCGTCCATCTGATAGTGCGTGTTGCCCGCCCTAAACATACTGAGATGACCGCAGCACTCGAGCCAAATATCGCGCAAAAAGCGGTCTAACTTCCGCAGCGATGCGTCCGCCCTAACCTCGATGTCGATCCAGTAGAACGGCTCGTAGGCGCCCTCGACGCGAAGGTGGATGAGCGCTGCAGGTTTGCCGTGGTTGACGTCGTGTTCGGCGGGACAGGTCTTGAGGTGCCGTGTCATCCCGCCTTTGCTGGTCTGTTTGCCGCAGAGTGCACAGGTTCCGTAACTCGTCTTTGCCATACCTGTTTATAGCACCATCCTGAGTGCCGCTTCAATCTCCACGCGGTCGTCCTCTACCCCGCAAACGCGACAGGCGATCGCCGCGATTTCTGCCTCGGCTTCTAACATTACGGCTTTGAGTGCGTCACGCTCTACGAGCGCTCTGCTCTGGGGTGACGTCTGAAGGTGGTAGCTGCCTAGGTGCGAGCAAGCGCCCTTCGCGTGTTCTCTAAACATATTCGCGAGCCTAACGTGTCTCGAAGCTTCGAAATCTCGAAATCTTGAAATCTCGAAATCTTGAAACCTCGAAACACAGCGTCGTCTGTTGTCCACAGCCGAACAGAGCGGCTTCAGAATCTTTTGGGGCCGTGATGCTCGTGGGTAGATCGGTGGAGCCCCCCCAACCCAACTCGCAAAGTAGACAAAGTCCGCGTCACGCGTTTCTGCTGCTTGATAATCCCACCACCATTGCGTAGACTAGGGGCACGTCAGCCTAAAAAATCGTTACGACTGCCCTCGAACCCGGCGGCGCGTCGGTCGCTCTGCCGATTCTGTCTAGGCGGTGGCATAACCATCAGGAGGCACCATGTCGCAGCAGCTCGAAACCCTACTCTCCGAACAGACCCTCTTCGAACCGCCCGAGTCGGTGCGCGAGCGGGCGAAGCTGCAAGACTACGAAGCGACACACAAGCGTTCGCTCGACGACAACGAAGCGTTTTGGGAAGAGGTCGCCGAGCAGTTTGTGTGGGACACGAAGTGGCAGCAGGTGCTCGACTTCGACGGTGTCCACCACCAGTGGTTCGTCGGCGGCACGACCAACATCACCATCAACGCGCTAGACCGCCACGTCGACGCGGGCCGAGGCGACCACACCGCCTATATCTGGCTCGGCGAAGACGGTAGCGAACAGCGCCTAACTTACAAGGAGCTACTCGCCAAGGTCTGCCGCGTCGCGAACGGCCTCAAGGCTCACGGGGTAGAGAAGGGCGACCGGGTGGTGCTCTACCTGCCGCTCACGCTCGAAGGGGTCGTCTGCATGTTGGCGTGCGCCCGCATCGGGGCGGTGCACAGCGTGGTGTACGCGGGTTTCGCGGCGCCAGCGCTGAGAGCACGTATCCAGGACGCGGGGGCGAAGCTCGTCATCGCCGCCGACGCCGGATATCGGCGCGGTAAGACGGTCGATTTAGGAACCATCGCCCGAGACGCTGTCGCCCCGCTAGAAGACGTCACTCTGGTGATGTGGGGCCGCGCCGGCGAGGTGCGCGAGGGTGAAGTCTCGTTCGAGGCGTTGCTCGAGCACCCCGACACTTGTCCTGCCGAAATCGTCGACGCCGAACACCCGCTCTTTATCCTCTACACCAGCGGCACGACCGGAAGTCCGAAAGGGGTGGTCCACGTCCACGGCGGCTATATGGTCGGGACGTCGTACCACGGACGAAACTTTTTAGACCTCGGCCCCGACGACGTGTTCTTTAATATGAGCGACATCGGCTGGATCGTCGGACACAGCTACATCTGCTACGCCCCACTCCTTATCGGCTGCACGACGCTGTTTCGGGAGGGCGCGCCCGACACCCCCGACCCCGGCGTGATCTGGCGCACCGTGGACGACCACCAGGTTACGGTGATGTTTACCGCGCCGACCGCGGTGCGGATGTGGATGCGGGTCGGTGCGAGTATCGTTGACGGCTGCGACCTCTCGAGTCTGCGGGTGATGGCCTGTGCGGGCGAGCCGCTCAACCCCGAAGCGTTTCGCTGGGCGCAGCAGCACATTACCGGCGACCACGGCTACGTGATGGACAACTGGTGGCAGACCGAACTGCCCGCCCCGACTCTGGCTACCTTCGCAGTTCACGAACACAAACCCGGCTTTGTAGGGCGCCCCACACCCGGCGTCGACATCGACGTGGTCGACGAAGAGGGCCGTAGCCAAGCGCCGAACCAGGGCGGTTACCTGGTGCTGAGGCGCCCCCTGCCGCACATGATGCGCACCATCTACAACGACGACGACCGCTACCAGGCGATCTGGCAAGAGTTTCCGGGGATGTACTTTACCGGCGACGTGGCGGTGCGCGACGACGCGGGCCGGTTTAGCGTGTTGGGCCGCGCCGACGACGTGCTTAACGTGGCCGGACACCGTATCGGCACCGCCGACGTAGAATCGGCGCTGGTATCGCATCCGAGCGTCGCCGAGTCTGCGGTGATCGGTATTCCCGACGCGATCAAGGGCGAAGCGATCAAGGTGTTTGTGGTGGTGCGCCAGGGCGCCGAGGCCGGAGACGACCTCGCAGCGGCGCTAAAAGAGCACGTCCGTCACGAGTTAGGGCCGATCGCGACGCCGTCGTCGATCGCGTTTGTCGACAGTCTGCCGAAGACGCGTAGCGGCAAGATTATGCGGCGGTTGCTGAAGGCGCAAGAACTCGGCCAGGATCCGGGAGATACGTCGACGCTCGAAAGCTAGGGTGAAGTGGTGGGGGATGTGCCGAGGTGTTGGAGGGGCTCGAGCCCCCCCTCTACCCTCCCTCGTCAATATCTCCCAACACCCCATCCACCACAGCACAAAACGCCGCCGCCGCCTCTCGCACATCGCTCGCCAAATCTATACCGAGACAACAAATCTGCTTACGGCCTATGGAGAAGGGCTCGAGCCCCATCGTCTGCGGATACACCAACGCGGCCCACTCGCAGCCCATCCGCTCCGCGTACGCGACCGCCTGCTGCACGTCTTGGCTGCTCGGCGTGGTGTGGTTTTTGTATTTGGTGTCGAGCACCAGCAATGTCCGCCCGGACGCGTCTTGGATGACGAGGTCGATCTTAAACGAGACGCCGACCGTTACCGGCGCGTGTTTTTGCGCGCAGAGACGCAAATCTGGCCAGTGACGCCGTAGATGTTCGTGCAAAACCGCGAACACGTAGCGCTCGAAAAGTGCAGGCATCGCGATAAGGAGCGGCATACTTTCGGCTTTGCCTCGGTGCAGCGTCGGCGTCAGGTGGTCTAAAAAAAGCTGACAGAGCGCGTGCATAGACCGATAATCTTGCCGCAAACGGTCGTAGTACCGCGCTACCGCATCCTGCGGATGAACCGGCACCGCCGCCACCACCGCAGCCAGGGTGTGTTGGGCCAAGCGCACCTGCCCCTTGACGGCGGGGTCGCGCAGCCGCGCACGGCTTAGATAGAGGAGCGTCCAGCGCAGTACCCGGTTGTCGTGAATGTCGAAGGTGTGTTCCTGATAGTGACACGCGAACCGCGTCCCGATTGGGCGGCGCACCTGTGCCGACACGTCGATGCGCCCCCGCACCACCGGCAGGTTGTCGTGGCGTGGTTGGTACGCTTTGGCGAGGCCGCGCTTCGTCCGTTTGAGAACCGAGCGAGCCAGATGACCCGCGAGGTAGCCGAAGGCGTCGTCGAGAGTGTCTACGTCGTGGCTGCGCTCTAAAATCTCGACGGGTAGATCGTAGGCTCGAGCCAGCATCCCCACCACGTTGCGCACCGCCACCTTAGGCCGCACCCGCACACCCCGCTCGGCGTCGAGCGGAAAGTAGCCCACCGTGCCGTCAGCCTTAAACGTCCACGCGTCGTTGGCGGGGGTAGGGAAGTCGAGCGTCACGTACTTGCCGAAGCGCTGCCGAAAGGCTAGGGCGGTAGCGTCGTCGAGATAGCCTCGAACCCGTTCGCCCTCTTGATACTCGCGCAGTTCGACGTCGTCGTTCACGACCCTAAACGATCTTTGACGCGGTCCCAGCGAAAGCGCTCTACCTCGCCTAGCCGGTCGAAAAACTGCTCTTCTAGATACGGCTCGATCTCGGTTTGCCAGATGACGGCTAGGTGCGCTTCTAAGTCGGGTTCTAGAAAGAAGCTGTGGCCGAGCGCGTAGTTGGGGTCGCCGATGGCCGTGTTGATCTCCTTGAGTGTTTCGACGAGTGCGGGGATAAAATCGACGTCGGGGTGGACGCGCCTAAGCACCTCGTAGTGAGGCTCTAACTTCAAAAACGCGAACCGTCTCCTAAGCGCGTGGTCGACCAGGGCGATCGAGCGGTCGGCGGTGTTCATCGTGCCGATAATGCGCACGTTGCCGGGGATGTTCAAGCTACCGCCCCCCGCGAGCGGAACGTCCTCTCCCCGATATTCGAGCAGATACATCAACTCGCCAAACACCCTCGACAAGTCCGCCCGGTTGATTTCGTCGATGATGAGCGTGCAGATGCCGCTCTTGCCACGAGCTTTGTCGATAAACTCTAAAAACCGCCCTTTAACCAGCGGATAGCGCAGGGTGTCGCCGTCGGTTTGCGGGCGCAGCCCCTGCATAAAGTCTTCGTAGGTGTACGCCGGATGAAACTGCACCAACTCGTCGAAGCCGTCACGGCCCGCGAGGTGCTTGGCGAGTTTTTTAGCGACGAAGGTTTTGCCCGTTCCGGGCGGACCGAACAAGATAGCCTGTTTTTTGCGGTGAATCGCGCTAAGCCAGGTCTTTAACAGCGACTCGCCCAGAGAGGTTTCGTGCGCGATCTGCTCTAGGGTCGGGGGAGGAGAAGGAGGGGTGTGGTTCATAAGGTCGAAAAGTGCCTGCCTCTCGCGCTCGGTGACGCGGAAATTCGTCCCCTGCGGCGCTTTGAGAATCGAAAGGTCTTTAAGCACAGGGTGGTCGCGTAGCTCGTCTTTTAGAATCGGCGGCTGGGGGATGTGGGTAAACCGAAAATCGACGGCTGTTCGTTGGCCGTTTTTCGTGTAGAGATCGGGTTGGTCGAGCGTGTAGACATCGCTCGAAATTTCGCCCACAGCATAGATTCCGGCGTGTTCGCCACTCTGCCAAATCATGACGCAGTCGCCCGGTCGAATATCGTCTTTGTAGCGGGTCACGGACCAGTCGTCGACGTCTCCGACGTTGAGGGTTTTTGACCTTCGGGCGAAGTCGACTATTTTTGGATTAGCCTGGAAGATCCACGTGTTGATATCGGCTTTAGCAGATGTTTCGCCCGCGAGCAGATCGGCAAGGGCGTGGGCGAAGTCTGCGGACAGCTCGAAAAGATAGCCCTGTATGGCCCGGTAGTTGACGTCGAAGGGTTGGGCTCGAGCCCTCCACTCTTCTGGAATGTCATTAAGCGCTAGAGGAACGTCTAACTCGGCGTAATCGACATCGGCTTGCCATCCCGCCTCGCCGTCGCGCTCTCTGTCGTAAGTCTGACTTGTGACCACCCCGACAGCTCGAATCCCACTCTTGTAGTGAACAATAACGTCGCCTGGCTCGACGTGCTGGACGTTTTCGCGGTAGCGGTTCGTACGTCCGTCCGCCGTGCTCTTTTGGGCGAAGATGCACCCCTCGTCGCGCTCTCTTTCGTAGCTTCCGCCCTGATTAACCCACCAGAAGCGCTCGCCTTGCCGGAGGCGGGTGATGGGGTCGCCTTCGCTATCTTCGCTAATGCTATTGACTTCTTTGCTAAGTTGAGAGAGAAACCAGCCTAGCTCGATAAAATCTTTCGCGCCTAGCGTTTGTTTGAGCGCGTGCAGATGCTGCTGAAACGTTTCGAGGTCGTCGTTTTTAAAGGTGTAGCCGAGCCCTCGTAACGCTCGCCTAGAAAACGTGCCAAAGTGTCCGAACGTGTCGGGATGAAACACCATAACGAAGCCCGTAGCGGTTCTCCAGCCGAAGCCCGGAATGTCTTTGAGTACGTGTGCTTTTTGTAGGGGTGTTGTGTTGTCGTTTCTGAGGATGTCCCGCGCTTGTGCTATGTAGCGCTCTCTTGTAGCGTCATCGGAAACCATCGGAGCATAGCGTGCGACGCCCCAGATCGTGTTGCCGTGCAGGTCGCTTTGGGTGATGTGGTGCTCGAGCCGAGCCAGAGCATCCTCAGTGATCCCCGTCTCTTGCGTGTCGGCAACGAAATCCTCGCGCAATCGCTCGATCGTCTCTTCCGTCGCCGTATCTGCGATACGCCACACCTCTCGGTTAAAGTCGTCTACGCTGATAGGCTGTTCGCTACCTAGCCACTCCCGAAGTTGCTTAGCGCGGTGTTGGCGAATCTTGACCATAGCGACGTGATAAGCGTCTTGGCGCATCGCCTCGAAACGCGCTTTGGCTTCGTCGAGCGTAAGTGAAGGGGAGTCGCTGTTACTGGAATCGTCTACGTCGTCTTCGCTAACACTATTGGCGTCCTGGCTGAGTTGGTAGAGAAACCAGTCTAGCTCGATAAAATCTCCAGCGCCTAGCGTACGTTTTAGTTTGCGCAGATGATCTTGGAACGCTTCGATATCACCGTTCCTAAACGTGTAGCCAAGCATCCATAACGCTTGCTTCGAGGGTTCGTTAAAGATGCCGAGTGTATTGGGATGAAACACCATAACTAAGCCCGTGGAGATGTTCCAGCCGAAGCCCGTAATGTCGTCTTTTAGCTCGTGCGCTTTTTGCAAGGGTGTCTTGTTGTCGTTTCTAAGGGTGTCTCGTGCTTGTGCTATGTAGCGCTCTCTTGTAGCGTCGTTAGCAATTGTCGGACCGTAGATGTTTGTCGCGGTGCCCCAGATCGTGTTTCCGTGAAAGTCGCTGTGGGTGATGCGGGGCTCGAGCCGTTCCAAAGCAGCCTCGGTGATTCCTTCTTCGCGCGTGTCGGCAACAAAATCCTTTCGCAGTCGCTCTATAGTCTTTTTCGCTGCCGGGTCATCAAGACGCCACACGTCGCGGTTAAAGTCGTCCAAGCTGATAGGCTGCTCGCTACCTAGCCACCCCCGAAGTTCCTTAGCGCGGTGTTGGCGAATCTTGACCATAGCGACGTGATAAGCGTCCTGACGCATCGCCTCGAAACGCGCTTTGGCTTCGTCGAGAGTAAGTGAAGGGGTATCGGACATGATGCACCTCGGATGTTTAGATCGTCGCAGTGAGCTGTATCTCTGTGCTAATTGATTCTACCCACGTTGCGAACGGATGTCGAAACCGCGTGTGATCTGATAAAGAGCGTGCGGCAGATCGGCCTGTCGTGAACGCGCCTGATTTAGCGTAGCGGCACCGCCGACACCGGTTTGTCGCCGTTTAGGACGCGCAAAACGTCGTGTGCGATGTGAAGCGAAGCACGACGGTTCGATTCGTGGGTCACGCCAGCGATGTGCGGGGTGAGGATGACGTTGGCGAAGTCGCGGAGCGGGTCGGCGTCGCCGGGTGGTTCTTGTTCGCGGACGTCTAGGACGGCGCCGCCGAGACGGTGGTCGCGCAGCGCGGCGGCGAGGGCGGTTTCGTCGATTAGGCCGCCGCGAGCGGTGTTGATCAGCAGCGCGGTCGGCTTCATCTGGGCGAGGGTTTTATTGTCAATGAGGTGGCGGGTGCTCGGCAACAGCGGGGTGTGTAGCGAGATCATATCGGACTGGGCGAGCAGGTCGGTTAGCGGAACGAGGGCGACGCCGTACTCTTGGACGCCGAAGCTGCTCGGGTGGACGGCGGGGTCGCTCGCGATGACGTTCATGCCGAACGCAGCGGCGCGTTTAGCGAGACGGGTGCCGATATCGCCGAGGCCGACGATGCCGAGCGTTTGGCCGTACAGTTCGCCGCCCATCGCGGCCTGCCGGTTCCAGACTCCCGCGTGGACGTCCTGCGAGATGGCGTCGAAGCGCCGGGTGACGCTTAGCATCGCGCCGATCACGTATTCGGCGACGCTGACGGCGTTGGTGCCGGGTGCCCAGGTCACGACGATATCGCGCTCGCGCAAGGCGTCTAGGTCGAGGTTGTCGAGCCCGACGCCGACCCTGCCGACGACTGCGAGGTTCGGGGCGTGTTCGTTACCGGTCACCCGCGTCTGGTTGCGGACGATCCAGGCGTGGGCGTCGGCGAGGGCGTCTTTAAGGGCGTCGGTGTCGCTAAAGAGGTTGGCGTCGTAACGGACGTCGTGGTGGTCGCGTAACAGGGCGACGGCATCGTCGTGGACGTACTCGCTGATGACGATCTTCATCGGGTGAGATTCGTCATCGCTCTAGCGGCCCGGTAACGCTCTGAGGCCGGTCGCGTAGGCGATGGTTGCGTCGACCAGAACGTCGGTCGAATCGATAAGCGGGACGGAGACGGCGTCGTCGAGCAGTACGAGGGGCACTTCGGTACAGCCCGCAATCACGACGTCGGCTCCTTCGGCGACAAGGTTGGCCGCGAGGGTGGCCATCTGGCCTCGGACGTCATCGCTTAGGTCGCCGGCTTTGATCTGGTAGAGAAGCTGCATAAACTCGTGGCGGGCGCCGTTTTCGGGGGCGACGACGGTGACGCCGTGCTCGGCGAAGGCGTGGTGGTAGAGCTTGGCGTCTAGGGCGCCGCTGCTTCCTAACACGCCGATCTTGGTCGCGTCGGGGAAGTGTTCGCGGGTGAAGGCGACGGTTTCGTCGATCATGCTGACAAAGGGGACCGAAACCGCTTCGAGGATGTCGGCGACGAAGGCGTGGGCGGCGTTGCAGGCCATGACCAGAAAGTCGGCACCGGAATGCTCGAGCCCCCCCGCCATCTCTGCAAGTACTGGCCCGGGCGACGGTCCGGTACCGGCCACCGCCTCGTTACGGTTCGGAACCTTAGGGTTGTTGTCGATCAGGACGCGGAGGTTGCCCTGGTCGCTTACTGCCTTGCTTTTAGCGAGCAGCTTGCTAAAAAAGTCGAGCGTCGCGGCGGGCCCCATCCCCCCTAACACGCCGACGGTCTTGGTGGTTTTCGGGGCAGAGTTCGAGGTAGGGGAAGACGTAGCGGAGGACGTGTCGGTCATCAGTCGAGCAGCGTGTCCTGATAGGCGAACAGCGCGGGCGAGCCGCCGGTGTGCAGAAACAGCACGTTGTCCTCCTTGCCAAACTGGCCCTGACGCACCATGTCGATAAGGCCCGCCATCGCCTTGCCGGTATAGACGGGGTCGAGCAGAATCCCTTCGAGTTCGGCGAGCAGCTTGACCGCTTCAATCATCCCTTCAGTCGGTAGCGAGTAGCCGGGGCCGACGTAGTCGTCGACGACCTGGACGGTCTTTTTAGGAAACCTGCCGAGGTCTAGCAGGTCGGCGGTCTTTTTGGCGAGCTCGAAGATGTTGCCGAGCTGTTTGCCTTTGGGGTTGCGGACACTTACGCCGGTGATAGGGATGTGGCTGTGGTTGCCGACCATCCCGACGAGCATGCCGGCGTGGGTGCCGCCGCTGCCGCTGGTGCTGATGATGTGGTCGAGCCTGAGCCCCATATCGAAGGTCTGGGTGAGGATCTCTTCGGCGCAGGCGACGTAGCCGAGGGCACCGAGCGGGTTCGAGCCGCCACCGGGAATGAGGTAGGCTTTGCGTCCCTGTCGGGCGAGGTCGTCGGCGAGCGACTGCATTTCACCCATCAGGTCGGTGCCGGCGGCGACCACCTTTATCTTTTCGACGCCTAACAGTTTAAACAGAAAGTTGTTGCCGCTTGCGTCGGGGTCGTAGCTGTTCGGGACGCGTTCTTCTAAGACGAGTTGGCACTTGAGGCCCTCTTTGACGGCGGCGGCGAGGGTCAGGCGGCAGTGGTTAGACTGCACCGCGCCGACGGTGATGAGCGTGTCGGCGCCTTGGGCGAGGGCGTCGGCGACCAGAAATTCGAGTTTGCGGGTCTTGTTGCCGCCGCCGGTAAGGCCGAGCTGGTCGTCTCGTTTGATGTAGATGTTGGGGCCGCCGAGGTGACGGGTGAGGTGCTCGAGCCTCTCGATAGCGGTCGGCGCAGGAGTGTAGCGTCGGCGCGGAAAACGGGCTAGGTGCATATGTGCTCTCTTTCTAAGCAAGGTCGCTGTTCGTGTCGATGTCGGTTTAGTGTTTGTGGAACGAGGTCTGTCCAGCATAACAAAAACACCGCCTCCGGTTATCCAGAAAACGGTGTCGCAGGTGTGCCTGAAAAGGTGTGCTTGAAGCTCGGCCTAGTGACTTGGCCACTCTAGAATGGCGCACGAAAAAATGGTGCACGAACCATGCCGCCCCGACATCTCGAAATGTCTTTTAAAAGTTAGGTGCGCAATGGCGCACCCTACGGGCGAACTCCGATTTCGTAGTGGACTGTGTTTGTCCGGAGGCGTGCAGGTCGGTCTAAGGCGTTTCGTTTGCTGCTAACGACTCGGCGAGCAAACCTTTGGTCGTCACACCTTCGATCTGCTCGAAGGTGAGTGCGTCGGTGCCGAGATACCCCATCACGTTAAACGGCAACGTCACCCAACTCGACGTCACGAGCCGGTAGGTTTCGCCGGGTTGCGGGTCTACGTCGTTGCTGTAGACGAAATCGCCGGTCCGCTCGCTTAGCGGGGTGTCCGTTCCCTGGTTGCTCCGCGCCAAAATCTGCTGCAACGTCTCGCCGTCGACTTCGGTCACCATCACGTCGTTGTCGAAGCGTAAGAAGGCGTTAAAGCGGTAGCGCGGCAGCGGCCCGGCGTCTAGACCGGCGCCGAACGAGGTGTGGTTGAGCAGCGCGACGTCGGCGTCGGTCATGTCGGCGAGCGTGTCGACCGCCCACTGTGCCGCTTCGCGGACCGTGTAGGTTTCGGTTACGATGCCGACCGTGTCGAGGTCGTCGGCGTCGAGGTAGGTCATGCGGGCGTTGTCGATTTCGGTGGCGAAGGTCGCGTCGGGGCTCAGCGAATCGTCGATGACGTAGTCGGTCAGGGTCAGGTCGGCGCTAACGTGGCCGTCCTCGTCGCGTTCGCTAAAGGTCACGCTCGCGACGGTAAGGCGTTCACCCTTAAAGCCGGTGTGGATGTAGAGGAGCGGCTCGGCGACGCCTTCGCGCGATACGTCTTCGCGGAGCACCAGGTGGTCGTGTCCGCCGACGGCGAAGAGGACGTTACCGGGCAGCGCCGTCATTATCGTGCGGTCGGCGACGACACCGGCGTGGGTGAGCAGTACCGACACGTCGCTCTGGGCGAGACGGTTAAAGGTCGCGTCGGTCCAGGCGACTGGTTCGGGCAGCACAATCTGGTCGCGGGCGTCGGCTTGGTAGGTGTTAAGCGCGTCGGTCGCGACGCCGACGATATCGACCGACACGTCGCCTACCTGAAGTGTGGTGAGTGCCGGAGCGAGCAGTTGGCCGTCGGTGCCGAACACGCTACCGATGACGGTGATGCCGCGCGCCTCGGCCTGGGTCACGAAATCTGCTGGGTCGTCAAAGTCGAATTCGTGGTTGCCGAGGTTGAGGATGACCGGGGCGGCCTCGTGTAACGCCTCTAAAAACATCCAGTCCACCTCTCCTTCGCTGCGGGCCGCGACGACGTTGCCGGGTTCGAACAGGTCGCCGTTAAACAGCATGTAGACGGGTGTGTCGGGGTGGTCGGCGACAATCTGCTGAACCTGAGTCAGTACGCGCGGGTAGGCGTCGTAGGCGGAGTGGGTGTCGGCGAGGTTGACGAGAAGGAGGTCTTGGGCGGACGCGGTCGGTAGCAGCGCCGCGAGGGCTAGGCTCGCGAGCAGGGTGCGGGTTGGGGCAGTTATCGGGGCGGTAGTGTTCACAAAGGTGATTCTAACCGGAGTTTGACGGGGGAGAGTCAACGGCGGGGGAGAGTCGACGGCGGGGGAGCGTCAATCGGCAGCGTGTTTGGTGTGGTGTCGGGAGTTGTTTCGGGGATAGGGGTGGGTGGTGGGGGGCTCGAGCCCTCCCTCATCACTACACTCGGCGGAAAACTCACCAAAAACTTTGCAAACAGCGCGACCAGGCGCGATACACTGTCGTACAGATACTGTCGTAAAAAACCGTAAAGACAGCACCGCAGAGACAGACCGCGCCGGAAGCCCTCACAGTGTTCGGGCCCGACAAACGGCACACTAATAAGAATAAGCAACATCCCGATAAGCAGCACACCGAATAAGCAGCATCCCGAAGGAGTATGGCGATGGCGACCCAGAACCCGACCGACCACGACGTAACGACCCCCGACACGACCGACCAGAACCGGGTCGGCCCGCACAACCAGAGCCCGGTGGTCACGCTAGACGACGACCTGGCCCGCAACGAGGGGGTGGGGCTCGAGCCCAGCTGGCTCCAAAACGTCTACCTCAACCGGCACGGCGTCGACCGGGCGCTCGCCGACCTCAAACAGAGCCGGCGGCTGCCTAAAACCCACCAGGCGGCGTGGCTGGTGCAGGCAATTCGCTGCATCGACCTCACCACGCTCGCCGGAGACGACACGCCGGGGCGGGTGCGGCGGCTGTGCGGTAAGGCGCGGCAGCCGTTGCGGCCCGAAGTGCAACACGACCTCGGCATCGGGGCGGAGCCGCTTCGGGTGGGGGCGGTCTGCGTCTACCACGCCATGGTCGACACGGCGGTCGCGGCGCTCGCCGGCAGCGGGATTGGGGTCGCGGCGGTGTCGGCGGGCTTTCCGGCGGGGTTGTCGCCCTTAGCGACGCGGGTCGCCGAGGTCGAAGCGTCGGTGGCGGCGGGCGCGGCAGAAATCGACATCGTGGTGACCCGGGCGCACGTGCTCCGTAACGACTGGTCGGCGCTGTTTGACGAGGTGGCGCGGTTTCGGGACGCCTGCGGCGAGGCGCACCTCAAGGCGATTCTGGCGACCGGCGAACTCGGCGACCTGCGCAAGGTCTATCAGGCGAGCATGGTGGCGATGATGGCGGGCGCCGACGTCATCAAGACCTCGACCGGTAAGGAGAGCGAAAACGCGACGCTGCCGGTCAGCCTGGTGATGACGCGGGCGATTCGGGACTACGCCGAGCGGACCGGCTACCGGGTCGGCTTTAAGCCCGCCGGCGGTATCCGCACCGCGAGCGAGGCGCTCGACTGGCTAATGCTGATGAAGACTCAGCTCGGCCAGGATTACACCACGCCGGCGTACTTCCGGTTCGGGGCGAGCAGTCTGTTAGGCGATATCGAGGGGTGGCTCGAGCACCACCTCTACGGCGCACCCGCCGCGCCCTACCGCCTCTCTGCCGGCTAGAGAACAACCCGTTTAACGAACACCCCCCTAACGAAACATCCCGAGGAGCGCTATGTGGCTAGAAAATCTGGGCATCCATATCGAATTCGTCGCCGCGTCGTTTATGCTGACACTCGCGGCACAGGCCTACGCCTACATCATCCGCGAACCACAGTTCAGCCCGATTCCGAAACTAAGCGGCACGTTTATCAACCGGGCGCTGCTGTACGGCGCCTACCTGTTCGCGTTTTTCGAGCTGCTCTACCTCTTTTATCAGCCGCCCGACGACTTTCAGATGAACCTCGGCTTTTTCGGAAGTGTGCTCGCCTTTATCGCCTTTCTGCTGCCGCTGTTTCGGTTCGGAGCGACCTTCGGCGACCGCCACACTCAGCAGGTTCGCGACAACATCCGGCCCTATCTGCGCACTTACGGCGTGCTGGTCACGCTCGCCTCGCTGGTGTTTCTGTCGGCGGCACTCTACACACTCGCCGACCCGCTTGTTTACCACGGCTTCTGGTACTGGCTCGAGCTCCCCTTCTACACTGCCGGAATCGCGACCGGCGTACGCTTCGTGCAGGCGTCGTTCACGTTTCGTTTGTAGCAGACGCATGTTAGCCGATAAGACCCGACAAAACGATGTACGGGCGTGACCGGTTGCGGGTACGTTATAGTGACGGACACGCTACAGACGCGTTGCGACATCACGGTGTGGCGCCACGGGTCAGCCGACGTCAACAACACATCACCGAATGACACATCATCAGTAGTAAACAGCAGACGTAAGGGATAGACGCGAGCAGAGGAGAGCGATGAGCGTACAGACGATACTGGGCACGATGGACGAGGGCACCGTGCTAGAACCGCCGACAGCGGCGCGGGGCTGGCTCGAGCACCACAAACAGCACTTTGGTGGCTTTGTCGGCGGTAGCTGGCGCAAACATAAAGACGCGCCCAACGCCGATGTGCTCAACCCGGCGACGGGCGAAGTGTTGGCGAGCGTCAAGGTTGTGGGCGGCAAAGAGGTCGAGGCGGCGCTCAAGGCGGCCCGCAAGGCGCAGCCGGCGTGGGAGGAGCGGGCTCGAGCCTCGTCGTTACGGACCTGGGCGCAGAAGGTTCGTAGCGAACAGGGCACACTCGCACAGCTCGAAACCCTAGCGAGCGGCAGGCCGATTCGGCAGGCCAAGCACCATGACCTGCCGCCGCTCGTACGGTGGCTCGAGCACCACGCCGAACGGAGCATCGCTCTGCCCGACAGCTTTTCCGGCTACGCGGCTCGCGGCGTCGTCGCGCTTATCGTCGACCACACCGCGCCGCTCCGCTTCGCGCTACGCGCCCTGGCACCGGCGCTCGCGGCGGGCTGTACGGTCGTGCTGGTCGCGTCTGTAGGCGCTCCGCTAGCACTGTTTCGGCTCGCCGACCTCGCCCGTGACGCCGGTATCCCCGAAGGGGTGCTTAACGTGCTGGTCGGCGACGCGGACGCGAAGACCGCGCTAGCAGCTGCCGATATCGACGTGCTGGCCTACGCGGGCACCCCGGACGTCGCGACGTCCCTCTACCGTCAGTCCGCCGAACGCGACGTGGCGCGACTCGTCGTGCTCAACGACCCGAGTGTGGCGGTTGTCTTCGAAGACGCCGACCTCGATGCGGCGGTCGGCGCCGTGGTAGACGCGTTGCGGTCGAACGCCCCGGCGGGGGTGCGCGTGCTGGTACAGGAGTCTGTCGAACGGACCTTTCACCGGCGGCTGCGCGACCATCTGCAGACCTTAGAGACGGGCGACCCGCTCGCTTACCGGAGCGACCTCGGACCGCTACCCGACGAGGCGTATTTGGAGGGGCTCGAGCCCCTGCTCGCCGGCGCCGCCGACCTCGGCGCGATAAGCGAACCGATAGGTACCCCCCGGGTCGACCGTCCCGCCTTCGTCGCGCCGACACTGCTGCCCGACGTCGCCCCGGCCCTGCCGGTCGCCCAGAGCCCGCTGCCGGGTCCGCTCCTGCTGACCCAGACCTTTCGCACCCCGAGCGAAGCGGTCGCGCTCGTCAATCAGAACCGGTTCGCCTCGTCGGTGACGGTCTGGAGCGAGACGCAGGGTGTGGCACTAGCGGTGGCTGACGGGCTCGAGCCCCCCAGCATCTTCATCAACAGCACCGTCCAGACCGACCCCGCCGCCCCCCACAGCGTCGCCCGCGACAGCGGTTTCGGCACGCTCGGCGGCGACGACGGCCTCGCCCTGTTTTTGCGGCTACCGCCCCTCGACTCGGCTCCGACCTACGACGACGTTGCTAGTGCGGACGCACCCCGCCCGGCGGACATTGGCCCCGCCGTAAAAGCTGCCGTCAAAGCCGCTGCCTGGTCGCAGACGCCTGTAGGCCACCGCGCACGCCTGTTGTTGTCCTGTGCCGACGCCCTCGCACAGCAGGCCGAAACGCTGACCGGGGCGCTGATGGAGGCGACCGACCAGAAGCGTAAGGAGGCCGAAGCCGAAGTGGTCACGGCGCTCGAACTCGCCTACGCCTACGCGACGATGCCGAACACCGGACGGCTCGAGCCCGTCCCCTGGCCCGGCCTGGTCACGTCGGCGCCCGTCCCTTACGGCGTGTTGGGGATTGTCTGCCCCGACGCTCCGGCGCTGCTCGGGCTGGTCGGGCTGCTCGTGCCGGCGCTGCTCGGCGGTAACCGCGTGGTGGTCGTGCCGCCTACCCGCTTTACAGGGTTAGACGAGGTCGTCAAGACGATGACGGCGCTGCTGCCGCCCGGCGTCGTTAATGTGGTGCGGGGTGATGCTAAAACGCTGGCCCGTCACGGCAATGTCGCGGCACTCTGGTGTTTTGGTGGAGGGGGGGCTCGAGCCGAGCTCGCCCGCGCCGCCGCCGACCGGCTCGTCCCGCTCTGGTCACCCGACCAGCCACACGGCTGCTTCGGCGTCTCGCTCGCCCGCCGCTACGACACGCTCCGCCACGCCACCCGCCGCAAAACTGTGTGGACGTCGTACGGACTCTAAACGCTCGGATTCTAAACGCTCGGATTCTAAATGCCTGGACTCTAAACGCCCAGATTCTAAATGCCTGGACTCTATCGATCCGTACTTTTCGGTCCGTACTCTTCGAGAGGATGCTTCGATGACAACGCCGATGACGACACCGATGACGACAACGCCGATTGTTCGCACGCCCGAATGGGTCAAAAACGCCGTCTTCTACCAGATTTTCCCCGACCGCTTCGCCCGCAGTCCGCGCACCCGCCACCCGCGCGGCATCGACTTTAAGCCGTGGGGCTCGCCGCCCGAAGAGCAGGGCTTTCAGGGTGGAGATTTGCACGGTATCGTCGACAAGCTCGACTACCTGCACGATTTAGGGGTGAACGCGCTCTACCTCAACCCGGTCTTCGCGTCGGCGTCGAACCACCGCTATCACCCCTACGACTACTACCAGGTCGACCCGCTGTTGGGCGGCGACAAGGCGCTTCGCGAACTCGTCGACCTCGCCCATGCTCACGGGATGCACGTCATGCTCGACGGGGTGTTTAATCACGCTAGCCGGGGCTTCTGGCCGTTTCATCATATTTTAGAAAACGGCGGCGACTCGCCTTATATCGACTGGTTTACCATCTACGACTGGCCGCTCCGGCCCTACAGCGACACGCCCGAACAGCCGGCCAACTACGAGATGTGGGCGGGGCTGCCGATGCTGCCTAAGCTCAACACCAAAAATCCGGGCGTGCGCGACATGATCTACGACGTGGGGCGGTACTGGCTCGAGCACGGCGTCGACGGCTGGCGTCTAGACGTCCCGAACGAAATCGACGACGACGAGTTCTGGCGCGGCTTTCGGCGGGTGGTCAAGGGGGTGCGTCACGAGGCCTACATCTGCGGCGAAATCTGGGACGAGGCGACCCGCTGGCTCCAGGGCGACCAGTTCGACGCGGTCATGAACTACCTCTTTACCTGGGGGACGCTAAGCTTCTTCGGCGCGGACACGCTGCGGCCCGACTACGACCGCGAACATTTGCGGCTCGAGCCGCTAGACGCGGGCCAGTTTAAAGACCATATCGACCACATGCACAGCCTCTACCACTGGGAGATCACTCAGGCACAGCTCAACCTGCTCAGCAGTCACGACATGGCACGGGCGCTCTGGATCGTCGGTAACGACGTCAGCGCCCTCACGCTGTCGGTGCTGTTTCAGATGACTATGCCCGGCGCTCCCTGCATCTACTACGGCGACGAAATCGGCATGTCGAGCGGCGACGACCCCTACTGCCGCGAGGCCTTTCCGTGGAATCACGAAGAACACTGGGACCAAGACCTGCGCGACTTCTACCGGCGGGCCATCGCGCTCCGGCACCGCTTTCCGGCGCTCCGCACCGGCAGTTTCGAGGCGGTCTACGGCGAGGATAGCGTGTACGCGTTTGTGCGCGAAGACCAGGGCGACCGTTTCGTGGTGGTCTTTAACGTCGGAAACGACAAGCTGTCGGTGTCGTTACCGCTCCCCGCCGACGCGGGAGGCCGGGTGTTCGAGACGGTCTGGCCCGAAGCGCGGCAGGACGTGTCGGTAGAGGCCCAAAACGGTTCGCTGACCCTGCACCTCGCGCCGCGTCAGGGCTACGTGCTGCGTCAGCGGTAAGACATCGGCGTTCGTGTCGGGGCGTGTTCGTGCCGAGCGAAGCTAAGCCGAGAAACCCGCAAACGAAATCGCTGCGAGCAGCAACACACTAAGCACGACGTTGACAACGATGTCGCGTGTCGCGGGGGGTTGCTCGGTCTGGTAGGTGCGGATCACAAGGCGGATCCAGCCGCGCCCGGTGTAGTAGCTCAGAATCACGATCACGACCGCGAGGGCCGCAAACAGAGGGGTTAGGGTGGGGCCGTCGGTGTCCATGTCGAGGGTAGTCTACCCTATACAGCACGGCGATTCGTGTGGTGAAGCGCCTTGCTAGAACCGCACCAGGCTCGGTGCCCGCACCGCAGCGCGTCATCGTGTGGGCGCGGACGGCTCCGAGTGTTGGCGTGTTGCGGTCGCGAATTGCGTCGGCTGGTGGCAACGCCCGGCGTAGCGAGGCGGTACAATCGAACCATGCTTGAAGAATCTTGGCGCATGGCCGCCTATTTCGTCTTTGCCGCTGTCTGGGCCTCGTCGCTCGCAGTCCGTTTCGTACCGTCACTCCACAAGCGTTTTCCCGACCTGCAAAAGCCCGCCCAGTACGTCGGCTGGGCGTCTATCGCGGCTATCTTTCTGGTGGTGCTGACCGCGCCGCGTCCGGGGTAACCGCCAGGACGAGCGCTACGACCGCCCCCGACGCTTCGTAAGCCTTACGCTACTCTCGCACCGCTCGCTGGCCTAGCCTACAACATAATAGGTTCGGCCATTCTTTTTGACGTTCGGTAATCCACACACAGAGTTTCCGGGTACAGAGTGTCCAGAGAGAAAAAGGTTTGCGGAGAGGAGCACGTATGGCGACGGCAACAGCACAAACGACAACGGAGGGTGCTTCGGCACAGGAGACGTCGGCGGCGATTACGGTGCGCGATCTCGTCAAGCGTTACGGCGCGGTCGAGGCGCTACGCGGCGTTAGCTTCGAGGTCGGTCAGGGCGAGATGTTCGCGCTGCTCGGTCCGAACGGGGCCGGCAAAACCACGCTCTTTTCGATTTTAGCGACACTTCGTAAGGCGACGAGCGGCGAGGCGCGGGTGCTCGGCTTTAGTTCGAGTGACGACAAGCAGGCGGTGCGCCAGCAGATCGGCATCGTGTTTCAGGAACCGGCGCTCGACGACCGGCTGACCGCTCTGGACAACCTCGAACTGATGGGGCTGTTTTACGGCCTGTCGCGCTCGGACGCCAAACGGCGCGCCCGCGAGACGCTCGACACCCTGGGCATTAGCGAGTTGGCGAAGCGTCAGCCCTACACCTTTTCGGGCGGACAGAAACGCAAGTTAGAGCTCGCCCGGGCGATCATCGCCGAACCGAAAGTGCTGTTTCTAGACGAAGCGACCCTCGGCCTAGACGTTGACGCGCGGCGCAGCTTCTGGAACCGCGTCCGCGACCTCGCTAAGGCGGGCAGCACGGTCTTTTTTACCACCCACTATATGGAGGAGGCCGAAGTCGCCGACCGGATCGCGCTTATCTCCGAGGGCGAGATCGTCGCGCTAGACACGCCGCGCGCGCTCAAGTCGCAGGTCGGCGGCGGGCTGGTGCGTCTCGACACCGACGACAACGAGGCGACCCTAGACTGGTTAGCGAGCCACGACTACGACGCCGAAGCGAGCGACGAGGGGCTGTTTATCGTCACCAACGACCCGACCACGGTGTTGCCGACGCTGCTTAAAGCGCTGCCGACCCGAGTGACCCGCGCCGAAATTCGCGAGCCGAGCCTCGAAGACGTGTTTCTGACGCTAACCGGAAAGAGTCTTAGTGGCGACGTCGCTACCGGACAAGGCCAGGGAGGGGCGTAATGGAACAGACCCGTACTCCGCAAGAAACAGAAGGGACAACATCCCGCCCGCAACGATCTCCGCAGAGCGCGCCGAAGATCCGGATCATGCAGGGCTTCTGGGCGATCGTGATTCGCGACCTCAAACGGCTCTGGGCGCAACCGATCCGGCTCGTCAGCGGCGTCGCGCAGCCGTTGCTCTACCTCTTCTTGTTAGGGTCGGGTCTAGGCGCGACGACGCAGTTCGGCGGTGCGGGCTACCTGCAATACATCTTTCCGGGCGTGGTCACGCTGTCACTGCTCTTTACGGCGACGTTTGCGGCCATCACCATCGTGTTCGACCGGGAGATCGGTTTTTTGAAGGCGGTGCTGGTCGCGCCGATCCCGCGCCGGGCGGTCGCGCTCGGCAAGGTCTTTTCGGGGGCGTTGCAGGCGTTCGCGCAGGGCGTTATCTTGCTGCTTACCGCCCCGATTATCGGCGTCACCTTCGGGTTTTTCGAGCTGATCGGCTTCTTGTTCTTTATGCTGCTTGGCGGACTGGTGTTTTCGTCGTTAGGAGTCGCCGTCGCGACACGCTTTAGCTCGACCGAGGTGTTTCCGGTGGTGATTAACGCGGTGCTGCTGCCGATGTTTTTTCTGTCCGGCGCGCTCTATCCGCTCGACACCGCACCCGGCTGGATCCAGACGCTCGCGTACGTCGACCCGGTCGCGTACGCCGTCGATCTGCTACGCGGGATGACGCTCGGCGAGTTCTACTTTCCGGTCGCGCTGTCGGTGACGGTGCTCGTCGCGGTTATCGCGGTGCTCGTCGCGGAGTCGATCCGGGTGTTCGAAAAGGGGGAGGAGGCGTAGCGCCCACCTCCCCGTATCTGCTTTCCTGTGTCTGCCTTTCCGTGTCTACCTCTCATCTACTCTCCGCCGGTAAACAGGTTGCGGATACCGCGCAACACCCTCGCAACACTAACGCAGGCGAGCCAGACCGCGCCGCCTAAAGCGATGAGCAGCAGCGGCGAAAAGGCCAGGACGTCGCGGTCGGCGTCGAGTTCTAGCGGTAGCGCCTCCCAGAGTGTGACGAGGAGCTGCGGGTTAAACAGCAGCACCGGAAAAGAGAGCAGGGCGGCAAACACGCCGAGGCCGATCGCGAGCCGACCGACGACGTGAAGCAGGGTGATGAGCGCGCTTATTGCGACTGCTCGGCTCTGCGCTGGGCTTCGGCGAGGGCTTCGCGGGGGTCAGTACCTCGGCGCAGAGCGCGCTCGATCGCTTCTTCGAGGTAGCCCTGCCAGGTCGTGTAGGCGCCGACGCGTGGGCGGGGGACGGCATTTTCTAGCTCCTGGAGGCCGATGCGGCGGGCCGGTTCGGCGTCGTACCAGTCTTGTAGCAGATCGACCGCCGAGCGGCGCACCGGTAGAAAGTACGACGCGCGCACCCACGTGTCGATGTTTTCGGGCTCGACCAGAAAACGCCAGAACTCGAACGCGCCGCGCCGCTGGGCATCGGAGGCGCCGTCTAGGATGACGAGCTGAGCGCCGAGCAGGGGGATGTTGGGGCTCGAGCCCTTCGGTACCGGCGCCGCTTCGGGGTTAAACGCGATGTCGTAACGCTGGCTCTGCGGCCAGAAGGCGATGCTCGCAAAGGCCATCATCCCCCGCGTCCGGACAAAATCGACCACCGCCGCGTCGAGCTGGGCGAAGGTGCGCACCGTGGCGTGGTCGGCCTCGACCATACGCTGGAGCATTTCGAGCGTTTCGACCGCGGCGTCGCTGGTAAAGTTAGGCTGCCCATCGTCCGTCACGATCTGGCCCCCGCGCGTGACGACCATCGTCTCGAAGATAAGTGCGGCGGTCACGTGGATGTAGCCGGTGGTCTGGCGGGTGGTCATCCGGTCGGCGGCGGCCTCGAATTCGTCCCAGGTGGCGGGCGCTTCTACGCCGCGCTGACCGAACGCCGATGCGTTATAGAACAGCACCGGCACCGACATGTTCCACGGCAGGCCGTAACGGTCGCCGCTCGTGTCGCCGTAGCCCCACAGCGCCGGATAGAAGTCGTCGACGACCTCGGACGAAAGCTCGCCGGCGAGGTCGCTTAGCGGTGCGAGCGCACCCTCCTCGACGAGACGGGCGAACACGGTCAGCTCGGAGTCGAACAGTACCGGCTCGTTACCGCTGTCTAGGCTCGACGCGAGCTGGATGGCGGCGTCTTCGTAGTTGCCCGCGTATTCCGGGACGACGCGGTAGTCCGACTGAGACGCGTTAAAGTCGTCGGCGAGCTGCGCGATGGTGTCTTGGGTGGCGTCTTGTGAATGCCAGAAGGGGATGACGGTCTGGGCGCTCGAGCCGCCTAGCACGGCGAGCCCTAGCACAAAAAAGATAGTTCTAATCATAGTCTCTACTCTAACGACTTTTGCTGCCGGCTAGATAAGTCTAGCGTGCGGTCTAGATTATAAAATGGTGGTAACGTAAACCGATATAAAAAGTGAGTATTGAAGTACTACCGAATTTACGACCATCCTCGCAGCGTCTCTCGTGGCGACGCGCTACCGGAAGCTCCGCTCGAACACCTCGACGATCTGCCGTTCGAACACGATATAGACCACGAGCAGCGGCAACGTCGTCGCGAGTGCGGCGGCCCCGAGCAGACCCCACTCGAACGGGCGGTTTTGGAGGATGTCGCTAAGAAGTACCTGCACGGTGCGCAGGCTGTCGCTGTCGGTCATCACCTTCGGATAGAGGACGAGGTTCCAGTGGATAGCGAAGCCGAGCACGCCCGCCGCGACCATTTCGGGCCGGAGGAGCGGCGCGATAATCCGCCACACGATAACGAACTCGCTCGCCCCGTCGAGCCGAGCCGCCTCGACGAGGTTCCAGGGGAGCCGCCGTAACGACTGGACGAGCAGAAAGATAACGAGCGGACTCGCCAGATACGGAACGACCAACGCCCAGAAGGTGTCGAGGATGCCGAGCACCTGAAGTTCGCGGTAGAGCGGCACCATCAGCAGCTCGGTCGGCAGCGCGAGCGCGACCAGAATAACCGGAAGCAGCGGCAACCCGGCCCGCACCGCGTAGGCGAGCATCAGCCCGACCACAAGCTGACCCACAACCGCGAGCCCGCTCGCCCCGACCGACACGAGCATCGCCTGCGCGAGACCGCTCCCCGCGAGCTGGGCGAAGTTTTGCAGGCTTAGCCCGAGCGAGGTCAGGTCGGCGCTAAGCATCGCCGACGCGGGGATAAACGCCGCGTAGAGTATCCACAAAATCGGCAGGATAACGAAGATGCTAAACAGGCCGGTAAGCAGTCGGTAGACGGTGAGCATAGCGAGTCCTTAACGAATAGCGCGCTGCGTCATCGCGCGGGGCGTGGGTGTCGGGTCGGTCGTCGTCGGCGTCCGTTTCCTCGGCGTCTGTCTCTACACGCTGTCGTGCGGGATTCTGGTGTCGAGAGCGGGTCTGACTGTGTCTCTGTGACTGTGTCTCTGGGGTCAGGTCGTGCGAAAAGAGGAGGCGATGTAGTGTACGTCTACCTGTGGACACGGGAGCTGTCGGCGGGTCGGTGCGCATGGCGCACCCTACTGGGCTGTCTACTCTAAAATGGTGCGTCGGAAACGTCCCCTGAAATCTGAATATCTCCGTGTAGGATGCTGAAAAGCGCGTCACGACGAAATCCTAACCAAGCACCGCTTTAGGCGGGATGAGCCACTACTGGGCTGACGACCGAGAATGTTGGTAGATACGAACGTTGTGGCGTTAGCGCGAGCGTAGACCGGCTGCTTCGGCGTGACGATTCTCAGCGCGAGGGTTCGACCGGACGTGTGTGGACTACCCACACCTAGCGGGTGCGGAAGAGCTGTAGCTGCGCGACCGCGACGACGAGGGTGATGAGCAGCATCAGCAGGGTGAGGGCGGCGGCGTAGCCGAGTTCGAAGCGGCGAAAGGCGGTCTCGTAGAGGTAGTAGCCGATCACGCGGGTGCTGCCGAAGGGCGAGCCGCGGGTGAGCAGATAGACGGCGTTGTAGGACTGGATGGCGAACACGGTGCCGATAACGACCAGAAAACGCATCGCCGGGCGGAGCAGCGGGCCGACGATGTAGCGGCGGATCTGGCCCTCGGTCGCGCCGTCGACCCGGGCGGCTTCTTTGATATCGCTGGGTATCCCCTTGAGGGCGGCGGAGACGACGAGGACGCCGTAGCCGGTAAACTGCCAGAGCGTAAACAGGGCGACGTAGAGCAGGCCCGCCCAGGCGTAGCTGGTCCAGGGGAGGGCGACGCCGGTTAGTTCGACGACGAAGCCGTAGTCGGGGTTGTAGAGCAGATACCAGGCGATTGCTGCGCCGGCGGCGGTGATGAGGCTCGGCATAAACAGCAGCGCTTTAAGGGGGCGCTCGAGCCGCGTCCCCTCTATAGCGATCGCGATAAAGCGTGACAGCAGCAGAAACGCCGGCAGAAACATCAGCCCGAAAAAGAGCGTGCTTCGTAGCGAGCGCAGCAGTTCGGTGTCGCGCGTCATCCGCCCGAGGTTGTCTAGACCGACCGATTCGGGCGGCGCGAACCCCGACCACGACCAGGTCGCGTAGCGAAACACGTTAGCGAGCGGCACGAACAGAAACGCCCCGAGCAGCAGCAGCGCCGGCAGTGCGAGCGGCCAGGCCCGTTGTGGTAGACGGTTGAGTTTTAAGCGCCGCAGCAGCGCCCGAATCCGCGCCATTCGTGTATATGTCCCCCCTCGAGATATATCGTCGTGAAATGTTGTGCCGTAAGCGTCGTCAGATTATGTCGTCAGACCGTGCGGGTCGTCGACTGTCCCCCGCGCGTTAGCTTCTTGAAGGTCAGAAGAGATACCGGACGCCGAGGCTAATCGGCAGTAGGTCGGTGCTCGACAGTTCGACGGCGAGGTTGTCGGCGAGGTCGTCGAAGTAGTAGCGTATCTGCCCGGCCCAGGCGAGCGACAGACCGGGGTCTTCGGAAAAGCCGAGCCCGATGTAGGCCGAGACGGTGATCGGCAGGTCGAAGCTAAACAGCAGGTCGGTGCCGAACATCGGCCCGATGTGGGCGCTAAAGCCGTCCGCGCCGTAGTTGACGTCGGTGCCGAGGCCGAGGCCGAGCGGCGGCAAGCTAGCGGCGACGTTAAAGGCCGGAAAGACCAGCCCGCTACCGGAGAGCCGCACCGTCCAGTCATCGCTAAAATCGCGCAGTGGGGCGTACAGTTCGGCGCCGACCGAAACGTCGACAAACTCGACCGGAAGGACGAGCTCGAGCCCCCCATCAACCGCCACCCCGTTGTTGTAGCCGACATTTAGAAACGCGGCGTCTTCGGGAAAGATCGACGGCGACGCGTTCGCGGCCACGAACAGCCCGCCGAGCAGCGCGAGCAGTACGCCTATGTGCGCGCTCCGCCGCAAGAATCGCCGTAAGAATCGCTGTAAGAATAGCTGTAGACGTGGCCCACAGGGGCGTCCGATATCGGTGGTGGTAAGTGCTGCGATCCCTAGCATGACCCTAGCCTAACAGACGAGGTGTCTGGTGATTGGTTAACCTCGCTATGGTTGTGGCTCGAGGGGTGCGGCTCGAGCCCTAGAATCGGCGCTCTTAGCACCGGTTTTCTCGTACCGGGCGCCGCCGCCCCGTCAGGGTCTCTAAAAAACTACGGAAGGGCCTGCAAAAACTCGTTTAGCAGGCGGTTAAACGCGCCGGGCGCTTCGAGCTGGGGCGAGTGGCCGATGTTGGGGAAGAGCTCGAGCCGTGCGTTGGGAAACGCCGCGACGGTCGCGTCGGCCATCTCCTGGGTGATGAGGTAGTCGTTGCTGCCGCGCACCACGAGCACCGGGCAGCGCACCTGCCGCAGCGCGTTAATCACGTTGTGCTTTTCGAGCGCTCTCGCGTTGCCGACAAACGCCGGGGGGCGCATCGCGAGGGCGTCGTCGATAAGGGCGTCTAGGTAGGCGGGCAGACGCTGGCCGATAGCGGGCGAGAGTGCCTGGGTCATGAGCGGACGGTTGTTACGGAGGAGCTCGAGCCCTCGGTAGTGCTCTTCGGGCGTTTTGAGCCCGCTCGGCGCCGCCGAATCGACGAGTACGAGCCCGCGCAAGGTTTCGGGCGCTTCCGCCGCGAAGACCTGCGCGACCGCCCCGCCGAGCGAGTGCCCGAGCAGCGCGAACCGGGGCAGCGAGAGCGTCCGCACGAACGTGTCGAGAATCTGCGCGTAGGCCCGGATGCTGATGGTGCCGCCGAGATCGCCCGAAGCGCCAAAGTTCGGCAGATCGAGCGCGATCACGCGCCAGCCCGTCGGTGGCTGCCGAAGCTGCTCGGTAAACCAGCGCTTGCTCGCGAAGTTGCCGTGCACGCAGAGCAGCGGCGTACCTTCACCGACCTCGTGGTAGGCCACCGGCACGCCGTGAACGTCGATCTGTCCTTCGCGGAGGCCCGGAATTGCAAGGCCGGTCGTGCGCGCGTTCGGTGTGGTCATTCAGCATCCCCTTTGTCGGCCCGGTTGTCTTGTTCGGTACGGTCGTCGTCATCGTGGTCGTCGTAGCCGCCATCGCCGCTCGTGAGGGTCGTGTCGTCGGCGAGTTCGGCCTCCTGGAAAGAGCGGCGTCATAAACTCTTGTCGGCGCCCGATAAAGCCGCGGACTACCCGGGCGACGGCGTCAGGGCGTTCGATCGGCGCCGCGTGACCGGCCTGGTCGATCTTGACGAGGACACCGTGACGCGCCCACTCGACGATGTCGTGGCTGTAGCGGAGCGGCGTCAGGATATCTTCCTGCCCGACCGCCGCGAGCAGCGGCCCGTTGTAGGCCCGGAGCGCCTTGTGCGCCCCGCTGAACCCGAGCAGGCCGTCGATCAGGTAGCGGATAACGTCGGGGTCGCGCTCGGCGGCTCGCTCGCGAAAGCTCAGCACGTCCTGGTAGTGCCGGTTTAGAAAGCTGTGGCCCCACACCCAGGGCGTGGCGACGTCGAAACGGAGCGCGCTACCGCCCGCCGCGAGCGCGCTCTTCCAGGAGTCGAGGATGGTGCGGAGCATCGGGTCGACGCCTAAAAAGCTGTCGATCACGCTGACGCTCTGGACGCGTTCAGGTTCGTCAGTGAGCTGTGCGGCAACGAGCATCGCGACGAGGCCGCCGTTGCTCAGGCCGACCAAGTGGAGGGCGCCTAGATCGTGACCGTCTTCGTGACTGTCGTCGCTGAGACTGTCGTTACCGAGGTGGGCGAGCAGGGCGAGCAGATCGCTCGCGTGCTGTTCTGGGGTGTAGGGTCCGACCGGCGTGCTCGAGCGCCCCTGTCCGCGGGCGTCGTAGACGAGCGTCCGGTAGTCGGCGCTAAAGTACTCCCGGACCGCCGCCCACGCCGTGGTGTCCATGGTGAGGCCGTTTAGAAACACGACCGTGTCGGGGTTGGAAACGGGGTGGGAGGGGGGCTCGAGCACCTCGTAGTACAGTTCGACGCCGTCCGCAACCGTCGCATACGCCATCAGCTTACCTGGTTCTGATCGCGACGAGCGTCTGTGCCTAAAAACGCCGTGACGATCTCGTGTTTGAGGATCTTGCCCGCCCCGCTCTTCGGAAACGTGTCCAGAACGATTACGTGTTTGGGCACCTTGTACCCGGCGATCTGGGTTTTGAGGTGCGCCCGCACCTCGTGTTCGCTTAGCGTCTCGCCGGCCCGCAGGATCAGCGCCGCCAGCCCGACCTCGCCCCAGCGCTCGTCGGGCACGCCCATCACCGCGCACTCGGCGACCGCGTCGTGTTCGTAGAGCGCCGCTTCGATCTCGGCGGGGTAGACGTTTTCGCCGCCCGAAATAAACATCTCTTTGCGCCGCCCCACGATGGTAAAGTCGCCCTCGTCGTCCTGCCGCGCCAGATCGCCGGTCCAGAACCAGCCGCCTCGAAACCCCTTCGCGGTGTCTTCGGGCCGCTCGAAGTAGCCGCTAAACACGTGCGGCCCGCGCAGCGTCAACTCGCCGATCTCGCCCCGCGCGACCGACGTACCGTCTTCGTGCCGGATCTCCGCTTCGGCGTGCAGGACCGGGCGCCCGACCGTGTTCGGCTTTCGCTCGGCGACCTCTAGCTCGGTCGCGAAGCAGTTCACGCCCGCCTCGGTCAGCCCGTAGCCCTGCTTGAAGTGCACCCCCCGCGCCGCGAACGCCTCCCGGACCGGCTCCGGGCAGGGAGCACCGCCCGAAATCGCCCAGCGCACCCGCGACAGGTCGCGCGTCGCGAAGTCGGGGTGTTCGGTGAGCATCTGGTACATGGTCGGCACCATAAACAGCAGCGTCGCGTCCTGCTCGTCGGCGAGGCGGAGGTAGTCACCCGGTTCGAACTGTCGCTGCACCACAACCCGACCGCCGAGATGGAGCAGCGGCACCGACAGCGCGTTGACCGCCGCGTGAAAGCAGGGAGTGGCCTGCACGGCGCAGTCGTCGCCGCGCAGGTTCCAGGAAAAGACGGTGTTGACCGCGTTGTAGAAGCCCTGCCGGTACGGCTGCATCGCGCCTTTGGGGCTGCCGGTCGTGCCGCCGGTAAAGAGGATCATCTGGATGTCTTCGGGGTCTAGCGGCGGGGCTGGCGAGGGAGCCGGAGCGCCGCGCAGCCAGTCGTCGTAACCCTCTAGCGCGATGGTGCGGACGCCGCGCGGCACCTTGGCGGCGTGTTCGGCGTCGTAAAACAGCAGCGCCGGACGGATGTAGTCGGCGATAAGCTGCTGCTCGGCGGCGCTAAGCCGGTAGTTAAAGGGGGTGTAGACAACCCCGACCTTGGCCGTCGCCAGGATAAGTTCGAGGTGGGCGAGGTGGTTGGCGGCGAGGATGCTCACACGGTCGCCCTGGCCGAGGCCGAGGTGCTCGAGCCCCCCCGCAAGCCGCGTGACCCGGTCGTTAAGTTCGCCGTAGCGGTACCAGCGACCGGCAAAGTAGACAGCCGGACGGTCCGGGCTTAGCTCGGCCCGTTTCGCAGCGATATCGAAGATCATGTCGTACTCCTATTCTACCCGATCGGGGTGTTGCGGCGCACAGCTCTGGGTCTATCCAGACCTAACGAGGCCCGAGGTAGCGTAAGCAGATCGCGTTCCAGACGTAGCCGACCCCCGCCGCGACCATGACGATAAGGCTGCCGGGCTCGAGCCGCCCCTGCTGTTCGGCGAGCTGGACGCTTAGAAACTGGTCGACCTGCCCGATATGGCCGTAGTCGCTCAGGTAGATAGAGCGTTCGGGCTCGAGCCCTAACTCCGCGAGGATCTGTTCGTGGGCGCTCCGCTTCATGTGCAAAATCGCGAGGTGGTCGATGTCGTCGACGGTAAAGCCCGACTTGGCGACGGCCTTCTCGATCACGCCGATAAAGTTGCCCAACGAGCGCGCGCCGAGCCGCGCCCGCATCCCGGCAGGGTCGGTAACGTCGAGCTTGTAGCGGTGCAGGTTGTCGGGGGTGAGGGGCTCGATCGTACCGCCGACCGGCACCACCACGTCGCGCGACAGCGAGCCGTCGGTGATCATCGCGCTCTGCAAGATCTCCGCCCGAAACCCGTCCGCGCCGTGCTGCTCGGCGCCGCGCCGCACCACCGCCGCCGCCCCGCCCGCGCCGAGGTTGTACATAAACCGCACCCGCTCGTTGCGGTAGTCGATCAGGTCGCCGTTACGGTAACCGCCCGCGACCAGCACGGTGTCGACGCTGTCGTCGGCCTTGATCAGGTCGTGGGCCTGCTTGATGCCTAACACGCCGGTGCCGCACTTCTGCCCGATGTCGTAGGCGTAGGCGTGCTCGGCGCCGACGTCGTAAGCGAGCTTGATGCCCGCCGTCCAGACCGGAAACTCTTTGTACTCTTCGGTAATCGAGATCACCACGTCGACGTCTTGCGGGTCGATCCGCGCTTCCGCGAGCGCCCGCTCCGCCGCCCACACCCCCATCGCGGTCGGGTGATCGCCCTCGCCCGGCACCGGCTTGCTACAGATGCCGAGCTTGTCGCGCACCACCCCTTCGGGCAGCTCCGTCTCACGCGCGATGTCCGCCGCGTCTAGCCGCGTGTCTGGCAGATAGACCCCGACCCCGATAATTCCAATCACTCGATAACCCCGATCACTCGATAACCCCGATCATACGTCTCCTTCGATAAGCCCGTGGCGGATAAAGTCGAAGGTCGCCTCCATGACCTCGTCGGGCGGCTGCTGACCGCGCCAGATCGGGTAGCGTAACCCTAAAAAGTGGGCCACGCCCATCAGCGCCCAGGCCTGGGTTTCGGCGTTGACGGGGCGTACCTGCGCGAGCCGCTGCGCCTTTTCGAGCCCTTCGGCGTAGGCCTTAACCAGCGTTTCGTAGTACTCGCGGTAGATGCTCGGGTCGACAAACTGCGACTGCATCACGATCCGGTAGAGGTTTTCGTTCTGGAGGCTAAACGTGACGAACGCTTCGAAGCCGGCCCGTTCGATGTCGAGACGGTGCTCGAGCCCCTGGCCCGCCTCCGCGAGGGTGTGCCGCAGCGCCCGCCCCATGTTTCGCACGAGTTCGCGCAGCACCTCCTCCTTGCTCGGAAAGTAGAGATAGAACGTCCCCTGCCCGACGCCCGCCCGCTTGGTGATGCTCGACACCGACGCCGCATGAAAGCCCCGCCCGCCAAACTCCTGCTCGGCGGCTTCGAGCAGTTTCTGCCGAGTCGCCTCGCCCCGTGCGGTCGCCGGTCGCGGTAGTTTTGACAACGCCTATCTCCTCCTGGGCCCCGGTCCAGAGGGCGAACAGTTACAACGGTTGAAAAACGATTTAGATGACACCTGAATCAGCTGTCATGAATCGTAAGCCCTAAGGCTCAGTTTCGTCAAGTAAGCCGACGTTAGTCGCCATCCAGACATACCTGCTATGCGACAAACGTCGCAGCCGTGCCGTAAGGTCGTCGCGACGACCGCAACCGATAGGTCGGCGAGGAGCGTGCTTACCCGCAGGTCGCCGCTCATAGCAGAAAAACCCCGTCGAGGACGAGGTTTGTGTCTGCTGCCTAAGTTTTTGGTGGAGCTGAGGGGATTCGAACCCCTGACCTCTTGAGTGCGATTCAAGCGCGCTCCCAACTGCGCCACAGCCCCAGGCAAAAGCTAGTGTACTCGCTCGCACGGGGCTTGTCAACAGCTAAAAACATAAAGCGGCAGTCGGCGACTGTGGCGGGTCGTGGGGTTAGGGCTCGAGCACCTTCACCGCATCATCCTTAGGGCGCGTGCTGTCGCTAATACGTTCGAACGTCAGCGGAAACACCGAAAACCAGGCCGCTATTGCGAGGGGTTCGTGCTTAGCGCGCTCGGCGAGCTGGTAGACAAACGGTGCCGGGCCGCGTGCAGTGCCCGCAAACAGACTGACACTTTGGGCGGGGAAGAGGTGGGCAGGATCGTACGGAGGGTTGGTTATTATACTACCGCCGTAGAACTCGAGCTGGTCGCGAAGCACGTCGAGCAGGTCTTCGGCGCTGCTGTCGCCCGAAGCTTCGAGGACGACTTGGGCGTTCTGGTCTCCGGCGTCGCTTGTCGGGTCTTTCGGGATCGTAGCGGCGACGTCGTAGTCGAGATCGCTGTCGTCGAAATCGGCGCTATCGAGAACTTCGTCGCTAAGGTCGACGGTGATGCGGTAGGTGCCGGGCGCCTCGTCGCTAAACGCCTCGTCGCCTTTAGCCGGATAGCGGAGCTGTACCTGGTGGTCGCCGCGACGGTCGCTTAGTGTGACGGTCTGTTTGATAGAGGTGAGTACGGGGGTGCGGCGGCGGCTTAAGACGGTGTCGATCGCAGTGAGGATGAGGGTGTAGGGCTCGAGCCCCATCCTAGGCGCTTGCAGCGTGTCCTCGCTGATGCGTAGCGGCAGCGGAAACTCTCCGTCGATGCTGTACTTCTTGTGCTGGTCGAGCGCTCGGACGTGGGCCTGGTCTTCGGGGTGGAGTTCGTCTAAATCCCAGAGCGTGATCGCCTCCTGATCGATCGGGACGTCGTCTTCGTCAAACGGCGACGCAAAGATCGTGTGGAAGGGGTCGGGGCGGCTGTGGACCAGCTGGCAGACCGCCAACCAGTCGGCAAAAAACAGAACGCCCGGCTCTTCGCCTTCCTGGCCCATCAGGTTAAGGTAGTGCCAGCCGCCGCCGTCTATCTGCACGCCGACAAACTTGTCGTCTCTGACGCGTGACCAGTGTTCCTGTTCGTAGTAACGGCGCGCGGCCTCGAAATAGTCGCGCAGCAGCTCGGGCGAGAGGTCGTACAGAAACGGTCTGAGCATTCCCATCGACTTGTACAGGTTTTCGACGATCTTGTCGGCACCGGGGGTTTCGGCCTCGCGAACCTCGATCGCGACGCCTAGCTGCTCTACAGCGGCGTGCAGGAGGCCGAGCAGACTCTCGTTGTGGGTAGCGAGTACGCTCGGAACGTAGCGCTCGCCCACTGTGGCGTCTTCGGAGAGCGGATGGACCACACCCTGCAGCAGGAGTTGGAGCACCGCGTCGGCGCTAGGAGCCTGCGTCAACTCCTGTTGTAAGATGTGGTCCTCCTCGTCGACGAGCAGCATCAGAGAAGAGAGAGTGCCGTCCTCGTCGCGTTTGGCGTAGCTGAGGGTGAACTCCCAGGTGACGTCGTGTTGGGGATAGTCGGCGAGGATGTCGGGGTGCAGGGTCGGCGGGTCGATCCGCTGCCGCAGGTCGACCATCGCGTCGTTCCAGGGGATACGCTCGCCTGTGGGGCCGCACGCGAAGGCGTCGGTAAGCTTGTTGTTGATCTTGAACGTGCTCGGTGCCGTCAAAGAGATGTCGTACTCGGAGAGGAGCTTGTAAACCACTCTTTTCGGGAGAACGTAGCTGTTGCTGCTGCGGTCGTGATGGATAAGACCTTCTATGGTGTGGCTGACGCCCTCCGAAACAATAGTAAATGAGGTGGTGGCGGGCTCGAGCCCCTCCGGACAGCACGGGTTGTCGAAATCTTTGACAAACAGCAGCGTCGGAGCGTTTTTAGGTGGGCGCTTTCTGCTCTTGCTGGTCTTGCCCTCTTTAGCAGGTTTTTTAGAAGATGCCATGACCCTATGTTAGAGGTTTGGCGAGCACCATCTCTAGCCCGCAAAGCAGAACGTCTGGCCGACGCCGCCGCGACGAATACCGTCAGAGGACGCGCTCGGCGGGTACTTAGACGTCGTGACGGTACTGGTCGGGGGGCTAGCGCCGGGGCTCGAGCACCTTCACCGCATCGTCTTTGGGGCGCGGGCTGTCGCTGATACGCTCGAACACCAGCGGAAACGGGTTTAGCCAGGCCGACATCGCGAGGGGTTCGCGGCTAGCCAGGTCGGCGAGCTGGCAGACAAACGGCTGCGGTCCGTGCCGGTTACGCTGCGACCAGACGCGCTTGCCCGGGTCGCGCAGGCCGAACAGTCGCTCCGGGCTAAACAAGCCGTCGTCTTCATCGTTACCGTCGTCGTTGTCGGTACCGCCCTCGTCAGAAGCTATGACGATGCTGGTGACGTAAAAATCGAACCGGTCGTGCAGCAGGTTGACGACCTCCTGGGCGGTGCTGTCGCCCGAAGCTTCTAGGACGACCTTTTCGGCGAACGCGTCGCCCGCCTCGTTGCTAAGCCCGAGCCCGAAGAAACCGTCCTCGGCGGGTTTGGCGCCCGACAGCGTGGCGAGGTCGATGGTGACGCGGTAGGTGCCGACCGCCTCGTCGCTAAACGCCTCGTCGCCTTTGGCCGGATAGCGGAGCCGCACCTGGTGGTCGCCGTGCTGGTCGCTTAGTTTGATGGTCTGTTTGATCGAGGTGACCACGGGGGTGTTGCGGCGGCTTAGCACGGTGTCGATCGCGCCCAGGATGAGGGTGTAGGGCTCGAGCCCCAACTCGGGTTCCTGCACGCCGTTCGTGCTAACGCGGAGCGGAACCGGAAACTCTACGCTGGCGCCGTACTGCTTATGCTCGTCGAGCGCCCTAATGCGCGCCTCGTCGCTCGGGTGGAGATGGTCTAGCGTCCAGAACGAGATCGCTTCTCGGGTTTTGTCGTCGCTAGGCGCGTCGTCGGCGCTGGCCAACAGCATCGACTCGAAAAAGCTGGGCTGGTCGTGAATCAACCGGCAGGCCGCGATCCAGTCGGCAAAGAACGCGACGCCCGGCGCCGCACCCTCCTGGCCCATCAGGTTGAGGTAGTGCCAGTCGCCGTCGTCTATCTGTACACCGATAAACTTATCGCCCCGGACGCGGTTCCAGTGTTCTCGGGCGTAGTAGCGGTCGGCGGCGGCGAAGTAGTCGTGCAGTGCCTCGTCGGAGACGTCCTGCAAGAAGGGGCGCGGTACCTTGACCGCGTCGTAGAAGAGGTCGAGCAGTGCGTCGGCGCGCGTGGTGTCGGCGCGGCGGAGTTCGACCGTAACGCTCAGCTTTGCGAGGGCGTCGCCGAGAGGGGCGATCAGGGTGTCGTCGTCGGTCGCGACCGCTGTAGGCACGTAGCGCCCGCCCGTTACCGCCTCGTCGGCGAGCGGATAGACGACCCCCTGCAGCAGCAGTTGGAGCAGATCGCCCGCGTTGGGGGTGTCGCCGACGACCTGCTGCCGTACGAGTTCGCCGTTCTGGTCGACGAGGAACACGATAGAGGCGATCCTGCCGTCGCTGTAACGTCCGGCGTAGCCGCTCTTCATCTCCCACGTCACATCTTTTTGGGGATACGTGGTCGCGACGTCGGGGCGTAGTGTCGGCGGTTTGAGGTATTCGCGCATCTTGGCGATAACGTCTTTCCAGCGCACACGCTCGCCCTGGGAGCCACACATAAAGGTTTCGATGGTCTGGTCGTCGATCTCGAACGCTTTGACCTCAGGAGCGGAGACGTCGTACCTAGAGAAGACTTCGTCGACGACCCTTCTTTCTAGAACATAGGTGTTGCTGGGCGAATCGTAGCCGACCGGGCCTTCGAGGATAGCGACGAGATCGTCCGTAAAGATTTTGAGCGTGGCGTCGACGGGCCCAACCCCCTCCGGACAGCACGGATTGTCTAAACCCTCGACAATCAGCAGCGTCGGCGTTTTTTTAGATTTTTTAGGTGCGCGCTTTTTCTTGATCCGTTTCTTAGAAGAAGCCATAGCGACATTTTACGGCTCGAGCCGCCGTCGTCGCTAGGTGGCCCCACCACCGACGTCTAAGGACTACTGGCTCGTCTAGTCTAAAACGGTGCGTGATGAGGGTTTGGTCGTGACATCTTTTTTGCCATCTCGTACGGAGATTCTCGGATTTTAGGGGACGTTCTCATGCTTGAAAGTAGCCGACTCACGACGATGTCTGGCGTCCACAACGTCTGGTGACTAGTGACTACAGGTCTGGTGACTACAGCGTTCGGAGTCTACGATGTCCGGAGTTCACGACGCCTAGAGATATCTCGAAGTACGACCCTAAAGCGCGCTTCACGCCCTTCTCACACGCGACACGGCATCGTCTTGCACGATGATAGTCATGAAGTTAGCCACTACACGTCTGATACCAGTAATAATAGTGATGTTGAGCCTCGCCCTCACCACGAGCTTTGCCCAAAGCCCGGTCGCCGTCGCCGTCGAGTCGTTTATCGTCAGCGAAATCACTCAGGATGACGGCACGACCGCCGAACGTCTGACCCCAGCGACGCGTGCGCGGCCCGGTCAAACCATCGAGTACCGTTTTACCGCCGTAAACGAAGGCGACACCACGCTGCCGCCCGGAAACGTCGTGGTGGTCGGGCCGGTTCCTACCGGTCTGCGCTATATTGAAGGTTCGGCGACGCCAAGTTCGGAGCGGGTCGCGACCGAGTTTTCCGCCGACGACGGTCTTAACTACCAGGAACCGCCGGTCACGGTCGCGGGTGAAGCGGTACCGCCCGAAGCGTACGACGCGGTGCGCTGGACGATGCTCGAGCCCTTCGAGCCGGGCGAAGTGGTCACCTTTGTCTACCGTCTGGTGCTCGAGTAGCGCCCGCCGTTCGGGGCGACTATCTCTCGCCACACCCGTCAACCACACACCACGCACACAACAACGAGAAAAAGGCCGGGAGGGTGCCGGCCTTGTTTTCTGGAGGGGTCGTTTCTCTAGGAGGTGGTTGCTTGCCCTACACCTCTTACTTTAAACAACGTTCTTGAGACTGCGTTGAAACTGGCGTGAGACGGGTGAAGTGGGCCGACGTGACGGTGCGCGGCTACGGAGGCCGCCGCGTCGCATAAGATAGCGCTATGGATAAAACCTTACTCGCCATCTTCGCCCACCCCGACGACGAAGCGTTCGGTATCGGCGGCACCCTCACCCGCTACGCCCAGGCCGGCGCTACGGTCAGGCTTATCTGCGCGACGCGCGGCGAGTCGGGCAAGATTACCGACCCCGATATCGACCCAGACAGTGATGTGGGCGTGCTGCGCGAACAGGAACTCAAGGACGCGTGTGCGGCGATGGGGCTCGAGCCCCCCATCTTCCTCGACTACCACGACTCGGGCCGCGAAGAGCGCACCCAGCACAGCAACAAGCGCGCCCTGATGCACGTTCCCGAAGACGAGATCGAGCGCGCCTTGCTGCAACACATCGCCGACATCAAGCCCGACGTCATGCTTACCTTCGACCCCCACGGCATCTACGGCCACATCGACCATATCAAAATCCACCGCGCCACCACCGCCGCGTTCTGGGCCGCCGGCGGCGTCATGCAGCCCGCCCCGCGCCGCCTCTTCTACACCGTGCTCGTCGCCGACCGGATGAAAGAGATGCAGCAGTCGCGCCCTAACTCGCCGCTCGCCAAGCTCGACGCCGACGTGTACGGGGTGTCCGAAGACTCGCTCGCCGCCGTCCTCGACGTGACCGCCTACGTCGACCAGAAGGAGAAGGCCGTCAAGGCCCATCGCTCCCAGACCGGCCCGACCTCGTCGTTCGCCAACATCTCCCGCGACAACGAGACCTGGCGCGAGATGTTTAGGCGCGAAACCCTCACCCTCGGCGGCCTGCGCGGCAGCTTCCCCGCCCTGCCCGTCGACGACCTGTTTGCTGGCCTCGACTAGCTCCGGCACTGTCAGACAAACTGATACCAAATCCCAAAATCGTAGGGTGCGCCATGCGCACCGCCTTTCCCCTCGCCCCTGTCACCGACCCCGTCCCTGATATCGACCTGCCAGTCACCCAAAAAACGCGACAGGGTCGAATAAACCGCTGCCGCGTCGTGGCTTGTAGGTTGTGTCGGTGCGAGGGCGCCGCGCTAACGGTCTTTAGGGCCGCGAAACCGGCGCACGGTGAGCTCGTCGACCTCTAGCTTGCCGATTCGGGCCTCTTTAAGCGACAACCGCCCGATCGCGAGCCGCCCGATCGCGAGCACCCCGACGGCGAGGGCTCCGACCGCTAGGGCTCCGAGAGCGAGGGCGCCGATGCTCGCAGTGCCGATTCGGAGGTGCTCGAGCCCTTCAGATTTTCGTCTACCAAGTCCTAAACGTTTCATGCCCTACCCTAGCGCCTTAGCCCTGACCGGGCCGCGTCTGGTACTGCAATTCGTAGAGTTTGCGGTAGTAACCGTCCTGGCTTAGCAGCTCTTGGTGGCTGCCCTGCTCGATAAGCTGGCCCTTCTTCATCACCATAATCCGGTCGACGTCCTGGATGGTCGACAGGCGGTGGGCGATGATGATGCTGGTGCGGCCCTGCATCAGCTTGGCGAGCGCGTCCTGGATAAGCGCTTCGGTTTCGGTGTCGACGTTGGCGGTCGCTTCGTCGAGGACGAGCAGGATGTCGGGGTTCTGGACGAGCGCCCGGGCGAAAGCGATAAGCTGCTTCTGGCCGGTCGAAAAACCCGCCCCGCGCTCGAGCACCTCGGTGTCGTAACCCTCGGACAGCTCGCTGATAAAGCCGTGGGCGTTGACAAACTGGGCCGCTTCGATAACCCGCTCGAGCGGGATGCTGTCGTCGCCGAGCGTGATGTTGCTACGCACCGAACCGCTAAACAGAAACGGGTCTTGCAGCACGATTCCGACGTGGCGCCGCAACTCGACCTGGTCGTAGTCGCGGACGTCCTGGCCGTCTAGCCGCACCGCGCCCCGCTGGACGTCGTAGAAGCGGCTGACCAGGCTGATGATGGTCGTCTTGCCGGCCCCGGTGTGGCCGACGAGCGCGACGGACTCGCCCGGCTCGACCTTAAAGCTGAGGTCGCGCAAAATCCAGTCGTCTTTCTGGTACGCGAACCAGACGTTGTCGAATTCGACCTCGCCCTTAAACTTGGTCTCGAAGTGGGCCGGTTCGGGCTGGTTGATCACGCCTTCGGGGGTGTCGAGCAGCCCGAAGATCCGCTCGGAGGAGGCCATCGCGGCCTGCATGATGTTGTACTTGTCGCTCAGGTCTTGCAGGGGCCGAAAAAACATCTGCGAGTACTGTAAAAACGCCGTTAGCACCCCGATCGTTACGACGCCACCCGCGTCCGCGCCGATCAGCTGCGTCGCGCCGTAGTAGAGGATAAGCGCCGTGGCGAGCGCGCCGATCAGCTGCACCGACGGAAAGAAGAGGCTGAACCAGCGCACCTGTTCGACGTAGGCGTCGAGCAGATCGAGGTTGATCTGGTCGAAGCGGCGCTGGTTACGGCTCTCGCGGTTAAAGAGCTGGAGCGTCTTGATGCCCGACAGCTGTTCCTGCAGATACGTGTTCGACTTCGAGGCCCGCAACCGTACCGCGCGGTAGGCGTCGCGGATCCGCGAGCGCAGAAAGTTTAGCACGCCGAACAGCAGCGGCATCACCGTCAGGGTAATAAGCGCGAGCTGCCAGTTGATGCTAAACATGTAGACGGTCAGCCCGATAATTAGCCCGATATCGGCGATCAGGCCGACGATACCGTCGCGCATCATCTGTTCGATCGCGTCGACGTCGCTGGTGATCCGCGTGATGAGCCGCCCGACCGGGGTGCGGTCGAAAAAGCCCATGTGCAGCCGCTGCACCTTGCTAAAGATCTCTTTGCGGAGATCGTAGATCACGTGTTGGCCCATCCACGACACCAGGTAGGTGTAGCCGTAACGGAGCCCGAAGTTAACGGCCCGCAAGCCGAGGTAGATCAGCACCAGGGTGACGAGGCCGTTGTAGCGCGCTGCGGGGGCGAGCGCCGCGAAGGTCTCGGTGGTCGGGTTGATGTAGCGGTCGAGCGCGATCTGCACCAGAAACGGAAAGGCCGGCACGATCGCGCTATAGACGAGCAGCAGCGCGACGGCGGCGATGGTCTGTTTGAGGTAGGGGCGCAGATAGCCGAGCAGCCGCTTGGTGATGTCGATGTCGAAGGCTTTTTTAAACGCTTCGCCGTCCTCGTCGATGTTGCCCTCGTTGCGCATCGCCCTGAGGCGACGCTGGCGCTGGTCGCGAGCTTTGGCCTTGGCCGCCTCGACGTCGTAACCGACGTCGCTCATGTCGGTCAGGCGCTTGTTAGGCGGTTTGTCGAGGTCGGGGACGGGGTATTTGGGTTGGTAGATACGGTTCGGATCGAGTTGTGACATCGGGTCCCCTAAGCGCTTTCGAGCGAGGCTTCGAGTTGCTGGCGCCGGTCCATGTCGGCGTACCAACCGTCAGCGGCGAGTAGCTGGTCGTGGCTGCCCTGTTCGACGACGCGGCCCGCTTCGAGCACGACAATCCGGTGGGCGTGCTGAAACGCGGACACGCGGTGGGCGACGATCAGGGTGGTGCGGTCGCGGGCGACCTGCTCGAGCCCCTCCAAAATCCGCGCTTCGGTCTGGGTATCGACCGCACTAAGCGCGTCGTCGAGGATGAGCACGGCGGGGTCGCGGATGATCGCCCGGGCCATGGCGGTGCGCTGCCGCTGCCCGCCCGACAGCGTTACGCCCCGTTCGCCTAAGCTGGTCTGGTAGCCCTCGGGAAAATCTTCGACGTCGCCGGCGAGCTGGACGAGTTGGGCGACCTCGCGAATCTGGTGCTCGAGCCCGTCCGGGTCTCCCTGCGGGACTCCGTAGGCGATATTCTCGGCGATGGTGTCGGAAAACAGAAACGGCTCCTGCGGGACGATACCCAAGTGACGCCGCAACACCTCGAGCGGGTAGTGGCGGATGTCGATACCGTCGATCAGAATGCGCCCTTCGGTCGGTTCGACAAGCCGCGCGATCAGGTTGACCAGCGTTGTCTTGCCGGCACCGGTGCGCCCCGCAACGCCGAGCGTCTCGCCGGCCCGAATCCGAAACGATACGTCGTCTAAAATCCGCGTGTCGCCGACGTCGTAGCTAACGTTTTCGAATTCAATCTCGCCACGAATAGAGGTCAGGTTGTAGTTGGTCTGGGCGGTGTCCTGGATGGCCGGTTCGTGGTCGAGGATTTCGCGCAGCCGCCGCCACGAGGTGTCGCCGCGCTGGACGATGTTGGCGATCCAGCCGAGCGCGATAAGTGGCCACTGGATCCCTTCAAACAGCAGCACGAAGTCGATAAAGTTACCGACACTCAAGTTACCGCCGAGGCCGATCACAAAACGCCCTCCGACGAGCAGCAGCACCGACAGCGCCACCCCGAACAGCAGCTCCATCAGCGGAAAGAGCGGCCCGTCGGCGCGGGTCAGCAGCAGGTTACGGCGGATAAACTCGTCGTTAAGCCGCTTAAAGTTCGACACCTCGCGGTCTTCGATCCCGAAGCCCTTGACCACGCGGATACCGCTAAAGTTTTCCTGGGCCATCGCCGAAACGTCGCTAAACTGTTCCTGCACCCGCTGATAACGGCGGTGGATAATGCGCAGCAGCACGAAGAAGCTAACCGTAATCAGCGGTACGACGAGCAGCGTAAGCAGCGTCAGGGTGACGTTTAGGGTAAACATCCGGTAGAGGGTAAAGCCGAGCAGCAGCAGCGTGTTTGCGCCCTGAAAGACCGCGACGCCCACAAGCAGCCGCACCGCGTTAAGGTCGGCGGTCAGCCGCGCCATCAGGTCGCCGACCCGGTGGTGGTCGTAGTAGTGGGTGCTAAGCCGGGTAAAGTGGTCGAATAGGTCGTGGCGGATATCGAACTGGATCTCCCAGCTCGCGTTGAGAATGGTACGCCGCACAATAATCATCGCGGCGGACGCCGTCGCGATCACGCCGATCAGCGCGCCGATATAGAGCCAGATACTCTGGCGGGTCATGGTGCCCTGCTGAAACGCGTCGATCGCGTTACCGATAATGCGCGGTCCTTGGGTGGTGGCAAACGCCGAGATGACGAGGCCGACGAGGCCGATAAGAAAGCGTACGGGGTAGCGGCGGACGTAGGCGAAAAGGTCTTTAGATGTTTGGAGCATGAATCCCTCCCGAGGTCACGTGCTCGTGAGCAGCCGAACACTTTAGCACGGCACCGCCCATTCTAAAGCGCCGACCGATACAATACCTCTGTATATAGGTGCCTGTCGATTAAAGGAGGTCTTGACGGCGATAGACGTAGGGGCGTGCGCGTCCGTTTTTGCCGAGTCGGTCGTCACAGGTCGAACTCGGCGGTGTGTAGCGGTTCCGAGAAATCTTGCCTCGTGTTAAGCGTTTCTGTCGGTAGTTGCCCAACAGGGTCGTCGCATCGTCGCCGCATCGTCGCCGCATCGTCGTCGGAGCGTCTGGCGTGGTCGGAGCTTAGGGCTCGGTCGGGGGAATCGTTCGTATTGACGATGAAGTAGACGTGTGGCGTCATAACGAGTCATAACGAAACGCGCCAGAATGTCTCCGCAGAGTGTTTCTGACGCGTCTAGCGTTTTTGGGTCGTGCTGCTGCCCCTGTGCTGCCCCTACAAACATTAAAGCAGCTCGAGCCCTCCCGCTGCTAGGCACAGGTGTACCACGCCGACGAGTACCGACGTACTCCCTTACTAACCGTTCGCGTTATCCTCGGACGCCGTCTTTCTCGTCACGGTCGTCTCGTCCTCGTCTTCGGACGGTTGGTCTTGGGACGGTTGCTGGGGCAGGTCGCCGCTACCGAAGTCGGCGAGCTTTTCGAACTGCTGTTCGGTGCCGAGCGAGATAAGGTGGTCGCCGGGCTCGAGCCCTTCGTCGGGCGACACGTGGCCGAGCGGGTCGCCGTCCCGGACGATGGTCAGCACGTTGATGCCGAAACGCTTGCGCAGGTCGAGTTCGCGCAGGCTCTTACCGGCTAGCGGGCTGTCGGGCCGCACCTCGAAGTCTTGCAGTCCGAGCGTCTGTTCGCCCCGGTGCATGGTGGTGGTTAGAAAGTCGATAGCGGCGGGCCGCACGATCATGTTGACGAGCCGCTGAGCGCCGATCGCGTAGAGGTTGACCGCCCGGTTCGCCCCCGCCTTGTGCAGCTTGCCGAGCGCCGTGTCGGAGTCGGAGCGGGCCACGATGTAGAGGTCGGGGTTTAGTTCGCGGGCGCCCATTACCACAAAGACGTTCGTCGCGTCGCTACCGGTCGCCGCGATCAGCCCCCGGGCCCGCTCGACCCCCGCTTCGCGTAGTGTGTCGTCCTCTTCGGCGTTACCGATCACGTAGAGATAGCCCTGTTCGCGGGCGAACGCCTCGCCGTCTTCGGTGCTGTCGATAACCACAAAACTTTCGTGGCTGTCGTGCAGTTCGCGCGCGGCGCGTTGGCCCATCCGCCCGAGGCCGACCAGGATGACGTGGTCTTCGAGTTTGTCGATCGTTTCGCGCATGTTCTGCTCTCCGTAGGGGTCGCGCAACCGCCGCGCGACCAGATACTCCATGGTGGTGCCTAAAATATAGGACAAGCTCGCGATGCCGGTAAGGGCGACGAACACCGACAGCAGCTGCCCGGTCGTGTCGAGCGGATAGACTTCGGTGTAGCCGACCGTGGTGATGGTGACCATGGTCATGTAGAACGCTTCCATCGGGGTGGCGCCGATGTCGCGCCATTCGAGATAAAAGCCGAAGGTGCCGGCACCGACTACGAACAGGGTGGCGAGAAGGGGCAGGCGCACCCTCCGGACAAACCCCCAGAAGTGTTGAGACGGCTCGGTCACGTCCTACATCATAACCAGCGTATAACTAGCGTCTTGCTATACTCGCAGAACCATGACCGACCCTCGTTTTGTGACCAATGCGTTAGGCGAGCGTATCGGGGTGATTCTCGATTTAGAAACCTATCAGCAGATGCTCGCCCCCAAAGATGACGCAGAGCTGTTGACGGAGCTCAGCGACGCCGAACTGGTCGCCCTAGCGGAGAGCAAGCTAGCGCCAGAAGACCAGCAGCGCCTGAGCGACTCACAGGAAAAGTGTGATGCCGGAACGTTGTCGGACGCCGAACACGACCTTTTCGAGCGGCTACTCGGACAGATCGACCAGCTTAATGTGCTGAGGGCTCGAGCCCAACACACCCTAGCTCTCAGAGCCGACGGGTAAAACGTTTTACGGCTATTTTCTCGTTCCCGACATCACAAATCTCGCGCTCTAAACTCAATTAGGCACATCTCCGCAAAATCATAGATGTTTAGGGCAGCGACGCGAAAAACGCCATCACTGCCGGGCCGGTCTGTGCGGGCCAGTTGTGCGGATAGTAAGTTCCGTAGCTCTGGTCGATGCTGTGCGGGCACCAGAGTACCGGGTGGCTAGCATCGCTCGAACCGTAGCGGCGGCAGTTAAGGGCGTCTAGACCAAGCGGCGCGGCGCTTTGCCTCGTGTCGAGCCCGTTCTGGCCGAGATAGATGTCGCGGACTTCTTCGCCGAGACCGACCGAAACGAGCCGGTCGTTCGGGTTGTGCAGAACCATCGCGGCGACCGGCCCGTTACAGCTGTTGCTGCTCAGACTGCCGCCGAGACTCGCGACGGCGCGCACCTGTTCGGGCCTCGCACAGGCGAGTTGATTCGCGAACCAGCCGCCGAGTGAGTGGCCGACGACGTAGACGTGGTCGGTGTCGAGGCAGTAGCTCGAGCCGTACAGCTCTACCATCGCCTCAAAAAACGCGTAGTCGCGTAACGCCTCTGCCGGGTCGCCCGCGTCGGCCCAGGGCGCTTCACCGTCACGCAGACGTCCGTCGGGGTAGAGGATGATGGCGTTTTGTAGCGGCCCCCGCACCTCTAGGTTGTAGTAGTCGCGCACCTCGGCAGCGGTGCCGGTGCGCCCGTGAAAAGCCATCACGAGGATGTAGACGTTGTCGTTTGTATCAATGTTGTTGTTGTATTCGGGGACGCTCGCGATAAGCCGGCGGGTGACGCCGTTTACGACGAGCTGTTCGGGCGGGTGCGTGGGTGGGCGGCGATAGCAGCCGCTAGAAAGCGACCGCCGGGTGGGGGCGGCGGCGCGGTCGTCGGTGCTGGTTGTCGCGAGGGGTGGTGGGGGGAGGGGCTCGAGCCCGCCCCGCAGCGCCGGTACTGGCGCCGGTACCGGTTGCGGTCGTAACTCGACCACCGCCTCGTTGCCGATGTCGAAGCGCCACGCCCGGTAGATAAGTTCGGCCATCACCTCGCGGCTAAGCAGCGCGTCTGGTTCGTAGCTGTCTTTAGGGAGGATGTGGTGCAGGTGCGCGGCGTTCTGGTAGGGGACGTACCACTCGGCCTGCGGGTCGTGCAGGACCGGAATCTGAAACGCGCTCAGCACGATCTTTAGCGCTTCGGCGTAGCTGACCGGGCGCTGCGGCCCGAACGCGCCCTGCGCGTCGCCACTGACGATGCCCCGGGCTTTGGCGGCGCAGACCTGTGGGGCGAACCAGTCGCGGCTCGACACGTCCCGAAAACAGACCCCCGGCTCGCTGCTCGTGCCGAGCATCCGCATCACTAGAACGGTAAGCTCGGCCCGGCTCACCTGCTGTTGGGGTCGGTAGGTGCCGTCGGGGTAGCCGCTGAGCACGCCGCGCCCGCTAAGGTCGACGATCGCCTCGCGGTAACGGCTCGTCGCGATGTCGCTGTAGCCGCCCGAGCGCGCGACCGGATTGTTCGGTTGGGCGAGTGCCGCGCCGAGCAGCAGCGCGCACGCCGCGATTAGGGGCCGCAGCCCTCTGCCTAGCCGTCTCATCGTCACCACTATACCGTACGAACGACGGTTGCGAACGGCTCGAGCCCGGTGTCGGGGCGTGTTGTAAGCGAGTTCACAGCCGCAGCACGGTGTTGTCACTGTCGGGTCGCCGGTCGGGACGCCGCGCCGACGCTCTCACGAGACGCCCGGCAGAGATTGTAGACTGACCTATGACCGACCGAGACACCGAGACACTCCTCCGAACGCTGCACCGTCCTCACGCGAAGCGTCTCCGAACACACTGTCTTCAGACACGTCGTCTTTAGACACATCGTCTCCCGAATCATCCGACGACACCGCGTCCGATAACAACACTGCGTCCTCGTCCTCCGAATCGACCTCCGAATCGACGCCCGACGACGGTGGGGCGCCGTCCTGGCTCGCGCGGCGTCTGCGCCGTCTCCGCGACACCCTCTACAACGCCCAGGTCACCTTTCAGAACAGCGTTATCCGCCGGCTGCCCGGCCCGCGTCCGGCGTGGGTGGTGTACGAACTACGCGGTAGCTATCCGGCCCGAGAGCGCCCGCGTAAGCTGCTACAGTTTCCGCCGCAGTTCGGGCCGACCGAACCGACCCGCGAGTCGTTAGAGCGCGACCTGCGGGCGTTGGCGCGGACGCCGTGGGTCGAAGGGGTGATGTTTCGGGCCGACGGTCTGTCTCTCGACCTGAGCACCGCCTACGCGCTGCGGAAGCTGCTCGGCATTTTGCGCGACGCGGACAAGACGAGCCGCGTCTACCTCGGCAACCTCGACACGGCGAGCTACTACTTTGCGAGCGGTGCCGACGAGGTGGTGATGCCCGAAAGTGGCGAACTGTTTGTGCTCGGGGTGGGGCTCGAGCAGTTCTACCTCCGCGACCTGCTCGACCGGCTCGGTGTGGGCGTCGACGTGTTGGCGGTGCGCGACTACAAGACCGCCTTCGAGCCGCTCGCCCGCCGCGAGATGAGCGAGGCGCAGCGCGAACAGTACGGCAGGTTTTTAGAGAGCGTCTCCGCGACCTTTCGGCAAGGCGTAGCGCGGCGGCGTGAGGTGACGGCGGACGAGGTCCAGGGGTGGCTCGAGCACCCCCCCATCTCCGCGACGCAGGCCCGCGACCTCGGCATGATCGACACCGTAGCCTACGAAGACGAGCTGATCGGCACAGACGACAAACCGTTCGCGAGCGTCGCCCGGCTGCTGCTCGCGCCGCGCAGAGCGCCGAGCAAACGGGTCGCGGTGGTTAGCCTTGAAGGGGTTATCGTGACCGGGTCGTCGCGCCGGAGCCCGCTACCGGTGCCGCTCGTGGGCGAACAGGCCGGGTCGGACACGTTGGTGCGGGCGCTGCGGCAGGCCGCCCAAGACCCGCAGACCGGTGCGATCGTCCTCTACGTCGATTCGGGCGGTGGTTCGGCGCTTGCAAGCGACCTGATCGGGCGCGAGGTGATGCGAGCGCGGCAGCACAAGCCGGTCGTCGCGGTGATGGGGAGTGTGGCGGCGAGCGGCGGTTACTACGTGTTGACGCACGCAAACGTGGTGATGGCGGCGCCGACGACGCTGACCGGCTCGATTGGGGTGGTGGTCGGCAAGCCGGTGTTAGAGGAGGCGTTTGGACGTTACGGGGTGAGCAGTGAGAGGCTCGAGCCCTACCCCTTCGCCCTCGCGTTTAGCGCCTCGTATCCGTTCGACGACAAACAGCGCGACTGGCTCGAGCGCTACACCGACGATGTCTACCAGCGTTTCGTCGCGCGCGTCGCTGCAGGCCGAGGTCTTAGCCGAGACGACGTCGACGCCCTCGGACGCGGGCGCATCTGGTCGGGCACCGACGCCCTAGAGCGCGGCCTCATCGACGAACTTGGCGATCTGCCCGCCGCCATCGCTAGGGCCAAACAGCTCGCCGACCTCCCCGGCAGCGCCCCGGTCTACAACGTCCGCGCCCCGTCTAAGCTGATCTTGCCGACCCGTGACGACCCGAGCACCCTGCTGCGTAGCCTCGCGCCGCTACAACGCGAACGGACGCTGCTGCTCTGTCCTAGCCTCTATTCCGTAAGATAGAAAGAAGAAGAATCAATATAACTAACGAAGATGGCCGGAAGCAAAATCTCCGGCCATCTTGACTTCATCTAAACAGACAATGCTTAAAATCCGGTTCCGTCTAGTTAAACACCTCTACTTCCGTCGGGCCGACTGAAAGTGACGAGTTAGCTTCAAACTCGATGTTAACGTTTCTATTCTCTCCACCAACCTCCAAGGCTAGAAAGATAGAGATAACATCTCCTTCCTCTATGTCTTCCGTAAAAAGACGATACTCTTGCCATTCGCTAGCGACGAAATCAATTCTGTTAGTCGGCCCAATATAATCCTCGATCCTTGCGCCCGGTGGGATTGTTGTAGGCGACTGAGAATTATTCATCTCCGAAAACCTAACTCCCTCATGGATAACTCCCGATGCAGCACCGTCAGTATCTACAATTGCAGTTTCATCCCAAACTACCCGAATCGGTTCCTGGCTTTCGTTGGTAACAAACAGCGCAAATCTCGTTGTATCGTTTTGGTAGAGGGAGTCAAAGAAACCCAATAATGTAAAAATCTCAACAGTATCAGACCAAGCATCAAGTTCTTCTACGCTAAGAGTACTGATGTTATTCGGAGAGAAGAAAACGCCAATGCTAAACTCGTCGTTTGCAATCACATAAAAGTCTTCGTCCCCAACAGCGACGGGAATTTCTTCACCGTTGACGCTTGCTGAAACGTCGAAAATCGAAGAAGTTTCGGTCGTAGTAACTTCCGGTCTTGGAACCGTTGGTTCACTGTTCGTCGTTGATTCGCTGCTCGTCGAGGGTGCGCAGGACGACAGATAAGTGAAAGCGGTCAGGAATACGAGAAAAAACAAACCACGAGTAACTTTCTTAGGGACGTTCACCACGATGTAACCTCCATGTTGTGTTGTGTACCGAAAAGCTTTTCGAACCAGTATCAACATATCACTTTTGTATACTGAATGCTAGTGTTGTTTTTGACGATGGACACAAAAACACATAACACGGAACCGTCAATTTTGACCTACACTAGGCAGATATATGACGAGCACCCCATCTAAACCCCACGACCAGCCCGCCAACGAGCCGACGCAGCCGCCCGAGCAGCAGTCCGACACCGGGCGCGACACCGGGCGCGGCGGCCACCCCCTCGCCAACATCAACGCCTGCACCACCATGAGCGACATCCACGCGCTCGCCCGCATCGCCGCGACCCGTATCGAACCGCGCAAACTCGCGGTCGCGAGCGCCGCCGACACACACGTGATCGAGGCCGTCGCGAAAGCGACCCGTGCCGGTTGGGTCGAGCCGTATCTGTTCGGTAACAGCTCGGCGATCTCGACGCTCTGTCAGGAACACGACCTGCCGCTTAAGAGCGTCACCATCGAACACACCCAGTCGCGCGACGAAGCCGCAGAGGCCGCGGTGCGGGCTGTGTCCGAGGGTTCTTGCGACGTGCTGATGAAGGGCCAGATTCAGACCGCGAGCCTGCTCCGTAACGTTCTAAACCGCGACCACGGCCTGCGCGGCGACCGCAAACTGTCGCACGTCCTCGTGATCGACTCGCCGAACTTCGACCGGCTCTTCTTTATGAGCGACGGCGCGCTTAACATCGAGCCCGACCTCGAACTCAAGATAGATATCGTCAAAAACGCTATCCGCATCGCGCGGCTACTCGGCGTTCGCGAACCGAAGGTCGCGCTGCTCGCCGCCGTCGAACTCGTCGATCCGAACCAGCACACCAGCATCGACCACGCCATTATCGCCAAGATGGCCGACCGGGGTCAGATTCGCGGCGCCCAGATAGACGGGCCGCTCGCGCTCGACAACGCCGTCGACGAACGGGCGGCGCGGCTTAAAAACATCAAGTCCGAAGTCGCCGGACGGGCCGACGTGCTGATCGTCGACAATATCGACGTCGGCAACGTGTTCTACAAGTCGCTGGTCTATTTCGCTCACGCCCAGGTCGGCGGGATTATCGCCGGAGCGAAAGCGCCCGTCATCCTGACAAGCCGGGCCGACAGCGCCGAGACCAAGTTTCACTCTCTGGCGCTCGGCTGTGTGCTCGCGGCGCGAGAGTCGCTTATCGCCGAGCCGTAGGCGCCGGTTTATCCGTATTAAAGCGCTGTTTGGGATAGATGAGACGCTACGAGATGGTCCGTCAGTCGCGACGTGATTGGTGGTGGGAGAGAGGAGGAACTCCCGTCTTCGGCATATGACTACGTACCGGTGACCACGTACTGGCAATATACAGACGACTGCGTACCCGAACCCGGCTCGCTTGATAGCATGGAGAACATGACGTACACCGAAACCTGGCGAGACTACGAACGGCGCGACGGCAGCACCGCAGGCGCCCAAATTAAGGTCTGGCACGGCCTCTACAGCCCGCAACTCGACAACCTTCGCGACATCCTGGTCTGTTTGCCGCCTACCTACGGCGCGTCTCGCAAACGCTATCCGGTGCTCTACATGCACGACGGCCAGAACCTCTTCGACGCTACGACGAGCTACGCGGGCGAGTGGCGGGCCGACAAGACGCTCGCCGCGCTAAGCCGCGAGGGCACCGAGTCGATTCTGGTCGGGATTCCGAACATGGGTACCGAGCGCTTTAACGAGTACGCCCCCTTTTACGACCCTGACTACGGTGGCGGACGTGGCGACCGCTACCTAGACTTCGTCACCGAGACGCTCAAACCGCTTATCGACCGTTCGTTTCGTACTCGGGTCGGTCGCGAGTACACCGGCCTGCTCGGCTCGTCGATGGGGGGGCTTATCAGCCTCTACGGCTTTTTTCGTCACCCCGGCGTGTTCGGCTTTGCCGGCGCGATGAGCCCGGCGTTCTGGTTCGCGGACGGGGCGATGTTTCCGCTTGTCGACGCGGCGCCCTACGTCGGCGGAAAGCTCTATATCGACGTCGGCGACGACGAATATCCCGACGACGCCCGAAAGACCGCAGTGTATCTGTCGGGAGCGGCGAAGATGCGGCGGCTGCTACGCGACAAAGGCTACAGCGACGAACGGCTCCGCTACCGCGTCGAAGAGGGCGGGCGACACCACGAATCGGCGTGGGCGCGGCGCTTTCCGGGCGCGTTGCGCTTCTTCGTTCGAGGATAGCGCCGTTCCGCGCGGTCGCAAACAATCCGTACCAAAGCCGAATGTGTAGCACACCGACTAGCCGACAGCGTCTTTAACAGCGTCCTTATCTGCCGACGGGGAGGTACTACGCCGCCCTTGTCGCTACACCGGACCGACACACACAACCGAGTCTTTTGTTTGTTGTCTCCCGACACGACGTCCTCGTAGAACCGCTCGCCGACAGAGAGCCGACAGAGAGAGAACGACGCCGGTCTCGTAAACGCGGCGTCGTCCGGAATGATTCATGTTAGCGCTCGTTATAACGTGTCTTGCGTTACGACGCGTAGAAAGAGCGTCCGGTGTCGGCGTGCTCGGTTAAAAGGGTGGCGGGTGTCAACCGGGGGCCGTGGGCCTGGGTGAACTGCTCGAGCCTCTGCACCACATCGCCCGCCCCGCGCGTGTCTAGGTACCAGAACGGTCCGCCTAAAAAGGGCGGAAAGCCGAGCCCGAAGACCGCGCCGACGTCGCCGTCCTGCGGTGTGTCGATAACGTCCTCTTCGAGACAGCGGACCGCCTCGTTCACCATCATCAGCGCGAGTCGCTCCTGGACGTCGACTTTGGCGAAGGTGCGCCGTTCGCCGCCGCCGAAAAAACGGTAGACGTCGTCGTTGACGCCCTGCCGGTCGTCGTCTTCGTAGTGGTAGAAGCCGCGCCCGCTCTTACGGCCTTTAGCGCCCGCCTCGACCATCTTGCGTGCCGCGTCGCTCGTGTCGATACCGCGCTCGGCGAAGAGGTCGGCGAGCACGTCGTAGATGCCCGCGCCGATATCGACCCCAACGTCGTCGAACAGGGCGAGCGGCCCGACCGGAAAGCCGAACTGCTTCATCGCCGTGTCGACCGCGCGGATGTCGGCGCCCTCGTTGAGGAGCTCGAGCCCCTCGTTCATGTAGAGCGCCAGAATCCGCGTCGTGTAGAAGCCGGGACTGTCGCGAACCACGATTAGCGTCTTGTCCTGCTTCAGCCCGACCTCGCAGGCGGTTGCGAGCGCCGACTCGGCGCTGTCTGCGTGGCGGATGATTTCGAGCAGCGGCACCTTGGTTGCGGGCGAAAAGTAGTGCATCCCGACGAGGCGGTCGGGGCGCTGGCTCGCTTCGGCGAGCTGTTTGAGGGGGATAGACGAGGTGTTCGAGGCGAAGACGTGGTGTTCGGGTGTGCGCGCTTCGACGTCGCGAATCATCTGCTGTTTGAGATCGAGCTTTTCCGGTACCGCCTCGATGGTCAGGTCGACCTTGCCGAACAGGTCGACGTCCGCGACCGGCCTGACCCGCTCGGCGAGCACGTCGCGCTCGAAGGCGCGCAACCCCTTACCGACCGAATCGTCGAGGCTACGCCAGATCGTCCCTTTGCCCTCGGCGGCGAGTTCCATCGTCTGGTCTTTAAGGACCACGTCGTAGCCGCCCCGCGTCGACAGTTCGGCGATACCCGACCCCATCAGCCCGGCACCGAGCACCCCGACCGTGTCGACCTCTCGCGCCTGGGCCGCGCCGAACGGGTTTTTCTGGGCGTCGTTCTGCAAAAAGAACAGGTTGACGAGCGCCCGCGATTCGGGCGTGAGCACGAGGTCGGCGAACGCGTCGGCCTCGGCGTCTAGACCGGCCTTCATCCCCTTCGACAGCCCGGTGCGGACCGTGTCGAGAATCCGGTAGGGTGCGGGATAGTTGCCGTAGGTACGCTCGTCGACGTCGGTTTGGGCGCGGCGGTAGACGATGCGGCGGAGCGGCGTCTGGGCGAGCAGGCGGTCGCGCCAGGAGAGTGTGAGGCGGCGGCGTGTGCGGCGACCGTGGGCGAGGTCGCGGGCGGCGGCGAGGGCGGCGTGGTGCAGGCCCGGCGGGTGGATCAGGGCGTCGACGAGACCGGCCTTGCGGGCCTGCTTCGCGTAGAGGTTTTTGCCGGTCAGGAGGAGCTCGAGCCCCGTCGTAACCCCCACGATGCGCGGTAGCCGCTGCGTCCCGCCGAGGCCGGGCAGCAGCCCGAGCTTGACCTCGGCCTGCGCAAACGTGGTGTCGGTACTGTCGGTCGCGACGCGGTAGTGACAGGCGAGGATCATCTCTAGACCGCCGCCGATCGCGGGGCCGTGGACGGCGGCGACGACCGGTTTGGAGAGGTGCTCGAGCCGCATCAACACCGCCTGCCCCTTACGGAGCAGCGCCCGCACCTCGTCCTTGTCGTCGAACGTCACAAACTGCCGAATATCGGCCCCGACCACGAACGTGTCCGGCTTGCCGCTGATCAGCACCGCCGCCCGCACGTCGGGCTGCTGTTCGACCCGGTCGAGCATCTCGGCAAACTCGTCGATCATCGCTTCGCTTAGCGTGTTGACGTCGCTGCCCTGCTGCTCGAGCCAGAGCGTCGCGACGCCGTCGGTTTTGTCGTAGCGAAAGTAGCTCATGCTGACCCCTCGTAGCGCTCGACGATAAGCGCGTGTCCGAGCCCGCCCGCCGCACACGCGGTGACGAGCGCGAACTGTCCGTCTTCGTCGTGGAGCCGGTTCGCCGCCGTCGTTACGAGCCGCGCCCCGGTCGCCCCGAACGGGTGTCCGAGCGAAATCGAGCCGCCCCACCGGTTGAGGATGTCCATGTCGACCTCGAAGGCACGGCTGCTCCGCCCTAACTTGTCGCGGGCGAACGTGTCCGACCCGAGCGCGGTAAGCACCGCGAGCACCTGTCCGGCGAACGCCTCGTGAAACTCGATCACGTCGATATCGCCCGGCTCGAGCCCCGCCTCGTCGAGCAGTTTCGGCACCGCGTAGGCCGGGCCGAGCAGCAGCTCTTCGTAGGGGTCCTGGGCGACGTAGCAGTAGTGCCGGAGGTAGGCTTTGGGGGTCAGGCCGAGCGCGAGCGCCTTCTGTTCGGACATGACGAGCGTCGCGGCGGCGCCGTCGGTTAGCGGCGAGGCGTTGCCGGCGGTAATGGTGCCGTAGGGCTTGACGTAGACGGGGGGCAGCTTGCTTAGCTTGTCCATGCTGGTGTCGGGCCGGACCGTGTTGTCGGTGTCGAGCGGGTCGAAGCGGGGCGGCACCGCGACCGGCGTAATCTCGGCGCTAAGCTTGCCCTCGCGGGTCGCCCGGGCCGCGTTCTGGTGCGAGCGCAGCGCGTATTCGTCCTGGTCCTTACGCGACACGCCGAACATCGCCGCGAGTTTGTCGCCGTACTCGCCCATACTTTCGCCGGTCGAATACTCTTCGATACCGGGCGTTCGGGGCACGAGGTCGCTCAGCGATAGCCCCCGAAACAGTTTGCGGTACGCCCACACCGACTCGACCTTGCGCAGCTGGTAGAGCTTTTTGCGAAGCGCTTTGCCGAAGCCGATAGGGACGTCGCTAAGGCTCTCGGTACCGCCCGCGATCACCGCGTCGGCCTGGCCGGAGGCGACGAGTTCGGCGGCGCTCGTAATCGCCTGGTTCGACGAGATGCAGGCCATGGTGACCGTGTAGGCGGGCACGCTGTTCGGAATACCGGCGCCGAGCGCGGCTTCGCGGGCCACGTTGCTGGTCTTGGGGTTCTGCATGACGATGCCCATAATGACGCGGTCGAGACTTGCGGGCTCGAGCCCCGTCCTCTCTAACAACCCCCGAACCGCGCTCCGCGCTAAATCGTAGGCGAGCAGGTCGAGATAGTGGCCGCCCGAGCGCATAAACGGCACCCGCACCCCGTCGACGAGCACGACGGCGCGTCCGTCGGTCGACCGTTGGTTAGATGAATGGTTAGACGAACGGTTCGGTGACGGTCTGTTTGTAGGCGTCGGTGCGGGCGTCTGTGGTGACGGATGGTCCATAAGCCCCCCTGGGTAGCGTGTGTGGCTCGAGCCCCGCCCCATCTTCCCGGCACAAACCTAGCTCTTTGTACGCTAACGCTCTTACCAGAGACGGGGCGACACCCGTAGTGGTTGCCGTATCGGTCTGCCAAACTTCTCCTACAGTCTACGTCTGTGACCCACCCGCAACGGCGTCACGCACCACGATGCTGTTTCCCTCCATACTTTCGATAACCGCGAGCGACACAATCGGCACCCCCAAGTGCGCGAGCTGCTGCCGTCCCGTCTCGAAGCTCTTTTCGATCACACAGCCGATCCCTAACAGCGTCGCCCCGCACTGCGTGATCAGCCCCGCGAGGGCACCGATGGTCTTCCCGCTCGCTAAAAAGTCGTCGACGAGCAGCACCCGGTCCTCGGCGCGCAGATATTCGGGCGAAATCACGAGTTTGGTGACGCCGCCCTTGGTCCGGCTCGGCGCCTCGCTCTGGTACACGCCTTTACGCATCGTGACCGGGCGGGTTTTGCGGGCGTAAATCACCGGCACCTTGAGCGTTACGCCGAGCGCGAAGGCGGGCGCGATACCGCTCACCTCGGCGGTCACGACCTTGCTGACCTTTTCGATACCGGCGCGGGCGAACTGTGCGGCGAACGCCTCGCCCATCGCCATCGTTAGCTGCGGGTCGAGTTGGTGGTTGATAAAGCCGTCGACCTTGAGGATGCCCTGGCCGAGATTCTGGCCCTCGCGGCGGATTCGTTCGACAAGTTGTTGCATGATTGGCCTCCTGATGGTGGGTAGTGGTAACATAGAGTGTGTTGCGTCTGTTTGTCGTGTTCGCGACGCGAGCACCAAAACGCATCGTAACCCTAGCAAAGACGTAAGCGAGGACGCAGTACCACGGTCTGCTGTGATGTGCCGTGTGTTGCTGACGGGCCGTCGAGTCTTGTTAGAGAGTGCTGTGTTCGGCGAGTCTTGTCGGCAACGGTTGCCAAAAGCTGTGCCGGGAGCTGTGCCGGGAAGACTGTACCGATAACCGCGCCGCCGGAGGACCCGCGTGATAGGCTAAAAAAGCTCGTCGCCGCTCTCTCGAAGAGGCTTCTCTGATAATGCTCTGGCAACACGCTGCGGAGCTATCGCGGGCTAGACGAGCGTTTCTGTCTGTCTAATCTAAAAATCGCTATTAATCAGACTGTGTGACGAGGTTTCGCGAACGCGCTTTAGCAACCGAGGCTTAACGAGATTGTCGAGTGTCTAGCTGATGAACGATTCTATTTTACCGCTCTTACCGAAACGTTTTCTGTTTACCTGTCGGTCGGCGACGTGCGGCGTATGAAGGTTCTCGTGACCGGCGCCGCCGGCTTTATCGGGAGCCGTCTAAGCGAACTGCTGCTCGCCCAGGGCCACGAGGTGGTGGGCCTCGACAGCTTCGACGACTACTACGACCCGGCCCGCAAACGGCGGCGGCAGGAGGGGCTCGAGCCCTCCCCCCACTTCCGCATGGTCGAAGCCGACATCCGCGACCGCGACCGGCTGTTTGCCCTGTGCCGAGAAGAACGTTTCGATGCCGTCGCCCACCTCGCCGCCCTCGCGGGGGTCCGCAACGCCGTCGCCTACCCGGCGCGCTACGTCGAGGTCGACCTAAACGGTTCGCAACACCTCATGGACGCGGTGCTCGCCGCAGACGGGGTCGACACCTTCGTGTTCGCGTCGACCTCGTCGGTGTACGGCCAGACCACCCAGATCCCCTTCGTCGAGACCGACCCCTGCGACCGTCCGCTTCAGGCCTACGCCGCCGCCAAACGGGCGACCGAAATGCTCGGCCACTGCTACCATCACCTCTACGGCCTCGACTTTACGGCGGTGCGGCTCTTTACCGTGTACGGCCCCGGCAACCGCCCCGACATGATGGCCCACCTCGTCGCCGACAGCCTCGCGACCGGCAAGCCGATCCCGCTCTACGAGGGCGATATGCGCCGCGACTGGACCTTCGTCGACGACATCTGTGACGGCATTATGCGGGCGCTCGGCACGCCGCTCGGCTACGAAATCTTCAACCTCGGACGCGGCGAACCGGTCGCGCTCCGCGACTTTATCGACCACCTCGAAGCGCTCGCGGGCACGACCGCCAACCTCGTTCCGACCCCTAAACCAGACGCCGACGTCGAACAGACCTACGCCGACATCGGCAAGGCGCGGCGCTTGCTAGGCTACGACCCGCAGGTGTCGGTCGCCGAAGGGACGAAGCGGTTGTGGGACTGGTATCAGCAGTTTCGTCAGGACGAGGCCGACCGAGCGGCCCAAGAGGCTCGTGGTGCTCGAGCTTAGTATCATCATTCCGACCCACAGCCGCCGCGAGGTGCTGCGGGCGCTACTCGACCGGCTGCTCGCCAACGACGAGGTCGACCACGAAATCATCGTCCTAGACGACGCATCGACCGACGGCACCGCCGAGATGTTGCGCGCTTATCCGGGCGTTACGGTGGTTCGTAACGAGACGTCGCAGGGGTTTGACGCGTTGCCTAAAGCGATCGCGAAAGCGCGCGGCGCGTGGCTTCTGTTTCTCGACGACGACGCCTATCCGGCAGAGGGCACGCTCGCGACGGTGCTCGCCCACGCCCGCGAACGCGGCCCCCAACTCGGCGTGATCGCGCTTCCGTTTCAGCGTCCGGGCACCGACCGGCTAAGCTACACGCCCTACTTTCCGAACATGACGCCCGACATGACGTACGCGCCGGCGCGGGCCTATCACGCGGGAGCGGTGGTGGTGCGGCGCGAGGCCGCCGAGCAGGTGCCGCCGAGTCCGCCGGGCTACTTTATGTACGAAACCGAAGCGCCCGCGATGATCGAGTACCTGGCGCACGGCTGGGAGGCCGATTATCTGCCGGGCGCGCCGGTGTTTCATGTCTGGGACAGTCGCGGGCCGAAGGTCAAGGAGCGGGCGGCGTTTCTGCCGTTGCGTAACGATTTTGTGACCATCGACCGGTACTTTCGGGGTTGGCGGCGGGCCGAGATGTTGGCGGGGCGGTACCTGACCGGGTTTTTCCATCTGGCGGCGGCGGGCAGTCCGTTCGCTGTTGTGCGGGCGAGGAGAGAGGCTCGAGCCCTCCTCGCCACCCTCGGCACACGCGACGTGTCCCCCGACATCCTCGAACGCGTCTACCCCTGCTTCGACGGCCTCACCCTCATGACCTTCTTCTCCGAAACGAACCGCCGCCGCGTCGCCTGGTTTTTCGGACGTCTGCCTATCGACCAGACCTGCTAGGCGAATTAGGTGAACACCGTCAGGCGAACACCGTCAGGCGAACACCGACCGACCCGCAACCAGCACGTCGATAACATCGATGTTGTCGTCTAGCACAACGATATCGGCCCGCTTGCCGACCTCTAACGTCCCCCGGTCGGTAAGCCCCATATACGCTGCCGGCACCGCCGACAACAACCGGCTCGCCCGCGCGATGTCGATACCTAAGCCGAGAATGTTTTTGAGCGCCCGGTCTAGCGTCAGGACACTACCGGCAAGAGTTCCGTCTGCCAAGCGAGCCGCCCCCCCTTTAACGGTCACAGCCTGACCGCCGAGTTCGGTCTCGCCCTCGGCCAACCCGCACGCCCGAATCGCGTCGGTGACGAGGTGGAGACGGTCGGGTTTGGCAGCTAGCGCGACCTGAAAACTAGCCGGGTGGACGTGATGCAGGTCGAGGATTAGCTCGGCGTAGCTTTCCGCATCGGTAAGGGCCGCGCCGACCGGTCCCGGTTCGCGGGCGCCGAGCCCGCCCATTGCGTTGTAGAGGTGGGTAAAACCGACCACGCCGTTAGCCTCGTAGATGGCGTCTATCACACTTCGAACCTGTTCGTACGACGCTCTGGTGTGGCCGATGCTCACGCGCACCCCGGCCCGGGCGAACTGCCGCGCGGCGTCTAGGGCGCCGTCGATGTCCGGGGCGAGGGTGACGAGGCGGACGACGTCTAACGCGAGCACCTCTCCGACCCGCTCCGGTGTCGGTACAACCGCGTGCGGCGGCTGCGCCCCGAGCCGCTCCGGGCTGATAAACGGCCCTTCTAGGTGTGCGCCAGGAATGTCGGGAAGACGCGCCCCGCCCTCGTCTCCGGCTTCGTGTCTAGCCTCCCGAGCGACCTCCGCGACGCCCCGCAACGCCGCGAGTACCCGCTGCCACGGGTTCGTCATGGTGGTCGGGTAGAGCGTGGTCGTGCCGTGCCGGGCGTGAAACGCCGCGAGCTTGCGCACCCCCGCCGCCCCGTCCATAGTGTCGCCGCCGTCGCCCCCGTGAACGTGCGTGTCGACAAAGCCGGGCAGAATCCACGGCCCCGTCGTGGTGCCGTCTTCTAGCGCGACGTGGCGGATGTAGGTACCGAAGTCGAGCCTGCCTTTGCGGACGCCTGTCGGGGTGATGATGGTGCCGCTTAGCTGCATGTCGTCAACCGCTTTTCTGCCGAGTGATAAGGCGTTCGCACTCCGACCGTCGCGTTATGTTTCCGTTTACAAACTCTCGTTGTCGAGTTCTCGTTTTTCGGAACGACACGTCTCGCAGAAAATGCGCGGATAGCGTCTCGCTGCGCCCGCCGGGCGGGTTACGGACAGTTACCGACCCGCCACAGTGTCATCACTCTGCCCGACGGATGCCTCGTAGGACTTTGGAGCGGTGTACCTCGGCATCAGAACCGAGCGTCGGATAGGGTGTCGCTCTAAAGGCACACGTATCGCAACTAAAAACGTTCCGCGAGCCGAGCAGGCGGAGCGCCGAGACGTCGCTAAATGTTGATAGTCGCGCAGTCGTAACAAGCGCAGTAGAACGAAGCGCTATAGTCTGTACAGCGCGAAACTGTGCGTAAGCTGTCTCTAAGAAGCTGTCTCTAAACTGTCTCTAAACTGTAATGCGCCGTCAGGCTCTCGGCATGATAAGCCAGAGGATGAGGTAGACGAGGGGGCCGGCACCGAACAGCAGGAAGGCTAGCAGAAAGATGATGCGGACGAGTGTTGTGTCGAGGCCGAGGTAGTTCGCGACGCCCGAGCACACGCCGGCGATGACTTTGTTGTTGGACGGACGGACTAAACGTTGGTCTGCCATAACGCTATGCTAGCACGCTAGCGCGGATACCGTTCGGCGACAGCGGGCGCACCGGGCCGCAGACACTTCGGCGGTGGACGTACGAAATGACGGGTACACACTGACGGGTACACATCGACGGTGCGGTCACTAAAGCGTAGGATAGCGGCTATGTTTGCGTTTCAGAAAATCGCCTGGTGGTTTTTAAGGCCGAGCAACCTGCTGTTTCTGCTGCTGCTCGTAGGCGTGCTGCTGCTCTGGTTCGGGGCGCGGCGCAACGGGCGGGCGCTGCTGACACTCGTCTTGGTCGTGGCGCTCGTGCCGGTGTTTGTGCCGGTCAAGACCTGGTTGCGGGCGCCGCTCGAAAACCACTTTCCGGTGCCGAGCCCGCTCCCCGACACGGTCGACGGGATTATCGTGCTGGGCGGGGCGGTGGTTGTGCAGGTCACGGCGTCGCGCGGCCAGGTGGCGCTAGGCGAGAGTGCGGAGCGGATGACGGCGTCGCTGGCGTTGGCGCGGCAATATCCGGAGGCGACGCTGCTGTTTAGTGGCGGGTCGGGCGAGCTGGTCGGGCGGGAGCTTAGCGAGGCGGACGTCGCGGCGATGTTTTACGAGGAGGTAGGGCTCGAGCCCACCCGCCTCCTGCTCGAACAGCGCTCGCGCGACACCTACGAAAACGCCCTCTACAGCTACGAACTCGCCGACCCGCAACCGGGCCAAACCTGGCTGCTCGTCACCTCGGCGATGCACATGCCCCGCGCGGTCGGGGTGTTTCAGGCGCTCGGCTGGCCGGTGCTGCCCTATCCGGTCGATTTTCGCTCGGTCGCTAACCCCAGCTTCGAGCCGTCGCTAAACGTTCTAGACAACATCACCGAGATCGACGGTATCGCTCGCGAATGGGTCGGTCTCGTCGCGTTTCGCCTGCTCGGACGTACCGACGCGCTGTTTCCGACCCTACCTTAGCGCGCCCTACCCTGACGCGGTCTACCCTAGCGCGCCCCGCTCGACGAGGTATTCGCCGATCTGCACGGCGTTAAGCGCGGCCCCTTTACGGATCTGGTCGCCGGCGACAAAGAGCGCGACGCCGCCCTGATAGCTCGCGTCGGCCCGAATCCGCCCGACGAGCACCGCGTCCTGTTCGGTCGCTTCGTTCGGCATCGGAAAGTGGTTGTTAGCGCGGTCGTCGATGACCCTGACGCCCGGCGCGGCGCAGAGTACGTCGCGAACCTCCTGCTCGTCGACCGGACGCTTAAACTCGGCGTGGATCGCTTCGCTGTGGGCGCGAAACACCGGCACCCGGACGCAGGTCGCGCTGATGCGCAGGTCGGGTTCGCCCAAAATCTTGCGCGATTCGAGCAGCAGCTTGCGCTCTTCGACGTTGTAACCGTCTTCGCCGACGTCGGAGTCGTGGCTAAAGAGGTTAAAGGCGATCGGGTGCTGAAACTTCTGCGCCGTAACCTCGCGCCCCGCGAGCGCGGCTTCGGTCTGCTGGCGTAACTCGTCGATACCTGCCGCCCCCGCCCCCGACACCGCCTGGTAGGTCGCGACGGTGGCCCGCGACAGGCCGAACGCCCGGTGGAGCGGTGCGAGCGCTAGCAGCGCGATAATGGTCGAACAGTTGGGGTTAGCGATAATACCGTCGTGCGCCAGCGCCGCCGCACCGTTCACTTCGGGGACGACGAGCGGCACCCGGTCGTCCATCCGAAACGCCGAGCTGTTGTCGATTACGACCGCGCCGTGTTCGGCCCAGCGCCACGCCCCGGCTAGCGAGATGCTGCCCCCCGCCGACGCGAAGGCGACGTCGACGCCCAGGTTACCGTCTTCGGGCAGAACCTCGACGCGGTGCGGCTCGCCGTTAAAGACGAGCGTCTTACCCGCCGAGCGCGCCGACGCGTAGAGTTTTAGCTCGCTGATCGGAAAGTTTCGTTCCTGCAATAGTCTGATAAATTCTTCGCCGACCGCGCCGGTGGCGCCAACAATCGCTACGCGCATACAAGGTCTCCTTTAGACGTGTCTGGTGTCGATTCTCTAGCTCGTCGATTCTCTAGCTCTATAGTCGGTGCTGTTCGCGGCTCGCCCTGCCGGTCGCCGGGTTTGAGGCCACCGGGTTCGGGGTCGTAAGAGGACACCGAGTATTCTCTACCGAGTCCGGCTCGAGCCGTGTCGAGGATGTC
>JAXHMC010000026.1:0-96029 GCA_034521635.1 Trueperaceae bacterium | reverse complement strand
GATCCGCTGGGCTACCTCGGCGACGGCGTGTTCGGCAGCGACGCGCTGACCGTCAACCCCTACCTCGGGCGCGACAGCCTCGAGCCGTTTGTCGACCAAGCCGCCGCGAACGGGCGCGGGCTGTTCGTGTTGGTCAAGACTTCGAACCCGGGCAGCCGCGACCTGCAAGACCTGACCACCACGGACGACCGACCGGTCTATCTGCACACGGCGGCGCTGGTTGGCGAGTTAGGCCGCCCCTACCGAGACGAAGACGGCTACTCGCCGGTCGGCGCGGTGGTCGGCGCGACCCATCCGCAGGTGCTGCGCGAGGTGCGCCGGGCGCTCCCCTACAGCGTCTTGCTCGTACCGGGCTACGGTGCCCAGGGTGCGAGGGCCGAAGACGTGGCCGGGGCGTTCGACGCGGACGGTGCTGGTGGTCGTCAGTCCAGCCTAGGTGAAGCTACGTGACCGACGAAATGATTTTCCGGATAGGCCAGCGCGGCACGCGCGATGAAGGAGACCATCAACCGGGCCTGGCGCGGCTAACGAAACAGCCCCATAATCTGGCCCGGCCCCATGTTGGTGCGCACCCGCGACACGAGCCGCGTGATCGCGAGCGGACCCGGACCTTCGCCTAAAAAGAGCGCGGCGTAGCGGTCGATATCTTCGAGCAACGGGGCGTCGAACTCTAGAAACGCGATAGCGTCGCCGCCGGGAACGCGGTAGTTGTAGAGCGCGGGCGGATCGCTGTAGGCCACCACCATCTCGGCGTCGGTGTTGGCCAGAAAGAGCTGGCGGGCGACGTCGGCGGGGGCGGTCACGTAATTTTCGAGCGGGACGGCGCAGGTCGCGAGGTAGGGCAGCGCCCGGGTCGGGTCTCCGTTGAGCGAGATCGCGACGGCGTTAGGGCTGACGACGACCATGCGGGGGTAGACGCCCTGGTTACGGATCACGGCCCAGAAGGTGATGGCGTTGCGGTCGCCGGGGTCGGTGGCGATGAGGGCGAGGGGCTCGAGCCCCTCCGTAACCGCCGTAATCAACCGGCTGAGGTCAGCGACCAAGTTACCGAGGCTTAACGTCTCGTCGTCACCTACGTCAACACTCGGGCGCGGTTCGTACCAGGCCGCGACGCGTTCGAGCATCGTCTGCCACACCGCCGGCGCGAGGGTGTCCGGTTGCCAGTTCTGCGGTAACAACCCCCGCTCGGCCAGAAAGATCGCCGTGTCGAACACCGGATCGTCGGGGCTAAGGGCGGCGGGTAGGGTGCTGTTCGTAAGAGGAGGGAGGGTGGGCTCGAGCAGATCGACCGCCCGCTTTAAAAACCGCACCGCGTCGCGCCCGCTCGCCGTTTCGGACAGCGCCTCGTTCGGCAACCCCGCCCGCAGTTCGTCGAGGCAGCGCTGCGCCACTCCAAAGGGCAACAGCAGTAGCAACACAAGAAGAAAAAATCGTCGTGGCATACGCTAGTCTAGCCGAGGCCGACATGAAACGCGGTGAGCCGCCCGTCACGCCACGTTAAGCAAATCTTCGCTCAAGCGCCAACAAAAAAGGCGACCCGAAGGCCGCCGTAAATATATCCGCAACGTTGGTTGTTAGTTCGGAAAATCGAACGAGATGCGGTAGCCCGACTGTGCGGCGGGTGCGGCGGCGCGTGGTCCGCCACTTCCGTCGACGCCGAAAAAGACTTCCACCTCGACGCGGCGATAACGCAGCGCCTACGTCGAAGCGGGAAAAGATCCCGAAGCCGCCGCGCACGCGCGCAAACAAACATCCCGGTCTGGCAACCTGCTCGCCGGTGTCGCGGTCGTAAGCGTTGACGTACAGGTCGATGGTGGTGTCGGCAAACGTCTCGACCGTCGCTTCCTGCACTTCGCCGTTGCTCTGGTAGCAGTCGCGGTCTTCGAGAGTTTCGACAGCTCCTTCCCAACGCCGTTATCGGTCGGCGCGACGACAATCGGCACTCTGTCCCGAAAGTCACAGTCGTTGCTCGCTCACGGTTCTTCGGTATCGCCGTGGTACTTCTTCCTCGCAGCATGAACAGGTCGAATTCGACGGCGGTGCTGCTCTCAGTTTCGACGATAAGGTAGAAAACGCCGCCACCAGGAGTCTCGAGGGTCTCGGCGTCGAGCAGGATACACGGACCTCGGCAGTCGATCGGGTTAATGGTGATGGCCTGACCGGTAAACAAGTCGGGGCTCTCGCTCTGCCGCACCAGCACCCTGCTAGCGTTGTAGAGTTCGAGGCGCACGCTGTCCACAGCCGCGTTGACCGGGCTAACCTCGACGTAGAGTAGACCCTCATCACCATCATCCGCAAACTCAGCCGGTAGGTCGACCTGATAACGCTCGTCGTCACCGGCGACCACCGAGACCGAGGGGGTAGCGACCGACGTCGTCCGGTCGCTTGGCTCTACGACTTGGTCGCATCGCAGTGCCAAGTCCGGCAACCGCGTAACCGGTTCGAAGCTCGCACGCGGCAGGACTCCGAGAGGAACGACAAGCGCCCCGATCCAGACAGATTTGATTCGTTTCATAAATCTCCTCTTCGGCCTCGTTCGCGATTGTTCGGAACGGTGACGGCCCTGTTCGCCGTTTTCGGTGAGCCGGTCTAGCTACCGCAAAGGATGTTGCGAGTTTTTCGGTAGCGTTGTTTGGCAGGCCGTCAGCAAATGTAATTAACGTAGTGTAACATGCCGACTGATGGCGTCGATCTGGTCGTTCCTTAACGTCGCCAACAGACGTAGATGCCAGAACGCCTTGCGGCAGGTCTTTTAGGCGGCTACTCGAGCGCCATCACGTAGTCGTAGACGTCGGGAGCACCGGGGTGAAGTTCGATTTCGAGGTCGGGGAACGCCGCTTCGAGTCTCGTCATCAGCTCGCGCGCGCGCTCGGGGCCGATCTTGGCGTTGTGAAAGAGCGTGCCGATTTCGAGCTCGTCGGCGACCGTTTCGAGCATCGTGACGAGCACGTCTTCGGGCTCTTTGGCGGCGGCCACGAGTTCGGCGTTGGCCATCCCGATGCACTCACCTTCGACGCAGGTCACGCCGTTGACGGTCGTGCTGCGGCTCGCGACGGTCACTTCTAGGGTGACGGCGTTCGCGGCGGCGTCTTCCATGTCGGCGATAAGCTCGGCGGCAGCGTCGTTTTCGTTAAAGAGGACGGCGGCGGCAAGACCCTGGCCGAGGGTGCGGGTCGGAAGCACGTGGACGGTCTTTTCGGGGACGAGTTCGTTGACGCGCTCGGCAGCGAGGATGATGTTTTTGTTGTTCGGCAAAACGATAACGTCTTGAGAACCGACGCTGCGCACCGCGTCGGCGATGTCCTGGACGCTCGGGTTGTTGGTCTGTCCGCCGCCAACCACACGGGCACCGAGCGAGCGAAACACCTTGGTGACGCCGTAACCCCCACTTACCGCGACGAGTGCGGTCGGCGACGCTTCGGTTTCGGTCAGATCGACGCCGCCCAAGATTTCGGAGTGCTGCTCGCTCATATCTTCGACCTTCGAGCGCACCATGGTGCCGTAACGGGCGATCTCGCCTAAGAGCTTTTCGGGCTCTTCGGTGTGAACGTGACCCTTGACGAACCCTTCGGCCTCGACGACGAGCAGCGAATCGCCGTAGCCGTTGGTGATGTCGCGAATCTTTTCGACCGGCACGTTGACGTCCGAGAGCAGAAACTCGGTGCAGAAGCCGAACACTTCTTCTTCGAACTGCTGCTGGGCGCGCTTTTCGATCTTAGGCGGGGCGGGCAGGTCACGGCCTTCGAAGGCAGCGATAATACCTTCGAGCAGGCGCAGAAAGCCGAGCCCGCCGGCGTCGACCACGCCCGCCTGTTTGAGGACCGGCAACATGTCGGGCGTCTCTTCTAAGGCTTTCTGACCGGCTTCGAGCGCGTCGCGCAGCACCTGGAGCGGCAGCTTCGAGCGGCGGTCTCGGGCCCCGTCGGCGGCGCGGCGCACCACCGTCAGGATCGTCCCTTCGACCGGCTTGACCACGGCAGCGTAGGCGGTTTTGGTGGCGTTCTGGAGCGCGGCGACGCACGCTTCGGAGCCGACGTGCGCCTGTTCGCGTACCGTCTCGGCGAACCCTTTAAGGACCTGGCTCAGGATCACGCCGGAGTTGCCGCGCGCGCCGAGCAGCGACCCGTACGAGAGGGCGTGCGCGAAGTCGTGGAGGGTTTTGGGCGAAGCGTCGGAGAGCTGTCGCCGCACCGACTGCATGGTGAGGTGCATGTTGGTGCCGGTATCGCCGTCGGGCACCGGGTAGACGTTAAGGGCGTTGACCTCTTCGGTGTAGACACCGAGCCAGTCGGTCGCGTAGATAAAGGCGTTTACGAGGTCGCGAACTTCTAAGACGTCGCGTTCGGCGGTCATGGTCATTGGGGTAGAACCTCCTCGGGAGCGGGTCGCAGCGACGACACCGACGCAGACATAACGCTTTGGTCGGCATTACGGCGCACGTCGTGACGAACCTTGTCGCGACGCGCCGCTCGGAGCGGGGTACGCGCGGTGGGATGAGTACAGTGTGTCACAGCGACCTCCTTTCGCAGCACTAGATAGCTCGGTGGATCGGATGTCGGACGTAGATGTCACGTCGGCACGTGTCACGTCAGTAAGTCGTCAGTACGAAGACACCGACAGGGTAGACGTTAGCCAGCAGCTGCGGACGTCAACCAGGCAAGGGCGGGACAAACCCCGCAGCGACGCGGGCGACGGTAGCACCGATAGCGTTCACGACTATCGCGCGGCGCTCGCGCGAAAGACATGTCTCGACATATTTCGAGAACACATCTTTCAAAGACATAGCTCGGCGTGATCGCGACACTGTAGTCTACTCTATCGTGTCAGCTTTTAGGCAAAATCTCCGTATGATATTGCAGCATCACGGCGCGACACTACCACCGCTCAATCTCGACCGAGCTTTCGGTCACGCTCGCCGCACTGTGCGCCACGACGAAGTCTCCGACGCGATTAAGCAGCCCCTCGAGCCAGACCGCGTCGTGGCTGATCGCACTGACACCGATCAGCTCCCAGTCGTGCGCGTTTAGACCGCCGAGCCGCGCGACCGAGACCGGAAAGCGGACCTTGATCTTTTCGACGACCGGTTTGATCAGCCCCCGTTTCTGTTTTAGGCTCGTCACCCAGGGCGTTTCGAGGCGGGCGAGGTAGACGCCGACGTAGATGGTGGTCTCGGCCAGAAGGTTACTCCATCCCCGCTAAAAAGCCGGCGCGGCGCAGCGTACGGATAAGATCCATCACGGTAATGCTGCTTTCGTCGTAGACGACGGTCGCCTGCTGATCGACGTTGGCGTCGACCTTTTCGATACCGTTTATCTCGGATAGCGTTTTTTTGACTTTTTCGACGGTTTCGGGCGTGTTCATGCCGCGAACCCCTAAAATGACTCGGGCCATATGGTCTCCTTCACTGCTGCTAAAAACTACTGCTGACCACGCGAGCCCAAGATCCGCTCGTAGGTCACGAGGTTGCGTTGGTGGTACTGCTTGTTCTGAAAGGCTCGAGCCCCTACATGGTCGTCGCTGCTAAGCTGCACCTGGATATCGTACACCGCCGCATCGTAAGCGCTCTTGGTAATCGCTTCGATCAGCGCGAGCCGGGTGCCTAGGTCGTGGTCGTCTCCGGTTGCAAGGCGGCTGACCACCACCGCCGGGCGGGTGCCGTTCCAGACCGCCTGTGCGAGTGCGAAGCCGGTCGCGGCGCCCTCGTTAAGCGCGACAAACGAGTGACCGCTGCGGACGAAAAAGCTAAGGCTGCTACGGGTGAGGATGGGCTCGAGCCCGTACCGCTCCGCATACGCCCGGTCGATCTCGGCGAGCAGTTCGGCGTCGTCCGGGCTTAGCACCCGGGCGTAGGTTAGCGCTGCCATACGCCCGACTCTCCGCCCTCTTTGCGGAGCAGCTTCGTGTCGCGGATGACAAGCCCCTTGCTCGCGGCCTTGAGCATGTCGTAGAGCGTTAGCGCGGCGATACTCGCAGCGGTCAGCGCCTCCATCTCGACGCCGGTCGGCCCGGTCGTTTTGCAGGTCGCGGTAAAGCGGACCACGTCACCGTCGTGCTCGCCCGTCACCTCGACCTTGCTAAGCGGTAGCGGGTGACAGAGCGGGATCAGTTCGCTGGTGCGCTTCGCGCCCATGATCCCGGCGAGTTCGGCGACCGCGACCGGGTCGCCCTTGCCGACGCCGCCCTGTTCGAGTGCGGCTCGAGCCGCTTCGGGTAGCCACACCGACGACTCCGCGACCGCGACGCGGACGGTGTCAGCTTTGCCCGACACGTCGACCATGACCGCCTTACCGTCTTTAAAATGAGTAAGCATGCTGGGCATTATAACGGCCTCAGGACGTGCTTTTCTGCCCGCTAACGACCTCCGGCCAGGGCGCGTAGCCCGCTTCGGCAAAATAGAGGCCGTGCGGCGGCACGTTCGGCCCGGCTAGGCGCCGGTCGCGGCTCGCGAGCAGCGTCGCGATGTCGTCGGGGCGTCGTCTCCCCTCGCCGACCCAGAGCAGCGTGCCGACCACGGCGCGCACCATGTTGCGCAAAAACCCGTCCGCGACGATCTCTAGGGTCAGGTCGTGACCGTGCTGCGTGAAGTGGCAGCGGTACACCTCGCGCTCGGTGCTGCGCGTCTCCTGGGTGGCGAGCGCGGCGAAATCGTGGCGCCCGACAAAGGCCGAAGCCGCCCGCTGCATCGCCGGAACATCGAGCCGTTGCGAGAGGTGGAGCACCCGGTTACGGTCGAGCGCGGTGCCACTCGGGTCGTCTCGGATCAGCCGGAGCCGGTAGAGGTAGCGCCGGTAGCGGCAGTGATACTGCGCCTCGAAGTCGGGCGCGACCACCTCGGCGTGCAGCACGCGGACGTCGGCGGGGAGGCGCGCGTTAATCGCCCTCGCGATCCGCGCGTCGGGGATCTGGTCGTCGCTGTCGTAGTGCGCCGCCATGGCGAGCGCGTGCACCCCGGCGTCGGTACGGCCCGCCGCCCGCACCTTGGGCCGCGCTCCGGGGATGTCGGCGAGCGCCGCCTCGACCACGCTCTGCACGGTCCGTTCGCCGGTCGCCGCCTGCACCTGCCAGCCGTAGAAGCCGCTACCGTCGTATTCGAGGATCAGTCTGATTCTGCGCACGTAAGCTCGCGTTTTAGGCTCGCGTTTAGAGTGCGGCGCGTTCGGGAGCCGGGGTCAGGTGGACGACCTGCGACAGCCACGGCGTTAGCGCGAGGCCGGTGTAGCCGATCACCAGGTAGCGGACGAAGCCGCCGGTCGCGTTACGCTTGAGTTCTTCGGGGAGGAGGAGGCTCGAGCCCACCAACACCCCAAACGTCAGCAGCACGCCGAGTAGCACCACCGACACCCGCACCCACAGCGGCCTATCACCCTGGTAGGGCACCAATAGCGGCCCGGTGATAAACGCCGCGAGCGCCCCCATCATCACTTCGGACTCCGGCACCGGCAACAACATGTGCAACGCGTACGGCGCGCCGATCCCGAGCACCACCACCAACCATAGCGGCGACACCCTGGCCGCACTAAGCCACCGGTCGATTCCGTACCCCACCGCGATAGCGACCACCGCAACCGCGAGCCCCGCGATCACGTCGATCGGCACGTGAACGCCTAGATAGATCCGCGTCAGCGCGATCGTTACGGCGAGCAGCACCGCGATCACCCAAAACCAGACCCGCCCTAGATAGAGCGCGAGCGCCCCCCACAGCGTCGCACTGCCCTGCGCGTGACCGCTCGGAAAGCCCCACCCCATCCCCGTCTCGACCGCTGCCGCACTACGCGCCACACCCGGGTCGAGCTCGAACGGTCGCGGCGTCGCAAAGATCCCTTTAAGGTGAAAGTTTAGGTAGAGACTACAGAGCAAGATGATGCCGACCCGCTGCCCGATACGCGGATCGATGCCGAGATACACCACGAGCAAGATCGCGATGTAGGCGGGCTCGCTGCCCAGGTTCGTAATCGCGAGCGCGACGCTGTCTAAGGTCGGCGAGGCAAACTGCTGTAGCCAGTAGATCGTTTCCATAGGTCAAGCTCCCGAGGTGCTGAAGATATTCTTCCGTGACATCTACCCGTAATTTTTAGCGTTGAGGACGTCACCGCTATTATCCGCCAGATCGTGACGGGTTAGCGTAACGTCTACATCTATGCAGAGGCACGTACACGGACGACGTCGCACTGTTTGGTAGCGTGTTCGGGGATGTAAACGTGTTCGGGGATATGTTTGCAACGTATTCGTGACGTATCTGCAAGGTATTTTTCAGCAAGGTATTCGCGGTTTATTTGTGACGTAGGTTAATGGTTTAGATCGAGCCGATGCTAGCCCTCGCCCGACTGTTCTGGTGCGTTTTGCCGCTAGGTAAGCTGCGTCATGGCGCGTCGGGTAGGTTCGTGCCACCCTAAACTCATGTCTACGACCAAAACACCTACCCCAGCCCTAGACCGTTCCGAAACACTCTTTCGCCGCGCGAGTGAGCTAATTCCGGGCGGCGTCAACTCGCCCGTACGCGCGTTCGGCAGTGTCGGCGGTACGCCTCGCTTTATCAAACGGGCTAAAGGTGCCCGCCTGTGGGACGAAGACGGCAACAGCTACATCGACGCGATCGGATCGTGGGGGCCGATGATTTTAGGCCACGCCCACCCTAACGTGATCGAGGCCGTCCAGCAAGCAGCCGTCGACGGTACGAGCTTCGGCGCGCCGACCGAACGCGAAATCACCCTCGCCGAACTCGTCATCGACCGCTATCCGGGCTGCGACCGGGTCCGTTTTGTCAATTCCGGCACCGAAGCGACCATGAGTGCGCTCCGGGTCGCGCGGGGGGCGACCGGGCGTGACTATATCGTCAAGTTTGCCGGCAACTACCACGGCCACGGCGACGGCCTGCTCGTTGCGGCGGGTTCGGGCGCGATGACCACTGGCGTCCCGTCGAGTGCGGGCGTACCGGCAGACACCGCCAAAACCACCCTCGTCGCCGAATACAACGACCTCGACTCGGTACGGCAGCTGTTCGAGGCGCGCCCGGACGACATCGCGGCGGTTATCCTCGAACCCGTGGTCGGCAACATGGGCGTCGTCATCCCGACCGCCGAGTTTTTGCAGGGACTCCGCGACCTGACCCGCGACTACGGCGCACTGCTCGTCGTCGACGAGGTGATGACCGGTTTTCGGTTGTCGCGCGGCGGCGCCATCGAGCGTTTGGGTATCGACGCCGACCTCGTCTGCTGGGGCAAGATTATCGGCGGCGGGCTGCCGGTCGGCGCGTACGGCGGTAAGGGCAGTGTGATGGACCACGTCTCGCCGCTCGGCAAGGTCTACCAGGCAGGCACGCTGTCGGGCAACCCGCTCGCGATGGCGGCGGGGATCGCGACTATCGAAACGATGAACGCGACGTCCGACCTCTACGACGTGCTCGAAACGCGTACAGCGACGCTAGAACAGGGGCTTCGGGCGGCGGCGCACGATGCGGGCATCACCGTGACCATCAACCGTGTTGGGTCGATGATTACAGTTTTCTTTACCGACCAGCCGGTCGTCGACTACGCGACGGCGCGCACGACCGACACCGAACAGTTTCGGGTCTGGTTTCAGGGTCTGCTGTCGCGCGGCGTGTACTGGCCCGCGAGCGCGTTTGAGGCGGCGTTCTTTTCGTACGCCCACAGCGACGACGATATCGGCGCGATTATCGACGCGGCTCGAGCCGCGTTTGAAGATGTAACAGCGTCCTAAGCCGCGACCGGACAACCGACACTCGGCACAGATGGGTAGCGCGGCAGTCGGTGCTTGCTGCGTTTGCCGTTTGTAGACAGGATGGCGTAGACTTAAAGGCGAATATTCACGTACTTTGGAGAAGCGTTAGAGCATGTTGGGGGGAAAGATGGGGGGCTCGAGCCCCTAACCATCCGGCTCTAAACACCCGCTTCTACTACCGCCCCACACCTTCGTTTCGGTACTTTTTGTTTCGGTACTTTTTCAGAGGAGATGACCCGATGCCCAAACGCCACTATCTTGCTCGTGCCCTCGCCCTCGTCGCGCTGCTGATCGTCTCGGCCTGTTCGCCCGGCGCGGTGCCGTCAGTCTTAGGCGACAACACCGGCAACCTCGCAGGCGCCGTCCCGAACTTGCCGACAGTCAATGACCTGTTCGCCGTCGAGCCGATCACCACCAGTTTCGACGACGTCTACACCGAGGCCGACCTCGCAGTCGCCACCAACACCTTTACCGACCTGCGCACCATGCCCCGCAGCGCCGACGGCAGCTATCAGCTCACCCCCGGCCTCTACCAGCTCGCCGCGCAGAGCTTCTGCCTTAAAGCGGGCACCCACGGCCCGAGCGAAGGGAGCGGCTACCTCCCCGCCCCGCTAGAGGGCGACCGCCGCGACATCGTCTACAAGATTCTCAACACCTACGCCGATAACCCGTCGGTGACGCAGCGTAACGCGCAGGTGCTGATCTGGGCCATCATCGCCCGCACCAGCTTTACCGACATGTCGCCGGGCATCCAGGCGACCGCGACCCGGCTGCTTAACCAACAGGAGCTGCTCGCGCTTAGCAACGGCGCTCTCGGCCTCGTCCCCGACCAGGTCTGGAACACACTGTTGCAGCAGGTTCCTCAGCCGGTCAGACAGATTTACAATGCCGAGCGCAACCTCCGCACCCTCGCGAACCGAGCCGGTAGCAGCTACGAGACGTTTGAAGACGTCGCCGTTCTCGCCGGAGCCGCCCCCGACGCCGACCAGATTCGCAACGTGCCGCGCGGTCAGTGGGCCGAGCATCCCGGCGGATACCTCGTCCGCTACTTTCCGAGCGGCTACAGCAGCACCCGCGTCGAAATTTTTGTCTCCGAGACGCGCCCGAGCGTCGTCGTCGACCTGTCCGAAACCGTCGCGACACCCGCCAACACGTCCGCGCAGCGTTTAGGAATCGGGACGCCCGCCCGATAACCCTACACTCGCACTGAATGACAGTCATTACAGCGTGGCGGACACGACGTCTGCCACGTTTTTCGATGTTGTCTTTTTGTCTTGGGGTGATTCGTCAGCACCCCGGTCGTTCAACATCAACCAAACGTCAACCGTGCCGAAGATGCGTCGCAAAACTAGTCACGCAAGAAGCTAACGACGTCGAGCTCCGCGATACTCTCGCCGTCGACAACGACGGGCACCCTATCTCCCCGAAAGAAACGCTGCACCGACGCATAGTCGTCTTCGGAAGGCTCGCGGTAGACCTCGACGCGGTTATCAACGAGGTTGATAATCCAATAGATAGGGACGAGGGCTCGAGCATACACCCCCCGCTTCAACCCCCTATCTCGCGCTAACGTCGCGTCCGACACCTCGATAACAAGCGCCACATCGCGCCCTTGTGGATGACGCTCGGCATAATCGGTGATGTCGCCGCGAACGACCATCACGTCCGGTTCGGGTTCGCTTGTCTCGGTGGTGAGCGGCTCTTGGCTGCTTAGGAAGTAGTCGGTGGGAAGGAGGGGCTCGAGCCCCCGCACCACCAACCTCGTCACTGTCGTATGACGCGGGCTCTTCGGCATCTTCGTCACCAACCATCCACCGAGCAGCTCTACCGGGTCGTTCGCCGTCAAAATCCCCGCCTGTACCATCTGCTGGTACTGCGCTACCGACAACCGAAAAATCGGCAGGTCTGGCGTCGGGTTCGGCGTCTTACTCGGCAGAGACACAGACTGGTTCTCTCTGTGACGTTCGTCCACACCGTCTTTATCCACACCATATTTATCCACACCATCATTGTAGAGCTTTGTTTCTGACGACAACAAGGCTCGGCGCCCAGCTCGTTCGTGTCGGGCACGCCGCGAAGCGATCTCCCTATCGCTGCTACATTGTTAAATGCACTCTGCTTCGTGCGAACGTCAGCGTAACGAGACGAGCACGTTCTAAATCCTTTTTTGCGCCTAATTCTATTCGGACTTTTTCAAGAGAGTTGACAGAAACCATATCTATGCCCCTCCCTCCCCTAAACGACACCATCACCGCGATCGCCACCGCACCCGGCACCGGCGCGGTCGGCATCGTCCGCCTGTCGGGACCGCAGAGTTACGAAGTCGCCGACGCGATATTTACGCCCAAACGCGGGACGCCCGTGTCTGAACTGCCTGCCGGACGGGTCGTGTACGGTCGTATCTACCAAGACGGCGAGCTGATCGACGAATCGCTGCTGCTCACCTTTCGCGCGCCCCACTCCTACACCGCCGAAGACGTGATTGAGTTTCAGACCCACGGCGGGCCGGCGGTGCTGCGGGCGGTGCTCGACTTGTGCGTACAGCACGGTGCTCGGCTCGCCCAACCGGGCGAATTTACGCTGCGGGCCTACCTTAACGGGCGGCTCGACCTGGTGCAGGCCGAAGCCGTCCTCGACCTCGTCAACGCGCAGACCGACAGCGCGCGGCGTTCGGCGGCGCTCGGTCTCACCAAGGCGCTTAGCGAGCAGCTCGACCTTATCCAGACCGACCTCACCGGCGTGTACGGCAATTTGCAAGCGGTGTTCGACTATCCCGAAGAGGGCGTGCCCGAAAGCGACTTCGTGACGCCGCTAGAACGGGCCAAAGCACGCATCGAACAGCTGTTAAAGACGGCTAAGGCGGGCAACATCGCGCGGCGCGGGGCCAAACTCGCCCTGATCGGGCGGCCTAATGCGGGCAAGTCGAGCCTCCTAAACGCGCTCTTGGGCTACCAGCGCTCGATTGTCAGCGATATTCCGGGCACGACGCGGGACTATCTCGAAGCGCCGCTCGACATCGGCGGGGTGCCGGTCACGGCGATCGACACGGCGGGGATTCGGGACACGGAGGACACCATCGAGGCGTCGGGGGTGACGGCGGCCAAAGATATCGCGGCAGGGGCGGACCTAAGCCTGTTGCTGTTAGACGTAAGCGAGCCGCTAGGTGACGAGGATATGGCGTTAGTGGGGGGGCTCGAGCCCTCCCGCACCCTCGTCGTGGCGAGCAAGACCGACCTCCCGAACGTCTGGATCACCCCACTCTCCCCCGAACCCCTGCCCGTTTCGGCCCACACCGGCGACGGCCTAGACGCCTTGCAGCAGGCCATCCGCGACCGGCTTATCGGCGACGCGGGCAGCAGCGAACTGTGGCTAAGCAGCGAACGCCACATCGACACGCTCCGCACCGTCCATCAGCTTATCGACCAGGCACTCGGCGCCCCCGACGACCTCGCCGCCCTAGATCTCGCCGACGCGCTCCGGCACCTAAGCGCGATAACCGGACGCGGCGACGTCGCCGAAGAGACGCTGGCGCATATTTTCGCAAACTTCTGTGTCGGCAAGTAGCGTTTTGAGACGATATCGACCCGACCATTCGCCCCGACACGCGCGGTAAGCCGTCTACATAGACCGTCTACAGCGTGACAAGTTAGGGGTGTCAATTGGTTTTCAGACCCTACTTAAAGAGATATAGCGCCTCTAGAATGAAGTTTATGAAGAGATTGTTACGTCGTCGCTGGACCCAAGCTCTGCTCGCGGGGGGCTCGGTCTACCTCGTCTACGCGCTTATCGCCGCGTTCTTTTTGACGCACGGCGCGACCAAAAGCGTCGTTGCGGCTCCGGCGTTTACCCCCTATGACGCGGTTCCAGCGAGCGACCAGATCGCCGCCCAAGCGCTGCTCGCTTCGGCACCCGGCAACACCAATCCGGTACCCGCCGCGGCGCTTCTGCCCGACATGCAGGCGCTCCACCCGCAAGACCTGCACGTGATCGGCTCGAGCAGCGACGGCAGCCGCCGCCTCAAGTTCACCACCACCATCTGGAACGCCGGCGCCGGCGCCCTCGAAACACGCGGCGCCGAAAACCCCGACACCGGCGAATTAGAAGTGTTTCAGTACTTTTACACCGCGAGCGGCGACGCCGTCAGAGGCACGCCCGTCGGCACCTTTGACTACAACCACCGCCACGGCCACCTCCACCTAGACACCTTCGCCCGCTACGAACTCTGGTCGGTCGACGGTGAGGGAAACCTCGTCGAGATGGTCGCGAGCAACCACAAGGTCGGGTTTTGTCTGATGGATATTCAGGTCATCGACCAAGACCTCGCTGGCGATGAGGTCTACGCGGGCTGTCGCGCCGATTTGCAAGGGATTTCGCCCGGTTACGGTGACGAGTACGTCGCGCAGCTCTACGAGCAAGACATCAACATCTCCCGCGTCCCCGACGGCAACTACGCGCTCGTCAACATCGCCAACCCCGACTTCGCGATGGCCGAAACAGACTACAGCAACAACGCCGCCGCGACCTATTTGCGGCTCGTCAACCGCAGCCTAGTGCCGTACAACGGGGCTCGAGCCGAGATTACAAGCCTCCTCCCGCAACCGTCTCTACCTACCAACGACATCATCGAGACGACCATTACCCAAGAGGACGGGGCTTCGCAAGACTTAGAGCCCGAAACCGTGCAGCGAGCGCCGATGTAGAGATTTAGGCGAAAACACGCTAGCGTTTACGCGAGTCGCCTTCCCGACAACACAACCGACGCGGCGTCACACACAAAATGGTACACTGCATCGGTTGTTTTTGCTGAAGGTGAGCGATATTCACGATGTCTATGTCGGGACACGCCGCTTTTCTCAGCACATCTAGTTTTTGTTGCCCCACGACGAGCCACGTACCGCTTTCGGTCTGTTTCGCACGACAAGCGTCGAGATCGCCCATGACAAGAGTAGCAATATAGCGATGATTCGTGGCACTGCTATCTAAAGCTAGATGCTACTGTACTTCGCCTCGACCTCGGCGGCTGCCGCCTGTACCGCTTTGGGAAACTCGCCCGCGATCCGCTCGAGCACCTGCTGCGCCGTAAACTGGATCATCTTGATCAGCGCGCGACCGCCCCACTTTTCGGGTTCGGGCAGGTCTAGGTGGATGGTGATGTCGAAGTGGTAGGTGACGCGGGTGCCGTGAGGGAGCGGGTACACGGTGGCTTCTCCGGCGACTTCGGCCCAGCCCATCTTGTCTTCTTCGAAGGGCAGCGCGACGAGTCGGGCGCCGCGCGGGGTGGGCTCGAGCAGGCTCTGAAAGCTTAGCGTCTGCTGACCGAACAGTGCGGCGTTGATCGGGATGCTCGCCCGTACGAAGCTCGCGTCGTCGCCGGGCGCGACCGGGGTGACCTTCATGTCGCGGATAAAGCTCGCCCTGCTAAGGCTCGTTTCGGCGTCCTGCACGAAATTTATCGCGCCCTGTACCCCGAGGCTGAGGTCGAATTCAAACGGCACGGCGTGGGTTAATTTCATCGGCGTCCTTTCGTATACGTCTTTACGGATAGGGTGCGGATGGTGCCCGGCCCCGTACCCGTTAGGCGACGTATCGCCTCTAGCCCGGTCGGTATTCGACCCATTCGACCCGAACGTTGCCGTCGCGTACGGCGGCTTCGATTTCGCTGTCGCTCGCGTTTCTAAGCTTGGGAAGGTCGTTAAAGCGCGACACGCTCGTCGCGAAGCCGATCCGGACGATGATCGGCCCGTCGTCGCTCCCCTTACCGATCCGCCACACGAGCTGCTGACCGAGAGCGTCGAACGTGTTCGGGTCGACACCCTGGTCGTTGAGGCGCTCGGAGATTAGGTTGTGGAGGTCGGCTTCAGACATCGGGCTCCTCTGCAGACGGACAGTGCGGATGGGCGGTGCGGGCGGTCGCGGTAAAACATCCTCGGTTAATTCTCTAACGTCGATCCTCAAACGTCGATCTCGAAAAAAGATTCTCTGGCGGCGGCGTGCCGGACACGTCGCTGTAGACTCTAGTCTAACGCTTCTAGCGCGATAAGTTTGAGGTAGTGGCTCTCAGACATCCCTAACACTTCGGGATGACAGGCGGCCTGGCTGCGGCGGGCGCTCAGGCGCAGGGTGCGGCCCGCGTCGGCGGCGGCGTCGGTCAGCATCTGTTCGAAGTCGGCGTCGGCGACGTGGTGCGAGCAGCTCGCGGTAAGGAGGCGACCTCCGGGCTCGAGCAACTGCAACGCCTGCAGGTTGATCTCTTTGTAACCCGCGATCGCCCGAGCGACCTGGCTACGACCTTTGGCGAAAGCGGGTGGGTCGAGGACGATCGTAGCAAACCGTCTCCGGTCGGCGACCAGCTGGCGTAACACCGCGAACACGTCGCCCTGCTCCGTGACGACGTTGTCGGTACCGTTGCGGAGCGCACCCGCCCGGAGTTCGGCGAGGGCCGCGCTGCTCGTGTCGACGGCGAGCACCGTGTCGGCGTGGCGGGCGAGTTGGAGGGCGAAGCCGCCCTGGTAGCAAAACAGGTCGAGCGCCGCGCCCGACGCGATGGTTCCGGCGTAGACGTGGTTTTCGCGCTGGTCTAAAAACGCGCCGGTCTTCTGGCCTTGGCGGGGCCGCGCGACGAGCCGGACGTCGCCTTCGTGATACTCGACGCTGTCGGGGACGTCGCCGTAGAGCACGTTAATCTGTTGGGGTAGGCCTTCGAGGGCGCGGATCGGCGAATCGTGGCGGGCGAGGATACCGCGCGGCTGGTAGGCGGCGACGAGGGTGTCGGTGATGGCGGGCAGGAAGGGCTCGAGCCCCGCCGCATGCTGCTGCACCACCAGAATGTCGTCGTAACGGTCGACGGTTAACCCCGGCAGGCCGTCGGCCTCGCTGTGGATGACCCGAAACGCGTTGTAGCGCTCTTCGTCGACCACGCGGCGCCGGTAGGCGAGCGCCGCTCGAACCCGGGCGACCAGAAACTCGGCACCGGGCGGGGTGTCTGTAGCGCTCCGGGTAAGGAGCCGCAGCATCAGCTTAGAGCGCGGGTTAAACAGCCCCCACCCTACCGCGTCACCTTGCGGCGACAGAACGCGGACGATCGCCGGCGTGTCGGGGGTGTCCGGGGTGGCCCGCAGGTCGCTGGCGAACACCCACGGGTGACCCCCCTCGATCCGTCTAAGACCCTTGTTTTTTAGCGTGACGGTAGCGTGGGGCATGAGGGTTTAGCCTAGCACGAAGCGCGGCCCGGGGCGTGGTAGTGTACAAACCGATGTGGCGTGACCTAGGCGGTGCCGACCGCCGCGTTAGCGGTGCCGAAAACACGTGTCAGATAGAGATTACGTGCCCAAAGACATCTTTGCAGACAGTCAAGATGAGAGGGCTCGAGCCCTCCCCTCCCCACAGGATAGCGACCATGACCCAATCATCCGATACCGACCGTCCCTCCTCTAACCCGAACGACGTCCCGAACGCTAGCTACGTCCCCGACGACGACACCCTACCCAACATCCCCGAACAGCGCCGCCCCCGCGACTACCTGCTCGTCTCACTTAAAGGGGTGGCGATGGGCGCCTGCGACGTGATTCCGGGCGTGTCCGGCGGCACCATGGCGCTTATCTTGGGCATCTACGAAGAGCTTATCGAAAGCCTGCACACGCTCGGACAACCGAGCTTTCTCGCGGCGGTCGTGCGGCTCCGCGTTCGCGAGGTGTTCGCGCGGCTTAACTGGCGCTTTCTGCTCGCGCCTGCTCGTCGGTATCGGCGTCGCGGTGCTAAGTCTGGCGCGCAGTATCGAGTGGCTGCTCGCCAACCACGAGGTGCTGCTCTGGAGCTTCTTCTTCGGCCTTATCGCCGCGTCGGTCGTGACGGTCAGCGAGCGGGTCGAACGCTGGCACGCGGGCACGGTCGCCGCGTTTGTCTTTGGCAGCGCTCGGGGCGTTTCTGCTGGTCGGCCTCTCCCCCGCCGAATCACCCGACGCCGCCTGGTTTCTGTTTTTAAGCGGCGCTCTCGCCGTTTCGGCGCTGATTCTGCCCGGCATTTCGGGCGCGTTTATCCTCGTGCTGCTCGGTAAATACGAGTATATTCTAGGCGCGGTGAGCCGCCTCGATATCGCCACCATCGCCGTCGTCGGCCTCGGCGCGGTGATCGGGCTGATTAGCTTCGTGCAGCTGCTGTACCGGCTGTTCGACCGGGCGTATAACCTGACCATCGCGCTGCTGTGCGGCTTTATGCTCGGCAGCCTCCGCAAGGTCTGGCCCTGGCAGGAGACGGACGGTAAGCTGAGCGTGAACGTGTTGCCGCCCTTCGACCTTCAGATGATCTACGCGCTGCTGCTCGCGGTCGTCGGTTTCGGTCTGGTCTTCATCGCCGATCGTGTCCAGCAGCGCTATCAGCGGTCTTAGGCCGAGGTCGCTGCCTGGCTCTTACCGAAACGTCCTACAGACTTTTCGCGCTCGCTACCCCACACTCTATGTACGACTATGTACGAGTTGTGTACGAGACGACCGAGGGGCAGCGGGCGCCGTTGTTGTTTGAGCGGACCTGTTTTAGCAGAACCGTTCTAGCAGACCTGTTCTAGCGGATAAGGCGGGTGTCGACAGCATCCCTCGCGTAGCGTCACACGGGCAATTAGGTCGACGAAACCAGGGAGGAACCATGACGAAACAACGACGGGGCTCGAGCCCCTACCGCACCCTCATCCTCGCGCTGTGCCTCTGCTTCGGGGTCTTGCTAAGCGCGTGCGAGCCGGAGAGCGACAACGGACAAGACAGCGACGCACCGGCACAGACCGAACAGCAACAGGACAGCCGAGACGACGACACCGAAGAAGAAGAAAGTGAAGGCGAAGAGGGTGAAGGCGAAGAGGGTGAAGGCGAAGAGGGTGAAGGCGAAGAGGGCGAGGGCGAAGAGGGCGAGGGCGAAGAGGGCGAGGGCGAAGGCGAGGGCGACACCTCTCAGCAGCAACCCGCCAACCCGTTTCGGGGTGCTCAGATCGCCCCACAGAGCAGCAACGCAGCCCCGCACTTGACTGCCTCACACTTGGCGACAGAGTTAGCGGCAGAGTCTCGAGTAGCGGAGCGTTTCGTAGCCTGGAGAGTGTTCGCTATCGGCTAGTCCGTAAAGCGCACAAAAAGCAATCAGAACTGCTCACACAATTCATCGCACTACCAAGTGAGCTTCATTGGCGCAGCGTACACTACACCGTACTTGGCAAGATATTGCTAAATGTTTGATATAAGAAATCTTAGTACAGGAGTGTGGTATTTAATGAAAAACCCATCTATGTTACGTCGTTATGGCCTCGTAGCCGCGATCGCTACCGCCCTTATGTTTGGCGTCTTCGCGGGTGCTCAGGTCGCGCCGCTTGACGAGAATCGGGCCTTTATCGACGACGAGCGCAACACCGTCAGCATTATCGAGCGTTACGGGCCGAGCGTCGTCGCCGTCAACGTCGAGGTCGCGGGCCAGCGCACCGACCCGTTCGACCAGTTTCGCGAACAGATCCCCGAACAGTTTCGCGACCTGATCCCCGAACCCGGCGAAGAAGACCCCGCACCTCGGCGCCAGGGCAGCGGCAGCGGTTTTGTCGTCGACGACGACGGGCGGCTTATCACCAACTTTCATGTCGTCGCGGGCGCCCTGCAAGACGGCTCGATCGAGCTTCGCGAAGGGGCGAGCATCACCGTGTCGTTTCCGGTTAGCGGCAGCGTCACCGAAGAAGCGCTACCGGTCCGTGTGGTCGGCGTCAACCTCGACTACGACCTCGCACTGTTAGAACTCGAAGACCCTAGCCAGCTTCCGGGCAACGCCGTCGCCATCCCGCTCGCGGACTCCAGCACACTACGGGTCGGCCAGAAGGCGGTCGCGATCGGTAACCCGTTCGGCCTGCAGTCGACGGTCACCGCCGGCATCGTGTCGGCGATCGGGCGCGAACTCACCTCGATCGGTCAGGTCGACATCGAGATGATCCAGACCGACGCCGCGATCAACCCCGGCAACTCGGGCGGGCCGCTCCTTAACTCGCGGGGCGAGCTGATCGGCGTCAACACCGCGATTATTCCCGGAGGTAGCGGGATAGGCCGCGCCGGCAACATCGGCATCGGCTTCGCGGTGCCGAGCGCGCTGCTAAGCGAGACGCTCCCCGAACTCGAAGCGGGCGGGCTGGTCGGCTTTGCGGCGGCGCGGGCGACCATCACCGAACGCCCCCGGATCGGCATCATCTCGGCCTTAAGTGTCGAAGACTACCCCGAATCGGTACGCAATAACCTCAGCCTGCCCGACAGCGGCGCGGTCGTGACCGGCGTCGCACCGGGCGGCCCCGGCGACCAGGCCGGTCTCCAGGAGCCCGAATTTGCCGTTAGCGCGCAGGGGCGACAGTGGCCCGCAGGCGCCGACATCATCGTCGAGGCCGACGGTCAACCGATCGAAACCGTCAGCGACCTGCAGCGGATCGTATTAGAGCGCCAGGCGGGCGACGTGTTAAACCTGCGGGTGTGGCGCGGCGGCGAGATTATCGACGTGCCGGTCACGCTAGAAGTGGTGCAGGAAGAGCAGAACTAGACCATTCAGCATCATCCGGTACGGCTACGAAGGGGCGCTACGGCGTCCCTTTTTTAGGTCGGCAACGAAGCCTCTGCATCGCCTCGATCGACGTCTCTCGAACCGACCGAGACGCTTGTAGACGCTAAAATAAGCTGTGTCTTTTCCAACCATCACCACCGAGATGATCCGGGAACACAGCGGCGAACAGAGCTATTCGCGCGGTCGAGGATATTACCGGCGCGACGCGGTCGGGACGATCGAGCGGCGGGGTCGCACCTTAAGCGCCAAGGTCGCCGGGAGCGACGTAAGGCCGTATCGGGTCGACATTACGTTTGACGACGACGGCGTCGTCGAGGCCGACTGCACCTGTCCGTACGACTACGGCGACTGGTGTAAGCACATCGTCGCGGTGCTGCTTACCGTGCGAGACAGCCCCGAACTTGTCGCGGAGCCGCCTTCGATTACGGGGTGGCTCGAGCCCCTCTCCGCCCCACAACTCCGCGCGGCGCTCAGCCACCTCGCCGACCACCACCCCGACATCATCCCGACGCTTGGCAGCTACCTCGCCGACACAACCCCGCCGGGCACGCCGTCGCAACAGCGCCGACCGGTTATCGACCTCGCCCTGTTTCAAACCCTTACCAGAGCCGCCCTACGCAATTCTCACGTCGACTGGGACGGCTTTCTCGAATTCGACGAACTCATAGACGTGCTCGCTAAGATCGACCCTCTGTTAGAGAACCAGGACTACCTAGGCGCGCTGTCCGGCCTCGAAACCATCGCCGACACGATCTTTGTCGAGCTAGAGGACGAAGGGGTCGAGTTTTTTCAGATCGACACCTTTTTTCAGGACTATTTCGACGCCTATTTTGCCGAAGCCGCGCTCGGCGGCCTCTTTCACGGCGAAATCGACAGCGACGAATGGGCGAGGCTCCAGGACGTTGTGGCGGGCTGGCAGACCGAGGCGGGTCACGACGGCGAGTACGCGTTTAATACGAGCGAAGCCGTCCTCGAAACGGGCTGGGACGACCCGGTACTCGGCGCGGTGCTGCGGGGCGAGCGCGACGACCTTCCGCTACACGGATACGACGAACAGGAGATTGTCGAACTGCGGCTTGCCGTCCTAGGGCGCGCCGGGCGACACGACAACTACCTCAACCTCGCCCGCGCTGCCGGGTTCGAAAGTGCGTACCTCCGCAAGCTTATCGAGAGTGGCGACGTCGACGAGGCGCTCGCCCGAACCAAGCAGACGTTGACCCGGCTCGAAGACGCCTTCGCCGTCGCCAAAACGCTGCGCGAGCGGGGCGACGAACAGCAGGCGTTAGAGGTGGCAGAGTATGGGCTCGAGCTCGACCACAACGTCGACTATCCGCATTCTCGTTACGAGCTCGCCCGCTGGACCCGCGACCTAGCCGCGCATCTGGGCGAGCACACGCGGGCGCTGCGTGCAGCACGCCTCGCCCTAAGCGACCGACCGTCGCTCGCGGACTACCAGGTGATCGAAACGATGGTCACCAACGCGGGTGAGGTGTGGTCGGACTACCGCGACACGCTGCTGTCGGCACTCCGCGCCCCGTCTCGCTACAACGAGGAGAAGATCGCGATCTTTCTGCACGAAGGGCTGGTCGACGACGCGGTCGCTGTGGCCAGCGCGGACGGCGTCTATCTGCGAAACGACACGACCGCACGCGTGTTACACGCGGCGACCGAAACGCACCCCGACTGGGTGATCGCCAGGGCGACGGCGCTCGCCGAGCCGATCATGGACGCCAAGCGGTCGCAGCACTACCAGGACGCAGCCCGGTGGCTCGGTTACGCCCGACGCGCTTACGTGCAGAGCGGTCGGGACGACGCGTGGCAGCAGTATCTCGCGCAGGTTAGAGAGCGCTACAAGCGGCAACACAAGCTGATGGGGTTGCTTAAAGCGCTTTAGAGAAGCGGGGCGGTGAGGGCGTAGATGCGGGTGCTGCGCAGGTCTTCTCGGGGGTCGCGTCCGTCGTGCTCGAGCGTCCCTTCGAGCCGGTAGCCGCAGCGCTCGGCGACGTGGGCGCTCCGGACGTTTCGGTCGTCGACGCGGATTTCGAGGCGGGCGGGCTCGAGCCCCTCTACCGCCGCCCGCGACAGCGCCCGCACCGCCTCGCTCATCAGCCCAGAGCCGGTATAGCCGCTTCGCAACCAGTAGCCGACCTCTAGCTTCGGCACCGCCCAGTCGATGTTTTGTAGACCGCACACCCCTACGAGCCGCGCCTGTCCTTGCTAAACAGATGGTAGCGAAACTCGCGCCGCATCACGAACCCGGCGACCGCTTCGCGCAGGTTGGCTTCGCAGCCCGCCTCGTCGTAGTCGGGCGTCGCCCAGACCAGCCACGGTGCTAGGTCGGGTAGCGATTCGCGGACGGCGACGACGAGTTCGGGGGCGTCCGCGAGGGTGGCGCGGCGTAGCTCGAGCCGCGCCGTCTCTATCGCTTCGGGCATGTCGCGCCGTCGTCTAGCAGAGGTCGCCATCGCCCGATTATAACGAACGCTTATCACGAACGGATACCACAAACAAGTGTCACGAACCACGACCTAACCGACCAGCCGCCCGATAATCCGAAAGCCCGCCAGGTACGTCCCGATCGCCGAACCGAGCGTCGCGAGCACGAACACCAGCAGCGTCTTCGCGACCCGGTTCTGCCACCAGCCCCGCAGCTGCGTGACGTCTTGGCGCAGCCGCGAAAAGTCGCCTACTTTCGGTCGGCGGATCCACAGTTCGATACCCGCCGCGACAAAACCGGCCCCGATGGTCGGGTTGAGCGAGGTGAGCGGCGCGGCGACGAACACGCCGAGGATGGTCAGCGGGTGGGCCAGCGCGATAAGGGCGCCGAGCGCGGCGAGGCCGCCGTTGATAATCGTCCAGTCGCCGAGCAGCGCGAGGCCGAGTTCGGGGCTCCGGGCGAAGCCGATCACGAAACCGGTCAGGACCAGTGCGGTAATCGCCCACGGCAGGGCGCGGCGCCAGCGGCTCGGCGGCGGCACGGTGTCGAGGTCGGCCAGAATCTCGTCGGTAGGGCGAGTGGGGGGGTGCTCGAGCCCCTCGACCAACCCCTTGAGGTGCCCCGCCCCGATCACCACCAACACGTTCGTCGGCGCACCGTCATCCGTCTGCAGGTCGCGCAGCTTCGCCGCCATGTAGGCGTCCCGCTCGGCGATGAGCGGGTCGTAGAGGCCCCGCGACTCCTCGGCAAACTCTGCAAAGGTCGCTTCGAGCACGTCACCCTCTTTAAGCTTTTCGACGTCGTCTTCGGCGATCTCCTCGCGCGACACCACGCTCGCGATTAGGCCGCTAAACAGCGTCAGCCGCTGCCACCACGGAATGTTTCGGTACACCCGTTTGAGCGTCGTGCCGATGTCGCGGTCGATCAGTTTGATCGGCAACCCCGCCGCGTCGGCAGCCCGGATCGCGGTACGCATCTCGGCGCCCGGCTCGATGCCGAACTGGTCGGCAAGGCGCTGCTGAAACGCCCCTAACGCGAGGCTCGCAGCGACCATCCCGCCCCGCCCCTCACGGATTACCTTGAGCAGATCGAGCTTGGCGAGCGCTTCAGGGTCACGGATCGCAGCGTAGCGACCAGGGTCGAGTTCTAGCGCGACCGCGTCGAACTGTCCGGACGCGAGCAGCCGCTCGACCTCATCCGCACTCGCCTTCGAAACGTGTGCTGTCCCTAAAATCGTGTAGCGGACGCCGCCCTGTTCGACGATGCGGGTCGGCTGTTCGGTTTTCTGGTCGATAGCGCCGAGCGCTTCGGGCATAGTGGTAGGTGATGCCGTCTTATCGGTCTTATCGGTCGAAATCTTATCGGTCGAAACACGCTCGGTCGTAGCGTCGGCAGATGTCTGGTCGGAAGATGTCTCGGATGTCTGGTCGGAGAATGTCTCGTTTGGAGGTGTCTCGTTTGGGGATGTTTCGTTAGATGTGTCGTTTGGGGATGTGTCGTTAGACGTGTCGGTTTCGGAAGGGGCAGACGAATGCATGAGGGTTAGTCTACCTGCTCGGGCGGTGAGTCGGACGTGACCTGCCGGTTCGTACGGATCGGTCACGGAGGTCGGCGGTGACGCTTTACGTGGTACGACACGTCGTAGCGCCGTTCTAGGAGAGTCGTAAATCGGATGGCGCCTAAGGGCGTCGCTAAGCAGCGTCTCAAAAACAACTTACGTCGCTCTGAGGTACGGGTGCTAAGCTAGCGGATATGACACAACGGTCACAACGGGTAGGCTTGGCACTAAGCGGGGGTGGGGCGCGCGGCTTCGCGCATATCGGGGTGTTGCGGGTGCTCGAGCGGGTCGGTATCGAGGTCGACGTGATCGCCGGAACCTCGATGGGCGCGATCCTCGGGGCGCTCTACGCGCACGGTTACCGCGCTGACGACCTCTACGACCTCGCGAGCGATATCTCCTGGCGCGACGTGATCGACCTGTCGCTGCAGGCGGGTCTTATCAAGGGCGAGCGGCTCCACCGGTTTCTGTCGAACCATCTCCCCAGAGACTTTAGCGATCTGCGCAAACCGCTCGTCGTCGCGACAACCGACGTCGAGACCGGCGAGGAGGTGCTTATCTTGCGGGGCGACCTGATTACGGCGGTGCGGGCCTCGAGCTGCTTCCCGGGCGCGTTCGAACCGGTCCAGTATCAGGGGCGGACCCTCGCCGACGGCGGCATCATCAACAATCTGCCGGTCGGGGCGCTTAGCCTGCTCGGCAGCACCTTTTCGGTCGCCTCCGACGCGACGCCGCCGCGCCGCACCGAGTTCGAGCAGGAGGGGGGCAACTGGTGGGAGCGGCTGCTCGCGACCATGAAGCTCGAGCGGCGTAACCCGATGGCGCAGATGCTGTTACGCTCGACCGACATTATGCAGCGCATCCTTGACCGATATGCAGTACCCGATGCACCCCGCCGACATCCGCATCATGCACCAGATGCCGCACATCCGGCTCGAGTCGTTCTGGGAGTTCGAAGAAATCGTCGAACTCGGCGAACAGGCGGCGCTCGCAGCACTTCATCACGCCGGTCTGCTCGGCGCAGACGGCCAGGCCCGGCATCTCGGCATCTCACCTGAGCGTATCCACATCACTACCGGTACGGCTAACGTGTCCTTAAGAAGGGAACCGTTCACCCCGGCGCCCGAACCCGCCACCGACCCCAAAACCAAAACGGGCAGCCCGAAGCCGCGCGCGCGAGGCCCAAAGGAGTAGACTAACAGCTTATGGCACGTTCCGACTCCGCAAAACCGAGCACAACCAACCCTAAACGGAAGCCGTCTAAACAGGACGCCCAACTTACCTGGCAGCAGCGTTTCTGGCGCGAGGTACGCGGCTACGCCGAAGCGCTCGTCGTCGCCTACCTTATCGTCACCTTTCTGTTTACCACCGTCGGCGTGGTCGGCAGTTCGATGCGCCCCAACCTAAACGGCGGAAGCGGACAGTTGCCGAGCGCACTGCTGACCGGCGACCGCGTCTTTATCCCCAAGTACGATACCTGGCTCCGGCGGGCGAACGTGCTCGGCGACTACAAGCGCGGCGAAATCGTCGTGGTGCGCGAACCGACCAACGCCCCCTCGGCGCAGTACCGCGACCGGCGCCCCTTCTTTATCAAGCGCATTGTCGCGGTGCCGGGCGATAGGCTCCGCATCGAAGCGGGGCAGGTCTACGTTAACGACGTCGCCGTCGACCAGAGCTTTATTACCGCGAGCGGCGAGATCGACCCCGACCCGGTCGACTTTCCGGTCGTTGTGGTGTCCGGCGGCGAGGTGACCGGTTTTCGCGGCCTGTCGCCGGGCACGTCGCGAAGCACCTTCGGCGCCGACGGCCTGCAGCCGGTCAGCGTCGACAACCCGCAGGTACAGCTCTACTACGGCGGCACCCTCGAAGCGCTCGCACCGCTACCGGACGACGTGACCGAGGGCGAGCCGTTCGTCCACAACATCATCATCCCCGACAACCACTACTTCGTGATGGGCGACAACCGCGAGAGCGCCGAAGGTGGTAGCGAAGATTCGCGCTACTTCGGGCCGGTGCGGGCGCTAACCGTCGCGGGCCGGGCGACAGCGGTAATCTGGCCGCCGGTGCGGCGTAACGAGGCCGACGACGGCTGGGTTCGTAACTGGCGGGTGCTCCGCCCGCCCGAAGCGTTCGAGGCCGTTCCGGCAACGCAGCCGTAGCGCGCTCCGGTGTCGGCAGCGTCAGACTCCCAAGACACGAAGCGCGACAGCGCGGGGCGCGGCAAAAAACCGTTGCTCCGCGCTCTGGCCGGGTTGTTGACCGGCCTGCTGGTCGCCCTCTTCGTCGTCACCTTCGTGGTAACGACCGTCGGCATCTCGGGCCGCTCGATGGTTCCGACCCTGCAGCCGGGCGAACGGGCGCTCGTCCCTAAATACGAGACCTGGCTGCACCGCCTCGGCATCGGCAGCTTCGGGCGCGGCGACATCGTCTACTTTAGACCGCCGCCTAACCCCTACACCCCGACGCGGACCGTGCCGCTGCTCGGCGTAGAGTACAGGCCGTTCTACATCAAACGGATTGTCGGACTCGGCGGCGAGAGCGTCGCGTTTCGTAACGGCCGCGTCTACGGCGGCGAACTGCTCGCCGAACCTTACACTGCGCCGGTCACGACCCTGAGCATCGAGCCGGTCACCGTGCCGCCCGACCACGTCTACGTGTTAGGCGACAACCGGATGCCACTCGGTAGCGTCGACTCGCGCCGGTTCGGGCCGGTGCCGCGCGAACGGATCGCGGGCCGCGCCGCACTTGTGGTCTGGCCGCTCTTTACGCGCGAAAAGGGGCGCTGGCGCTGGAATGTACGGGCGCTCTAGCCCGCCCTAGTCCGCCTCGGCGAGCCGTCCGTCGAGCTCGAGCCCCTCGGCCCGCCGCTGCATCGCTTTAAGCACGAAGTCGACGTGATCCCACAGCTCGATCTCTAGCGCTTCGGCACCCCGGACAACGTCGTCGCGGTTGACGCCCCGCGCGAACCCCTTGTCTTTAAACTTCTTTTTAAGGCTTTTAAGCGTCTGCTGCGCGATGTCTTTGTCGGGCCGCACCAGTACGGCGGCGGTGATCAGGCCGGTAATTTCGTCGCAGGCGTAGAGGGTTTTGGCGAGCGGCGTGTCGCGCACGACGCCGGTGTAGTCGGCGTGGCCCATAATCGCGTCTAAGATGTCGTCGGGGTAGCCCTGCTCGCGCAGGTAGGCGACGCCCACGTAGGGGTGGCCCTGTTCGGTGGGGTCGGGATACTTTTCGTAGTCGAAGTCGTGCAGCAGCGCGGCGACCGCCCAGCGTTCGGCGTCGGCGCCCTCTTTTTCGGCGTAGGCGACTACGGCGGCCTCGACGGCAAGCATATGTTTGCGCAGGCTGTCGGACTCGGTCCAGTCGGTCATCAGGCGGTAGGCGGCGTCTCGGGATAGCTCCATAGGACTAGCCTACCAAGTCGCGGGGGGTGAGCACTAGCGTCGTGGCCGAACCGGGGTGCGTCTGCTAGAGTGAGTTCTATGAAAAACGTTTCTGTGCAGGTCGTTAACGATGTGGCTCGAGCCGGGGCCGCCCTCTTCGTCGAACGCGCCGTAGCGAGCTATCAGGAACGGGGTCACTTCACCGTCGTCCTGTCCGGCGGTAGCACCCCACTCGACATGTACGACATCCTTAGCCGCGACCACGCCCACGAAGACTTCTGGGCGCACACCTATCTGTTCTGGGGCGACGAACGCTTCGTGCCACACGACCACCCCGACAGCAACTACGGCGCAGCTCAAGAACGGCTCCTCAGCAAGGTCGCGATCCCCGACGCGAATGTGATTCCCTGGCCCTACGTAGACGGCGACCCGGAAGGTGCCTGTGCGGCCTACGCCCGGCGCGTGGTCGACAACGCTGGCAACCCGCCTAAGTTCGACCTGGTGTTTTTGGGGCTAGGCGACGACGGGCATACCGCGAGTCTGTTTCCGGGCACGGGGGCGGTGCTCGAGCCCGGCGTCGCGGTCGTCGTCGAGCCCGAAGGCGAGCACACCCGCCTGAGCCTTACCGCCGAAACCCTAAGCCGAGGCCGCACCGTCGCGTTTCTGGTCGCCGGCGAGGCCAAACGCGACGCCCTGCAACAGACCCTAGCGGAGGCCAAACGCCCCGATCCCGACCTCGACCGCTATCCCGCCGTCGCCGTCAGCGCCCGCGAGCAGCTTGTCTGCTTTACCGATATGCTCGGCTTCTAGCGCGCTTCGGGTTAACTCGACCGCAGGAGCGACACTCGCCACCTCGCGCCCGGTCGCGAAGTCCGCGAGCCAGTCGGCGTAGCGCACCCCGTCTTCGCGCAGCGTGTAGAACTGTTCGCGCGTAACGATCACGTGCGTGGTGGTGTCGACCGGAAACGCCTCGGCGAGCGCGTTGTCTTCGGCCAGGTCGGAGAGGTAGCTGTACACGTTAACCGTATCGTTTTCGAGCGCGACCGTGACGCCGATCGTGCCGAGCGAGGCGAGCATTTGCGGCGTCCAGGTCAGCACCGCCTCGGCCTGCCCCGCCCCTGCCAGCAGATAGAAGAGAATCTGCGTCGCGTCGGCGAGCGTGTTGTACTGGCTAAACCGGCTGTCCGGGTAGGCCGTCGCGAGTTGGATGTAGAGGTTTTTGACGAAGTCGTCCGCGACGATCTCGGCGACGCCCCGCTCGTTAGGATCGAAGCCTTCCAAGCTCGCCGGAAGCGACCGGGCGATGTTCCAGTTGTCGGCAACGTCCTGGGCGAAGCTGTCGGTGATGACGCCGGCGGCGCTGTCGGCGTGCAGCGCGAGTTGCGAGGTCGGGTAGCGACGTTGGATGTCGGCAAACCAGACCGGCGCGGCGTAACCTCCGGCGCTCGAGCCCAACACCAGAATCCGGTCGGGGCGCTCGAACTCGGCAAAGGTCCAGTCGAGGGTGGCTCGAACGTTCTCGTACCCCCGGTGCTCCCGCACAATATCGACCTGCTCTCCGTCGACCTCGCCCGTGTAACGCGTCTGCGCGTCGCCCAGGTGCAGATCCGCCGTACAGTACGACACATAGACGTGGTACCAGTCCCGAAACGGATTGTCGGGATTGTCTCGCTCGTAGATTCCGCCTAAACCCTGCTCGTCCGGCGCTCCCCTCACCTTTTCGAGATAGAGCCCGTCACCGTCGTCGTCTACCGGCAAGCCGCACGTCCGCGCGTCCCAACACGCCCCGCCGCCCTGAAAGTCGATCACGAGCCGGTTGGTCGTCCCTGCCGACACAAAGTAGCGGTAGTCGCTACCGTCAGCACAGACTGTTGCTCCTCTCGGCGCGAATTCGTTCCAGGTCGCCGCACCGAGTTCGGGGAGGTCGGGAGGGTCGCCGACCGAACACGCAGACAGTACGATTAGAACAGCAACATATAGCAATGACGGACGTACAAAACGCATCACACACTCCTCCGGTTAGGTCGTTTTAGAGGTCGACAGAAACAGCACCGTAGCGGCGGCGTAGAGCCGAGCCGACTTGACGATCTCGGCGATATCGACGTACTCGTCGCGCTGGTGCGGGATGGTCCGGTCGCCCGGTCCGACAGTCACGATCGGCACACCCGCCTGTGAGTGGAGAAAAGTGCCGTCGGTCGCGCCGGGCACGCCGCCGTACTTAGGTGCTTCGTCTAACACCAGCGGATACGCCTCTTCTAACGCCCCTACCAGCGGGTCGTCCGCCGGTGTTTCGGTCCAGGGACGCGACTCGAAGCATTCGACCTCGGCGCTAAGCCGGTCATCTCGGGACGCCACCTCGGTCGCGATGTCGTCAATCGCCTGGAGCAGCGCGTCGTGATCCTGACCGGGCACGGTGCGGATATCGACGCCGAGATAGCCCGTTTCGGGGACGACGTTGTGCTGCGCTTCGCCGTGGGCGGGGGCGCGGACGATGGTCGGGGTGATCCAGGGCAGGCCGAGGTAGGGATGCTCGCCGCAACGCTGCTGTTCGTCGGCTTCGAGCTGTTGAATCCTACCGATGATCTCCGCCAGAACGGGCAGCGGGTTGACGCCCGCGTAGGGCATAGCGCCGTGGCTCATCACGCCGGTGACGCGAATATGGAGCCGCATCGCGCCCTTCTGAAACAGGCAGAGTTCGTTCTGTTCGGGTTCGCAGACAATCGCCCCGTCTACGGCGTCGGCCCAGCCTGCGGCGATAAAGTGCTTGATGCCGATCATCAGCCCCTCTTCGTCGGCGACGATACCGAGCCGGACCCGACCGGCGAGCCGGGGGGCGGTCGCGCGAACAGCGCTAAGGGCGGCGAGGGCGGCGGCGACACCCGCTTTCATGTCGGCGCTGCCGCGTCCGTAGATCCGTCCGTCGACCTGCCGGGCCTCGAACGGCGGGTAGCGCCAGCGGTCGGGGTCGCCTTCGGTCACGACGTCGCTGTGGCCCTCGAACATCAGCGTCTTGTGGTGATCGGGGTCGAAACCGGTACCAGCCCAGTCGCAGATTACGTTGGGGCGACCCGGGGCGGCGTCTTGGCGGAGGGGCTCGAGCCCCCACCCCCTCAGCAACACCATCAGATAGTCCGCGACCGGCTCCTCGTTGCCGCCCCGCTCCGGCTCCACCACGCTCCTAAGCCGCACCAGATCGCGGGTCAGCCGCACCACCTGCTCGGCGTCGACCGCCGCCGCCGCCTGCCGCGCGAGCGCCTCGATATCGTCTCGCTGCTCCGTCGTCTGGTTCGTCACGAAACCTCCTCTGTTCGAAATACTCGAAGACCGGCTGTGCTCAGAGCGGCGGCGAAAACCGTCCGTCGATCGCCGTCCAGCCCCCGTCTACGACCAGCAGCGACCCGGTCACGAACGACGCCGCCTCGCTCGCCAGGTAGATCACCGCGCCGACCAGCTCGCCCGGCTCCGCCCAGCGCCCGAGCGCACTCTTCTGGGCATAGGCGTCGTACCAGTCTGGCGACGCCTTGATCGGCTCGGTTAGCGGTGTCTCGACGACGCCCGGCGCGACCGCGTTGACCCGCACCCCGACCGGGCCGAGTTCGGCGGCGAGCGCCCGCACCATCTGCAACGTCCCCGCCTTGGTCGCCGCGTAGACGCCCTGGCCCGGCTCGACGACCTGCGCGCGGATCGACGAAAACAGGACGATACTCCCCCGCTGCCGCACCGCCATCCCCCGTCCAGCGGCCTGCATCGCGAAGAAGCTCCCCTTGAGGTTGAGGGTAACCACCTTGTCGAACTCGTCGCTGGTAAGGTCGAGCAGCGGTTTGCGGACGTTGACCGAGGGTGTACAGACCAGCACGTCGAGGTCGCCGACGTTGTCTACGAGCGCCTCGACGCTGGCCTGGTTGGCGATGTCGACCCGGGCGCTGTTCGCGTCGCCGCCCTGGTTGCGAATCTCGGCGGCGGTGGTTTCGGCGGCCTCCTGGTCGAGGTCCGCGCACCACACCGTCGCGCCGTGAGCGGCTAGGCCGAGCGCGCTCGCCGCACCGATCCCCGAACCGCCCCCGATCACGAGCGCCCGCTGCCCGGCGAGGCTAAACAGGTTTCGGTAGTGCTCGAGCCTCACCCGAGCGCTCCGGCGAGCTCTTCGTAGCGCCCGACCCGCGTCTCGGCGAGCGACAGCGCCCCGCGCCAGAAGTCGACGTCTTCGATGTTGATCCCGAACCGGGCGGCGAGCGGCGCGGCCTCGTCCATGCCGGTACTCGCGAGCAGGTCGTCGTAGTTCGCGCGAAACGCGTCCGGCTCGTCCTGGTAGCGCTTGTACAGTCCGAGGCCGAACAGCATCCCGAAGGTGTAGGGAAAGTTGTAAAAGCTCCGTCCGGTGCTGTAGTAATGGCCCTTGTGCGCCCACATGTAGCGGTGCCGGGCGTCGGCCTCTAACGCGTCGCCGTACGTCTCGGCTTGGGCGTCTAACATGATGCCGTTAAGCTCGTCGATGGAGAGTTCGCGCTCGCGGCGGCGCTCGAACACGGTCTGCTCGAAGCGGAAGCGGCTGTCGATATCGATCACGAGCTGGGTGGTGCTGAGCAGATCCTGTTCGAGGATAGCGAGCGTTTCGCGGTCGTCGGCGCGTTCTAGCAGCGCGTTGACGACGATCGTCTCGCAGAAGATGCTGGCGGTTTCGGCGAGGGTCATCGGGGTGCTCTTCTGGAGCGGCGTCCGCTCGGCTTCGAACTGACAGGCGTTGTGGTAACCGTGGCCGAGTTCGTGGGCGAGGGTAAACACGTCGTCGAGCTGGCCGCCGAAGTTAAGCATGATCCGCGACTCTTTGACGCCTAACACCGGCATACAGAACGCCCCGTTGCGCTTCCCCTTGCGCGGCGGCACGTCGATCCAGCCCGCCGCAAAGGTCTGTTTCGCGTAGTCGGCGAGCTTGTCCGAGTAGCGCCCGAAGGCGCCGATAACGAGTGCCTGGGCCTCGTCCCAGCTGTAGCGCCGAACGCCGCCGCCGAGGTCTAGCGGCGCGCGCAGGTCGTACCAGGCGAGTCTGTCTAGCCCGAGCAGCGCCGCCTTAGCGCCCAGATAGCGGCGCAACACCGGAAAGCGTTCGCGGCAGGCCTGCTGCAACGCTGCGAGGCTGCCCGCCGTGATGGCGTTGGCGAACAGCGCTTCGTCGAGCGGGCGCGCCCAACCCCGGCGACCGCTAAGCTCGTCGACCTGGCCCTTGATGCTGTTCATAGCGGCGGCGAACGACACGTCGTTCTGGGCGAGCAGGCTGATCTCGGCGTCGTAGGCGGCGCGGCGCAGGTCGCGGTCCGGTTCGCTCTGCAGGTTGCGCAGTTCGGACAGGGTGTAGTCGGCGTTGTCACGTCCGGGCAGCAGGGTGCGGATGGTCGTACGGCTGACGAGGTCGCTGTGTAGCCGCGCCCAGGCGCTACCGGCGGTGGGCTCGAGCCCCGACACCACCGCCTCCGCCTCATCAGACAACAACCGCATCGCTTCCAGGGCACTTTTGCGCACCGTATAAGCGTGTTCACGCGCGACCTCGGACTCGGCGATAAGCGCGTCCGGGTCGAAGCTGCCGAGCCAAGCGGTCGTCCGTTTGCTCACCACACTCAGCCGGCTCGCGAGCGGGCGCAGCGCCGACGCTTCGGCCCGGGCCTGGTCGTTAAACGCGTCGGTCGCGACAAAGCCGCTCAGATAGGCGTTTAGGGTCGAAAAGGTGCGGTAGAGGTCGTTGACCCGGCTGAGCAGTTCGTCGCACAGCGCCGCGACGTCGGGGGTGACGCGGGCACCGCTACGAGCGCGGATGTCGCGGTCGTCGATGAAGGTTTCGAGCAGCTCGAGCCGCGTCCGTAGCTCGGTTTTGGCGAGGTCGAACTCGGGGCTGTCTAGACCGGGGAAGATAGAGTCGAGCTGCCAGTGCGGAAGGGTCTCGGTCGAGGTGTGGGTCACGTCGCGCCTTTCTTTGTCGCTATCCTGCATCGCTGTCTTTGTCGGGTCTGTCGAGAAATCTCTGTTACGGGTCGGGCCGAGACTGCCAACGCCCCTACCGCTAGCTCCACCACAAGAAGAGCCGTTTGGTGGTTTCGAGGTGGTCGCGGAGCGATTCGAGGGCGTCGCGCTCTTCGCCTTCGCTAAGCAGCTCGGTGATGTCGGGCGCATCGAGCGGGCTGCCGACCTCGTCGGGGCTGGTCAGGGTGTGGTAGTCGCCGATATAGACCGCTTCGGGGCAGAGGTCGTACACTTCGGCGCTAAAGCTTTCGAGGTCGGCGGGCAGGGTGTGAAAGTCGAGCTCGAGCCAGCTCCGCCCCGCCCCGATCACCGCAAAGCTCGCCCGTCGGTGCCACTGCGAGAGCCGGTCTAGCAGGTCGTCGGTCGAGAGATCCTGCGGACGCGCTTCGGTCTGCCGGAGCCGGAGGATGTCGTTGTCGTCTTCACACGGCAGCACCCCGACGACGTTGTCGTGACGCCGCTGCGCTTCGGCGTCGCTTAGTCCGAGCAGGTCGGCGCGGTCGTCGCTCGTGTAGTCGCTCGCCAGGACAAACGCCCGCCACGGTGTATCGGTGAGCCAACCGTTCAGGGCGCGCACCAAGCGCCGCGCGGCGTCGTGGTGGGCCGCGCGCACGAGCACGCCGACGCGGTCCTCGCCCTCGGGGTCGGTGAGGGTGAGACTCGACAGCGGTGCGCCGGCCTCCTCTTTGATACGGAGCAGACGGTGGGGCTCGAGCCCTACCGTGGCCGCTAAAGCCTGTTCTTCGGTCGAAAGATGCATAACGAGGCTGACATCGTCTCCTTTCCGGGGGTCGCTCGGCGCGTCGTTCGTCGCTACCGGGTCGCGGGGGGCGTACTATCGGCTCGTATCATCGCCGCCGAACCTGTCACTTACAACCTGTCGCTTATGATGTCGTACTTATGATGTTGTAGTCGCCCATTACTACCACACGCGCCGCCCCGTCGGGTGTCGCGAGGCCGAAGTTTAGAAGACGAGGACAGGACCGGAGGACGCGTCTAGTCGCCCGTCGCCCCTTCGGCCTGCCGGACGAGCAGCCCGGTCGTCGAAACGCTAATGCGGTAGCGAGCGCCGTCTTCGAGCGGGACGAACGTACCCGAACCGTATTCGGCGTCGACAAAACGCTCTAGCGGGGCGAAGCGGCGGGTCATGTCGAGCATATCGACCGGCTTAGCCCGCGCGAGCGAGTAGACCGTGCGGGGCAGCGTCTGTTCGTCGTCGAGGAGCAGATAGCGACCCGCCACCCGGTCGAGTTCGTAGGCGGTGCTTAGCCCCAGGTAGCTCGCGACCGGGTGCCACTTCAGCACGTTCGCGTCGACGTAGAGCTGGTCGCCGGCGATATTAAACGCCCGTTCGGTGCCGTCCGGAAAGGTAAAGATGGTGCTGTAGCGCTGTTCGCCGAGCCGCGTGACCGCGACCGTCGCCGCGAGCGTCTCCTGGCCGAGCGCCCGGTAGCCCTGCGTCGCCACGCCGACCGCGCCCGATGCGACCGCGATCCCGAGCAGCAGCGCCGCCACACCGAGCCGGGTGAGGCTCCCGATCCAGCGCTTCCGAAACAGCGTCAGAAACGCCGACACAATCAGGATCAGCGCGAACAGCAGCGGCACCACGGTCAGCACCGCGAGCGCGTCGATATCGCTTAGGGCGTCCACGACAGCGACTCCTCTCCGAGCGTCTCGTCGCCCCCGGCGGGCGGCCACTGCCCGCCGAGTGTGAGCCAGGCGTCGACCATATCGACCGGCACCTGTGCCATAAAGGTGATCGCGTGGTTGTCGCGCGGGTGGGGCAGCGTCAGGCGGAGTGCGTGCAGCGCCTGACGACCGATATAGGGCGACGCTTTGGCGTAGTGGCTGTCGCCCAAGATCGGCGCGCCTAAGTGGGCGAGGTGGACGCGGATCTGGTGGGTACGTCCGCTGTGCGGTTTGGCCTTGACGAGCAGGTGGCCGTTGGCCCTCGCTAACACTCTAAAATAGGTGCTCGCCGGACGCGGGTTGATGCCGCCGACCGTCATCCGGTGGCCGTGGACCGGGTGCCGCCCGATCGGGCCGTCCATATGGATATCGTCGTCGAGGTCGCCGACCGCGATCGCGATGTACTCCTTTTCGGTCAGGCGCTTCTTAAACGACTGCGAGATATGGCGGTGCGCCTCGTCGTGCTTGGCGATCACCATCACGCCCGAGGTGTCCTTGTCGAGTCGGTGGACGATGCCGGGGCGGTAGTCGCCCTCGCGCGGGTCGAACTGTTTGTCTTTAGCGAGCGGCATCTGGCCCAACAGCGCGTTGACCACGGTGTGGGTGCGCAAGTTAGGGGTCGGGTGCGCGGTCAGGCCGGGCGGTTTGTCGATAGCGGCAAGGTCGTCGTCCTGATAGATAAACTCGAGCGGGATCTCTTCGGGTTCGACCATCATCGGTTTAGGAGGGGGGAGCAGCACCGTAACGGTCTCTCGGCCCGACAGCTTGGTCGACGGCTTAGCAGCGGGCCGACCGTCGAGCTGGACGTATCCGTCGACCACAAGCTCTTTGGCGTAGCTACGGCTCGTTTCGAGCGCTACCGAGACCGCCACGTCGAGTCGTTCTCCTGCGGGCGCATCAAAAACACGAAAATTCACCCCTCTATCTTAGCGCGCCGAAGCGTGTTCGCACGGTAAACGCGTAGCGAGCGGTGCGGCAGTGTCCGCTATGTCCACATTTGTGTCCTCGTCAGTACGAGCCTCGGCACGGACCTCGGCGGATACTGGTCGCGTCCGCACACATAATCCGTACACACAACACATGTCTGTACACACAAGAGGTTTTGGATGGTGCGGCGACCATCACGCTCGACAGATATCGGCGGTGACACTTTACGTGAAGCTTATGACGTAGAAGCTATGACGTGGAGCCTATGTAGAGCGATATTTTCGTAGAACCGCTCGTCGTTCCGAAACGGGGATGTGTCGCACTCTTCTACCGAGCTAACGCTAGAGCGAGGTGTTCGGTAGCGGGCTATACTAGACACATCATGACATCTAACACGACAAAACCTATCGCACTCGACGCTATGGGCGGCGACCACATGCCGGAGGCGGCGGTGGTCGGAGCGTTAGCGGCGCATCAGCAGGGGATCCCGGTCGTGCTTGTCGGGCGCCGAGACGCGCTCGAAGCGGAGCTAAGCAAACACGGCGCGACATTGCCGATCCACCACGCCGACGACGTGATCACGATGGACGACCACGCGAGCGAGGTGCGGCGCAGAAAAGCGTCGAGCATCGTCCGGGCGATGCAGCTCGTCAAGTCGGGCGAGGCGTCGGCCTGCGTCTCGATGGGTCATTCGGGCGCGACCATGGCGGCGGCGCTGTTCGGTCTCGGACGGCTAAAGGGGGTCGAACGGCCCGCCATCTTGTCGCTTATCCCTACGAGCAGGGGCTTTTCGGTGCTTAGCGACGCCGGCGCCAACGCCGACTGTCGGCCTAGCCACCTGCAGCAGTTTGCGGTCATGGGCAGCGTCTACGCCCGCGTCTTTTTCGAGATCGACAACCCGACCGTCGGGCTTATCTCGAACGGCGAAGAGGAGGAGAAGGGCAACGAGCTGACCCGCAAAACCCATCAGCTTCTCAAACAGACGCCCAACATCACCTTCTACGGCAACGTCGAGGGGCGCGACCTACTCCGGGGCACTACCGACGTGGTCGTCAGTGACGGCTTTACCGGCAACGTCATGCTCAAACTCGCCGAGGGCGAAGCCAAAGCGATCTTCGGCTGGGTCAAGGAGGCGATCCAGAACGGCGGGCCGCTCGTCAAGCTCGGGGCTCTCCTCGTCAAGCCGGCGTTACGCAAGGTCGGGGCGCGGCTCGACCCGTCCGAGTACGGCGCCCAACCGCTGCTCGGCGTCAGGGGTTACGCCTTTATCGGCCACGGCTCGGCGGACCACCGCGCGGTCACGAGCGCGCTACGCGGGGCACAGCAGGCGGTGTCGGCGGGGCTGCTCGAGCGTCTCGAAGCGCGGCTCGGCGAACTGCTCGCTGCCGAGCCGACGGCCTAACAGTTTTCGCGACGATAGATAAGGTGACAGAGACTCGCGACCGAGCCTAGTCGCGGGCCTCCGTACGCTCCGGGTTGCCGCACGACGGTGCCTTGGCGCTTACGGCTGTGTGCAGGTTGGGCTCGAGCCCCCGCACACAATCGTCGCTGCTGCCGTCGTGGTTGGGGCAGGACATCCGCACTCTGGTTCTTAACTCTAAGAATCTCCGCCCTACGGCGTTTCCGGCGCCACATCGACCCGCAACCAGGTCGCAAACTGCGGGTTCGTCAGGTCGTTGACGACGAGCGGGAGCAGGTCGCGGCTCGTCAGTTCTTCGCCGGTGTAGCTAAGCGCGTCGAACTTGTCGATCCGGTTGTTGCTCACAAAGTAGATAAAGCGGTTGAGCGACTCGTAGACCTCATTGGAAACCCCGGCGCGGCTGTTTAGCTGCAGGTCGTCCTCCTCCTCGTCGAGAATGTTGAGGTGGACGGTCAGGGTGTTAGCGCCGACCACGTACACCCCACGCTCGCTCGCGAAGTCGTCGCTGACGAGGCGCAGGCTGCTGCTCGAGGTTTCGACCCGGTCGCCTAGAAGCGGGTTGGCGACAAAGTCTAGGATCGGCGTGAAGGCGTCGGGCTCGAGCACCACCAACGTATCGGTGACCGGCCCGGCGTCGACGATGTCGGTAGTGTCTACGGTGACGAGGTCGCGGTCGACGAGGCCGTCGGGGTCGAGATCGAGTTCTCGCAGCTGCGCTCCGCCCGCGACCTCCCGAAAGTAGTACAGCAGGTCGTCGCGCTGCTGCAGGTACAGCACGGAGGTGATGATCGGGTCGTCGATCCGCGCGATCAGCAGCGGTGTCGGGTTGTTAAGGTTTACCAGATCGATAATGTCGATGGTGTCCAACGGCAAATCGTCACACCCCGGCAGGCCAGAGCGGCTTAGCACCGCCAGGTAGCGCCCGGTCCGGCTTACCTGCAACGCCGCCGGACAGAACTGTTCGGAGACGATGTCGAGATCCGGGTCGACGTCGAGCGCCGCAAAGGTGAGCAGAACCCGCCGGTCGACGTCCTCTTGAAAGCTGCGCGGGTCGGTCGTGTCGAGATTGCTCGTGTCGTAAAAACTCACCGCCGACAGGTTGGGGTTACCCGACGGACGGCTAAGCACCGCAAGCCGGTCGCGGTCGTTGTCGCGGCCCGTCAGGTCGAAGGCGACCAGCTCGTCGAAATCGTCGGGGAGTGTCCGTTCGACAAAAAAGACCCGCTCGTCGACCGGCACGTCGCTCTCTAAAAGGGTGGTTTCGATAAGGCCGATGCGGTCGCCGAAACCGATCGCGAGCACCGTCGGGGTCAGCGGCGACTCGGTGCCGGTACAGGACGCGAACAGCAAAACCGGGAGGATAAGCAGGCTGGGCCAGGTAGCGTGACGCATGGTTCGGTTATACCTGTCTAACACCGCCGCGCCGCGTCTCTCCCCTACCTTTGACCATGCCCGTGACTATCCTCGGCGCCGGTCGCCGACCGCGATGCCGCCACCGGTCTCGCCGCTCGTGTCGATATCGACGTCGATAAGGGTAAACTCGAAGGCGTTAACCACCCGCACCCCCTCGTCGGTCAGGTACTCGCGCGGGGCGTTGACGCCACTTAGGTGGACGTGGCCGTGGATATGCAGCTTCGGTCGCCACCATTTTAGAAAGCGGTTGAAGGCCGGAAAGCCCCGGTGCGGAAAGTCTCGGCCCTCGTGCGGCCCCTTCGGCGGCGCGTGTGTCAGCAAGATATCGACCGCCCGACCGTAGCGCCAGCGGTTATACCAGAGTCGTGGCGTAAGCCGCGCGACCAGCAGCGCCATCTGCCACTCGCTGTACTGATGGAGCCCCGGACGGTAGCGCGCACTCCCCTCGAAACCGGCGACCAGCACGCCGTTTACGTTTAACACCCGGTTGTGGACGTTGATGCAGCCGCCGGGCAACACCTGCTGTTGGGTGGCCGGGTCGAGCAGGTAGGCGTTGTGATGGTTGCCTAACACGTAGAGCGGCTGCACGGTCAGCTTGGTCGCGATAAATTCGAGCACGTGGCCGGGCATGTCTCCCGCACTAAGCACGAGATCGAAGGGCGGCAGATTGTGCGGAAAGTTCTCCGAATAAATAATCGGCGACACCGCGTCGGCGATGGCCAGAATTTTCATTAGGGGCTATCGTACCGCGAACTCCGCCCGGTCGCGACCCCTATAACCGACACACCAGACGCGGCACGAGACGCGGCACGAGTCGTGGTGACCCGTGCCGAAACCGCCCGGACATACCCTAGTCAGGGCCCTGACGAATGATGGTTAGGCGACGGCCCGCTGCTGCGCGAACCACTGCAAGCCCGCCCACACCAGGTCTTCGATGTCGCCGTTTAAGACGTTTTCGGGGTCGTGGCGCATCTCGTCGCTGCGGTGGTCTTTGACGTACTGTTTGTCGAGGACGTAGGAGCGGATCTGGCTCCCCCACTCGATCGCCTTCTGTTCGCCGCGCGCTTTCATCTGCTCTTCGAGCCGTTTGCGCTCTTCACGTTCGAACAGGCGCGACCGGAGCACCGTCATCGCCTTTTCGCGGTTTTTAAGCTGCGACTTGCCGTCCTGGCACGACACCACGATCTCGTCGGAAGTGCCCCCCTTGTAGACCACCCGCACCGCCGAGTCAGTGGTGTTGACCGACTGACCGCCCGGGCCCGAAGCGCGAAACACGTCGACGCGCAGGTCGTTCGGGTCGATGTCGACCTCGATAGCCTCGTCGATTTCGGGCATGATCTCGACGGCGGCGAAGCTGGTGTGGCGGCGGTTCTGAGAGTCGAACGGGCTGACGCGAACCAGGCGGTGCACACCCGACTCGACCCGGAGCATGCCGTAGGCGCGCTCGCCCCGCACGATAAGCTGGGCGTAGTCGATCGCACCGGAGGCGGCGTCGTTGTCGACGACGTCGAGCACCTCGACCTTAAAACCCTGCCGGTCGGCAAAGTGGCGGTACATCCGCAGTAGCATCCCGGCCCAGTCTGAAGACTCGGTGCCGCCCGCGCCCGGCTTGATGGTGAGGATAGCGGGGCGGTCGTCGTGTTCGCCGCTAAAGAGCGTTTCGCGGTAGAGGTCGCCGAGCGTGTTTTCGATCTGCTGGCGTTCGGGCTCGAGCTCCTCCTTCTCCTCCTCGGAGGCGATGTCGTACATCTCTCCGAGCCCCTCGATATCGTTTTCGAGCCGTTCGTAGGTGTCGATCACGCGGCGTAAGCGCGTCGAGGCCTGGGTTATCTCTCTGGCCCGGTCGGGGTCGTCCCAGAGGTTGGGGTTGTTGAGCTGGGGCTCGAGCTCGGCGAGGCTGGCTTTCTTGCCAGCGATGTCAAAGATACCCCCGGAGGGCGAGTAGTCGTTGGTGCAGTTCTTTCATCAGAGCCTCCTAAGTGGTGCGGTCGCGGCGTCTTGTGTCAGGCAAGACGGTTCTAAACAGACCGTGAACCTCTATCCTAACGCGGTCGCGAAGTGCTGCGGGGCGTGCTGGCTACGAGCGAAACACCGCCCGGCCTACAAAACCGGTACGATCGTCGGGGCGGGGCTCGAGCCGTTCGAGATTCTCAGATCGACCTAATATGCCTTTCGTACACTAGAGTTTGTTGTCTTTAACTGTCGCCCTTAACTGTTGTCCTTAAAAGGTATCCGAGACGGTCGCAACGCCGCGCACGCTGTCGGGGAGACAACCAAGCTGTCGGTGAGATAACGATGAAGGTGATATCGGCAAAAACCGTGGCGGTTGCAATAACCCTATTGTCACGACAACGTTTATAATGAGGTAGCATTTGCAGAAAGCCGCCTTATGATTAGAGCGTTCGGGCGGGGCCGATACCAGGTCGATGCGGGGCCAATGCCGGGTCGATGTCGCGCCAAGACGGTGTCGGAGGCGCGAAGCGAGCGTTCGCAGCAGGCCGAAGCCGCCGGAGTGCCCGCAAAAGTCGCCCGTTGTATTCTGGCTGTGTTCTGGCCGGTATGAGTATGATGGTGAGGGCTCGAGCCCTCACCTTCGGCGCGCACGTCCGTAGCCCCACCGCGCAACACGCCTGCCCCGCCTCGTGCGGCCCCGACGTCCGGCTTCTGCACTCACCTCATCCGCCGACCCTACGAAACGTCCGCTGTCTCCCCTCCTGTGGCGCCTTTCGTGTCGTTCTCGCTGTCCCCGGAGGATCTCGTTGTTGCCTAACACCTTTCGCCTAATCGACCTCCTCGACATCATCATCATCGCCGTGCTGCTCTATCAGGTTTACAGTCTGCTGATCAATTCGCGAGCCTGGAACGTGTTTCGGGGTCTCGCGGCGCTCGTTGTGCTGTGGCTCGCCGCGTCGCAGTTCGGGTTGCAGGCGACCGAATGGCTCTTTAACCGGGCCGCGCCCGTCGCCTTTATCGCGGTGGTCATCGTGTTTCAGCCCGAACTGCGCTCGGCGCTCGAGCGGGTCGGACGGGGCCGGGTGAGCCGCACCACGAGTGGCGACCCGGTACAAGAGATTATGTCGGCGGTGCGCGAACTCGCCTCGCAGCGTCAGGGCGCGCTTATCGCCATCGAACAGCGGTCCCCGCTTAACGAGTACGGCAAAACCGGTACCAGCCTCGGGTCGCCGGTCACGTCCGCGCTGCTGCAGACGATCTTCGCCTCTAAGGGGCCGCTGCACGACGGCGGGGTGATCATCCGGGACAACATCGTCACCTACGCCGGGGCGATCTTTCCGCTCTCGGACAAACACGAGGGCTGGTCGGTCAAGCACGGTACCCGTCACCGGGCGGCGCTCGGCCTCTCGGAGAGTAGCGACGCACTCGTGATGATCGTTAGCGAGGAGCGCGGCACGGTCAGCGTCGCCAAAAACGGCGAGCTCAAGACCGATATCGCGCCTGCGGACGTGCTCAAGTCGTTACGCGAGGTGTACAGCCAATGATCAGAACAGCGATCAGAAAGCTGCTCGACCAGTGGCCGCAGAAGCTCGGCGCCCTTGTCGTCGCGAGCCTGCTGTGGCTCTTTGTAAGCACCGACGACACGACCATCGCCCAGATCACGCTGTCGGTACCGCTCGCCGTCGAGGGTTTAGGGAGCAACCAGCTGACGACCGGCATCCCCGACCAGGTCGACGTCACCCTGACCGGGCCGAGCAACCGCGTCGACACGCTGCGGCCCGAAAGCATCGACGCCGTGTTAAACCTGCGCGACGTAAGCGGTAGCTTCGAGCAGAGTATCCGCGTCTTTCCGCCGCAGGGGCTGACGCTCCAGGGGGTGCGTCCCTCGGTCGTGATCGGGACAATCGAAACCAAGGTGAGCAGCGCGGTGCCGGTCGCAGTCGCCCCGTTCGGAACGCCGCCGGGCGACGCGCGCCGGGTCGTAACACCCCTCGTCGAGCAGGTCACGGCGACCGGGCGTCGTCAGCAGGTCGAGCGGGTTAGCCAAGCGATCGGGGTCGTACGCGGCACCAGCGGGTCGGCGACGGCCTACCTCTACGCCGCCGACGAGACCGGCCAGATGGTCAGCAACGTTAGTCTTAGTCCGAGCGAAGTCGAGGTTACGTTTAGCGAGCAGCCGATCCTGCACACCAAGCGGGTACCGGTCGTTATCGAGCTTCCCGACGTCTCGCCGCTAAGGGTCGCCGAGCAGAACCTAAGCCAGGACACGCTGCGCGTCGCCGGTTCGCGCGAACAGCTCGACGCGCTCGACACCATCACCGCGACCGTAGAGTTCGCTACCAGCACGCTGATTCCGGGTCGCTATACTCCTACTATCAGGCCGCAGCTTCCGGACGACGTCATCGCGCTCGAATCGTTACGCGTTACGCTGCGGCTCGCCGAAGGTCAGTAGACGCTACCGCTCGCCTAGCCGTGCTGTCGGGGTTAGCGGCACGCGTTATGGGCAACACGCGTTAGAGGTACGCACGTCATGAGCGGTTGCGGACAACCGGCACGCTCGGCCACCCACGTCTACACACGTGACCGGTCGCGGCGCTGACATCACGGTTTGGCGTCTCTGTGCTAATGTCACTATTTTGTGCCAACGTCGCTGTTTTGGCGCCTTTCGTCTCGGCATCTGTCTGCGGACGTTGCCGCTACCGGCAAACCCGCGACCCGCAACCGCCGCGGCTGCTTCTCTCGACAACCCTCTACCCAGCCTGATCGCCACCTCCCACCATCCGCATCCAGGTCTCTACCGATGATCTACCCGATTCGCTACTACGGCGACCCGGTGCTGCGCAAGACCGCGACGCCGGTTCAACACTTTGACGACGAGCTCGAGCACCTCGCCAGCGACATGCTCGAAACGATGTACGACGCGAACGGGGTCGGGCTCGCCGCGCCGCAGATCGGTCTTCTCAAGCGGATCTTCGTCGCCCTCCAGATCGCTCCGCTAGACGAGGAGGACGCCGAGCCCGAACCGGAAGCCGATCTCGACACGCTCAGCCCCGAACAGAAGCGCAAACGCTGGGGCGTCGTCGCCGAACACGTGATGATCAACCCCGAAATCGGCTCCAGCGCGGCGGGCGCCGCAAGTACGGCCAGGACGCGCTGTCTGGAGCGTTCCCGCGGACCTCGTTCGTCTTGAGGCGATGCGGCGCGACGAGCGGGTGCGGGTGCGCTACCAAGACCTCACGGGCAGCGCGCACGAGCTAGACGCCGAAGGCCACTTCGCCCACGTTATCCAGCACGAACTCGACCACCTCGACGGGGTGCTCTTTTTCGACCGACTCCCCGAAGAGGAGAAACGGCTCTTCGCCGAAACCCACCGGAGCGAACTCGCCGCGATGCAACGCGAGGCCAAGGCGCTGCTCAAACAGCTCAAAAACGAACCGCTCGCCGCGAGGGTTCGCTAGGTGCGCGTCGCGCTGTTCGGGTCGCCCGATTTCGCGCTACCGACGCTGCGGGCGCTCTACGAGCACCACGATCTCGCACTCGTCGTGGCCCAACCCGACAAGAAGGCGGGGCGCGGGCTGTCGCTAACGCCGCCACCGGTTGCCGAGCGGGCGCGGGCGCTAGGGCTGCGGCTCGAGCAACCCGGCAAGCTGCGCGGCAACGAAGCGTTCGCCCAACTGCTCTACGACCTCGGCGTCAACGTCGCGGTGACCGCCGCCTACGGCAAGATCCTGCCCCAGACGCTGCTCGACATCCCTCGGCACGGCTTTCTAAACGTCCACGCCAGCCTGCTGCCCAAGTACCGGGGCGCGGCACCGATCCAGTGGGCGCTCATCAACGGCGAGCGCGAGACCGGTATCAGCATTATGCAGACCGAAGCGGGCCTCGACACCGGGCCGGTGCGGCGCCAGCGGCGGCTCGAAATTACCGCACACGACACCGCCGCGACCCTATTCGACAAGCTGTCGCGGTTAGGCGCCGACGCGATTCTCGAAGCGCTCGAACTGCTCGAACACGACGACCTACCGCTCTGTCCGCAGCAGGACGACCGGGCGAGCTACGCGCCGCTCCTAAGCAAGGACGACGGACGCATCCGCTGGCACGAATCAGCACAGGCGATCGGTAACAGGCACCGGGGCGTAACGCCCTGGCCGGGAAGTTGGACGATGTATCAGGACAAGACAGACCAGCCACGGACATTGAAAGTACACGGGCTCGAGCCCACCCCCGCCGCGGGCGAACCGGGCGTCGTGCTTAGCGTCGCCGCTGAGGGGGTCAGTGTGGCCGCCGGTGAGGGTGCCGTGCTGCTGCGCGAGGTGCAGCCCGCCGGCAAAGCCAAGATGAGCGCCCGCGACTGGGCCAACGGCTACGGGATTCGCGCGGGCGCCTCGCTCGGTGCGGGTGTTTCTGTTGGCTAAGGTCGCGATCGTCGGACGCCCCAACGTGGGCAAGTCGAGCCTGTTTAACCGGCTTATCAGACGGCGCGAAGCGATCGTCGCCGACATTCCGGGCGTCACCCGCGACGTTAAGGAGGCCGTGGTCACTTCGGATCGGGGCGACAGCTTTACCCTGCTCGACACCGGCGGGCTCTGGTCGGGCGACCGCTGGGAACAGCCGATTCGCGACCGGATCGAAACCGCCCTGCGTGACGTCGACCTGATCCTGTTCTGCGTCGACGGTCGGGTCGAACTCTCCGCCGCAGACTTCGAGATCGCCGGCTGGCTACGCAGTCTCGGTCGTCCGGTGCAGCTCGTCGCGACCAAGCTCGACGACCCCCGTCACGAAGAGGTGTCCGACATCTACGAACTCTACGGTCTGGGCTTCGGCGAGCCGATCTTTACGTCGGCAGAACACGCGCGCGGCACCTACGAACTCGTCGACCTCGTGCTCGAGCGCCTGCCCGAAGACGAGGACGAACCCGAAGAAGAGGCCGTACGCGTCGCGATTATCGGACGGCCTAACGTCGGTAAGTCGAGCCTGCTAAACGCGCTCGTCGGTAGCGAGCGGGTCATCGTCGCCGATCTGCCCGGCACCACCCGCGACAGCGTCGACGTCGCCTTTAACTTCGGCGGACGCCCCTTCGTGCTCGTCGATACCGCCGGCATCCGCCGTAAGCCGAGCGAAAACGTCGAGTACTACGCCAAACTCCGCTCCGAACAGGCGCTGTTGCAGGCCGACGTGTCGATTCTGGTGGTCGACCCGTTCGAACTCGGCGACCACGAGATGCGCCTCGCCAACATCGCACTAGAAGCGGGCAAGCCGGTCGTACTCGCCATCAACAAGTGGGACCTGGTCGGCGACGAAGAGTTGCAGCGTTTCGAACGCGACATCGCTCAGGCGCTTAGCCACCTCTATTTCGCGCCAAAGGTCTACACGAGCGCCCTCAACGACTACGGCCTCCACGAACTGCTCGCCACGGTCGTGCGCGTCTACGACACCGCCCGCCTGCGGACGCAGACCAGCGTGCTCAACAACTGGCTCGACGTCTGGACGCAGCGCCAGCCGACACCTAACTTTAAGGGCCGTTCGCTCAAGCTGCTCTACGCCACCCAGGCCGACGTCGCACCCCCGACCTTCGTCATCTCGGTCAACAGCGAGACGTTCGTCACGCGGGCCTACGAACAGTATCTGCTCAACCGGATCCGCGAAGACTTAGGCTTTAGCGAGGTGCCGGTACGGCTCGTGTTTAAGTCGCGGCGCAAAGACGGCGGCAAGCGGGTGCGCCTCTAGCGGCAAGAGCACCGGGATAGCGTAAAAAGTGGCCGATAGGCACGACGGAGCTTAGGGGGGCGTCAGCGCCACAGCAGACGGCAGCGCACTTCTGGTAGGGCGAGGCTAGCGGTAGGGAGGGAGCGCCGCTAGAACCGGCTACGACCGACCGGAGACTATTCCGATTTGCTATCCTAGAGCACGACCCCAAGCGGCAGCGACGACCTCCGCCGAAAACGCTCTCTAAAAGGGATGCCACGCTATGTCGAACGCTCTATTCAAAATGTCCACCCACGCCGACGCAGGGGTGCTAGACGTGGTGCCAGACATCGACCGGGCTGAGGCTAGCGCCACCACGACACCGACGCTAGCCTCGCGCTGCGACGCCTCGGTGCTGCTCGAGCGGTCGTGAACACCCCTACGGACGACATCCCCGAACTCTCGGCACTACTCTGGCGCGACCATCCCGAACCGCTCTGTCTGCTCGGCGCGAACGGAGCGATCGTCGCGGCGAACCCGTCGTTTCATCACCACTACGACTTTAGCGACGACGCGTTACGCGGACGCGACATCGGCGACCTGATCGACATCGACGCGCCCTGGCCCGAGGATGTCTCGTTTCGGCCTTGGCGCGCTTACGGGACGCTCGTCAACGGCGGCGGCGACCCCGAACGCGTCTATGTCCACAGTCAACCGGTCCGCAGTCAGCCGAGCCGCGACGCGCGGGGCCGTCCGGCAGCGCTGCTACAGGTGGCGTCGCAGCGGCACCCGTCGTTTATCGGCAGCGAGCAGCTCACGCGGCTACTCGGCTCGCTCGACGAGGTCATCTGGTCGTTGTCGGCGCTCACGCGCGACGTCCTCTACATAAGCCCGGCGGTCACGCGTAGCTGTGGCTACGCCCCCGAACTGTTTTACCGGCAGCCGCAGCATTTTTTCGAGGTTATCCACCCGGACGACCGAGACCGGATTGTGCGGCAGATAGACGCGCTGGTTGCCGGAGGTGAGGGGGGGCTCGAGCTCACCTACCGCATCGTCCGCGCCGACCAGCAGATCCGCTGGCTTAACACACGGCTGCGGCTCGTCGGCGACGACGGACCGGCCCGTATCGACGGCATCAGCAAAGACGTGACCGCCCAGACCCAGACCGAAGCGGCGCTCCGGCTCCGGGAGGCGCGCTACCGCGCGGTCGTCGAGCAGCAGGTCGAGTTTATCTGCCGCTACCGACCCGACGGCATCCTGACCTTCGTGAACGAGGCCTACTGCCAGTTTTTCGGCGGCAGCCCCGAAACGCTCGAGGGCACCAACTTCTACGCGCTTATCCCGCCCGAGGAGCGGCTCGTCGTCAAGCGCAACAACCTCCGCGTCACCCCGGACACCCCGACCGTGGTCCACGAACACCGCGGTCTGCGCCCCGACAAGAGCGGCTACGTCTGGCACCAGTGGGTGATCCGCGGTTTTTTCGACGAGCACGGCGAGCTTATCGAGCTGCAGGCGGTCGGTCGCGACATCACGCGGCTCAAGCAGACCGAGGCCGCCCTGCGCCGCAGCGAAGCGCTCCTCAGGGGCGTGCTCGACAGTTCGCTCGACGGCATCGTGGCGTTAGAAGCGGTTCGAGACGACGCGGTTCAAGACGAGGCGCTTCAAGATGAGGCGGGGCAGATTCGCGACTTCGTGTGGCGCGGCGTCAACCGGCGGGCCGAACAAATTTTGGGGGCGACAACCGAGACGCTCGCCGGACGGCGCCTACAAGAAGACGACACCATTCCGCTGTTCGAACTCTTTACGGAGCTCGCCCGGGTCGTCGAGAGCGGAGAGCCGTTCGATACCGAAAAGTACCTCGCACACCGCGACCAGTGGTTTCGAATCGTCGCGGTCAAGCTCGACGACGGGCTTACCGCGACCTTTTCCGACATTACCGCGAAAAAGGCACACGAACAGGAGTTGTCGCGCCTCGCATACTACGACCCGCTTACCGGCCTCGGCAACCGGCGACAACTCGAAGAGCACGCGCGGCGCCTGTTCGAGGATCCCGACGCTCGCGGGACGGTTCTCTATCTCGACCTCGACCGGTTCAAGCAGGTCAACGACCGTTACGGCCATAAGATCGGCGACGCGCTGCTCGAAGCGGTCGCCGAACGGCTCCGCCGCAGCCTGCGCGACCAGGACGTGGTGGTGCGGCTCGGCGGCGACGAGTTTGCGGTCTGGCTCGACGACACCGACCATGCGCGGATCGGCGCGACCTGCGAGCGGATCGTCGCGAGCTTAGAGCGCCCCTTTCAGATCGAGGGGCACCGGCTTCGTATCGGCTCGAGCCTCGGCTACGCCCGCTACCCCGACGACGGGCACGACCTCGACACCCTGCTAAACCGTGCCGACAAGGCGATGTACCGCGACAAAAACAGCCGCCGCTAACCTTTCTCGATACGAAGCACCACCTTGAGGTTGCCCTTTTTCGTCTCGCCCTGCACCGCGTCGATGTTTAGACGCCCAAGCCCTTCGGCGTAGATCTCGTCGCCGACGTCGGCGTTGGCGGACTTGCCTGCTGGTTTGCCGTTTAGTCTGACACGGCCACTCGCGATCCCTTTACTAAAGTAGGCGCGCGACACCCCGAACGCCTTGGCGCCGAGCGCGTCGACGCGTAGCGACGGCACCACGACCATCTGCTCTTTGGCCGACCGGCTCGCGAGTTGAGCGGGCTCGAGCCGTTCGGGTGCGACCGGCTTACCGGCGATCCGCGTAAGCGCGAACGCTTCATCAGCAGCACGTTCTAATACCACGACCGCGACACCGTCCTGGTAGGGCACCACGTCGCCGATCGCCGCCGCGTCGATGCCGGCCTGCCGTAGCGCCGCGCGCAGTTCGTCTTCGTCGACGTCGTTACGCGACACGTAGAACGCACTAAGCGGCGTGGTCGCTTCGGGGATGTGTTCGGGAAACGCGGTCACCACCCGGCGCCGCGCCCCGCTGTAGCCGCCACCGACGTGAACGCCGACCCCCGCAGCACGAAGCCGCGCGGCGAGTTCGGCGGACTGTTCCGGGTCTAAAAAGTCGCTCGCCGCGACCCGCCCACCCTGCGCCGCCGTGACTAGACGGCGGTACAACTGATCGAGATCGACCATCTAACGGACGTCACTCACGTCGATACCGTCGGCCCGTAGCCGTTCGGGGTAGCCTTCGGCGTCGTCGCCGACCACGCGCAGCACGAGCTTACGGCGCTCGCCTTTGGTTCGGCCCGAGGTCATGACCGCGACGATGTTCGAGGGCGGTCCGGCGTTAGCGACCCGCGCGAGGACGCCCGGTTCGTCGGGCAGTTCGGCGGTCACGCGGGTGCCGCCCTCTCTAAGACCGAGCCCGGTCACGAAGGCGCGCAACATGTCGGTGATGGTAAAGATGCCGACGACGCGCTCGTGTTCGACGACCGGAAGCCCCGAAATCTTGTGCTCCTCCATCAGCAGCGCGGCGCGCTCGACCGGGTCGTCGGGCGAGACGGTGATCGGCGCGGACTGCATCACCTCTTTTAGGCTTAGCTTGCTTAGCAGGTAGTTGAGTTCGTAGACCGACAGACTCGTCGCTTGTGATGGGGTCGCGTCGCGCAGGTCGCGGTCGGTCACGATACCGACCAGGGCGCCGCCGTCGACGACCGGCAAGCGCCGGTAACCGCCGCTCCGCATCATCTGCATCGCCTCCATGATCGGGGTTTTGCTGCTAACCACGCGCGGGTCTTTGGTCATCCATTCGCTTACTAACATAGTGTCTCCTCTGTAAACGGGTGTGCTTTATGACGAGTGTATTGGCACGAGTATGGCCGAGAATGGTCGAGACGGGTATGTACGCAGGCAGGTTGAGGCCGGGTAGCACCTTACAACTCAGCGAACGACCTCTGCCTAGCGGAGTGCGACCTACCTGGCACACCCTGGTCTAGGCGTTTTAGGGAGAGCCGCTAGGGTGATGGGGTGATACGGGCTCGAGCCCACGTCTATAACCAGCGATATGTAACCAGCGAATTGTACCTAGAAACGCCCCCACTCGCAACGTCTGTCCGTCCCGGTAGCCGCCCTAGTGCTCGCCCCGGTTCGCTACACCTCGTGACCTAACTCGCGCCGCAGCCGCCCGCCGTAGGCGACAATACCCCATGACCCAACCGAAACGACTCGTCATTTTAGGTTCGACCGGTTCGATCGGCACCCAAACCCTCGACGTGGCCCGGTGGCGCGGCTACGAGGTGGTCGGGCTCGCGGCGGGCAAAAACCTCGCGGTGCTCCGCGACCAGGTCGCGGCCTGGCAGCCCGAACTGGTCTCGTGTCATCCCGACATCGCCGACGCGCTCCGTCCGCACCTCCCCGACCGCACGCGGCTCGTAACCGGTCAGGACGGTAACGACGAGGTCGCGGCGCTCGCCGCCGACAGCGTAGTCGCGGCGATTCCGGGGATCGCGGGGCTAGCACCTACCCTGAGCGCCCTCCGGCACGGACGCCACGTCGCACTCGCCAACAAAGAGGCGATGGTCGTGGCCGGGCCGCTCGTCTGGGAGGTCGCCCGGGCCAACGGCGCGACCCTGACCCCGGTCGATTCGGAGCACTCGGCGCTGTTTCAGTGCTTGGTCGGCGAACCGCTAGAAGACGTCGACACGCTTGTGCTTACCGCGTCGGGCGGGCCGTTTCGTACCGGCCCCGCCGACCTTAGCCGCGTGACCCCCGCCGACGCCCTCCAGCACCCGACCTGGACGATGGGGAGCAAGGTCACTATAGATTCGGCGACGCTGTTTAACAAGGGATTAGAAGTGCTCGAGGCGCACTTTCTGTTCGAACTGCCGCTGTCGCAGATCGAGGTCGTCGTCCACCCGCAGTCGCTCGTCCACGGCTTGGTCCGCTTTAAGGACGGCAACCTCAAGGCGCAGGTCGGCCCGCACGACATGCGTCTGCCGATCCAGTACGCGCTTAGCTACCCCGACCGGCCCGCGCTACCCTTAGACCCCTTGCCGCTTATCGGCAGCTGGGAGTTTTTCGCCCCCGACGAAGCGCGCTTTCCGGCACTCCCGCTCGCCTACGAGGCCGGACGCCGCGGCGGCGTCGCGCCCGCCGCCCTTAACGCCGCCGACGAAATCGCGGTCGAAGCGTTTTTAGCGGAGCGGATCCGCTTTAGCGACATTCCGGCGGTGCTCGAGCACGTCCTCACCAACACTCCCGACACACCGCTAAGCTGGGACGCGATCGAAGAAGCCGACACCCGGGCCCGGCGCGTCGCGGCGGAGTTTTTGGGGGCTCGAGCCCGCTAAACACCTCCGAGCACACAGCCGCTACTCATCCTTAACCGCCCAGAAGTTGGTAAGGTAATAGCGGTACAGACAACTTCTCGCCCGTACATCGGCCATAGACTTTGCGGCCCCACAGACTTTGCGGCCATAGTCTTTGCCTTGGCATCCCGCTCTGTGATACACTCTGAACACCAAGATTAGCACGCTTATATCAAGGAGGACTTTTTGTGGCAGAAGTAACGCTCGACCACGTCTACAAGCGCTTTGGCAATATCACGGCGGTCGAAGACTTTAGTCTCGATATCCAGGACGAAGAATTTATGGTCTTTGTCGGCCCCTCCGGATGCGGCAAGACCACCACGCTGCGGATGATCGCCGGTCTCGAAGAGATTAGCGAAGGCACCCTTAAGATCGGCGACACCGTCGTCAACGACATGCCGCCCAAAGACCGCGACATCGCGATGGTGTTTCAGAACTACGCGCTCTACCCGCACATGGACGTCCGCCAGAACATGTCGTTCGGGCTGCGGCTGCGCAAGACGCCTAAAGACGACATCGAGAGGCGGGTCAAAAACGCCGCCCAGATTCTGCAGATCGAGCACCTGCTCGACCGCCGCCCGCGCGAGCTTTCTGGGGGTCAGCGCCAGCGCGTCGCGCTAGGCCGGGCGATCGTCCGCGAACCCAAAGTCTTCCTGATGGACGAGCCACTCTCGAACCTCGACGCCAAGCTCCGCGTCGAAATGCGCGCTTCGATCTCGAAGCTGCACCGCCGCTTAGGCGTTACCACCGTCTACGTCACCCACGACCAGACCGAAGCGATGACGATGGGAACGCGGATCGTGGTGATGAAAGACGGCCTTATCCAGCAGGTCGACACGCCGATCAACCTCTACGACAAGCCGGTCAACAAGTTTGTCGGCGGCTTTATGGGCTCGCCCGCCATGAACTTCGTGATCGGCTCGGTTGCCGACGGGCGGATCAAGAGCCAGAGCTTTAACGTCACCCCCGACGCCGAACTCAAGCAGAAGCTTCAGAAGTTTAACGGCGAAAAGGTCTACTTCGGCATCCGGCCCGAAAGCCTCGGTCTACGCGGCCACACCGACATCCCCGAAAAAGACAACGTCATTAAGGCGACCATCGAGGTCGTCGAACCGCTCGGCGCCGAAACCGTCATCATCTGCTCGGTCGACGGCGACCAGAACCTCGTCGCCCGTATCGACCCGAAAGCCCCGGTCAGCGCCGGCGACCAGGTCGAACTGCTCGCCAACCCCGAAAAGATGCAGGCCTTCGTCCTCGAAGGTGACGAGCGCAACATCCGCTTTAGCGAGTAGCACCGCCAGGTACGCGGCTCAACGGTAGATCCGGCTGGAACACTACCAGCGACACTCCACACGCGACGAACAGCAGGGCGTCCCGGCGGCACGACACCATCGGGGCGCTCTGTCATACAAATGGTTATGTGGATACGTCCTTAGGTTCGGCGCCCGACCGGCGGCATCAGTTTTTCGAGGTCGCTCGTCGCGATGACGGTGTTTAGGTTAAAGGTGACGATCTCGAAGCGCTCGAGCGCTTCGGCACTCGCGAGCCCCTTGCCCGGCGTGTAGCGAAACAGCGTGACGTCGTGCAGCCGCTGAAACGGTTTTTCGTGCGACATGTTGTTGATAAAGTCCGACACGCGTAGCCCTTTGCGGAGACGCAGGTTACCGCGCAGAAAGTGATCTTCAAAAAACGCTACAAACTCTTTATCAGACACCTCGCCCGTTTCGCGCGGCGTGTAGTAACCCCCCAAAATCCACAGCACACGCGTTTTAGGGATCGCGACGAACGGCACCGAGGCGAGCATCGCCTGGGGTTCGGGAGGGTGGTTAAGGCCGCGCTGGTACATAATCGCGTCGGTCATCGGCAGCACAGCCCGGTCGCTGCGGTTCATGTGGTCGGCGACACTTACACCCGACAGAGGGTGCAGACCGCCGTAGATACGGGCGCCGGTCGTGTAGACGCGGCCTTCTAGAAAATCGACAGGTGTTTTCATGGTGTTAGTGTTTTCATGGTGTTAGTGTTTTCATGGTGTCGGGGCCTTTCTGTTACGCGGCGTCTGTGAGAAAACGCGGCTAGACATCGGAGCAGAGGTCGGGAGAGGGTCGATCCGGGGGGCACCGCCCACAGAAACCGTCCGCATCTCGCGGTTCGCAGCACGACAAGCCTACCGAGCATCACACACGGTGTAGACAACGGTGTAGACAACAGACATGAGTAACGGTGCGAGCGAGGCGGTATCCCTCACCCACACCGAAAACGCTACAGGAGTTCTCGGTAAAAATCTAGCGTTGTACGCGCTACTGCTGTCCAGCCAAACTTTTCTTCGACCCGGGCGCGGGAGGCTTTGGCCATCCGCTCGAGCCGCGCCGAATCGTCGACGAGTTCGTTGACGGCCTCCGCCAAATCGCGCGAGAACTTTTCCGGGTCTGCCGGCTCGAAGTCTAGCTCGCCCCGCGCCTCGAGCGGCACCAGCAACCCTGTTTCGCCCGGCACGATAATTTCGGGGATCCCCCCGACACTCGAGGCCACCACCGGCGTTTCGCACGCCATCGCTTCGAGGTTGATGATGCCGAAGGGCTCGTATACGCTCGGACAGACGAAGACCGTCGCGTGCGTGTAGAGGGTAATGATGTCCTGCTTGGGCACCATCTTCGGTATCCAGACGATACGGTGCTCTCCCGCCGCGCGCGCGGCCTCTACCGCCTCGGTCATCTCTTCGCCGATCTGTTTTGTGTCGGGCTGCCCGGCGCAGAGTACTACCTGCAAACCCGGACGCAGGTGCCGGATGGCGTTGACTAGATGGACGATACCCTTCTGCCGGGTGATGCGCCCCACGAACAGGATGTAGGGCGTCTCGGGGTCGATGTCGTAGGCCTTAAGCACCTCCGGGTCGGGCGTCGGGCGGTACTGCTGCAGGTCGATACCGTTCGGGATGATCCGAATCTTTTCGGGGGGCACCCCGTAGAGGTCGTGTACGTCACGCTGCATAGACTCCGACACGGCGATCACACCGTCGGCGTTCTCGTAAGCGGTGCGCTCGAGCCACGAAGACACATGATAGCCCGACCCGAGCTGCTCGACTTTCCAAGGACGGTGGGGCTCGAGCGAATGCGTGGTCAGCACCAGTTTCGCGCCCGTAAACTGCTTGATCAGGCAGCCAGCCAAGTGCGAGTACCAGGTGTGTCCGTGGACGATGTCGGTCTGCTCCACCCGCCCCGCCATGACGAGGTTGCGCTGCAGCGGGTCCATGACCTTGGCGTGTCGGGGGTCTCGCACGTCCGGCACGTGGTCGGGACTGACACCCCGCACGTGCAGATTGTCGTGCGTCTCCTGCTGATCGCCAAACGGCAGGACGTCGAGTGTGTGGGCGCCGTCTTCGAGCCTCGTCAGTTCGCGCGTCAGATACTCGACGTGTACCCCCGCACCCCCGTAGATGTTAGGGGGATACTCGTTGGTTAGGACCGTGATTTTCATCGTTACCTCCGGTTTAGGTACTAGCATACAGCTTTTAGCGGGCCGGGTTGGAGAGACAGGGTTGGAGAGACAGAGTGGCAGGACAGGGTGGCGGGGCGTACGGTTTCTCGGAGTTCGAGGGTTTGCTCGGGCACTCCGGCACGCTCTGCTGCTCTGCCGCTGCCGCCCGGAGCGAGCGGCCTACGCCCCGGCGCGTTACAATAACAGCTATGGTTTTGGCCGCGTTACACGAAGTCGATAAGTTTTACGGCGATCAGGTCGTTTTGCAACAAGCCACTCTAGAGATAGGGTCGGGGACGCGTCTCGCCCTTATCGGTCGCAACGGTGCCGGTAAGTCGACGCTGCTCCGGCTGCTGATGAGGCGCGAGGAGGCTGACGGCGGTCGGGTGTTTGTACGGCCCGGCGTCGATATCGCGATGCTCGCCCAGGACCCGCACTTTGAAGGCGACGCGACCATTACCGAGGTCGCCGAGGTCGCGTTTGCGGCGCTAGACCGGATGGAGGCGACACTGCAGGGGCTCGAGCACACTGGCTTAGACGACCCAGCGACCTACGAACGTTGGGAGACGCTACACGACACCTTTACCCGGCGCGGCGGCTACGAACGACGCGCGCGGCGCGACGCGGTCCTCGACGCCCTCGGCTTTCGCGGACGCGAACAGGAGACGGCCCGGCACCTCTCCGGCGGCGAAAAGACCCGGCTCGGCCTCGCCAAACTGCTTATGACCCAGCCCGACGTGCTGCTACTCGACGAACCGACCAACCACCTCGACATGAGCATGCGCGAGTGGCTCGAGGGCTACCTGAGCCGCTACCCCGGCGGTATCGTGCTCGTGTCGCACGACCGGGCGTTTTTAGACGCCACCGCGACCGCGACCGCCGAAGTCGCACTCGGAACGCTGCGCAGCTACGACGATATTCCGAGCCGCTACCGCGAACATCGCGAAGAACAGCTCCGAATCGAGGCCGCGACGCGGGCCAATCAGCAGAAAGAATACGACCGGCTCGATCAGGCCGCCTCGCAGATGAAGAAGTGGGCGGGTCAAAACGCCAAGCTGCAGCGCCGCGCCAAGGCGATGGAGGGACGGCTCGAGCGCTACGCCGACGACATGGTCGAGGAGACCGAAACCGACAACCGCACCCTCCGCTTCCGTTTCGGACACGCCGTCTCGAACGCCGACGTCGTGTTGCAGGCGAGCCGGCTGAGCAAATCGTTTGGCGACACCACCCTGTTTGACGACGTCACGCTTACCGTCCGTAAGGGCGAGCGCGTCGCTCTGGTCGGCCCGAACGGCGCGGGCAAATCGACCTTTCTCAGAACGCTACTCGGCGAGCTGCCGAGCGACGACCCCAACACCGCCCTGCAGTTCGGCGCCCGCGTCCGCGTCGGCTACTACGACCAGGAACTGCGCGGCGTCGACCCCGACCTCACCCTGATCGAAGAGATGATCCGGATGGTCGGCGACGTCGAAGCGCACAACCTACTCGGGCGCTTTCTGTTTCCGTACGACGCGCAGTACAAAAAGATCGCCGACCTCTCCGGTGGTGAACGGGCCCGGCTCGCGCTCCTCAAACTCAGCCTGCACGAGTACAGCCTGCTCGTACTCGACGAACCGACCAACCACCTAGACGTCGAGATGATCGAAACCCTCGAGGCCGCGCTCGCCGCGTTCGACGGTACCCTGGTCGTCGTGTCGCACGACCGGCGCTTTATCGAACAGATCGCCACGCGCGTCTGGGAGCTGCGTGACGGCGAACTTATCGACTACGAAGGAGACTGGGCGTTTTTTCTGCGCAAGCAGCGCGAACGCCGCGAGGCTCTAGGCGCTGCCGCCGCCGAGCAGGTCAGAGCCGACAAACAGGCCGCCAAGCAGAAAGCACAGGAGGCGAACGACGGTGCCGCGCCCACCCTCCCCTCGAAGTGGAAGCTCGAGCGCCACCTCGAAACGCTCGAAGCCCGCATCCACGACCTCGAAGCGACCCTCGCCGAGCTCAACGACCGACTCGCCGATCCTGCCGCTCTAGACGGCGCCGACGTCGGCGAACTCGGCGCCCGCCACGCCGACGTCGAAACCGAGCTGCTGTCGGTGATGGGTGAATGGGAGCAGACGACCGAGTTGTTAAGCGAGAAAGAAGCGCTGTCGTCCTAAGCTGTTATTGGTGTCGATGTTATGGCGAAGAACCGAGACGTAACGCGTGACTTGTCGATTAAAAGGGATAGTATACCAGTCGGTGCGCATGGCGCACCCTACTGACTTGGCTACTCTAAAATGGTGCACGAGCCATGCCGCCCCAACATCTCGAAATGTCTCTTAAAAGCTTAAAAGCTAGGTGCGCAATGGCGCACCCTACGGGCGAACTCCGATTTTGTAGGGTGCGCCGTGCGCACCGCCTTTTGGCCCCGCAACCTTCCGTTCGCGCACTGTTTTAGGATGGACGGCTCACTACATTTGTCGTCGCCGGTAACGGTGTCGGTGTCGCCGTAACAAATCAGTGTCGCCATAACAAACCCGAGCCACTAAGGACTCGGGTGTTTGGCTAGAAACGGTTTGGGGTCGGGCGTTTACGGGATAACGATGACGTCGCCGGGCTCGAGCGTGTCCGGGTCGGCTTCGAGCGCGTCGTTCGCCGCGACGATTTCGGGCCAGCGAAGGCCGTCACCGTAGAACTGGAAGGCGATAGAAGACAACGAATCGCCGGGCTGGACGGTGTAGAGCACGCGGTTGTCGCGGAGTTCGGCGATGGTCTGCTGGGCGGCGGCGAGGTTCTGTTCGGCGTCGGCGCGAACCGTCGCGAGCTCCTCCCCGACCGCTTCGAGCTGTTGCTGGAGTTCGGCGACGCGGCCTTGCTGGGCGAAGTCGCTTTCGGCGACCTGGGCCGCGGCTTCGAGCAGGTCGTCGTAGGCGGCGTTAAGGTTGTCTAGGTCGGCGCGGGTTTCGCTCAGCTGTCGTTCGGTGTCGGCGAGGCGCTGACCTAGACCGACGTTTTCTTCGGCGAGGCCGGCTCGAGCCTCTTCTAGCGTCGCGAGTTCGGCCTGGGCTTGGGCGAGGCTCGCCTGGGCGCTGCTTAGCTGCTCGGAAAGCTGGTCGCGCTCGTCCTGGGTCGCTTCGAGGGTGCTGGTGAGGTCGGCTCGAGCCTCTTCGAGCGCCTGCCGGGCCTGTTCGGTCTGGCTTAGCTGCTCGGTCGCGGCAGCAAGCTCGCTGCTTAGCTGCTCGGTCTGGCCTTGGGCGGCGGCGAGGTCGCTGCTTAGCTGTTCGCTTTCGGCCTGGGCTTCGCCGAGTTGGCTCTGGAGGTCGCTGCGCTGTTGCTCGAGCCCGGCGACTTGGTCCTGGAGGGCGGCGAGGTCGCTGCTTAGCTGCTGCTGGGTGTCTTCGGCGGCGGCGAGCTGTTCACGAAGCTGCTCGTTGTCGTTCTGGGCGGCGCTTAGCTCGGTCTGCAGGGCGTCGCGGGCGTTCTGGGTGTCGGCGAGTTCGGTCTGGGCCGCGCCGAGCTGTTCGTTGACCGTCGTCAGTTCGCTCTGGAGCTGCTGGTTCTGTTCGCGGGCGGCGCTTAGCTCGCTCTGGGTCGTTTCGAGTCGGGCCTGGGCGGCGGCGACCTCGGCTTGCAGGTCGTCACGGAGGGTGACGAGCTCTTCGGCGCGCTGCTGCGCGGCGGCGAGTTGGGCCCGAATCTCCTGCAGTTCGCTGCTCAGCGTTTCGGCGCGGCGGTTGGCCTCGTCGAGCTGTTCCTGCGTCGCGGCAAGCTCGTCCTGCGTGTCCATAAGCTCTGCGGCGAGACGGTCCTGCTCGACCTGCGCGACTTCGAGCGCGGTTTGGGCGTTGTCGCGCTGCTCGGTTAGCGTTTCGAGGTCGGTCTGGTACTCGTTCAGCTGGGTCTGCGCGGCTTCGAGCTGCTGCTGCGCGGTCGCGAGTTCGGCCTGGGCCGCTTCGAGTCGGTTCTGCAGACGGTCGCGCTGCTGGCGGATCGTCTCGACCTGCTCGTTCGGGGTCGAGGAGACGAGCTCTTCCCGAGCGTCGGACAGCTGCTGTTCGAGGTTGGCACGACGCGTTTCGAGTTCGGCGACGCGGTTCGAGAGGGTTTCGACCTGCGCTTCGCTCGTTTCGAGCTGGCCTTCGAGGTCGCTAATACGCTCCCGGGCGGCAGCGAGTTCGGCGCTCGCGGTGTTGCGTTCGCCGCTCGCCATTTCGAGCTGGCCTTCGAGGGTGCTGACCCGCTCGGCGAGTTGCTGGTTTTCGGTGCGGAGCGTCTCGGCCTCGCTCTGGGCTTCGCTGAGGGCCGTTTCGAGTTCGCTGACGCGGGCTTGTGACTGCTCGAGCTCGCTCTGTAGACTCTCGATCTGGGCCTGGGCTTCGGCGAGCGCCGCTTCGGTCTCGGCCTGGGTCTGTTCGAGCGATTCCTGGCTCTGTTGCAGGGCGAAGAATTCGCCTTCGGGGACGGCACGGTCGAGCTGCTGCTGGGCGGCGCTTAGCTGTTCGCGTAGGGCGCTCCGGTTCGCTTCGAGTTCGCTGTTTTCGGCGCGGAGGATGTCGACGCGGGGGGCGAGCTCGAGCTCTACTTCGACAACCTGCTCGCTCAGCTCGTCGACCCGGCTCTGCAACGCTTCGATCTGGCTCTGCGCGGCGGCGAGTTCGCTCTCCGGCACCGACCCTTCGAGCGCGGTCTGGGTCTCGGCGAGTTGGGCGCTTAGCGTCTCGTTCTGGGCGACAAAGTCGGCGGTCTGCGCCTCGAACGTCGCGAGCTGTTCCTGGAGCGTCTCGACCTGGGCGGCGAGGTCTTGCTGGATGGTCTGCGAACCGCGCAACACCCGCTGGGCGATTTCGAATTCGGCGCGCGGCACCGACGCTTCGAGCGCGGCCTGCGTTTCGGCGAGTTGGCTGCTAAGCGTCTCGTTCTCGGCGGCGAGCTCGCTGTTCTGGGTCCGAGACGCTTCGAGCTGGCCTTCGAGCGTTTCGACCCGCGCCGTTAGCGTCGTCAGGCTCGTGTCGGCGGTTTCGAGGGCGGTTTCGGCAGTTTCGAGCGCGGTTTCGGCGGCGGCGAGTTGGTCGCCGAGGGTCGCGTTCTGCTCGTTTAGCGCGGCAACCTGCTCGTTTAGCTCGCTTAACTGGGTTTCGAGGCGGGCGATCTGTTCGCCCCGGGCGTCGCGCTCGGCTTGCACCTCGGCGAGCTGGCTGTTTAGGGCCTGGTTTGCGTCGCTCAGCGCAGCGTTTTCGGTCTGGGCCTGCTCGAGCCGTCCTTCTAGCGCCGTGACCTGCTCGCTTAGTTCGGCCCGGGCCGCTTCGGTCTCGGTCAGGGTTGCCTGTACGGTGCTTAGCACTTCTTGCGGCACCGACGTGTCGAGGGTAGCCTGCGCCTCGGCGAGCTGGCTGCTTAGCGTGTCGCGCTCGGCGCGGACCTCGGTTAGCTCGGCCTCTAAAACCGCGCGCGCCTCCTCGCTCGCAGCGAGTTCTCGGCGTGCCTGACCGAACTGATCACGGAGGTTCTGGATCTGTTCGAGCAGCCCGTCCTGGCGTCCGCTTAGCGTCGCGACCTGTTCGCGTAGCGCTTCGGCCTCGCTGACCGCCTGGTTGCGCGCCTGCTGGATTTCAGCGGCACGTTCGCGCGAGAGCGTCTGCGCGAGCTGCGCTTCTAGCCCGGCGATCTGCTGCTGTAGCGCCTGATTCTCCTGCTGCAACTGTTCGACTGTCTGCGCCCCGCCGAGCCCGGTAAGTAGCAGCAGCGCGAGCAGGCAAAGTCGTCGTAGATTCTGCACGTTGTGACCTCCTCTAAAAACGTCGTTCTGTCGTTGTCGTACCGTATCGTACCGTCGTGGTACCGCTGTGGCACCGTCGTCATCGGTAGCTGTGTCGGTAGCTGTCGTCATCGTTTATCGTCCGTCCGCGCGGATGGCTCGCACACGTAAGCGGCGCCGGCACGTCCGGCGACCCCGCAATCGCGTGTCGGGGTGTCGCGTCTCCGAAACGGCTCGAGCCCCCCTCTTCGGCACCAAGCAGCGCGGTTGTATCGACCTCCTCCGGTGTAGCATGACATAAAACCATCATAGCGTGATTAAATACAGGTGGTGTCGACAAGTCGTGTCGACAAATAGCGACGCGCGCCGACCGACAGGAACGACGCGGCAGATAATAGCAGGGCGACAACGCCCGGAAAGAGGTGGCGACAGTGCAACGTATACGGTATCAGGACGCGAACGGGGTTCGCTGGGGCGAGCTCGACGGGGGGACAGTGTACGGGCTCGAGCACCTCCTCGGCCCACGCGACGGTAGCCAGCAGATGGTTTCCGACGTCACGGTGCTCGCGCCGTGCGAGCCCAAAAACATCGTCTGTGTCGGCAAAAACTACGCCAAACACATCCAGGAAATGGGCGGCGGCGACCTCCCTAAAGAGCCCGGCCTCTTTCTCAAGGGGCTCAACACGCTCGCCAACCCCGGCGACCCGATCCCCTACCCCGACTGGACCGACGAACTCCATTACGAGGGCGAGCTGGTGGTGGTAGTCGGGCGCACCATACGTAACGTCACCGAAGATAAGGTGCTCGAGCACGTCCTCGGCTACACCTGCGCCTGCGACGTGACCGCCCGCGACAAGCAGCGGAGCGACCTCCAGTGGGTACGCGCCAAGTCTGCCGACGGCTTCTGCCCGCTCGGCCCGTGGCTCGAAACCGACCTCGACACCAGCGCGCTCTCGGTCCAGACCCGCGTCAACGGCGAGCTCAAACAGGACGGCAACACCCGCGACCTGATCTTCTCGGTGCCGAAGATCCTCAGCTACATCAGCAGCTTTATGACCCTCAACCCCGGCGACGTGGTGCTGACCGGCACCCCCGACGGCGTCGGCCCGCTCCAGCCCGGCGACCGCGTCGAGGTAAGCGTCGAGGGGATCGGTACGCTGACCAACGTCGTCGCCGAGGCCGCTACGGCAGCACGCTAGTGGCGTCCGTCGACATCCCGCCGGTTCAGAATCTGGGCGGCGTTTACCTGATCGACACGCAGCACATCGGCCACCGGGGTACGGTCGGCGCCTACCTGTTGCCGAGCGACAACGGCGAATTCGCTCTGGTCGAAAGCGGCCCGGCCTCGACCCTAGACATGCTCGAGGCGGGCATCCGCATGATCGGCCTCAACCCGGATAACCTCCGGGCGGTGCTCGTCACCCACATCCACCTCGACCACGCCGGCGCTGCCGGCACACTCGCGCGGCGTTACGGCGCCGACGTCTACGTCCACGAAGTCGGCGCGCGGCATCTGCTCGACCCGACCAAGCTGCTCGTAAGCGCCGAGCGGATCTACGGCGAGCATATGGAGCGGCTCTGGGGCGAGACCGAAGCGGTACCCGAAGATAAGCTCCACACCGTCGCTGACGGCGACACCGTCACGGTCGTCGGACACTCCTTAGACGTCCTCTACACGCCCGGCCACGCCTCGCACCACGTCTCGTACCGGCTCGGCGACGGCAGCCTGTTCGCGGGCGACGCGGCGGGGATCCGCTTTGACGGCTCGGCGGTGGTCCGTCCGGCGCTGCCGCCCCCCGACATCGACCTAGACACCTGGGACGACACGCTCGACAAGATTCGCCGGGCCGAGCCGTCGCGGCTGCTGCTCACCCACTTCGGAGCGGTGACGGACGTCGAGGCCCACCTCGCCGAAGTGTCGCGGCAGAACGAAATCTGGGCCAACGCGGTGCTTGAAGGGATGCGCGAAGGCGACGACGACGACGCCCTCGCGGCGCGGGTGCGGCGTATTAGCGAGGCCGAGCTAGAACGAGACGGCGCCCCCACCGACGTACAGGTTCGTCACCAGGTCACGAGCAACGACGCGATGACGGTGATGGGGCTCAAACGCTACTGGAACAAGCACCACCCGGAGCGGCTCGAGCCCCTCTAACCCGCCCTACCGAGCGAGTACCGCTGTCTCTAACCAAACCTCGCCGCTGCTGCTACACTATGTACAGGGGAAAAAGGTCCAGACCTTATAGGCAGCAAGGGCAGCGTAATGCGCAGAGAGCTACAAGCTCCTGCGCATTATTTTTGTGGCGTCATTATCTTAGCGCCGTTCGAAGACGTTGTCGGGACTGTTTCGGAGACGCGCCCGGCTACGCTCGCCGAAACCACTCGGTCGTAGCGGTTCTAAGCTAACGATCTCGGGTAACGTCTCTAGCCGACGCTGCGCCGCCGATCGAACCTGTGCGGCGCGGGTCCATCTCGATCCGCTGATCTAAATCTTGTGGACCCGAATCCTGGTCATCACGCCCGAGAGACGCCGACGGGGTGCGTCTACCCACCGCAGCACCCCGCACAACGACGCCTATCCTCGTCTAGAACGAATCGAAAACCCGCTGCCACCAGGACGGCGACGACGGCAACGACACCTCGGGGTTGTAGTCGCCCATCCGTTCGCGCACCTCGGTGATGCTCCAGCCGGTCAGGTTGGCGAGCCGCTGCGCTTCCTGTTCGCGGCGTTCTTGCACCTGTTCGACGTAGCGCTTACCCTCCTCGCAAGTAATCTCGCCCCGAAACGGACGTTGCAGGATATAGCGTCCCTGGTAGTTTTGGCGGTTGTCGGTCGCCCGAAACATCAGGTCTTCGGGAAAGGTCTGTTCGGTGTAGCGGACGTGCAGCCGGGTCAGGTAGACGTTCGGCGCCCGGACGTTGGCGTCGGGCTCGAGCCAGAACACCCCGGCGCGGAGCAGTTCGTCGCGCGACAGCGGGTCGGCGGCGCACGGGTCGCACCAGCTCATGTCCCAAGCGTATTCGAGGATGGCCGCGTCGCCCCCTTCGCGTTGGTGCGTCTCGGCAAAGATGGCTTGGTACACCTCACCGAACTCGTCCTCGACAAATTCGGGCAGGTTGACGTTCGACGGGATGTTGACCGTCGCGTAGTTCGCGAGTTCGACCCGGCCCTGTGGCGACAGCAGATAGACAATCATGTCCTGCGGCCCGTTCGCGTTGACCATGCCGAGCTGTAGCGGCAGCATAAAGCTCTCCGACTCGAACGCCATCACGAGCGGGCGTAAGAACTGGTAGCCCCGCGACTCGAACTCGTCTAGGTTGACGCGGGCGACAAAGAACTTCATCCCCTGCGCGATATAGCTCTGTAGCGGTTCGCGCACTCCTGCGGGGATGTTGTAGTCGTTTTGCACCAGCCAGGTTTCGAGGCCCGACGACTCTTCGGCGCTTAGCACCACGATGTCGTACTCGCCGACACTAAACGACGCCTCGACCGTAACACCGAGTGCGTCGCTACTCTGCGGCGGACCCGCAGCCTCGTCGGCGGCAGTCGGGGCCGAGCGCATCACCTCGGCCTGGGGCAGTCGGCACGGGTCTTCGTCGAAGTACTCGACGAGTCGCGGCGCGCTGTAGGCGTCGATGCGCTCGAACAGCGTCGGGTCACCGACCTGGACCTGACCTTCCTGGAGCACGACCGGAACCGGCACCACGAGCGCGAAGTTTTCGACCTCGCCCTGGTAGTCGTTCGCCATCGACAGAACTGTACGGGTGTCTTCGCGGGCGATAATCACCTTAGAGCTCTCGTTAAACAGTTCGGCGTCGGCCTGAGCGACGTAAAATCCGCAAAAGGCGAGCACGCGCGGGCCGACAGCGACGAAAGTGAGGGTCAGCACCGCGACCACGGCGAGCAGCGAGCGTCGTTGACGTCTATAGTCTGGTTTCATACCCGCTTATAGCACAATGCGAGTTAGAAATCATTTGAAGTGTCGCGGCGGGCTTCATGATTGGGGCTCGAGCCCCCCCTCATCCCGTCTTCCAAACACCCCCAGCCCAGCAGAAACCGCGTCATCGTCTCCCCCGTTGTCTCCCCCGTTGCCGCACGTTCTCGAACACGTCGTACATAATCTCGTCATTCATAATGCATAATGCGTATCCCGACCGTACCCGGCACGCCGTCCGCGATGTGGCCGCGCTAAACTGATATCATGATAGGCCACAACACACCAACCACCCACAGAAGCGATTTCGCAAGTCGATTACCCTCACAACAACCGGTAAACCCACGACAAGAGGTCGTGTCATCTTTTTAGTCGTAGCGCTCGTCGTCTTCGTCCTTATCGGCCTCGGCGTGTGGCTTGTACGGGCGAACCGCGACGTCCGCCGAACCGACACGCCCACCATCAGCCCGCAGGCGCTTGCCGGGCTCGCCGAACCGTACCGGAGCCTACTCGGCGAAGCGGTGCAGCTAGAGCGCACCCTAAACGCCGAAATCGCGCAGGCGCCCGAAGTGTTAAGACCGTCGCTCAGCGAGCTAGGCGGGCGTGTCGCGCGGGTGCTAGGGCCAGCCTATCGCAAGGCGCAGCAGGGCACACAGCTTAAAGCGCAGATGATTAGGCTCGAGCCCACCGACCCCCAACACGCCGTCGCCGCCGAACGCGCCCGCAACATCGAACAGGAGCTGCGCGAGCTTAGCGGCCAGGCCCGCGAACTCTACAGCCGCACCCTGCGCGTCATCGACGAAGCCCAACGGCTCGAGCCCCACGCCGACCCGCAACACGAACTTGGCGAGGCGATGGACCAGGTCACCGCACTAGAAGAGGTGTTTCGCGACCTCGGCGACACCTTCGGCGAACCGGCCCGGCACCCAACAAGCCCAAAATCCTCACGAGACCCGTCAGCGGACTAGGGTAGATTAGACAGTATGAACGGTGATGTAACAACCGATATCCGCACGCGTTCCCAACATTCTGGACAGCAGCGTGTCGAGCAACGACGTCTTATCGGGCGAATTGTCAGGCGAACTGTCGGGCGAAGACGTCTCGGACTGCTCGTCTGCTGCCTGCTCGCCGCCACCCTCGCCGCCTGCGCGCCCCGCAGCGAACCGCGCCGCGCCGACGTGCAGCAACTTAGCGAAAACCTGAGCTTCTACCCGCGTCAGACCGGCGCCCAGTGGCAGTACCTACCGAGTGGCGAACCGCTCAACAGCCCTCGGCTCATCCGCCGCGTCGAAGGGCCGCTCGTTATCGGCGGCGAACGGCTTATCGCCTGGCGGCTGGTCGGGCGGGGCATCGAACGGCGCTCCTACAAGGCCTACCAGAACGACGGCGTCTTCATCCACCGCGAGGACGGCCCCGGCTACATCCTCACCTACGACCCGCCACTACAAGAGCTTCCGGCACCCGCAGCGCTCCGCGTCGGCCAGAGCTGGCAGGGCAGCACCCAAGCCACGCTCCGCTACACCGAAACGAGTTCGCGCGACCCGGTCGTAACCTTCGAGGTTCACTACCGCTACGACGTGGTCGACCGACGCGTGGTGAGCGTCGAGGCGGGGCGTTTCGAGGTGTTCGTCATCAACCTAGAAGGCGAGCAGCGCGACGACGACGGCACGGTGCGGCAGCGGCTCCAGCAGCAGAGCTGGTTTACGCCCTACGTCGGCGAGGTGCTGACCGCCGACGAGTTTACGCTGGTCGCGACCAACTTTCAGACCGAAGCGGCGCAGGTTCGCTAGGAGCACGTCCGTCTTAAAGATTCCGTTTTGAGGATGATGCGTTTGCTCGTGTCGTACGCGGACGTGTCGGGTTTTTAGAATCGGTTTGCAGATAGGGTTTGCCGACATCGACTTTGCGGACATCGACCTTGCCGACATCGACCCTGTGGACATCGACGAGGTTTCGGGTGACGTCTCCGGCGCGGCGTTTAGGGGACGTCACGTGTGCACGGCTCGCCGACCCCGGGGGTGTTGACGTTATCTGTCGAGGTTTCTGTCGGTAAGGGTGTCTAAACGCAGACGGGATTTGTGGTGGGTCGGTTAATACGTCGGGAGTTTGGGGGGGCTCGAGCCCTCCCTCTCCGCACCACAAGCATTACCACAACCCTCGCATTCGTCCGCGCAACAGCTACAAAAACGGCGCCTCTGACGCGCCCGAAGCGCTCGCTCCCGCAGCACTATCCGCCTACTTGTGTACACCGGATGACCTAATACAGATTAGGCTATTTAACGCCTGCTAAACTAGATTATGACTCAAGCAACTCCCCCCTCTTCTGTTCTCGGTCGCGTCAACAGCTCGGGCGACGTCAAACAGCTCTCCCGCGACGAACTGCACCAGCTCGCGGACGAACTGCGTAGCGAGATCATCCGCGTCTGCTCGATAGGCGGCGGCCACCTCGCCTCTAGCCTCGGCACCGTCGAGCTTACCGTCGCGCTGCACGCACTCTACAACTCCCAGCAAGACCGCATCGTCTGGGACGTAGGCCACCAGACCTACGGCCACAAGATTCTGACCGGGCGTAAAGACCGCATCGACTCGATCCGCAAACCGGACGGGCTCGCCGGCTTTAGCTGTACCAGCGAATCACCCGACGACGCACTGACCGTCGGTCACGCGAGCACCAGCCTCGCCGCCGCCCTAGGCATGGCGCTCGCTCGCGACGCCCGCGGCGCAGACTACGACGTGATCGGCGTGATCGGCGATGGTGCCCTGACCGGCGGGATGGCGCTCGCCGCGCTCAACCAGATCGGCCACGTCAAACCGAAGCTGACACTTATCCTTAACGACAACGAGATGTCGATTAGCGAAAACGTCGGCGCGCTTAACAGCTATATGCGCACCCTGCAGGTCCAAAAGTGGTTTCAGAACGCCGAAAGCAGCGGTAAGCGCTTTCTGTCCGGCACCTTTAAACCGCTCGCAGACTTCGGCAGCCGCGCCAAGCAGGCCTTCCGGCGCTTTTTCGACCCGGCCAGTGCCAACCCGTTTCACGCCATGGGCGTGCGTTACGTCGGCCCGATCGACGGTCACGACGTCGACCAGCTCATTTATTACCTCGACCGCGTCCGGCAACTCGACGGCCCGACCCTGCTCCACATCGTCACCAAGAAGGGCAAGGGCTACAAGATCGCCGAATCCGAGCCGATCACCTGGCACGGCGCCTCGAAGTTCGACCCCGACATGCCGGTCGCCGCCGGTAAAGGCTACACCTGGTCGAACGCTTTCGGCGACGCCGCCATCAAGCTCGCGCAGCGCGACGACCGGATCTGGGTGATCACCCCGGCGATGCGCGAAGGGAGCGGCCTGGTCGAGTACAGCCGGGCGCACCCCAACCGCTACCTAGACGTCGGTATCGCCGAAGACGTGTCGGTGACGACCGCTGCGGGGCTCGCGCTGCGCGGCGAAAAGCCGATCGTGGCGATCTACAGCACCTTTTTGCAGCGCGGCTACGACCAGGTTATCCACGACGTCTGTATCGAAAACCTCGACGTGGTCTTCGCGATCGACCGGGCCGGTCTGGTTGGCGGCGACGGTGCGACCCACCAGGGCGTGTACGACATCGCCTACCTCCGCCCGATTCCGAACATGTCGGTCGCGATGCCTAAAGACGCGCCGGAGATGCAGCGGATGCTCAAAGCGGCGCTTAGACTTGGCGGCCCCAAGGCGATCCGCTGGCCGCGCGGCAAGGTCGAAGCGGCGCCCGAGAGCAGTGTAGACGACTGGGGCGACATCGAATGGGGTAGCTGGGAGATCGTCAAGGAGGGCCGCGACGCGTTTGTGCTCGCAATCGGTGTAAGTATCGGCGACGCCCTCGAAGCGACCCGCGATCTGCCCGGTGTCGGGGTGGTCAACGCCCGCTTTATCGACCCGCTCGACGAAGCGATGCTGCTCAGGCTCGCCCGCGACAGCAAGGCGCTCATCACCGCCGAAGACCACGCGGTTACGGGCGGCCTCGGCAGTGCGGTCGCCGAAGTGCTTAGCGACCACGACATCGACACCCCGCTGCGGCGGCTCGGCGTCCCGCAGGTCCACGTCCCGCACGGCGACCCGAAAGCGCAGCGCGACGAGTTCGGCTACGGGCCGACGGCGATCCGCGAGGCGCTGCAGGCGTTAGGCGTGGCGACGCCGGCGCTGCTAGAGGCCTCCGACTAATTTTGTAGGGAGCGGCGATCCGGGGGTCGGGCGGATATAGGTTGCGGGGTTTGCGGACCCGGTTTTTAGACCCGATCTGCTGACGCTACGGTTTGCGGACGTCTTGCGGGCACCGTGTAAGAAAAGCTGTGTACAGGGGATTGCGTAGAGGGAGGGCTCGAGCCCCTCCTCTACCTAAGCACGCCCCCGCCCGTATCACCCCCGACCCGGCACCGCGCCCTAAACTGCGTTACAATCACCCACGATGATTCCGCTCGATAGTCCTGTTGTGCTGGTGCTCGTCGCGACTGTGGGGGCGCTCGAACTGTTCTACGGTTACCGTATTATCCGCCTACTCGTCGCGGCGGCGGGCGTCGTGGTCGGCTTTCGGACCGGGCCCGACCTCTACACGTTCGTGTTCGGCACGGTCGCGGGCGACCTGACCACCCTCGGCTTCGCCCTTACGGGCGCGGTGCTGTTCGGCCTGCTCGCCTACTACGCGTTCTGGGCGGCGGTTTTTTTGTGGGGGATGTATACGGGCTACCTGTTCGGGCTGAGCTTTTTTCGGGGCGCGCTCTTTTCGGCGCTGCTGCTCGGCGCGAGTGTCGGCATCGTCGCGGCGCTGTTCGAGCGGGTTATTATCGCGCTGCTGACCGCGCTCTACGGCGGCTGGCTGATAAGCTCGAGCCTGTTCACCCTGTTCGGCTACCTAAGCGGCCCACCCGGCATCCTCGTCCCGCAGCCCCGGCAGCTTCCGACCGAAGAGGCGCTGCTGCTGCTCGGCACGACCGTCGCGCTCGCCGCCCTCGGCAGTGCCGTGCAGCTCTGGCGCGATTTTAACGAGGAGCGGGCTCGAGCCCCCGACCTCTCCTAAGCGCCGCGCCAAACGTCGGCCAAGACGGCCTCTACACGAACGTTTCGGCGAGGGTTGACAGCCTTTTGCCGGGCGGGTAATATAAATCTTGCCTCGGACGAGATGTCCGGGCGACGCACGACCAGCACGGAGCCGTAGTGTAGGGGTTAGCATATCTGCCTGTCACGCAGAAGGTCGCGGGTTCAAATCCCGTCGGCTCCGCCACAAAACAGAAATAACCGAGCCGGATGCTTACGAGCGTCCGGTTTCGCTTTGGTATGACGATTCGTCTTTGACGAGTTGCAGCAGCGAGGACGGTTGCGCGCGATCCGTACCCGAGTCGTGTAGGGGTGTTCGGAGGGCGCTCACGCGGGAGCGGCGCGGTACTTTATAAACGTGATTCCGGCTCGCAATAGCTGTGCTACAGCGGCTTCATCGTCTCTTTAGACTTTTTTATCGCGTCTAGATACCGTTACACCTTGCACTCTCGGTGACGCATTCTTGTTACCGTAAATTCGTGGCACGCTACCCGCTTTTTCCCCTGCCCGAAACCGTCGTGTTTCCCGGCATGACGCTACCACTCTTTATTTTTGAAGAACGTTATAGAAAGATGATCCGTGATTGTGTCGACGACAATCAGCGCCGATTGGTCATCACGCTCGCCAAAGACCGCTCGAGCCTAAACGATGGCGGCGCGCCGATAAGCGACGTCGGCTCGTTTGTCGATATTTTATCGGTGTCCGAAAACCCCGACGGCACCTACAATATCCTGGTTCACGGACAGGAACGCTGCTGCGTCGAAGTCGTCGACAAGCGCAAGATAACGGCTTCGGACGGCTCCGACAGCTATCTCTACTACACCGCGGGCGAACCCTACCCGCTCGAGCGGGCCGACCCTAACGCCGAACGGGTGATCGCCTGGGACACGCTCGACGTGTTTCGCGAGTACGCCAAGACCTTTTTCGCCTTCGACGCCGTGCAGCAGATCGAAGAGGCGCTCCCCGAAGATCTCGTTTATCAGGCCTCGTTTATCTGCGCCAACATCCGCGTGCCGGTCGAGTCGCGACAGGTCTTGCTCGAAGCGCCCTCGCTTAGCGCGCGCTTTCAGATCGCCCAGAACCTTATGAACGAACGGCTCGAAGCGCACCAGCCCGCAAGCGAATCCGATGCGCCGTCCTAAACGTCGCCCCCTAGCCCGATGACCGATAAAACGACCGACGGGCAGCTAGGTGAGCACGCAGCGGACGAGCTAGACGCGTTTCGCTTTCGCTGGGACGACCTTCCGGCGCTTAGCGAAGCGCTGCTCGGCACCGGCGGCGTGATTCGGGAGCGACTCGGCGACTTCGAGGTCGACGAACTGCCGCTCTACGCGCCCGACGGCAAGGGCTCGCACGCTTTCGCCCACGTCGAAAAACGGGGCCTGACCACCCGCGACCTCGTCGTCGCGCTAAAAAACGCCGGGGTTGCGGAAAACACCATCGGGGTCGCCGGGCTTAAAGACAAGTACGCGGTCACGCGGCAGTGGCTAAGCGTTCCGAACCGGCACGCCGAGGCGTTTGCGGCGCTAGACGAACTAGACGGGGTGCGGGTGCTAGACACGACGCGGCACCGTAACAAGCTCGGCATCGGGCACCTGCTCGGTAACCGGTTTCGGGTGACGATTCGCGGCGCGGCGGACGGTGCTGTAGAGCGCGCCGAGGCGATTTTGGGGTGGCTCGAGCCCCACGGCGTCCCGAACTACTTCGGCCCCCAGCGCTTCGGACGCTTCGGCAACAACGCTATCGACGGTCTGCGTGTCCTGCGCGGCGAAAAGGTAAGCGGCGACCGCCGCCTGCAACGCTTCTTTCTGTCCGCGCTGCAGTCACACCTCTTTAACCACCTGCTTGCTGAACGTGTCCGCGCCGGCCTCTACGACGAGGTCGTGACCGGCGACCGCGCCAAAAAGCACGACACCGGCGGCCTCTTCGTCGTCGAAGACGGTGCCGCCGAAACCCCCCGCGCCAAACGTTTAGAGATCAGTGCGGCGTTTCCGCTCTACGGTAAAAAGGTCAAGGTGTGCGGCGGGGTCGCCGGCGAGTTCGAGCAGCAGATTCTAGAGCGTTTCGGCCTCCGCTGGATCGACTTTAGACAGCGCCGCGGCGCCTGGCGGATCAGCCGTATCGCGCTCCGTAACGCTTCGGTAGAGGCGGGCGACGAAGACGACAGTGTGGTGCTAAGCTTCGACCTCCCCAAAGGTTCGTTCGCGACCAACCTGCTCCGCGAAGTGATGAAGGTCGAGGTAGACGCGCCGATCGACCGCTCCGGTGGCGAGGATGACGGGGATGAGGGAGGCTCGAGCCCCGACCTCGACGAAGAAGATTAGCGGACGAAGATTAGTCGCTTATCCAGCCTAAAACAGTGCGCGAACAAGATGGTGTGATGATACGTTTTCGTCGTTCTACACGGATGTTCCGCGAACTCAGAAGACGTCTTCGTTGCACCATTTTAGAGTAGTCGGTTTAGTAGGGTGCGCCATGCGCACCGCCTGACTCACCGCCTGACTCACCGCCTGATCCGCCCACAGGTTCGTCCTGCTCTCGTTTTCGCGCCGTCGCCACACACCACATCCGATACCGCACACGCACGTTCTCTGTCGCCGACCGTCTCGGCACAGCTCACCCCGAACGGCCCCGCGACACCGCTCGTCTCTCTGCGCCACAAACCCTTCTCCAGAAACATTCCAAAAACATCGCTAAAAAACGTAGCTAGGCCGACGCGAAACGTGCCGCCGACCTAACTGCTTCTATCGCTCGACGATTACGCCGCCTCACCGACGTCTTCGCGAGCCTGCCAAGGCCAGCGCGACGGCCAACCGAAGCGGCGGAGTAGCAACTCGGCGACGAACAGCGTAAAGCCGGCGACCGCGAACCAGGGCCACACCGGCGTCCGTTCGTTCGGGGTCGAGGGCGCGTAGACGCCCGGCTCGGCGAGCAGCTCGCCGCCGGTCAGACGGGCGATGTCGCGAAGGAGCGTGTCGCCGCCAGCGGTATCGAATTCGGCGTTAGGCGTGCTGACGCGGCTTCGCGCGACGATCTCGCTACCGCTCACTACGAGCAGGGTGCCGCCCTCGGCGGGGGTGTCGATTGTTCCTTGATAGCGGCCCGGCGCGACCTGTTGGAGCGAGGCCTGAACGCCGCCGTAGCGGGCTTCGAGTTCGCGGTTGTTGATGTACTCGCCGTCTTTGACCGCGTCGACCACAACCTGTAAACGGTTGCCGACCGGCGTTACCGTCGCCGAAAACTCGGCGGGTTGGGCTTGCAGCCAGCGCGTGACGGTGCCGAGCACACCCGGCAGTGCGGGCCAGGCGCCGAAGTCTCCGGCCCAGGCGTTGAGGTCGGTGGTGAGTGCGGCGGTGCGCCCAAGCCCCTGACGGCTTACCGCCAGGATCGGTTCGCGTTCCTGTCCCTCTAGAATCATCTCGCTGTCGCGTTTGAGGCTGCTCGCGATGTAGGCGTTGACGGGCGGCGGCGCAGTGATGCCCTCGGGCGTTAGGGGGTGGGCACGCAGTGTCGGGGCGATCCGGCCTTCGCGGAGCAGCGACCGGGTCGCGGTTAGCGCTTCGCTCGTAAAGATACGCGGCAGGGTGCTCACGTCTAGCGCCGAGTAGTAGCGTCCGCCGCCAGCCCGGGCGATCGCTTCGAGACGCTGAAAGTCGGCGCCTTCGCCGATCGCGATCGCCGATGTGGTGATGCCGTCGCGCAGCCCCTGCTCGGCCATCGCGTTAAAGTCGGTACCGCTACCGCCCCCTCCGAACGGCCCCCGTCCGTCGTAGAGCTGGCCGTCGGTTAGCACGATGATGTGCTTGATCGCAGCTTCGCTGTCGCGCAGCGCGCCGAGTGCTTGATCGTAAGCGGGCTCGAGGATGGTGCCGCCCTGCGTGTCGAGATTGAGGATAGCGTTGAGCATCTCCCGTTTGCCCCGTTCGGTCGCGGGGCGGAGGTTAAAGGCCCACTCGCTGCTGTCGCTAAAGGTGATCAGGCCGAGCAGATCCTGCTGATAGGCGAGTTCGACCATGCCGATCGCGCCCTCTTTAGCGAGGCTAATCTTGCTCGGGCGCCCGGTACTCATCGACTGTGAACGGTCGAGCACCACGACCATCGCGACGAGCGGCAGTTCGACTTCGGTACGCAGGTCGGTCGTGACCGGCAGCACTGCTTCGACCGGGGTGCGGTACCAGGCGCCGAGGCCGAAGCTTTCGGGGCCGCCCGTCATCATCAGGCCGCCGCCGTTTTCGACGTAGCTGCGGAGCAGTTCGAGCTGTCCGGGCGTAAACGGCTCGATCCCCGACCGGAGCACGATCGCGCTGTAGTTGAGCGGGTTGGTTACGTCGCTCGCGGTGCCGTCGCGAACGCTAAAGCCCTGGCGCCGGAGCAGCTCTCCGACCGCCGGGTCGCCGATCACGAGCAGCGGGTCTTCTTCGCTTACCGCGATGGTGGTGCGCTGGTTGTCGTCGGCGCTCGGTTGGGCGAAGTCGGCGTCGATGCGGGCGCTTAGCGACACGTCGCCGTCGCCGCCGACCGGAAAGCGGAAGCGGAGCGGGGTACGGCCCGGCTGGACCTGCCGAGTGATGGGCTCGAGCTCCTCCCCATTTACAGTCGGCTGCAGCCGGACCTCGGTCGCCCGGTCGCTTTCAACCACCGCCGTCACCTCGACGGTTTCGCCCGGCGCGACGCTCTCGGGTGCGAGCAGATCGGCCAACCGGACGTTGTCGCGGCTCGCGACCACAAAGGTGTCGACCGGCACCCCCGGCAGTGCGAGACGGGCGTCACCAGCAGATTCGGCACCGTCACTAAGCAGCAGCACCCGGCCCGACGAGGCAGCAGCGACCTGCAGGGCGCGGGCGATGTCGGTGCGGTTACGGACGAGGCTTGCGGGGGGCTCGAGCCCCGCACCATTCGCCGTGTCCGCCGCAACCCCGGTCGTGTCTCCGGCAAACAGAAACAGGGCGGGCGGGTTCGGGAGCTGCGAAAAGTCGAACGCCGCGTAAGCCTCGCTCGCAGCCTCGCCGACACTCTCCGATACGTCGATAAGGACGCTTACCGCGCGGCTCGGACGGTCGAGCTGGGGCTGCGCGAGCGCGACGATCAGCAGCCCTAGCGCCGCAAAGCGCCACGGCCAGTGCCGCCGACGCGGTAACAGCAGCAGTCCGAACAGACCTAACAGCAACCACGGAACAGCAAAACTAAAAGGGATCACGCCCCGATAGTAGCAAGCTCTCGGAGCGGGCGTCGTTCTACTTCATCACCCTCTCATACCGGTACGGAGTTATACGGAGTTTAGCAGCAGACGACACGGTTCTAGCGAGCTTGTTATGATGGAGGTACTCATGCCAGAGTCGTCCGCGCCGCAGCTTGTCATCGCTACCCCCAACCCCGACCACGGCGCTATGCTCGCCGCACTCGCCACCGAGATGGGGCTAAGCAGCCTCGTCGTGGACAAGGTCGAAGGGTTGCTCTATCACACGCGCGGCAGCGTTCCGAGCGCCATCATCCTAAGCGAAGCACTCGCGGCGCGCGTCTCGCAGCTCGACCTTATCGCCCTACTCAAACGGCGTAGTCACCTCACCCACGTCCCGCTGATCTGTTTAGGGAGCGGTCAGGGAGAGCGGCAACTCGCGGCGATCGAGTCGGGCGCCGACCTCTACCTCAAACTCCCGGTCAAACCGAGTCTGCTCAAAACCTACCTGCAGAAGCTGCTCGCCAAGCGTCAGGCCGAGCTAGAGCTGCGCCGCACCATCGAAAAGCTGCGTAAGGTCGAAGAGGCCTACCGCGACGCCGACCGCGTCAAAGAAGACCTCACCCACATGCTCGTCCACGACCTTAAAAGCCCGGTTTCGAGCGTGATGGGGCTGCTCGACCACTGCGTCGATATCCTGGCCGAAGGCGGCGACGAGTACGGAGTCGTCGAGTTGCTAACCCTAGCGCGCGGCGAAGCGCGGCACCTGCTTAACCTCGCCGCCAACATCCTCGACGTGCGGCGGATGAAAGAGGGCCACATGCCCTACGCCCCGAGCCAGCTAGGCTCGCTGACCGACCTCGCCCAGCAAGCCCTCCAGGACGTTAGCGGCAGCACCCGCGACCGCCACTACAGCGCGCTCGTACGGCCCGAAGCCGAGACACTCTACGTCGACATCGGCCTGCTGCGGCGGATTCTCGCTAACCTCTTCGCCAACGCTATCAAGCACACCCGCCAGAACGGCCACGTCGACTTTCGTGCCTGGCGCGCCGACGACCACTTCGTGCTGAGTGTCCGCGACGACGGTGAGGGGATCCCCGAAGCCGACCAGAAGCGCATCTTTAACGCCTTCGAGCAGTCGCGCCACACCGTCCACGACCGTTTCGACACCGGTATGGGGCTTACGTTTTGCAAGCTCGCCGTCGAAAAGCACGGCGGCAAGATTTGGGTCGAGTCGAAGGTCGGTCGGGGCAGCACATTCCTCTTTACGATTCCGGTCGGCGTCGCCGAACAGGTCGAAGAGACGCCGCTACTCGCCGACCAGTAGTCGTTTTCGGTAGGCAAAGGTAACCTTTGGTAGATAAAGGTAAACCGGCCAAGGTGGGCTGGGCTGAAACAAGCAGCGGCGGCGCGACGCTCCTCGGATCATCGCCCCTTATACTAAGCTGATTTCTGTATGTCACGTTGATCCTGCCGGATAGAAAGCATTCTGCGGCGCACTCGTTGTCGCGAATGAGGGTGCTAGTGAACCGTCTACTCTAGAATAGTGCGCTGGAGATGTCTTCTGAGTTTGCAGAACATCCGTTTAGAACGATGAAAACGCATCATCACGCCATCTCGTTCGCGCACCGTTTTAGGCTGGATGAGCCACTAGTGGCAGTGCAGTGCGCATGGCGCACCCTACAATTCTGATGAATGGTAGCAGCGCACATGGTGACCTAGGCAAGTCAGGATGGTATTGGATAATCACCGCTCGGATAATCGTTAAGACCCGGCTCGTCAAGACTCGGCTCGTTCGCTTCACCCCGAACGGGGTTTTCTGGTAGAGTCGTCACCGTGCCTGACTGGCAGCTAGAATCCCAACTATTCGCCCGAGGGTATAGCCCGGTCGCCGGTATCGACGAAGCCGGGCGGGGGGCGCTCGCCGGGCCGGTCGTGGTCGCGGCGGTCGTGCTCCCTTACGCGCCGTCGTATCCGTTCGACGACTCTAAACGGCTGTCGGCGGCGCAGCGCGAGCGGTTAGCCGACGCGGTGCGCGAGTGTGCGCTTGTCTGGGCGCTCGGTGCGGCGTCGGCGGACGAAATCGACCGGCTCAACGTGTTGCGGGCGACCCATCTCGCGGCGGTGCGGGCGCTCGCACAGCTCGGCGGCGTTCGGGCGCTCGTGACCGATTACCTCAAGCTGTCGTTTGCGGGGCCGGTCGTCGCGCCGCCACGGGCGGACCAGCAGAGCTATCAGGTCGCGGCGGCGAGCATCCTCGCCAAGACCGCTCGTGACGCCGCGATGCGCGACTACGAGCACGACTTTCCGCACTACGGCTTCGCGGCTCACAAGGGTTACGGCTCGGCGCAGCACCGCGACGCGCTCGCCCGTTACGGCGCGTGTTCGCTCCACCGGCGCAGCTTTCGTCCGGTCTACGAGCTCACGCATCAACATCGTCTGTTCGGGGCCCGTCCATAAGTAGTGCCATAAGTAGTGGTGCGGGCATCCCTGAAGTTATCGTCTGGGAAGTTATCGTCTGGTCTGCAGCACGAAGGTTTCGACCGCACGTTTTACGTCTAGGCACCGACCGTCACCTAGCAAGTCCGGGCGTCGGTATGCTGGAGGATAGATTATGCCGGAATGTATCGGCGTTCGTTTCGACCACGGTCCTCGTCTCTATTACGTCGCTACGCAGCGCCCCGAAACGCCGCGTGCTCCCGAAACGCCGAGTGCTTCGGTAAAGCCACACTCGGTAGAGCCACACGACGCGCTTCCGGCGGTCGGAACGCCCTGTGTGGTGCGCGGACCCCGGGGGCTCGAGCTCGCCATGACCCGCACCCTGCCGAGCGAGGTCAGCGCGCCGGTCGGTACGCTGCTGCGCCGCGCCGAACCCGACGACGTCGCCGAACACCGGCGGCTCCGGGCCTACGCCGACGAACTCAAGTGGCTGCTGCGGGCGCGGGTTCGCGAGGCGGGCTGGGCGCTCAAGGTCGTCGCGTTAGACTTTACACTCGACGAAACGGTGCTAAGCGTCTACTACAGCAGCGAAGTGGCGGTGTCGTTGCGGGCATTCGTCAAGATCCTGCTGCCCTACACCGCCGCCCGCATCGCGTGCCACAACGTCGGGCCGCGCGAGCAGGCACAGATGATAGGCACACTCAGCACCTACGAGAGCGGGTCGCATAGCTCGGACGGGTTGCAGAGTTTGAGTAGTACCGGCACCAAAAGCAGTGTTGGCGCCAGGACTGCCGGTACCGAAACCGAAGCGGGCACAGCCAAAAAGTACGCGGCGAGCACGCTCGTACTTAGGCCCCTCACCCGGCGCCGTTAGCGGGCGCGGTCTATAATCTCGCGCAGCTCTAGGGTGAGTACCTGAAACGCTAGACTCGGCGAGCCGTAGGCGCCAAGCGCTTCCTCGCAGCGGTGCACGGCGGCAAGTGCCGGAGCGTAGTGGTGCGGCGCGCGCGCGCTAAGGCGGGCGCACAGCAGTTCGGCGACGTCAAACGTTGTCTCGTTGCTCCAGGCCTTTTCGAGGACGTCGGCCCGGGTGAGTGCGGCGTCTAGGTCATCACGAAGCGCGGCGAGGTAGTCGTCTATCTGGCCGACGAGAACCGCGAAGTTGTCGCGGTCGCCGAGCGCGCGCAGCAGTGCACCGGGGCGGCCTAGGCGAGCTGCGGGGTGCTCGAGCCCCAACTCTGCCGCGAGTTCGGGCGTGTCGAGCGTCCCGAGCCGGAGCGGCGTACTACGCGACGCGATGGTCGACAGCACCGCCTGCGGGCTCGGCGCGATCAGGATGATAAGCGCGTAACTCGGCGGCTCTTCGAGCATCTTTAGAAACGCGTTCGCCGCCTGCATGTTTAGGGTGTCGGCCCGGTCGATGACGCCGACCCGGTAGCGGTAGCGCGGACGGGTGCGGAGCCAGGGCGCGAGCGGGTCGGGGTTGCCCCCCTGCCGCGCGACGAGGTCGTCGATACGTAGCTGCGGGTCGCGGCTGACCCGGCCCGTCTTGGTGGTCGCTTCGGGGGCGATTTCGCGGTAGTCGGGGTGTTCATCGACCGCAAAGACCCGGCAGCTTTCGCATCGCCCACACGGTTCGTCGTGTTGCGGCGCGGCACAGTTGACGAGCTGGGCGTACCACCGCGCGAGTCGCCGCCGCCCGACACCGCTCGGCCCGGTAAAGAGCAGTGTCTGCACGCCGCGGTGACGTAGCGCCCCGAGCAGCGCGCGCGCTTCGTCGTGACCGCGTAACGGCTGCACACCGCGCGCCGCGTCTGCTGTGTGGTCGGTCATCTCGGCACCGTCTCCGAAACCATCGTCTCCAAAATCGTCTCGAAAACCACCGTGTGTCGGCGCTTAACCACGCGACCTAACGACCGACGTCGAGACGGGCGGCGAGCGCTTCTTTGTAGCCGGCGGCGCGGACCCGGCGCTGCACCTCGGCGATGTCGAACGCGACCCGAAACACCTCGACGGTGCGGGTCTCGGCGTCGAACAGGGCGTAGCTCGCGAGCGGGACGCCGTCGCGGGGCTGACCGACCGAGCCGGGGTTGACGAAGACGCGGGCGCGGGGCGGAATCCGGTAACTGCCCTGTTCGCCGCGAAACGCGACGGTGCGCCATATCTCGCCGTTGGGGGTGTCGACGCTCGCGTAGATGGCCGGGACGTGGGTGTGGCCGACAAAACAGACGCTCGTTTCGAGCAGCGGCGCGCTCTGCCGCGCCTTAGGCAGCGTCGACAGGTAGGCCCAGGTGTCGTGGAGGGCGCCGTGGGTCGCTTCCCAGCCGTCGCACACGACACGTTTTTTTAGCGCGGCCAGAAAGTCTAGCGAGGCGGGCGAGAGCCGTTCGAGATGGTCGCGGACCACCGTGCTGACAATGGTGTCGGCGTGGGCCATGCGGCGCGTCTCGTCGTCTTGAGCAACGCCGTTTAGTTCGAGCAGCATGGCGTCGTGGTTGCCGACGATAGCGACGTCGGGCTCGAGCCCCCGCAGCCGCTGCACGACCGGTTCGGGGTCGGGGTAGTAGCCGACCGCGTCGCCTAAAAACACGACCCGCTGCCACGACTTGTCGCGGGCGTGGGCGAGCACCGCTTCGAGGGCGACGTCGTTGGCGTGGATATCACTAAGGACGAGGTATCGCATAAACGTGCTGTCTACGATAGCACCCCGCCGGGCGCGGGCGCACCGGCCAAGCGTGACGTGCCCGCGCGGTGCCTGATATACTCGCTTCGTGCGCCGTCTCTCCTACTGTCCTGTAGACCTCTTTCCTATAGACCTCGTTCGTCGTTCTGGCTCGAGCCCTATCTCGCGCCCTGTCTCACGATATGCGGCGTTCGTCTCGGTGTGGCTCTGCCTGCACGTCCTGGTGGGGTTCAGCGGCGCGGCGGCGCAGGTGGTGGTGCCGACCTTTGCGGCCCGGCAGAACGTGCCGGTCGCGGTCGCCGAGAGCTTTACGACGCTGTTGCGGCAGGAGTTGGCGGCGCGGCTCGAGCTAAGCATCGAACGGGGCACGCTCGTCGCGCCGGGGGTCGGGACAAGCCTCGAGCCGGACTTCGCGTTTGCCATCGCCGAGTTGGGGGGTGGGCGCTACGGTGTGTCGGGGGTGGTGCTGGGCTCGAGCCCCCCCGGTCGCTACACCGTCAACCTGCTCGTCGCCGACGCCCAAACACGCCAGAGCTCCGACCTTATCAGCCAAGCGCTCGTCCCCGGCGACGAAGGCAACGCCGCCCGCCTCGCCGCCATCGCCGTCGCCGACTTTATCCGCCCGAACCGCTCGCCCCGGCCCGGCCCCGCCGAACTGTTTGTCAGCAGCGAACCGCAGGGCGCCGACATCTACATCGACGGCAACCTCGTCGGCACCACGCCGCAGATTCTGCCCTTTCGGCCCGGTCGCTACAGCGTCGAGGTGCGCGCGGCAGGCTTCGTGCCGCAGCGCGAGGTGGTCGTGCTCGAAGCGGCGCAGACCGCCTTCGTCCGCTTTACCCTCCCGCCGTTTCAGGGCGGTAGCGTCCAGGTACGGACCACCCCGCGCGCCGAGGTACGACTCGACGGTCGCTTCGTCGGCGACACCCCACTTACGGTCACGGCGCCGGTCGGGGTGAGCGAGCTGCGACTGTCGCGGCCCGGCTTCGTCACCCAAACCCTGTCGGTCACGGTGCGCCCGTTTCGGGTCAACCGGGTCAACGAGCGGCTCGAGCCCCTCAGCGACAACCTGCTGTACTGGACGCCGCCGAGCGGTTTCGAGGTCTCGGTCGACGGCGTGCCGCGCCCGCTTAACTACCTGCTCGGCCCGGCCCTCGGCGTCTACACCGTCAGCCTCCAGCGCGGCGAGCGGCAGCTTCAGCTTCGAGATTACGCTAGACCGACGCGGCGTCTTCGAACTCGACTTCGAGACGCGGACGCTCGTCCCGCTAACACCCTTTCGAAACTAGCCCGGTCACCAAGTAGCGCGCGCGGCGCTAGAAGCGCCAGCGATAGCTGCCGGTCAGGGCTAAAATCGCCAGTTCGGTGTCGCCGTCGATCGCCCCGAGCAACGCCAGGTCGAGCGCGCCGACGCCGAGTTCGGCCTGTAGCCGGTAGGGCCAGGTGTCGGTGCGAAACGGCTCGAGCGCGACTGCGAACGACGCCTGCGCCTCTGCCGCCCGGTCGCGGTCGCCGACCCGTAACCGCAACCCCGGCGCGACACCCCGGCTCCCCGCCCCGACCCAGAACAGCACGTCGATGCTCGGCACGTCGGCCCGGCTGACCCGGTACTCGAACCCGGTCGCCGCGTAGCCCGCCCCGTCCGGTCCGAGGTCGGCGAGCAGCCGCACGATGCCGTCGTCGCTACCGACGAGGCGCCGCAACTGGACGCTGCCGCGTACGTTGACCCCGAAACCGCTCCCGCTCAGGTAGGTAAGCTGCGGGTCGAGGTCGAGGATGTTAAGCCGCGACAGCCGGTAGGTGCCGCCGAGGCCGAGGCCGACACCCACTTCACCGCCGAGCGCGTCGTCGTCGTAGCGGGGCCGCACCGCGCTAAAGCCGCGCGCGGGCTCGAAGTGTTCGGGGTTAACGTTAAAGACGCTCAGGTTGGCCCGGGCGCCGAGCGGGCCGAGCACCCCGTCGCCGCGCGCCTCTAACTCGAAGCTGCCTACCGTGTCGAGGTCGAGCCGGGCACTTAGGTTAACCCGTCCGATTGGCCCGAAGTCGAAGGTGTCGCGAACCCGGACGCCGAGTTCGAGCGGCCCCGCAACCGCGCCGGCGAGGCGCAGGTCGAGGTCAAGACCCACGAGCTCGAGCCCGCCAAACAGCAGCGACGGCTCCGTGACCGACGGCCCAAACGCGGCGCCCGCTTCGACCGATTGCGCCGCCGCGTTCGGTAGGCCCGCCCAGGCCCACAAGCCGATAAGCCCGATAGCGAAATGACCGGCGCGCCGCGAGACGAAGCGTTTGAGGGTGCGTGTTAGGGTATGCGTCACAGAGAGTGTCATGATGTGTTTAGGCTATCAGGAAATCGCCGCGTCCGGGGCAGTGCCGATAATCCCAGCGGGGCGCTCTACAACAGAGATAACCCGAAAGATAGCGCCCGGGCGAGGTTGAATGACAGGGTTGAATGACAGGGTTAGGTGATAATGTGTTTCGCAACAGTCCTGCAGAACCGTTGCACGGCCTCACGCCAGAACCTTCGGTAACCAGCCTACAGCGAAGCTTCTAACCTTAGCCGGCGCTATGTCAGCTAGACTGATGTGCCGAACAGCGCCTCTCCACACGGTGCAGCGCGTTGCTCTACCCGTAACAGTACCCGTAACAGACCGTAGCTTCTGACATGATGGCTTTCGGAACTTCTGCTCATACGAACTTCTGCTAATACGTCGTGGCGGGCGCGAAACGTTGCCCATCCCTTAAACCCGTCCCTTAAACCCGTCCTTAGACAACGTCCTGCTCGAACAACACCCCGCTCATAACGTCTCTCGCCAACACAAACACACCGCTGTCGTTCACACAACGCAGCCTAGAAAGGTTATCCATGAATATCCTCGGACGCATTACCGTACTCCCGCACGTTCCCGAACGGATCGAGCGGCTAAACGAACTCGCCAACAACCTCTACTGGACCTGGCAACCCGCCGCCCGCTCGCTCTTCCGGCGCCTCGACCGCGACCTCTGGGAAACCGTCGGCCACAGCCCGACCGCGATGCTGCGCGATGTCGCCCAGGACAAGCTCGAAGCGGCTACTCGAGACGAGGGCTACCTGGCGCGCTACGACGCGATCGTACGCGATTTCGACGCCTACCTCGCTCAGCAGCAGAGCTGGTTTAAGCAGCAACGCAGCAGTGATCAGAACGTCGATCAAGACCCTGTCGATCAAAACCCTATCGATCAAAACCATGTCTACGCCTACTTCTGCGCCGAATACGGCTGGCACGAAGCGGTCGCGCTCTACTCGGGCGGCCTCGGTATCCTCGCCGGTGACCACACCAAAGCCGCCTCGGATCTCGGAGTGCCGCTCGTCGGGGTCGGGCTCTGGTATCCCGAGGGCTACTTTCACCAGCAGGTCGACGCCGACGGCCAGCAGGAGGCGGTCTACGAACGGCTCGCCCCAACCGACATGCCCTTTACCGTCGCGCGGCGTGGCAACGACACCGAGGCGCGCGTATCGGTATCGTTACAGGGCCGCGAGGTGCAGCTACGGGCTTGGCAGATCAAGGTCGGTGCCGTGTCGGTCTATCTGCTCGACACCGACGTCGCAGAAAACGCGCCCGAAGACCGCGCACTGCTCGCGCGGCTCTACGGCGGCGACCAGAGCACCCGCGTCGCCCAAGAGATCGTGTTGGGTATCGGCGGCGTGCGGATGCTGCGCGAACTCGGCATTAGCCCGACAAGCTGGCACATGAACGAAGGTCACAGCGCGTTTATGGCGCTCGAGCGGTGCCGCGAACTCGTCGCGAAGGGGATGAGCTTCGCCCAGGCCCGCGAGTTCGTATCGGCGGGGACGGTGTTTACGGTCCATACACCGGTCGCGGCGGGCAACGACGCCTTTCCGTTCGAACTCGTCAACCAGTTTTTCGGCGGTTACTGGGGCAGCCTCGGGCTCAACCAGCAGCAGTTTTTAGACCTAGCCCGCCACGACCACGGCTGGGGGCCGGTGTTTAGTATGCCCGCACTCGCACTCCGCTTTTCGTCGGCGCGTAACGGCGTCGCCGAGCTGCACGGCGAAACCTCGCGGCGGATCTGGAACGATCTGTGGCCCGAAGTACCGACCGCCGAGGTACCGATCGGCCACGTGACCAACGGCGTCCACGCAGCGACCTGGATCGCACCGGAGATTACCGACCTCAACAGCACCGTCCTCCCCGACGACTGGGCGACCCGGCTCGACGACGCGGCGATGTGGCAGGAGGTCAAAAATCTCGACAACGGCAAGCTCTGGGAGGTGCGGCGCGCGCTCAAACAGCAGACGGTCGCCTTCTTTCGTAAGCGCGTGTCGCGGCAGCGCACCCGGCACGGCGCGAGCCCTACCGCGATGCGCGACACCAACGAGCTGTTCGACCCGCACGCGCTCACCATCGGCTTCGCGCGGCGCTTTGCGACCTACAAGCGGGCTACGCTTATCTTTCGCGATTTAGAGAGGCTCGAGCACATCCTCAACAACCCCGAACAGCCGGTCCAGCTCGTGTTTTCTGGTAAGGCGCACCCCGCCGACAAGCCGGGCCAAGAGCTGATCAGCACCATCCACAACCTCTCCCACGACCCCCGCTTTGCCGGCAAGGTTATCTTTATCGAAGACTACGACATGGCGGTCGGTCGGGCCATGACGCGCGGCGTCGACGTGTGGCTAAACAACCCGCGCCGCCCGCTCGAAGCGTCGGGCACGAGCGGCCAGAAGGCGGCCATGAACGGCGTCCTGAACCTGAGCATCCTCGACGGCTGGTGGCCCGAAGGGTTACAACGGCCAGAACGGTTGGGCGATCGGGATGGGGATGAACTACAGCGACCCCGACCAGGCCGACGACGCCGACGCCGACGCGCTCTACAACCTGCTCGAGCGCGAAGTCGTACCGCTCTACTACGAGCGCGACCCGCAGGGGGTGCCGCAGCAGTGGCTCGAGCGCTCCAAAGAGGCCGTCGCGACCGTCAGCCCCGCCTTTAACGCCCAGCGGATGGTCAAGGACTACGTCCGCACATACTACGCGCCCGCCTCCGAACGGGCCGCCACCATGCAGAAAGACGGCTACGAGGCCGCCGCCGAACTCGCCGCCTGGCGCCAGCACATCAACAACCACTGGCACACCCTTTACTTTAACGCTCGGGCCGCCCAAGACACCCTCAAGCAGATCGGCGACAGCATCGTCGTCGAGACGGTCCTCAACAGCCGCGACATCGACCTCACCGACCTCCGGGTCGAACTCGTCTACAGCCCCGAAGCCGACGAGTTGCAAGACAACCTTCGCGCCGTGCCGATGAGCTGCGCCGAAACCTACCCCGACGGCGGCTGCCTCTACCGCGCCGAATTCAAACCCGCCATCAGTGGTCGTCTCGCCTACGGCACCCGCGTCTATCCGGTCCACGACCACCTCGCCAACGACTTCGACACCCGCCTGATCCGCTGGGGCTAAGCGCGCCTCGACATTAAGACTCAGCATCAAGACAACAACGTCACGACCACCGAGCACGGGCTTATTCACGAGCCCGTGCTTTTTTGTGGCGGCGCGTAAGCATCTGGCCCGACTGGCACCTATGCGCCGCACCGACAACCTTGCTAGGCTAGAAAGCCATGCTCACCTTTATCGTTCGGCGCGCTCTGCTCGCGGTGCCGGCGCTGCTCGGCGTCGCGGTGGTCGTGTTCGCGCTGATGCGGGCGGTGCCCGGCGACGTCGTCACCAACCTCGTCGGGCTACAGGGCAACATGACCGACGAACGGATCGCCGAACTGCGGCGGCTGTTCGGGCTCGACCTGCCGGTGCACGTACAGTTCGGGCAGTGGCTCGGCGCGGCGCTACAGGGCGATCTCGGCAGTTCGCTGCGTACCGGGCGCCCGGTCGTAGAGGATCTGCTGCTCCGCTTTCCGGTCACGCTCGAGCTTACGCTGTTAAGTCTCGCCCTAGCACTCGCGATCGCGGTTCCGTTAGGCGTGCTCGCGGCGGTCTACCGCGGCAGTGTCGTCGATATCGCGGTGTCGGTGTTCGCGCTGATCGGGCTGTCGATTCCGGGTTTTTTTCTGGGGATTCTGCTGATCCTGCTCTTTTCGCTCGAGCTGCGCTGGCTGCCGCCGGCGGGCTACGTGCCGTTTCGCGAAGACCCGCTCGGCAACCTGCGGCATATGATCTTGCCGGCGGTCTCACTCGGGCTGATTCTGGCGGCGGCGACCACACGGATCGTGCGCTCGACGATGCTCGAGGTGCTCGGGCGCGACTATGTAAGGACGGCTCGAGCCAAAGGTCTTAGCGCCTACGTCACCCTGTCCCGCCACGCGCTGCGCAACGCCCTGATCCCGGTCGTGACCGTGGTCGGGCTGCAGTTCGGTACGCTGCTCGGCGGCGCGGTCATTATCGAACAGGTGTTTAGCCTCCCCGGCGTGGGCCGCTTCGCGCTCGAAGGGATCAACCTGCGCGACTATCCGGTGGTGCAGGGCGCGGTGCTGCTGATCGCGCTCGCCTTCGTACTCGTCAACCTGCTCGTCGACGTCCTCTACGCGCTGATCGACCCGAGGTTACGCTATGGCTAGCGCGCGGCGCGCGGCCACGCGGACGCCGTTCGGGCTCTTCGTGCGTAGCGGTGCGGGCGTCGCGGGCGCACTCATGATCACGACGATGGTGCTCGCGAGCCTGTTCGCGCCGCTGCTCGCGCCGTTCGACCCGTTAGAACTTATTCCGGCAGACCGGCTGCAAGGCCCGTCGACGGTCCACCCGCTCGGTACCGACCAGTACGGACGCGACACCTTTTCGCGGATCCTCTACGGCGGACGCAGCTCGCTCGCGGTCGCGGCGCTGTCGATCCTGTTCGCGGCTTCTATCGGCTCGGCGCTCGGGCTGGTCGGCGGCTACTTTCGGGGCTGGCTCGACGGGCTGATGATGCGGATCACCGACGTACTGCTCTCCTTTCCGGCGATCCTGCTCGCCATCGCGCTGCTAGCGTTTTTCGGCGGGGGCTTCTGGAACCTGGTCTTCGCGATCGGGGTTATCTACATAGGGCCGTTCGCGCGGGTCGCCCGGGCCGCCGCCCTCGCGGTGCGCGAAGAACCCTACGTCGAAGCCGGACGCGCGCTCGGCGCGACCAATGGACGCATCCTGCTTCGCGCCATCTTGCCCAACGCCGCCGCCCCGCTCCTCGTCGAAGTCACCCTCCGCCTCGCCTACGCGATCCTGGCCGAAGCATCGCTGTCGTTTTTAGGGCTCGGCACCCAACCGCCGACGCCGAGTTGGGGTCAGATGATCGCCGAAGGCCGCCGCTTTCTGGCGCTTAGCCCCTGGGCCACCGTCGCTCCCGGCCTCGCGATTATGCTTAGCGTGCTCGGCTTTAACCTGCTCGGCGACGGTCTGCGCGACGTGCTCGACCCGAGATTACGCCGCCGTTAGGTCCGAGCTCACGATGCCGAGTCCACGGTGCGGCCCCCTTCTACAGGTATTCTGAATTCTGACGACGGTTTCGTGGTTTAATAACCTCTAACGCCCTTAGCGATCTGTCCTGACAATCCGTACCGTTCGCCCGTTACTCGTCACGACCATCCGCTCCGGCCCGTTTCGTTACTAACCACACCCCATTTCGTTATTGACCCCACTCTAAGAGGAGAACCGCTGATGCGACGCCTTACGTATCCGTTATTCGTGATAAGCCTGCTCGCCCTCGTCAGCTTCGCCGCCGCGCAGCAGTACGGCGGGGTTTTACGTGTCGGGATGCAGACCGACCCGGTCGGCCTAGACCCGCACACCACCAACGCGACCGCGACGCGCAACATGCTCGAAAACGTCTACGACACGCTCGTGATGTTCGACAGCAGCGGCCAGATCGTCCCGGCACTCGCCGAATCGTGGTCGGCGTCCGAGGACGGGCTTACCTGGACCTTTGTGCTGCGCGAGGGCGTGACCTTTCACAACGGCGAACCGCTTACCGCGAGCGACGTGGTGTTTTCGATCGAGCGGATCCGCGACCCCGCCGTCGCCTCGCCGCGCAGCAACGACTTTGCGGTGCTCGAGTCGATTATCGCGCCGACCGACGACACCGTGGTGATGACGCTGTCGCGCCCCTTTAGCCCGCTCCTCTCCAAGCTCGCCTTTAGCCTGAACGTGATCGTGTCCGAGGACGTCGTCGCCGAGGCTGGCGACCTGCAAGAGGTCGTGATCGGCACCGGCCCGTTCGTGTTCGACGAGTACATCCCCCAGACCCGCATGGTGCTTAGCCGAAACGACGCCTTCTGGGGAACTAACGACGCCGGCGAGCCGCTGCCCTACCTAGACGGTATCACCTTTACCTTCTACCCCGACCCGACCGCCCGGTCGACGGCGGTGCAGACCGGCAACGTCGACTGGATCGAGTACGTGCCCGCACCCGACATCGCACTGCTTCAGGCCGACCCGGACGTCGCGGTCGTCGGCGGGCTGTCGGCGAACTTTCGGAGCCTCTACCTGAACGTGACCGAGCCGCCGCTCGACAACCGGCTCGTCCGGCAGGCGATCGCCTTCGCGATTGACGAGCAGGCGATCGTCGACCTCGCACTGTTCGGTACCGGCGGGGTTCCGGCGACCGGTACGACCATTCCGGTCGGCAACTACTACGCCTACCCCGACAGCCCCTACATCGGGCGCGACGTAGAACAGGCCGAGGCGCTGCTCGCCGAAGCGGGCTTTGCCGACGGCTTCGACCTCGACATCTACGTGACGAGCACCTACGACTTTTTGCGCGCGCCCGCCGAGGTGATCCAGGCCAACCTCGCCGACGTCGGTATCCGCGTCAACATCATCGCCGAAGACTGGAGCATCTATCTGCCGACGGTGCAGGAGGGACGTTTTGTCGCGACGATTCTGGGCGAATCGGGCCAGGCCGACCCCGACGACTACCTCTACAGCCCGTTTTACACCGGCGCGGGCGGTAACTTTTCGCAGTACAGCAACCCCGAACTCGACACGCTGTTAGAAGCGGGACGGCAGACGTCGGAGCAGCAGGCGCGGCGCGACATCTACCTAGACGCCCAAGAGGTTCTGCTCGCGGACGTGCCGCACGTGTTTCTGTTTCACTCGGCGCAGTACGAGGCGTTGCAGACGGACGTGTCGGGGTTCGAACACTTTCCGAACACGAGCTATCTCGGACTTAGAGAGACGTGGCTCGAGCGCTAACCTCTCACCTCTCACCCTATCGTCTGCTACCCTAACAGCAGTCCGCTTCGAGGAGGATCTATGACCCGTCTACTATTCGCCGCACTCGCCGTAAGCCTGTCGCTGACGCTTGGCAGCGTAAGCGTCGCGCAAGACGCCCCCGAACCGGTCTACGGCGGCAGCGTGACCGTCGCTATCGTCGCCGAACCGCCCGGCTGGGATCCGACCGTGTCGACCTCGCAGGAGATCCCGCGGGTCGTTTACCACAACGTCTACGAAGGGCTGGTGCGGCTAAACCGCAACGGCGACATCGTGCCGGCCCTCGCCGAGTCGTGGCAGGTGTCCGAAGACGGGTTGACGTGGACGTTTCAGCTACGCGACGGGGTGGTGTTTCACGACGGCTCGAGCCTAGACGCCGCCGACGTCGTCGCCAAGTTCGAACGCGCCACCGACCCCGACTCCGGCCACACCAACCCCGCCTACTACGAGTCGATCGAGACCGTCAGCGCCGAGGGCAGCACCGTCACCTTTACGCTAAACGAGCCCAACACCAGCCTGCTCTACAACCTCGCCCGCCCCGACTCGATCATCTACCCGCCCGAACTCGCCGACACCCAGCGCTCGCAACCGATCGGCACCGGCCCGTTCCGCTTCGCGGAGTACGTCGAGGGGAGCGAGGTACGGCTCGAGCGCTTCGAGGACTACTACCTAGACGGCGTGCCCTACCTCGACAGTGTGACCTTTCGGATTATCGGCGACCCCAACACCCAGTTCGCCGCCCTGCGCGCGGGCGACATCGACCTGATCGGCGTCGCGCTTAGCCCCGAAAACGCCCTGCAGGTCCAGAACGACCCGAACCTCAAACTAAGCCAGGGCACCGCGACCACCGAGATCACGCTCGCGCTGAACAATAGGCTCGAGCCACTCAGCAACCCGCTCGTCCGGCAGGCCATCACCCACGCGATCGACAAGAGCGTCATCGTCGACGGCGCGATGTTCGGCTTCGGCACCGTGATCGGCAGCCACGTCAGCCCCGCCGAGCCCTACTTCGTCGATCTGTCCAACACCTATCCCTACAACCCCGAACGCGCCCGCGAACTGCTCGCCGAGGCGGGCTACCCGGACGGGTTTAGCCTCCGCTTCGAGCTGCCCGAACCCTACAACATCGAGCGCCGCAGCGGCCAGGTCATCGCCCAGCAGCTCACCGAGGTCGGTATCGAGGTCGATCTAAGCATCGTCGAGTGGGGCACCTGGATCCAGCGGATCTTTCTAGGCGCCGACTACGACATGACCATTATCGGTCACTCCGAACCGCGCGACATCAACATCTACGCCAACCCCGACTACTACTACGGCTACGACAACGCCGAGGTGCAGGCGCTAATCGAGGCCGCCGAACAGGCGCCGAGCGACCTCGCCCAGAACGAGATCTACGCCCGAGTCGCCGAGATCATCGCCCAGGACGCGGTCAACGTGTGGGTGTTTAGCCCGCCCTACCTCGTCGCCGCCGCGAACGACGTATACGGCTTCTGGGAAGATCAGCCGACCCCGGCGATCGATATGACCGAGGTCTACCGCGCTCCGTAAGCGCGACCTTGTAAGGTATCGCCGGGGGATCCGTCTCCCGGCAACTATACTTCTAACCATGACGTCGCCGGTACACCAGCAACGATGCTGTTCTATCTAATCCGACGCTTTTTAAGCGCCCTGGTCACGATATTTCTGGCCTCGGCGCTTGTTTTCGTGGCGATTTTAGCGGTGCCCGGCGACCCCGCCGAAATCATTTTAGGGATTAACGCGAGCCCGCAGGCACTCGCCGCGCTGCGCGAACAGCTCGGCCTTAACGAACCGGCCTGGCGGCGCTACCTGTCGTGGCTCGGCGGCGTCGTCCGGGGCGATTTCGGCGAGTCGCTTAACTACCAGCGGCCCGTCGCCACACTTATCGTCGACCGGCTAGAAGTGTCGGTTCCGCTCGCGCTCGGCGCGATGTTCGTCGCTTGCGTCATCGCGCTACCGGTCGGGATTGTCGCGGCGCTGTCGCGCGGACGCTGGCTCGACCCGCTGCTGACCTCGCTCGCGCAGCTCGGTGCGGCGGTGCCGTCGTTCTGGCTCGGGCTGATGCTGATTCTGCTGTTTAGCGTCGAACTCGGCTGGCTGCCCGCCGCCGGCTACGTGCCGTGGGAGCGCGACCCGGTCGCGACGCTGCGGAGTCTGGCCCTTCCGGTGCTCGCACTCGGACTCGGTCAGGCGGCGGTGATGACCCGGATGACGCGAGCGGCGATGATCGAGGTGCTGTCGCAGGACTACGTCCGCACCGCCTCCGCCAAAGGGTTGCCGAGACGACGCGTCGTCGGCGGACACGCACTCCGTAACGCGCTCGTCACACTTGTAACCATCTTCGGACTGAGCCTGTCACAACTGCTGATCGGCTCGATTATCATCGAACAGGTGTTTAGCCTGCCCGGCCTCGGGCGGCTCGTACTGACCGCGATCGGCACGCGCGACTTTCCGCTGCTGCAGGGCGAGATCCTCGTGTACGCGAGCGCCATCGTGCTGCTGAGCTTTCTGGTCGACGTCTCTTACGGGCTGCTCGACCCTCGGATCCGCTACCAGTGAGACTGACGCGGCTACCCGCCAACATCGTGGTGGGGAGTGTACTGATCGGTGTCGTCGTGTTCGGGGCGCTGCTTAGCTTCGTCTGGCTCCCGTACGACCCGAACACGCTAGACTTTAGCGCGCAGCTCGCCGGGCCGAGTCGCGCACACTGGCTCGGCACCGACCACCTCGGGCGCGATCTGCTGTCGCGGCTGCTCGTCGGGGCGCGAGGGACTCTCTACGTGGGGCTGGTCGCGGTCGGCATCGCGCTTAGTGTAGGCTGCACGCTCGGGGCGGTAGCGGGCTTTGCCGGCGGGCTACTCGACGAGCTGCTGATGAGGATCGTCGACGTGCTCTACGCGTTTCCGGCCATTCTGATGGCGCTGCTGCTCGCGGCAGTCTACAGACCGGGGACGCTCACGGCGATGAGCGCGATCGGGATCGCGACGGTGCCAGTCTTCGCACGGCTGATGCGGTCGTCGGTGCTGTCTCTCAAGGGGCGCGACTTCGTCGAGGCGGCGCGGGCGTTGGGCTCGAGCCCCTCCCGCACCCTGCTACGCACCATCTTGCCGAGCGCCCTCTCCCCCATCGTCGTCCAGGCCAGCCTCAGCCTCGCGGTCGCCGTACTCGCCGAAGCCGCGCTAAGTTTTTTAGGGTTGGGGACGCCACCACGCACCCCGAGTTGGGGCAACATGCTCCGCGAAGCCCAGAGCTTTCTCGCCCTCAGCCCCTACCCCGCCCTCGTGCCCGGCCTCGCCATCGTCACGACCGTGCTCGGCTGGAGCCTGTTAGGTGACGGTCTTCGCGACCTCTTAGACCCCAACACGCGCCGTTAAGCACGACACCTCGTGTTACCGTAACGAACGTGTCCGACCCAGAACAACTTACAGAACAACTTAGCGAACGGGGTCTAGAGCGCCGCCTCAAACGCCATCTCAAAAAAGAGCCGCAGCACTTCCTCGCGGTCTGCTCACCCGGTTTCGAACCCTACCTCGCCGCCGAAGCGGCCCGGCTCCCGAACGTCGACAGTGTAGAGACCGTGACCGGCGGCGTCAGCTTTCGGGGACCGCTCGACACGGTGTATCACGCCAACCTGTGGCTTAGAACGGCGCACCGCGTGCTGCTCCGCATCGACGACTTTCTGGCCCAGAGCTACCCGATGCTGTTCGACCACGCCCGCAAGGTGCCGTGGGAGTTGTACCTGGGGTTTGAACAGACCGTAAACATCTCGGTCAGCGCGAAGGTTTCGCGGTTGCGGCACCGGCGCAAGATTGCGGATACGGTTCATGGTGGGATGTTGGCAAGGCTCGAGCCCCTCGGCCTCCACCCGAACCTCGACCCGAGCGCCCCCCTCGACATCTTCGCCCGCCTCTTCCAAGACCGCTGCACCCTCAGCCTCAACACCAGCGGCGTCCACCTCCACAAACGCGGCTACCGCCTCGCCACCGCCAAAGCCCCCTTGCGCGAAACGCTCGCCGCCGGTCTGCTCCGCGCCGCCGACGCCGAGGTGTACGACGTGATTCTCGACCCGATGTGCGGTTCCGGGACGTTTCTTATCGAGGCGGCGCTGCTCGCGAGACAGTGTCCGCCCGGAGGACAGCGCGATTTTGCGTTCGAGGCGATGCCTAGTTTTCAGCAGAGTAAGTGGGAACGGTTGCAGCGCGAGGCGTACGAACAGGCCCGTCCGCAAAGCCCGGTCACACTCATCGGTTTCGACCTTAATGCCGGAGCGATAGACGCAGCCACCGGAAACGCGACACGCGCGGAAGTGTCAGGCGACCTAACGCTACAACAGGGTGACGCGCTACAGCTCGACTACAACCGGTTTAAGATGTCGCACCAACGGGGTCTGATTATTTGTAACCCGCCCTACGGCGCGCGTATCGGCGGACGGGACGAGGCGGCGCAGCTTTACAGTGAGTTTGTGCGTCAGTTACAGAAGACGGCGCGGGGGTGGGATGTCGCGGTGGTGACGCCCGATGTGGGGTGGATGGAGGGGCTCGAGCCCACCCTCACCCTCCCCTTCCGCAACGGCGGCATCCAGGTTTCACTCGTACAGAGCGAGATTTCCTAGCTACCCCCGACAGTTACAACCGACGACTACAACCCGTAGTTACGCCGCAACCCCAGCTTAAACACGCTGTACGGCGCGACCCGCTTGAGCGTCGAGATAAACACCATGTCGGCCCCCACCCGCTTACGCAGCCCCGGCTTGTCCGCCCGGGCGACCTCGACCACGGCTCTACCGAGCTTAGCCGGGTCGTGACCTTTTCGAATCGACGCGACCGCACTCTCGATGACCGTTTCGCGGTCTTGGTCGTACACGGCTAGCGGCTCTTCCGGGCGCGAGATGTGGTCGGCGAAGGGGGTGTCGACGTAGCCGACTTCGACCAGGGTGACGGAGATGTTGAAGGGCTCGAGCTCTAACACCAGCGACTCGGTAAAGCCCTCGACCGCAAACTTGCTCGCCGCGTAAAACGCGTGGTGCGGCACCCCTACAAGTCCCGCAAGCGAGCTGATGTTGATGATTTTGCCCCGCTGCTGCTCGCGCATAATCGGCAGCGCGGCGCGAACGGTACGTACGACGCCAAAAAAGTTCGTCTCCATCTGCGCCTTAGCTTCGTCCATGCTCGTCTCCTCGACCGCCCCGTAAAGCCCGAAGCCGGCGTTGTTGACGAGTACGTCGAGCCGACCCGTACGCGCCATCAGATCCTCGAGGCATGCCGCGACCGAATCGTCGTCTTGGACGTCTAGTGCGAGCATCTCGAAAGGTAGATCGCGGTGCTTGTCGGGGCTTCGCGACGTCCCGAAGACGCGAAAACCCGCCTCGTGTAGCGCCGTAGCGATCGCTTTACCGATCCCCGACGACGCACCGGTAACGAGCACGGTTTGTGGATGAGTTTGCGTATCAGACATAAAAACCTCGCAGACGCGTTACGAAGAAAGACGACGGAGCAGACGACCGACCTGTGCCTGCTTCCACATCGCGACACCGGTAAGTACGAGCACCGGCATCACGCCCCACCGCATCAGCGCGGTAAACCAGGCTTCGCTCCCCCACGGCGAATAGAGATACGTACCGAGAAGCGCCGCTCCGACGATGTGGAATCCATCTAGAGAAGACGCGGAGACGTTTGTTAGACAAGGTATTCGTTGCCGATGGTGTTGAAGTCACGGGCATCATTTCCTTTCTTGTATATCTAAAAGATATTTTGACTTGATGACTCTGAGGTGACAGATATTCGCGTAGAATTTAGATGAAATCGGCCTTGACTCGTCTAGTTATAATCTATAACAGCGTTATAAGCATGTTATTTTAACAACACAACACGTCTAACAACCCGCACTGATAAGAAAGCGAGACATTTATGAACAACGATAGAGACGCGGTAGAACGTGCTCTCTCCGATCGACCGTTAAGCGACCCAAAACGGATCCGTACGCGTCAGGCGCTGCTCGAAGCGGCGAGCGATGTTGTCGTCACCAAGGGGCCGAACGCCCTTAATCTACGGCGCGTTGCCGACGCCGTCGGGGTCTCGACCCAGATGATCTACACGATGTTCGGCAACAAGGAGGGGCTCCTCGAAGCGCTCCTCGTCGAAGGTGCCGATCGGCTCTACCAGAGACTCGACAGCGTTTCTGACGACCTTAGCGAACGCGAACGCCTCTTCGAGTTAGGGTGAACCTGACCGT
>JAXHMC010000025.1:0-94939 GCA_034521635.1 Trueperaceae bacterium | reverse complement strand
CATTCAGTCAATCTCCTTCGTCAGATAAAATGAAACCTCAACAGGATCAGCACGCCAAACCCAAACACCAAGGCCGTCAACGCGATCCAATCCGAGGGCTGCATCTCCAGATCACGCCAGATCGAGCGAGAATGCTGGAGGTCAGTCCCGCGCGCGGCCAGCGCCAGCGTGAAGCTGCTTCGCTCATCCGCAGTGTCGAGATCATCACCGCCACCAGCACCGGCAGATACTCCCTGCAGCCGTCCCGACGGTCCGCCGCTGCGTCCAGTTCACCGCGGGCAGCCTGGGCGTCCCGCACCGCGCGGAAAGAGGCTCTGGATCGCCGGGCAGAAACCGCAGCGTCAGGCTGATCGTCAAGTCCCCACGTGTAAGGCAACCCCAGATCCGCACGAACGCCGTAAGGACCAGCGCCCGGTGATCGGTCGCGAACAGCAACCCGGCCGTGAGAAACGCCACCACGAGCGAGCGGGCCGCAAGGTGCAGCGCGTCCGCAACACCGCCCACCGGTAAGCGGCAGCGGCCCCCGACCAAAACAGGACGTGCGACCACTTCGGCTGGAACCACGGCTGCAGGATGAGTAATCAGCGACGATCAGCATCGCCATCTGCCTCCAGAAACCCCAGAGGTCGCGCCACGTGGAATCGGCTGAGGCCAGGAGCGCCGCGTGGATCGACAAGCAGGACAGCAGGAGCTGTGGCATCCTCAGAGGCCGGGCAGCATAAAGGCCGTCGGCAAAGCCCAGGAGTAACCCGCCGAGCTTCACGCGGGGGTCCAGCCGGTGAAGCAGAGGAATCTCCGGCGACGAAGGTGTCAAAGACGGCGGTCATGGCGCTAGTCCACCGCATCCATCCAGACGGGCGAGCGCGCTGCTCCGGCGTCGCCGTCCGCGACGACTGCGTCCGCCCCTCGAGGGCGATCACGCGGTTCGGCACGGCGCGCCAGGTCGAGTTCGCGGGGTGATGACCACCACCGGGTCGTCCCCTTTTCGCGCAGACTCGGCGAGCCACGACAGGCAGCTGAAGAGCACCCCAAATCCATCCAGACCCACGGAGGGCTCGTCCAGGACCACGATAGGGTGTCTCCAGGATAGCCAGGGACGCCAGGGTCGACAGCGCGCTTGTCGCCGTAGCCCAGCAGCGCCGGCGGGATATCCGCCAACGGCGACCCGACCGAACCGCTGCACAACCCGCTCGACCGCCTCCTCGCTCGCGCGCCAACCCCAGCGATCCGCGGCCCGTAGGCGAATCTCCCGGCGGACCGCGTCGGCGCGAAAAGCCTCGTGGCGTCCGGCCGCTGGAAGAGAAACCCGACGCGCTTGGCCAGATCGCCGGTCGCACGACCTCCGAGGTACCCGGCCCATGCACGTCTCGGAGCGGTGCCGTGTGGTCCGGACGCAGCAGGCCGTTGAAAGTGTCGGACCAACGTGCTTTTCCCGCCGCCGTTCGGGCCCACCAGCGCCAGGATCCTGACCGGGCGGCACAGACAGGGAGATGATCGTGGAAGACCGCCCAGGACCCTCCTGGGTAATCGAAAGGAGAGACTGATCCACCGTCGATCGCCGGGGTCAGCCGTATGGCGACCGTGCAGGTCGCGAGGACCGAGATCGGGCCACTGCGAGGGCGGCAGCAGGATCCCGGCCTCCGCGAGACGATCGGTCTGGGACAGCAAGCAGTCGGCGGCACCGGGTCCAAAAGTGCCACAGAGTCCGTCGATCGAGAGGCCGACACGTGAGAGCGCTCCGTGCAGCCTCGGGCCGCAGCGTCATCAGCAGGACCGTCGCACCGGCCGGCTGCAGCGATCCGCATCGCCTGCAGCACCTCATCCCGGCCCACCGGGTCCGAGCCCCGCCCAGAGGCTCATCGAGCACAAAGGTACCTAGGGCTGCATCGCCCAGACCGCCGCCAAGCGCCAGGCGCTTTCGTCGGCCGCCCGAGAGCGCCCACGGCGCCGGCGCCGTCGAAACCGACCAACCCGAAACGATCGAGGGCCCCATGGATGCGTCGATTCGACCAGAGGCGGCTCGATATCCCCATCGCCTCGAGCCCCCAGGCGGACTTCCTCGGCACCGTCGGGCTGAAAGGCTGCGTGGCCGCGTCCTGGAAAAGCAGGCCGACCGCGCCCACCGGGCAGCGGCGAGGCGATCACGTCGTGGCTCCCGCACCCGCACCGTACCCTCGATACGACGCCCCCGGTGAACCGGCGGCGCCAGCCCGGCGACCACGTGAGCCAGGGTGGTCTTTCCCGACCCCGCTGGCCCCCATGACCGCCAGGGACGTCGCCTTCGCGTCAAGGGAGAGGAAAGCTCCTGCAAAGACCGGGGCCGCATCCGATGGAGGGACGCAGCGACGGGTATGCGACGGTAAGGCCGCGAATACGGATCATCGGGACAGCCGGGCGGAAAGCCAGACAGATCGGCAGCCGACCGGCCTCAGGGCCAGCGGACCTCAAAGGCATCGCACGCCTCATCCACGTCAGCCAGCGACGCAGAGCGCTCAGGTCGACGGTCCTGAACCCCTCGACAGGAGTGGATAGGCCTTGCACGAACGGCGAGGAACAGGGGCAATCCCAGCAGGCCCCCGCTGAGCCCCTGGATGGTGTTCGGGTACCACCTCCAGCAGCCGCGACGGCCGGGCCCTGACCAGGATCGTCACCGGCCACGAAGTAGCCCCCGACCACGACGACCTGCTACCGACCACCGCGGCCACCACCGAGGTCACCCAGGTGATCCCGACGGCGCAAAATCCAGCCCACGGGCGAGCCCTTGCACCCCGTGAACCACCAGCGAAAAAGATGGCCCACTGCGGGAAGCCCAGTCAAGTCGGCCAGCAGCGGGTCCCCAGCCCCGCCGGCCACCATGCCGACCCACGGGTCCGAACGCGGCAGGCCGCGAACGTGACGCCGGTGTCTCCTAAGTGAATAGACCGCGGTCGCCGGCACACGGAATACGACGCCACCGCGGCTCAGAGACAAAGATGAAGCGCCGCCATCAAAGCGGTAAGCGCAATTTTACGAATAGGAACTCCGCGCGACATTGCGGACCTGCCTTCCCACGCTAGCACAGCTTCTTTATGACCAAGGTCCTACCCAAGGACGTTGCTTACAAGCCAATGATGAAAGACGCTGGTCGAAAACGATGATAAGCAAAGCTATGATAGCAGGAACAGCCCTTTTTTCCAGACACAGTTTTGAATGACGGCGTCCTCCCCAGGGAACCGCCCGAACCGATAGGGCCCATCGCGGCGCCAGGCGGGCCGCGACATCCTGCAGCTGGTTGAAAGCTCACGGGCTTGAGCAAGCACCAGATCGGACCGATCCTGGAGTTCGTCCGCCATCTGCGGATCGGCCGTCGCGATCACCACGCCGGTGTCCGCCCAGGTCGCTCCTCCGCCCGGATCCCGGCCAGGATCTGATCGCCCGGTACACGGAGGTAGGTGCAGATCCAGGACGATCACCGCCGGTTGTATCGCCCTGAGTTGCTCCAGCGCCACCTTTCCCATCGGTGACGATGGATCGCCTCGAATCCGGCGGCTCTGCAGGGCCTCGCTGAAGATAATCGCCAGGTCCTCATTCGCTGTCCTCGATGACCATCGCACGGTGCTAAGTCGATCCTTGCCTTCCCGTGGTACGAAATGGTAACCGGATCGCAAAGGTACGAGCCCACTCCCAGCTCGCTCTCCAGCTCCGATACCGCCCTCCATCAGGTCGACCAACTCCTTGACAATCGCCAGTCCCGACCCGGACGCCCGAGGTGCTCGCGCGGCCTCAGAATCGTCCACACGACTGGAAGGGCTCGAAGATCGCAGGCCTCATCCTCCTCGGTGACCCCGGGCCCGGTGTCCGAGCATTCCATCACCCAGCTCGGTGGCCGGGCCGCCTGCGCCGTCGGGCGGATAAAGACGCAGCGTCACGGTACCTTCCTCATCGGTGAACTTGATCGCGTTGTTGGCGATGTTGACCATAATCTGATGCAGCCGCTTCTCATCGCCGTAGATCGTACCCGGCATCGCCGGGTCGACCTCAGTCGTCCAGCGTCAGGCCCTTCGATTGTGCGCAAGTACGTTCCATCGTGGAGCGAAACTCCTCGGCCATATCGTGGGCGTAAGGGCTCGACCTGGAGCCGGTACCTGCCCCGCTTCAATACGGGCCTGATCCAACAGATCGCCGAGCCAGATTCAGCAGTCGGGTGGTATTCGTGGTGATCCGGTTAAGCGCCCTCTCCTGCCGCTCCGCCAGCGGTCCGTAGATTTGGTGAGCAGCATCTCGGTGACCCCTAATCGCGCTGAGCGGTGTACGAAGCCCTGGTGAGAGACGATTTGAGACGAATCGGGACTTGAGGCGATCTAGCTCTCGGAGCTGTTCGTTGCCTCTGCTAATTGCTCATTTGCTTCCCGGAGTCCCGCGTCCTATCTCGACGCGATTGACTCCGCGCCCATTTTCCGGACGTGATCCAGGGCGTTCTCCAGGCTGCGCGCCGAAAGCCACGAGACCAACGCAAACGCGAAGAAACCGAACATCGTCGGAAGCGGAGGCAGATATCCGGGCATTGAGCGCGACAAATTGCTGATCTTTCCAGACTGACCAGCGTTGCCGCGACCAAACTTGCCCATGGTCGGATTAACACACTGGCCATCAGAATGGGAATCGTGAAGAAAGAGCGCGCGACCGTCGACGACGTTCTGAGGTTCATCGGCAAAAGCCAGGACCAAGGTCAGAACCAGTAGCAACAGACTGGCTAACTGTCCCGAGCCGTACCGATTTTATCAGATAAACGCCGACCGCGCCAGATCACAGCGGCGGTGCCCGGAATGAGCCCCGCACATCCAAATGACCGGTAATGCTAAACGAGATACCCACCAACAAACCCAGGAACGCAATAATACGCGACGCCTATCAGCATAATATTGAGGAGTTTTCTGCGCCGAGCATCATTGGGATCGGTCGATGGTACCTCTAGCCATTGACTGAGTGTGTCCAGACGTTGGCCCCTTTCACGACAGGGAACGGCCCAATGTCTCTTCATAAAGAATCAAAGCCGCCAAGATTGATGAATGAATGATATTGTGGGGCGCATACAGGCATTTGCTCATCCACAGTGCAGGATATTTCTCACCCTCTTCGTAAGCCCGAGCAAGGTAGGAAGCGGAACGCTGGAGCGGTTCCAGATCCAGGGAAATAAAGTCGACGGTAATGCAGCAGTGCGGTCAGGACAAAAGCCGTCTCTTCAGCGGTACCATATTCAAAAATCCCCCACTACCCGTCTCCTCGCGTTGGGTGTGAAGCAGCCAATCGACGGTGTGACGGCAGGCCTGCGCGAGATAATCACCCTCCTGCAGCAGACCGATCAACGCGTGCGCCGTCGCATAATACGGAGAAGCGTGCCATTTATCGATCCAGTATGTATTGAACACCCGGTTGTCCAGTAACGTCACGGTCACCTTCTCGCGCATCGCCTCCGCATCCGGATAATGGGGCATAACCTGGAGCGCCTCCAGGGCGTGTACATTGGTCCCTGACGCTGGCATTGCGTTCATAGTAGTAGGTGCGAAAAGCATCACCCGCCTCACTCTCGAACTCAGCCAGGATACCGGGATCGACGTCAAAACCGGCCTTGACCAGCAGCTTGCTGCTTGCCGCGGCGTCATCGCCATCTGGAATGCCGAAGGTCGGATCGAGACTGACGCCCTTAGGCCCCATGCAGGTTCAAGTTGTCCCATACCTCTTGATCTGCGAATACCGTTGGGGCAGCCCGCTGAAGTCCAGGTTATTCAGCACCCAGATTAGCTCGTAAGCCCGAAAAGGATAGAGCATAATGGCGTACCCGGTATGATCGCGATGGCTTCCAGATAGCGCATCGGTCGGTTATCCGACGGCTGCAGGGTGGTGTAATAAGCCGTCGTCGCCGGGAGTTGCCCAGGGAGCCATTATCGAAAACGGCTTCAGCCAGACGATCGAGGTCACCCGCCCGCCCGAGGAAATCCTCCAGGGAGTGGATGGTTGAATCGCCGGAGAATAAAGCATCTCAGGAGGGATCAAGCGCAATTTCGCGGTTCGGATTTCCTTGTACCCGCACGCATGGTCCCACGTCCAACCGCAGATTAAAGCCAATCAACAGAGTCGGGAAGATGAGCTCAAATCCCACTTAACTCAAATGGGTCGCGAGGCAGACATGCGAACACGCTGCCACAAAGAACTCTCCCTGGCGAACAGCCTTTCCCGCCGGCTTCGCACGAGGTGTGATTTGCATCTCTAGCGCGATCACCGCCGTCAGGGTGCAGATAATCCGATCGGTGCAGAGTACGTGCATGTCTCCGCCCCAGCTTCCCGTCGGCGTGCTGATGTTCGATCAACCAATCGATGAAATCAGGCCAAAGGGGCGCAGAGGTGTCAGGCGCTGGTAACCGCGCCATCCAGGCGATATCGTACGGGCGAGGGCCCATAACCTGATCGAGATCGTCGACCAAAGCCTTTGCTTCTTCAATATAATCCATGTCAGCTTCCCATTCCGCCTACGCCAGTTTGCTTGTCGGTCGGTTCAGAAAGCTCTGTTTACAATGCTGAGGGTAGATCAACCTGCGGTAACCGGATACCAAAAATTCCCGGTTTGATGCCGCCTTCCTGCAAACCCAGCGCGTGGCAGCGCATTTCTGCGATAGAACATCGCCAGCGTCTGCCAGTCCTCGTGTGAGAGCGTCTCATAGGCCGCATCATCAATCCGTCTTGAGAAAATGTGATCGTATAAAATAAGGCGCAGGGCTCTCACATTGAGATAGGGCGAGGGCGCAACAGTGAAATAGAGATCCTCACGGCCCGTCGCGATCAACGGCATATCAAAAGCTGCCGGTCGGTCGAAACCAATGAAAACATCCACCGGCTCCACATACTCCCCGTAGTATGCTTCGACGATCTCCCGCTTTAAGGGATAGCGCCCGTTCTCTTGATAAAACCGTGCGCCGATCTCGGCCACCCTTTCGGCAGCGTCGTGCGCACAAATGCCAAAGAAGAGCCGGCAGCCACAATGGGTCGCAGTCTCGTCGGCAAGCTTCTCGATAGGCATTGAGGAGCTGCGGCATAGGCCGAATCGGTCAGACATCGATCTGCATCCCATAAGACTGGTACACGGACGTCATAGTCTCGGTAGAAAGCCCGAAAATCTTCATGGGTAGCAAACCAAAGCAAACCCCGCTCCAAAAGCGGCTGATAAGTGGTTCCGCGTTCCAGGATATCCGGGCCGACAATCGGGGTCAACAGAGTCTCGATGCCGTGATCGAAGAACAACTTATACAGTTCGATGTGGCGCCTACCGCTGATTTCCAGGTAAGCCTGGGCGTAATCATCCCCAGTCTGATCTGGGTATTCCAGGGCAAACCAACGCCGCGTACCGTTGATGGGGAGACACAGACCCGGGGACCGTCTCTCCCGCACGATCTCTGCGACCTTCGAAGTCGGCATTGTTAAAAAGGCATCCAGATCCATCATCCCCCGATCACTCCCACTTTGCAATCGGTCATCCTCTCACGATCGACGAAACAGCCGTCCCATCCTCCCAAAACAGGAGGCCTGTAATCCAACGATTATACAATCAGGTACCCATAGTCGATCACGGCAATGATCGCAGAACCTGCGATTGTGATCAAGGCCGCGCGCGTCAGAATGACCGCGTCACTGGAACCAGCAATCGCCCAGCGCGTGCTGCGGAGAAACACAAAGAATGACGCAGACATCGACGGAGCATGGACGGTAATCCCTAGCGCAGCATAGGGATCGACGACAGCCTGACTGAGTGTCACAATGACGCCAAATCCCAAACTGACAAATAGGTCGCGTGCTGCTTTTGCTTGTCGGTTTATGTAGGTAATCGCCAGCAGAGAAAGACCCGTGAAAACCCCAATATTGACCAGGACATCCGTACCAAACCGAAGTGCCGCCGGTTCTTCGTAGATAAGCGGTTCCGTTGATGCAATCGCGACACTACCTAAAAGCGTACCCGTTATCACAAGTGCGAAGGAAAGCCTCTTGCGCCCTTTGATCCACAGGCAGGTCGCATAGACAAAGCTCACAAGAAAAGGGAGGTTCTGAACGCTCTTCCCAAAGTAAAATCCAGAGGAAATCCCGTATTCATCTTAGTCCTTCGCTCGCACGATTGGAGATTGCATAGCGCGCATCGGAGCCATGCTTCTATCTGGCCCAACCTTACAAGTAACAAAATGTAGAACGTCAAAATGACCCCCATAACGACGGGGACATACAGGCTGGGATCCGTTAAGATATAGGCCCCGGGCGCGATCACCTCGCTCCCCCATATCATAAAGCCGATTGCGCGCCAGAGATCCACCAGGGCATAGGATAAAAAGACAACCCAGACGAGAAAGCGAACAGTCCGGCGTTCCATCCGGGCCAGCAGATAGGGAAAGATGACAATACCCAAGAGAGATCTCCCACACCATGTCCGATCCATATGAAAGCACCCAGGTAGAGCGCAAACGCAAGATTTCAGATCAGGCACCGGCACGTCGCGACCGGCTTTCTTAACAGGATGGATGAGATAACGCAGACAAACCCAGCCCAATGGAGCCAATAAGAACATTCTTCGCAAGGGTTGCCAGTTGCAGCATCCTCGGTTCCACGCCCGCAAGGTAAACGAAAATCTGTTTGATCGAATGATTATAGCCCAAAAACCGCGCGCCCGGGCCGCGCCATGGAAAATCTCGGCTCAGCACACCGAGGAATCGCACGTATTCGATGTATTGTTGACCCACATAAGCCGGATTCGCAGCCACCATCAGTCCCACCACCACGAGAACGTAAGCGATGAGAAGAAACCGACCAACTTGAGAAAGAATCGGTATCGGCCCAAGAGTAAAGGGACCACGGCTGCAAAAGCCCAATGCGGCTTGATATGCAGAAGCACAGAGAGCCACAACACCGCCGCCCCCAAGCGCTCGTGAATAACAGCCTCGATCAGGAACGTGCTGATGAGCGCGACAATAAGATAGATATTGAGATACGCCAGATCGCTCCAAAACCCCGCGAACACCAGCCAAAGCGGTAAGAGCGTGATCAATTTATCCTTCGCTTGCGCCAAGCCGAGACTGTCAAAGATTCGATGCCATGACAGAAAAAGACCCAGATAAGCCAGGATATGTAAACCCGTGTGAACGACAGCGATACCCAGGGGCGAAAGAAAGAGGAATGGGATAAACGCCACCGCATACGCAGGCGGGTACTGGTAGACCTCAATGACATCGGCATTGGCATAGAGCTCCTGGCGGTTCTGAAAACGACGTGCGGCGTCGACGTAAATTTGAACATCCATCGGCAGCCTGGACTCGTCCTGCGTCTCAATCCATAACGGCACCGCTTCAATGGGGCTTCGATCTGGATAGAGCATCACACCCACGTAAATACCGTGAAGAGCCAACCGCAAGCCCGCGGCGGCGAGCGCCAGGATCAGGACAACCCGGTAAGTCCGGGAGCGATCCTGCAATTCGGCGAGCACATCATTCATCCCGCAAAACCTCCACAATCGAAAGCCGCGCAGCCCGCAAACTCGGTGGAAGGCTTCCCACGATGCTGACCACGAGCATAAGCGGGATCAGCAGAACGACGTAAGCGCCGTTCAGCGCAACCTGGACCTCGCCGAATCCATACACATTGGACAGGTTGGCGAGCAGCAATCGGGTGAATCCGAATCCCAGCGGAATGCCTGCCGTGGTCGCCAGCAATCCCAGCACGCCGGCCGTTATATACACAACCGTCATCACCTGGGCGGGGGTCATTCCCACCGTCTTGAGAATCCCAATCGTCCGGACCTTTTCCTTGGTTGCCAGAAGTGTCGTGTTGAAAACGTTGATCAACGCAATGCCCATTAATATACCGGACAACGCATAGATCGCTACCTGAAGATAACGAATCGCATCCGGTAACACTTGCTCGATCAGCGTCAGGTTCAACGCATCCCGGGCTTGATCCCGTAAGTAAGCCCTGAGCGCAGCCGGATGGCAATCCTCTGCCAATCGAAGGAAGTAGGTCTCCGTCTCGTGGTGTCGAACCCACCGCTCCAGCGAAGACGCAGGGACCATCATCATCTGACCCACATTGACCGGCTCAGTATACTGGCCCACAATATGCCAGGCGACCGGCTTCTTGACGGCGGAGTCAAACGTCACCGTCAACACATCTCCCACCTCCAGGCCCAACCAGTTTAACAACCCCGCCCCACGAGGGCCTCATAGGTATGGGGCTGAAAGAAGCGCCCTTCGGGAATCTCAAAGGGAAAAGCCTCCAGGTCGCCTTCCACGACCCGGGTCTGAAAAGTCCGCCCGTCCGCCGTCTCCGCATCGATCAGATACTCCTCGTAGACCGCGTCAACGCCGGGCGCGTGACGCAAGAGATACTCGGTCTTCGACTCGCTGATCCCGTATCGGGTCACGGTCGCATCGTAGGCGATACCCAGGAGCTCCGGGTGGGTGTGGTAGGTGTCGAGGGTCGTGCTGAGTGTAAGGCCAAAGACGATGCCAATGACGCCGAGCATCAGATTGACCCCGGTCAAGAGAGACCGGAAGGGCCTCACGAAGAGGTCATTGACCCCCAACGTCACCACAATAGGCAGACGCAGTGCGGCGATCAGGCGCGTAGCCCATCCGGGCACGCGGTTTGGGCTTTCGGATCCAACGGCGATCGCCCGAACGATGTTGGCTCGGGCACCTCGCTTTGCAGCGCTCAGGGTCGCAGACGCGACGACGGCACCGGTCAACCCCAACACCATTATCGCCAGGGGAAGCGTAAGCGGCGGACGGAACTGGGTATTCAGCGAAGCGGCGACGCTTTTAAGGGGAAGCGGGGAGAGAAGGACCCCGGCAGCTAGGCCCATAGGACCGCCGACGATGCTGAGCACCAGATACTGCCCAAGATACAACCACAGCACCTGTTGCGGGGTGAAGCCAAGCGTCTTCAGGATCCCGATCTGTCTGAACTGGGAGAGCACGATCGATCCGATGCTGCTCGCAATCACCAGGATGGTAGCCAGGATGGCAAAGAGGCTGAACGCACCGAGGAAGATCAAATTGAGCTTTGCACCAAAAACCGCGGAGCGCTTGACGTCGCGCCAGTCGGTGTAACTCTCAATCACCTCGCCGCGAAGCATCGTCTCGATTCGGGTCACCATCTTCATCCCACCGCTTCAGGGTCGGCCAGGCGCAGCCCAATGGACCACTGCCAGCTCGATTCATCCGGATAGAGCCGGCGAAGGGTCTCTTCGCGCATGTAGATAAACGGAGGCTGGCTGTTGCGATACGTGTCCCACATCGGATTGTATGCAAGCCCTACCACGGCATGCGCAATCGCCGCGTTGTCAGCACCGGTAACGGTAATGCGTTCCCCAACCGATAGATCATCAGAGATCGTCCAAATCCTTGCTTGCCAGCAGTGCTTGTCGATCCGGGCCGAATCGCGTTCCCTCCTGGATGAAGAGGCGGTTGACCTCTGCCGGAGACTCGGGGCATGGCCCGGAGACTCGTCCAGACGTGGGTGTCGCGCAGTTCGACGCGGCTGGGGACCGCGTATCGCAGCCCTGTATTGGCGGTGACACCCGGCATCGATGCAATGCGCTCGATGTTGCCGGCTTATCGCACGCCGGTCAAAATAGAGCCAGAGATGCGCGGCATTCAACGCCTCAAAAGAACGATCGTAAGGAGCATTGAGATGCGTCAGAGTCGCGATCGCCAGGGTCAGCAGTGTGGAGGAGGCAAAGATCGTCGCCACGACCAGGAGCGACATCACAGGTCGGTGGAGGATATCCGCTTTGATCTTCTGAATGACAGCGTTCATCGTCGGATCACGCCAGATCTGCCAGGCGGCGCGCGATATCCTGGGCCTGTCCGCCGGGCATCGTATCGACGATCCGCCCATCGTGTAAGAAATAAATCTGCCCGGCTTCCGCCGCGGCCCGGGGATCGTCGGGTCACCATCAGAATCGTCTGCCCCTGGGCGTGACAATCCGCTAGAAATGTCCAGCACGGCCTGGCTGCTGGCGCTATCGAGGTTACCGGTCGGCTCATCGGTCGACAGGATCGCCGGCTCGTTGATAAGCGCCCTCGCGATGGCAACCCGCTGCTGTTGCCCCCGGACATCGCCGAACGGTATCTTTATCGCCTGGTCGGCGATACCCAATTGGTCCAACAGCGCCCAACTTCGCTTGCGAAGCCTTCGCTTACGAAGCCTTCCCTTCCGCTTGTTGGCCAGGAGCGCCGGCAGTTCGACGTTGGCTTGGACGTTAAGATTGTCAATCAGGTTAAAGAACTGAAAGACGAAACCCGATGTTCTCACGGCGAAATTTTGCGAGTTGAGCCTCGTTCATCTCGCCGAGCGAACGGCCCGATCACCTCAACCATCCCGCTCGTGGCCGAATCCAAGCCCCCCACTAAATGCAGCAGTGTGGATTTTCCGCTCCCCGAGTGCCCCATAATCACCACGTAATCGCCGGCGGCGATGTCAAGTGAGACACCCTTGAGCGCCTCGAAGGTCACCGAGCCCCTCCGGTAAACTTTATGGAGATGGAAGACCCTAATCAGCGGATTCAGAGAGGACATAACAGGTCCGTGTAAAGATACGCTCGAAACCCCGAATGCGCAAAAATCTCTCCAGCAACGTGCCAGCGGTGGTCTGCAACATCAGCATGTTGACACCCTGTCGCCGAGCCTTCTCCCACTGCGGCGATGACCATATTCGTCGCTGCCCCGCGCCCCGTCGCGATCGAACGATCCCCGCACTCCCCAGCACTCCGTACTGCTCGTAGGTGAGCAAGGAGCAGGTGCCGATGGGTTGGTCACCGTCATAGGCTATGCAATGCCAGGCGTTCTCCAACCCGACCGACGGCTCCAAAAGCTCCACGAAGGGCGGGGCGAATTCAGAAGGCATCCCAAAAGCCTCCAAAAAGACGCCGACAAAGAGGGGGACCTCCTCCCGCTCGATGGATTGGACGACCACGTTTGGGGTCGGGCGGGGGACCTCAAGGTCGAGGATATCCGGCAAAATCATCCAGGCCTCTTCGTCGGGTTGCCTGGAGAAGCCTCGGGCCGTGAGGCGCTCGGGAAGATCATCCGGGACGCACGCCGGGGAGAGATAAAAGGTCGGCGAGACCTTCCGCTCCCGAAAATAGGCGATCACCTCAGCGATCAGATCCTCTACGGCCCATTCAGACGATCGAACGAGGCACGCGTGGTTGGCATCCGGTATTGGAAGCAAGCGGCTGCCGGTGATAACGACATCATCCCTGAGGACCAGGTCCAGGCCCGGTGTCACCCGAGCCGGCATCCGGGTCGCTGCGTAGTTCGCCCACTCCAACTCGATAATCTGCTGGTGCTTGCCGGAGACGACCTCGGACATCGTACGCTCCTTCCCATTCAGGAATTCCCTGCTTGAGCGGATACTGCAGGAAAATAAAAAATCCGATCGGCATGATCAGGCCCCCGAGAAGCCGATAATCCGCACCCCGAGAGGACCATGCGGATCACTACGACTGCGTCCCAGAAGAAGAAGGAGTGGCAGCAACGCGGCAGCCGCCCCTTGGATCACCTGATCGAGAAATGCCCAGCTCGCGTAGTAAGTCCCCTCGCGGCGCTGACCTGTCAGCATCTCGTCGTAGTCCGTGATTTCGGCTCCAAAGGCGGGAGGCAGCATCGTCACACCGGACATCGCGATGGCCTGCAGGGTGATCCATGTCAAGCCCTGGACCCGCAAGGAAATCGGAATCCACTGTCCGATCACCATCAGCCCGGGAAGCACACCCGCCGACGCGAGGAGAGACCCGCGAAAACGCGCCACTTTCCCACCTTTTCAGACAGCCAGGTGACCAGCGGGTAGCAGAGAAGGGAGGCCAACAGCGCAGGAATATAGAAGAGAAAGGTATCAGCCGTAGAGAGCTGGCAGATCTCGGTAACGATAAACGGAATGACAGACTGGATGAAGGTGGTCACCAGCCAGGAACAAACGCCCGTCGCCGTCATCACCTGGAAGGCGCGATTTCTCCAACATAAGTTTGATACCCTGACGGAAGTCCAGCCGCTCCACGGCTCGGTCCTGCCGCTTTGGATTTTCACGCAAAACGAGGAAAGGCGCGTAAAAGAAAGGCAGGATTGCCACCGCATAGATCAACGCGGTTGTCGTGTAGCCGAACCTATCGATCAAGGGGCCGCCCAGGCTCCCGACGATCATACCCACGAGAAAAGCGCCGGACGACCAGGCAGAGACCCGCACCCGGTGGTGCTCGGTCCGGGCGATCTCCGGCAGGAGCGCCGTGTACGGAACTTGATTGAGGGTGTAGGTGAAGTTGTAGAGAAGGTAAATCACGGCCAGATAGACGAGGTTCCAGTTCGAGGTCGAATAGACGAGGGGGGTCCAGAGCAGGACGAAAAAGACGAGCATGGGCAGACCGGAGGCGAACATAAACGGCAGCCGCCGTCCCCAACGAGTCTGCGTCCGATCCGAAATATAGCCGATCGGAGGCGCGATGACCGCATTGACCGTACGAATGATGAAAATCACGATGCTGTACAAACCCGCCGGTACGAGGGCCGACCCCGACACCATCCGGCGGCAGGTAGTAATAGAGCAGCCAGCCGCTCATAAGCGCCCAGACAGCCGTGCTGGCCAGCGAGACCAGGGCATAGCTGATATCAATTTTGATGGGTGCGCGTACTGTATCCTCGACAATGGGCTCCGCGATCATCGGCATCGTTTCTGCTTTCAGTTTCTGCTTTCAGTTTGTGCCAACACGCCATTCCTTACTCAATTATAACCTAAATGTCAAGAGTCTACAAACCCGACGGGCCGAAGGGGAGGATGCCGTATCGCTGCCTCAGGATATTCCAGATGATGATGTGCGATGCACCCCCGGAGATAAGTCTTGGAGAGTGGCAAAAAACCTGGTATTATGGGTGCCAAGGTACTCAAGGCAAATAGGAGCTTATGGACGATCCCGAACAGACTAAGAACTGGCAGACGCGATTCCTCATTATCTGGATAGGACAGGCATTCTCCCTGGTAGGGAGCGCGTTGGTACGCTTCGCGCTTATCTGGTGGCTCACCGAACAGACCCAATCCGCCAGGGTGCTGACGACCGCGACCCTGGTCTCGATGTTGCCCTTCATCGGGCTGGCGCCCTTCTCCGGCGCGCCTGGTCGATCGCTGGAATCGCCGCTGGGTGATGGTCATCTCGGACGCGCTCATCGCCATCCTGACCGCCGGGCTTGCAATTTTGTATTGGCAGGGATTGGCTCAGGTCTGGCACGTCTATCTGATCCTTTTCTTGCGCTCCAGTCGGCGGTGTCTTCCAGTCCCCCGCCATGCAGGCATCCACCTCGCTGATGGTACCCAAAGCGCAGCTATCACGGGTCGCCGGGATGAACGACACACTCACGGGCGTTGTCAATATCGTCTCCCCCCCGTTAGGCGCGCTGCTGGTGGAGACGATCTCGATGCAGGGCACCCTGGCGATCGATATGATCACCGCCGTTCTCGCCATCGCTCCGCTGCTGGTTATGCAGCATACCTCAGCCTGAGAAACAGGAGCGTGAGGAGGGTATCCGGGCTATCTGGGCGGAGATGAAAGAGGGCTTTCAGTACGTGCTGAGTTGGCGTGGCCTGCTCTTTCTTTTCATCGTTTTGGCAGCGATGCGGTTCTTTATGGCGCCGGCATTCTCGCTGCTGCCGCTTATGGTCACCGATCACTTTGGCGGGGAGGCCTTCGAGCTTGCATGGATCAATTCCGCGCACGGCGTGGGATTCATCGCCGGAGGTTTCATCCTGGGCGTATGGGTGGCTTCAAACGGAAGACTTTCACCGGACTCATCGGGCTAACCGGCATCGGACTCGGATCGATAGCCTTTGGACTTATCCCGCCCTCGGGCTTTTGGATCGCACTCGTGGTGATGTTCCTGCGCACGATGATGATTCCGATGCTGCGGGGCACGGTGATGTCCATCTTCCAGGCTTACGTCCCTCCTGATCTTCAGGGCCGCGTCTTCACGCTGCTCCTCAGTTCGATCTCCGTGATGGCGCCCTTCGGCCTGGCTCTCGCCGGACCGGCCGCGGAGGTCGTTCGGAATTCCAATGCTCTTCGTCGTTACCGGCGCTGCTTGCCTGGTCCTCGCCGCCTTCTGGGCGCTCAATCCGACGATCCTCTATCTGGAGGATCAGCGCGAGGAACGCGAGCCATCCCTTGCTCGCTACGCAACGGCTGCCAGTCGGCTGAATAATCCAGAGTCTCACACGCCACAGCCCTTCTCCTGACCTTTCAGCCCGGACGAGACCTACTACAGGCATAGGATAAGCTGGTTTCCGATCGACCTGTCCCCTCATCGATACCTGAACCGGCTGAAACCCAAATGGACGACGAACGTTCAAGGAGGTGACGCATGCTAAACGTTGGCTGCTCCCCGGTCTCGGCATGCATTCTAGCGTTCGCGCTCTTCGCAGGCGATGTCCGCCGCCGTTCATGCACAAGCCCCACCACCGCCCATCCCCACGACGCCGAGCTGGACATCGAAGCACCTCGAACCCGACGATGTCACAGGCAACTGTGTGGACGGCGAGCAGGAGAGCGGTGTCCAATACCGCATCTGCATGCCCAGCGGGTTTGACCAAGCCGTGGAATGGGGATCTGGTCGTCTACGCCCACGGCTACGTCCCCTTCTATGCGGAAGTGGGCATCCCGGAGAGCCAGATGTCGCTGCCCGGCTCTCCCTACACCGTGGATCAGATCGTCAACTTCCTGGGATACGCCTTCGCGACCACCAGCTACTACACCAACGGATTGGCGGTGCGCCCGGCGATCTCCGACCTGCTGGATCTCGTCGACATCTTCGTCGACGAACACGGCGCACCGGGGATCACCTTACTGACCGGCGTATCCGAGGGTGGGCTGATCACCACGCTGGCCGTCGAGAATCACCCCGACGTCTTCGACGGCGGGCTGGCGATGTGCGGGCCTGGCGGCTTTAACCGGCAGGTCAGCCATTACGGCGATTTCCGGGTGATCTTCGATTACTTCTTCCCCGGTCTGATGCCCGGCGAGCCGATCACCATTCCCACCTCGCTCATCGAGACCTGGGAACGAGTTACTACAGCGAAACCATCCTCCCGGTGATCACTAGACACGACTAACGCTGCGAAGATCAATCAGCTGCTCCAGGTCACGGGCGCTGCGCCCTACGCCTTCGATCCGCCCACCAGTACGAACACCATCGAACGGCTGCTCTGGTATAACGTCTATGCGACGATGGACGCGCGGACTAAACTGGGGGGACAACCGTACGGCAACCAGGACCGCGTCTACAGCGGCTCCGACGACGACGCGGCGCTCAACGCGAATGTATGGCGTACCGAGGCCGACCCAGCTGCGCTGGCAGACGATCGATCAGTACTACGATCCGACAGGCGTCCTCACCTCACCGCTGGTGACCCTGCACAACGACCGGAGACTTCCTCGTGCCCTACGACCACGTCGGCCTCTACCGGGCTAAAGTTACTGCAGGCCGATAATCTGGCTACTGCATAGGCGCTTCAGGGTTGACCGCTACTGGCCATGTGCCGTTGAGGAATCAGGAGATCAGTCGAGGCCTTCAATGCGCTGGTGGACATGGTTGAGAACCCACCACCCTACCAGCCCGTTTATCAGTCTCTACATGCCCCTTATCCTCCGGTAACCGTAAGCCCTTGTGCTGACCACGAAACAATCCGGGATCGAGGACTCGATCCCGGATTGTTCACTGATGACCCATCTCCGGCACCGATCAAGACGACAGACAATCCATCCGTCAGTCGGTCAAAGAGGGCATATCGACCGCGTTAGCCCGTTTGGCCTTGGATCCGGACTCGAATGACTCCGGATAGCGGTCGGGTAGAGTGCGAGACCTCGTTGAGACGTTCCAGGGGCTCCGCCCTCGAGTCGCCAACCCGTCGCGCCGACGTTATCCCTGCAGTTGCTCGCACCGTCCGCACGCCTGTGATCACCGAAGCGATGCCGGGCTGCTCCAAGACCCACCGCAATGCGACCTGGGCGGGCGTCTTCCTCAACGCGTCGGCGACCTCCAGGAGAACCGACAGCGTCTCGTCGGCGTTGTCCGCGAAGAAGGGGCCGTGCCACGCCCAGCCGTCCGAGTCGCGACCGCCTGCGACCTCACGTTCGCCCGGCTGATACTTGCCAGCGAGGAATCCACTGGCGAGAGGCGCCCACGGGACGATGCCCAATCCTTTACGCAGACATACCGGCACCAATTCCTGTTCAATATCGCGGACCACCAGGCTGTACTGCGGCTGATAGCAGACGAAACGCTCGAGGTTGTTCACCTCACTGATCCAGAGCGCCTCGGTAAGGCGCCAGGCCTGATAGTTGCTGCACGCCACGTACCGAACCCGCCCCTGGCGGACCAGGTCATTCATCGTCCCGCAGCATCTCCTCCATCGGCGTCTCCACGTCCACGTGATGGATGTAGTCGATGTCCACGTAATCGGTCTGCAGCCGTCGTAGGCTGTCCTCGAAGGCGTTCAGGATGTGGACCCGCGACATCCCGGAGTCGTTGGGCCGAGGCCCCATCGGATTGAAGACCTTGGTCGCGACGACCGCCTTGTCCCGGCGTCCCTTGAGCGCTTTGCCCAAGATGGTCTCCGAACGTCCTTCACTGTAGCTGTTTGCCGTGTCGAAGAAGTTGATCCCGGCATCGAAGGCCAGGTCCACGATGTCCTCTAGCCTCAGCTTCACCGGTTCGCGATCCGAAGGTCATCGTTCCCAGGCAGAGCTCTGATACTTTGAGCCCGCACTCACGCCCTAATTTTCGATATTCCATGCGTCCCTCCTCATCTCTACTACACGTCTCGTTGTCCTCTATGTGCAGTCTACATAGAGACGCCAGGGAAGCAAGGTCATCCGTTGCATACAGAGAGCCGCGAAAAGGTTTTGTCGAACTGAACGGGTTTCAGCTCGAAACAGAAAACCTCTGGGCCCTTCGATCGAATCCCTGGACGCGAAAAGTGAAAGCGATGAATGCAATGGCTGGCGTTACCGGCAGAGAGATGACCCGGTCTTCCTCGGCCGACTGGACGATCGCGCTGACGACCTGGGTCTGCCGGAGCCCATCCACCCCCGTGGGCAGCGGTCCGTACCGCTGGCCAGGAGGAGGGCGTCAAGGTGTCCTCCTGGACGGCGTCCACAAACCCCGCGCCAGGCGCCACTGCATCCGCAGGCAAGGCGTGCGGCCTCCAGGCTGACCCGAGGCCCGATCTCCGCTGACGACACGGCTGCCGCGGTGGATCTGCCCGGCTGCACCTGCGCGCGAACATCGATATCCCGATCCGACAATGCCTGCTGGTGCTTAAACAGGGCTTTGGTGGTCACGTCCTCGCTCAGATTCGCCCACCATCCCTCCACCTCGCCAAAACCGGGATGTTTGATGTACCGAAGCTTCCCTCGGACCCGGAGAAGTCGAGGGCGAACTCGACCAGCCCATCGATGTGCTTGATCCACTCGGCCTTGACCCGGAATTTGGCCCCATCGTCGAAGGTGAGGAACGCATCGTAAAGATCGGGCGTGTACCCCAGCACCCGCTGCTCGGGAGATCGCATAAACCTCCGTAATCTCAGCGGGGGCCATAATCCAGTGCAGCAGATCGACCGACATGGCTGAGGAGGAAGTGCGCCGTCGAGGACCCGGCCGCCCAATCCGCGATCGGTTGCCCCATAGCTTCCGGGGAACCGAGATGTTATCGTCCAGGTTGATCTCACCGTAGACGACCTCGCCGAGCAATCCCTCGCGGATCACATAGTACGTCGCACGGGATAGCGGCCGCACCCCGGTTGGCATAGTTCACGAAGATCCAAGCCCCGGCCTCCTCGGCGGCCTCGAGCATCGCCTCCGCATCCTCGACCGTGGTCGCCATCGGTTTCTCCTGGATCACCACCGGCACCCCCGACCTCGATCGCGGCCATCACCGGATCGCGGTGCAGCGGGTCTGGGGTCGCCGACAACCGCCAGATCCAGCGTCTGGTCCTCGAAACATCTGCTCGTAGTCCTCGTACGGCTTGGCGCCTACCGGTGCGGCGACCTCGCGCGCTACCTTGGATCGGATATCTGCCACGCTGTCCACGTGGACCTCCGGCTGCTCGTCAAGAAACGTCGTATACTGGCTCCCCAGAATCCCCAATCCTACCACCCCTGCTTTTAACACCATCTCAGCCTCCTTTTTATGTTATCCGTCTATAGAAGAAAACGCAGAAACTCTTTATGGATCTGATCATGAATAACTAAAACGCTTCGGCGTTGCCATGGGACATCACGTAAAAGTTTAGTGATTCGTGTCCAGATCTGTAGGTATCTATGCCAGAACCCTAATCAACGTCCTTGCGATACCGCTCGTCCCCGACCTCGGCCTGGAGCGCGTGCAGCGTATCTTTGAGCTTTTCGGCCGTCCCGGCGTACCCAGGATGATCGTAGACGCTGTTCAGTTCGTAAGGGTCCGCTTCCAGGTCGAAGAGCTCCCGCTCCGGTTCGTACGTCTCGTCGACCGCGCCGGCCTGCCCCCAGTGCATCCGAATAGTAGTAGATCAACTTGTGACGCTTGGTGCGCACCCCGTAGTGCGCGTAGACGTTGTGGTGGGCCTTGTGCATCCAATACCGATAGTACATCGCCTCCCGCCAATCGGCCGGCGTCTCTCCGTGAAGCAGATCTCGGAAACTCCGCCCCTGGAACGCCTCGGGCACGTCGACACCGGCCAGATCCAGGAAGAGCGCCGGGAAGTCGACGTTGAGCACGATGTCATCGTTGACCGAAGCCGGGGCCACCTCGCGCGGATACCGCACGATGAAGGGCATGCGCAGCGATTCCTCGTACATAAAGCGCTTATCGTACCAGTCCGTGGTCCCCGAGGAAGAATCCTTGATCCGAGCGTATAGACGATAAGCGTGTCCTCGCGTTAACCCCTCCTCGTCCAGGTAGTCCAACAGCCGGCCCGTGTTATCGTCGACGCTGGCAATGACGCGCAGGTACTCCTTGATGTACCGCTGGTAGGCCCAGCGCCGCATCTCGTGCTCCGTCATCCCCGAGGGCATCTCGCACTTGAGGTCGATGGGCCGCATATGGACGCCCACCCGCATCTCGGCCGCCTCGGCCGCCGACGCGCGGTTGGCATAGTCGTCGAAGAGCGTCTCGGGCTCCGGGATCTCCTCGTTGAGATACATCGCCGCGTGGGCCTCATCCGACACCCAGGGCCGGTGCGGAGCCTTGTGGTGGACGAGAAGACAGAAGGGCTGGGCTCTGCGATCCCGCTCCTCCAACCAGTCGAGGCTCATATCGGTGATCAGGTCGGTGACGTAGCCCGGGCACTGTCCGGCGCGTTCCGCCGTCCGGCCCCTGGAAGATGAACGTCAGGATTGTGGTAGACGCCCTGGCCCGGCAGGACGGTCCACGCATCGAATACCGGTCGGGCAGTGATCGGGACCGTGCCCAGGTGCCACTTGCCGAAGATCGCGGTCTGGTAGCCGGCCTGCTGCAGCAGCTTCGGGAAGGTAAGCAGGCTGGTTGTCCATCGTGCGTGGCTAACGTCGTCACCTCGTTGACGTGATTGTACGTCCCGGAGAGGATCGCCGCACGGCTGGGTGTGCAGATGGAGTTGGTGCAGAAGCAATTATAAGACGCATGCCGTCTTCGGCAATGCGATCAAGATTCGGCGTCCGGTTGATCCGGCTTCCGTAACAGCTCATCGCGTGGGACGCATGGTCGTCGGACATAATGAAGATGATATTGGGTCGTGAATCGGGCATCAGAGTATCTCCTTTCGAGGGTCTTGGGGATATAGTAGACGGGTTACGCCGTTAACGCAAGTGGGACGGAATCGATTCCGTCCCACGGATGCTTCTGGCTCTCGATGAGGGGGTCTGCCCCTATCCGACCAACCCATTGTTGAGGTGATGCGTATCGTTCCACCGCACGACCACGGGGCCGCGCTCCCGCAGCTCGATCTCGGAGACACTTCGTGTTATACAACCGACATCTGCCAGATACGACGTCAGGGGCAGCCCGAGGAGCACACAGAACGCCATGCGGATCGAAGCCGCCGTGCGAGAACGAGGGCCACCGTACCGTCCTCATGGGCAGCCCGCACGTCTGCCAGCGCGGCTTCGACCCGCGCGCTGAACTGCAGCAGACTCTCGCCCCCGGCGGCGCACGATGCACGCGGTCGGCGTTCCAGGTTTCCCAGGCCTCCTCGAAGCCCGGAATGCGCGAGCCAGAAGCTCGTCGTAGGTAAATCCCTCCCACTCGCCGAAACAGAAGCTCTCGCAAGCGCGGTTCCATCCGGATATCCAAGCCGTGAGGATCGACCATCGCCTCAGCCGTCGCCCGCGCCCGCGTGAGGTCGCTTCGCGTAGACCGACGTCGATGGACGTCGAGGCCAATCCTTCGGCCAGGGCCATCGACCTGCTGCTCTCCTACCGCATTCAGCGGAACGTCCGACTGCCCCTGAATGCGGCCCGACTACATTCCAATCGGTCTGCCCATGACGAATCAATAAGTATCGCAACATCGTTCCCCCCTATCGTTCCTGAACACGCTGTACACCGACATGCCCCAGCTGAGACCGGGTGATTCCATCGGCCATTGTATCTGGAATCGTCAGGGGCATGCAACCGGAGCATGGCGCCACCCGAACGGGATTTGCGCACGCCCGGTATCTTTCGTATAATGAACGATGAGTCTGGGAGAGGAATACCTCTCACCTCACTCAACTTCAAGCCGAACCGGACTTCCGTTTACCCGAATTATAATGTCCTGCACCTATCAGCATAGGAAGAAGGAGGACACGATGGCACGACGTCAATTATGGTGCGCACTGGGTCTGATAGTGCTCTCCCTCACAATGCTTGCGGCTTTTCAGGTCGGTGCCCGCGCCTCCCCGCTCCCCCGCGTCCACCCGTCCGCGCCAGATGGTCGGGTCCTCCGGCACCACGTTCACGCGTTCGAGGGATCATCCAGCGGACAAGACAGCGCCCCTCCCTATCGATCCAACGTTGAACGCCGCAGGCAAAATCATGGAAATCTTCACGAACACGTGGTCATACAACTCCCTCGGGCTGATCTATGACCCGGTTCGAAATCAGATGCGCTACGTCCACGAAAGCCAATCCAACCAGTCCAGCCCTACCGTCTTCGACGTGGATCGAATGGCGCACACCGTCGTGGTCAGCTTCGCGCTCTCGGCACAGAAACGCTCGGATGGCCCTGGCAGTTGGACAATCGCACGGGCGCCGGATACGACTACGATACGGACACGTATCTCCTCACCGATTACAACGGGGACCTGGCAAACGCGGACGACAACATCGTCGAGGTCGACGCCGACGGCAACCATCCTGAACGCCTGGGAGATGGACGACGAGGTAGGCAGCAACGACAGCGCGGATGGCTCCGAGATCGACAGCATCATCGACATCGCCGTGGTGCCCGGCAGCCCCACGCGCTACTTTGCCACGGCGGCCTACGACGGCGCCTTGGTCTACGAAATCGAACTTCACCAAAACCGGCACCTGGTGGACGCCCAATAGCTGGGCAACGGTGATGACCTGCACGCTTCCCGAACCTCACCGATAACCTGGGCGTCGATTACGACGCCGGAACCGACCGGCTCTATCACTCCGGCTGGCATACCGACACGATCGTGGTCACCGACCTGGGGTGCAACGTGGAGGAGACCTTCACCTGTAAAAGCAACGCCGGCTACAACAGCGGGGTGACCTACATTGAGGGCAGCCATCCCCCGGAGGTCTGGGTCACCAACTTCAGCAACGACCAGACCACCCGCTGCGAAGCGCCCGGCGCGGGCAGCACCTCCATCGTATGGGAGAAGTGGATCGACGGCATATCGTGGCAGACTCGGGTATCGTCCACACCGGTGAGACGCTCCGATACGATCGAGATCGTCGACGTCTTCACCGCCACGCGAGCCCCTCGACCCTCGATCGAGACCTGGGATCCGGCGCAGCTCCAGCTGCGTCGAGTGGACCACCGCACCCCAAGTCGGCCAGGTCATCACCCAGGGCCCCTCCTATCTGCGGTGGGAGATGCCCCCTTATCCTCAGGGTCATGACGATCACCAAGTGGTTCCACATCCGACCATCCACCTGGGAGACGACGACCCTCTCAGAGATGCTCTTCGCCAACCACAGCCTCCACGATGAGAAGCCGGTGATCGTCGAGAACGACCGCCGGTTTTGACGCTGAGCAGCGAGCACCCGAACAGACGTCGTCGCCGGCAGCATCGCCACCTACACTCTGCACTATACCAATACCGGTGGATACGAGAATGACGTGGCCGTCAGAAGCAGCTATCCCATCACGCTTGCCTTCGTACACGCCCATCCGTTCCCGGACCTCGTCGGGCCCAGCGGGAGCTTTGCCGTCTGGGAACTCGGCGATCTGGCAAACGGCAGCACCGGTCAGATCGACGTTGCGGTGGAGATCCTGCCGACAGCCGTGCCCTCGCACTATCTCGGCGTTCAAAGCCGGATTCTCGACCATATGGGGAATATCGCCGGCAACGCCCACTTCGAATATCACGTGACCACGCCCCCCACGTTTAACTGGGAGTGGTTCAAGTTCGTCGAGGGTGAACCGTGGCATCCCGGGATGGTCGTCACCACCGAGACGTCACAGACGATTCAGGTGGTCGATGAAGTCTTTGTCGATCAGGATGCGGTGTTGATCGAACACTGGGATCCGGACCATCTTCAGCTCATCGCTATCGACTACGACGGGGTTTCGTCCCGCCGCCACCTGGCCCTGGGGATCTCGAGTGGGTCCTGCCGCCGGGTCCATGCCGTGCTGACCAAGACCTTCCACGTCGAGCCGTGCACGTGGATCGGCACCGAGTTATGGGAGGAGCTTATCTGGACGGGCGGCGGGACACCCCAACCGGTGGCGGCGCGCCCGGTCTTTATCGAAAAGCGCCCCTCCGACCTGTGGATCGATCACGAGGTCGAGCCGGACGTTCAACCCGGTCAGGAAGCCACCTTCACCCTGCGTTACGGCAACGCCGGCGGGTTCGAGAGCGGTGCCTCGATCCGGAACACCTTCCCCGTCGAAGCCCTGTTCATCGGCGCGGTCGCGGACCCCCCGGCCTTAGCGGAGGGAGTCGGACCCGAACGGACGCTGGGCGTGGTGGGACTTCGGCCCCTTGGCATCCGGGAATGAGGGCGTTATCACCGTCACCGTGGAGATCGCGCCGGGGCTCCCACCCTCCACCACAATCCTCATTCAGGACTACATCGTCCGACCACGCCGGCGTCGAGCGCGATTGGACCGAGATCCGCTATCACATCGAGCCGCCAGTCTTGGGAGAAGCGCGTCAACGGCGCAACGTGGTATGACGGCATCAGCGTGACGACCGAGACCGGGACAGCTTCACGGTGCTCGACGTCATCACCGGCAACTTCAATACAGCCCTCGTCGAGATGTGGAACCCCCAGCGCCTCTCCCTGATCGAGACCCAACCCAGTTGCGGCAACGTCATCACCCATACAGGCGCGCTGGAGTGGATCGCGCCAGAAGGCGGATGCCCTGAGGTGGTCGAACTCTTCAAGCGCTTCCGCGTCGAGGACTGCGCCTGGACGCACAGCCTGCTCCACGAGGAGTTATGGGTCGAAGGGCTGGAGTGGGCAGCACCGGCCCGTCGAGATCTTCAAGCGCCCTGCTGAGCTATGGCTGTCGGCGGACTTCCCGCCGGAGGCCTTTGCCGGAGAGCGCATCACCTACACCCTGGACTACGGCAACCATCGGCGCCGACGAGAGCGGCGCGTGGATCACCAGCACCTTCCCGGTGAGTGCGCCCGCTCGTCGGCCGCGATCCCCACCCGCTGGGAGTCGATCCTGCACGGGCGCTGGGCCCAAGTGGAACATCGGACTCCTGCCCCGCGGCCGCTCGGGACACGCCTGACGGTCAGCGTCGACATCTCGCCCGCATATGCCTGCCCTACCACGCCGTCCACACCCACAACTACCATCTACGACCATGTGGACATCGAGACGGGTCTGGACCCCCATCAGCCATCACGGTCCAGCCCCCGGACCCGACCTGGGAGAAGGCGGTCTGGATCGGCGAGTGCAGGGGACCCTACGGCCCGGACAGTCCCTCCAGGACGTGCTGCCCGGCGATACGGTCACCGTCGTCGACCGCGTTCACGTCACAGCCGGCGCCTCGGTCAGCTACACCCTGGCCGAGGCGTGGCATCGATGCGCTGGCGCTCACAGACCTGGCGTCGCGTACTGGCGGCAGCGTCCTCACGACCACCGACACCCTGGCCTGGCGAGGGATGGGGCGTGCAGAGGGACACGTGGCACGTGATGACCAAGACCTTCGACGTGCTGGACGTCCCGTCGGATACCGGCGCCCTGACGGAGACCCTCACCGTCGCCTATGCCGATCCGGCGACCACCTCGCACGCCCTGGCATTCGACCGCGGCTTGGCGATCTATCTACCGCTGGTGATGCGCACGTACCAGCCCTAGTCTTCTTTGTAGATGGGCGGGCCAAAAGCCCGCGGTCCGAAGCATAGGGACCGCGGGCTTCTCGTCCGCCCCGTCAGCCCGCGAGGGGGACCAGGTCGCCGTCGAAACGGTAGCGCGCGCCGGCTCGGTGTCCAATGCGATCGTTCGCTCGCCAAGCTGGACCCGACAGGGCGCGACCCAGCGCCGAGACGACCTCAACCTCGATCAGCCGGCCGCCTCCCAGCCCATCGACACCGCGAACCCATCCCGGGCCCGCAGGCCGGTCACTCGCCCCGAAGGCCACGCCGAGGGGAGCGCGGGCAGGCGGATCAATCACCGGCTCCCATCCGGCGCCCTGCGGTGACTCTGAAGGAGCATCTCCGCGATCCCCGCCGTGGCCCCAAAGTTGCCGTCGATCTGGGGCAGCGGTCGCGACCGGCGACGGTTACGGCCTCGCGCTGCTAGACGTAAGCACCGGCGAGTTTCGCGGCACCCTGCTCTACGCCAAAAGCAGCCTCTACGACGAACTCAAACGCTACCGACCCGCCGAAGTCCTGCTCGCGCCCGAACTCTACGACCACGACGACTTTCGCGAGGCGTTTAGCCGCCGCTTCGCGGTGATGGTCACCAAGGGGCGCTTTGGCGCGGACGACGCGGAACGCCAGCTCGGCGCCCACTTCGGCGGCGTGCCGAGCGGCCTTAGCGAACCGGCCCTGCTCCGCGCGAGCGGCGCGGTCTTCGCCTACGCGCTCGAAACCCAGCAGGGCGCGCTGCCGCAGGTCAGGCAGTTCGTCCGCTACGACCCCGGCGCCTACATGCAGCTCGGCGACGTCGCACTAAGCACGCTCGAGGTGTTCGAGGGTAGCGCCCCCACCCGCACCCTGTTTAGCGTGCTCGACGAGACCCGCACCGCGCCCGGAAGGCGGCTGCTGCAAGCCTGGTTGCGGCACCCGTTGCTCGACCAGAGCGCTATCGGACACCGTCTCGACGCGGTCGCCGCGTTCGTCCACGACGGGGTGTTGCGGCGCGACGTCCGCAAGGCGCTCTACAAGCTGCACGACCTCGAACGCCTCTCGACCAAGCTCGCGTCGGGGCGGGCGACCGCACGCGACCTCGGGGCGCTTGCGAGGAGCCTTCGGCTCGTCCCCGAAATCAAGATCCTGCTCGCCGACCGCGCCGAACGGGCGCTCGCACAGCTTATCGAGCGGACCGACAACCTCGGCGAGGTGCAGACCACCATCGAAGCGGCCCTCGTCGACGAACCCCCGCTCAAACTGACCGAGGGGGGGCTTATCCGCGACGGCTTCGACCCCGACCTCGACAGCCTGCGCGGCGCCGCCGACACCGGACGGAGCTGGATCGCCGATCTCGAACGCCGCGAACGCGACACGACCGGCATCCCCACCCTCAAGGTCGGTTTTAACCAGGTGTTCGGCTACTACCTCGAAGTCACCAGACCGTACTACGACCGGGTGCCAGACAGCTACCGCCCGGTACAGACACTCAAAGACCGGCAGCGCTACAACCGCCCCGATTTGCGCGAACGCGAGCGCGACATCCTGCGCGCCGAAGAAGCCGCCCGGAACCGCGAATACCAGGTGTTCGACACGCTGCGCAAACGCCTCGTACCGCACGCCGACGCGGTACGCGAACTCGGTGCGGTGCTCGCCGAACTCGACGTCTATACGAGCCTCGCCGACGTCGCGGCGGTGCGGCAGTACTGCCGCCCGAACTTCGGCGACACGCTCGCTATCGAAGCGGGGCGGCACCCGGTCGTGGAGCGGTTTCACACCTTTATCCCGAACGACGTGCGGATGTCGGAGCGCGAGCGGCTCGTGGTGCTGACCGGGCCGAACATGAGCGGCAAGTCGACCTATCTGCGGCAGACGGCGCTGATCGCACTGCTCGCCCAGATCGGCTCGTTTGTACCGGCCCAGACCGCGACCCTACCGCTGTTCGAGCGGATCTACACCCGGATCGGCGCGAACGACGACATCGCCGGGGGGCGCAGCACGTTTATGGTCGAGATGGACGAGTTGGCGACGATTCTGCACAGTGCGACGCCGAAAAGTCTGGTACTGCTCGACGAGATCGGACGCGGGACGAGCACCTACGACGGTCTGTCGCTCGCCTGGGCGACTGCCGAGCACCTGCACGACCGCGCCGAAGCGTTCACACTGCTCGCGACGCACTATTTCGAGCTGACCGGCCTCGCGAGCCAGCTTGCGGCGGCGCGTAACCAGCACGTCGCGGCCAAAGAGGAGGCGGGTGGGCTGGTGTTCTATCACCAGGTGTTGCCGGGGCCGGCCAGCAAATCGTACGGGTTAGAAGTGGCCAAACTCGCCGGGTTGCCGGGGGTGGTGTTGGCTCGAGCCCGCACCGTGTTCGACAGCCTCGAAGCGAGCCGCGACGACGCGTCGCACGATCTTATCGAGGCGCTGCTAGAACACGACCTCAGCCGCCTCTCCCCTCTCGACGCACTCACCCTGCTCCACACCCTCCAGGAGCAGGCGCGCGGCGTCGTCCCTGACCGGGCCGAAGAGAGGTCGTCGTAACAGTTCAACCGATGATCCGCAGACTGCCCCCCGACCAGATCCGCGCTATCGCCGCCGGCGAGGTGGTCAGCGCCCCCGTCGACGTGCTTAAAGAGCTGATCGAAAACGCGCTCGACGCCGGAGCAGACCGGCTCGACGTTACGCTACAACAGGGGGGGTGCGAGCGGATCGTGGTTCGCGACAACGGTGTCGGCATCGCCCGTGACGACCTGCCCCTCGCGGTCGAAGCGCACAGCACCTCGAAACTCGCCTCGCTGTCGGCCATTACAACCCTGGGGTTTCGGGGCGAAGGGCTCTACGCGATCCGCTACGCGGCGCGGCTCGCCGTCACCAGCCGTCCGGCCCAGCAACTCGGCGGGGCGACGCTCTACGCCGACGGCGACGACATCTCGTTAGACACCCACCCGGCGGCGGCGGGGACAATCTGCGAAGTGACGGAGCTGTTCGGGCGGTTACCGGCGCGGCGGCAGGGGCTCGAGCCCCCCGCAAACGAGGGCAAACGCGCGCTCGCCCTGCTCTCCCGCTACCTCCTACACCACCCCCACCTCAGCCTCAAACTCGTCTACGACGGCGAAGAACGCTGGTCGTACGCTGGCGGCAGCTTCTACGAGGCGGTCAAACTGTTGTGGGGCACCGTGAGCGCCAACCGGCTGCTATCCGTCACCGCCACCGACAAAAGCTATCACCTTCACGGCCTGCTCTCCCGCCCCGAACTGTCTCGGCCCCGCCGCGACCGCCTGCTGCTCGCGGTAAACGGGCGCCCGGTCGAGTGGCCCGACGCGCTGATCAAGGTCGTCATCGACAGCTACCAAGACCTGATCCCCGGCGGCCAGTACCCGGTCGGCGTCCTCAACCTAAGCCTGCCCGCCGACGAGGTACTCGTCAACACCGCCCCCGACAAGCGCCGCGTCCGGCTACTCAGCAGCAAGGCGGTCGCCGCCTTCGTCGAACAGGCCGTCGCCGACACGCTCGGGTCTCACACGCTCGCGCCCGCCCTACCCGACCTGCACGTCGCTGACGGCGTTCGCGCCGCGCCCCGGCACCGCTTTCCGCACCTCAGACAGTTAGGCCGCTACCGCGACCTCTACCTGCTCGCCGAAGCCGACGGCGACCTGTGGGTGGTCGACCAACACGCCGCACACGAGCGGATTCTGTTCGAGGAGTTAGCGCGGCGCTACCGCGACGAACCGCCGGTCGAACTGCCGCACCCGGAGCTGTTACCCCTTAGCGCCGACGAGATCGCGAACTACGAAGCGCACCGGGCGCTGTTGGGGGAGGTGGGGTTAGAGCTCGAGCCCTTCGGCCCCGACACCTACCGCCTCCGCCGCGTCCCCGCCTTCCTCGTCGGCCACCCCGACCTCGCCGCCGAGGTGGTCAAAAGCACCCTCGCGAGCCGCGACCTAGACCAAGCCTGGCGCCACGTCCTCGCCCGCCTCGCTTGCCTCCCCGCCATCAAGGCCGGCCACGCCCTAAGCGGCGCCGACGCCCAAACCCTCCTCGACACCTTAGCGACCTGCGACACCCCCTGGGCCTGCCCCCACGGACGCCCCACCGCCCTCGTCCTGAGCGAGCTCGACCTCGCCCGCCGCTTCGGTCGCCGCCACACGCGCCAAACCCAATCTCCGCGCCCCACCCCGCCCAACGTCGCTACAGACGTTAGGTCGGACGCCAAACCAGACGTTACAACCTCGGACGTTCGAGCAGAAGACGACAAGCCGGAAGACGACAGTACGACAACTGCCGACGAATCCGTAAAAACGTCGCCCTAGTCTCGCCCAACGCTGGTATGATCTATCCCGACCACAACCTCTAGTACGACATGTCAACCTCGTAACCCGCCTCGTTAAACAGCTCTTTAAGCATCCGCAAATTTTTTAGCGCGTGCCCCTTGGTCGTGTTGTTTAGGAAGAGATAGACCTCGCGCAGCTCGTCTTCGTGCTCGGCGATCTGCTGCACCCACTCGCGCAGTTCGTCGGGGTTGTAGAGATAGTCGTGCCGCTCGGCAGCGCTGTTGCCGCTATACCAGGTGTCGGTATTGCGCCCGTGCATCCGAATATAAGCGATCTCCGAAGTCAGCCGCAGCGTCGGTTCGGGCAGGCGCGGCAGCGGCGGATAGTCCACACTGACCACGCTCACCCCGAACTGCCGCAACCCGTCAAACACCTCCGGCGCCTCCCACGACTCGTGCCGGAACTCGACGGCCAAGGTCTCGTCCGCATCTTTAAAGCGATCGACCAGGTTTTTGAGATACAACCGGTTGTCGGCGGTGCGGTGAAACGACTGCGGAAACTGCGCCATAAACGGCCCTAACATCCCCGCCTCGCGGAGCGGCGACACCGACTCGAACAGCCGCTGGTAGTCGTCTTCGGTCGGGTTGCGCTTGTGCGTCATGACCTGATTGACCTTGATCGCAAAACGCACCTTCGCCCCGCTTTTACGCACCATCCCCTGAAACGCTTTGACGCCGGGCACGTTGTAGAAGCTGCTGTTAAGCTCGACGGCATTAAAGTTTTGGGCGTAGATGCCGAGATAGTCGCCCGACTTAGCGTTTTCGGGGTAGAGCAGGCCACGCCAGTCGTCGTTAGAGTAGCCGCCAGTGCCGAGGTAGAGTTCCATAGCTCCACTTTACACAAGCGAGGGGCCGAGACCGCACTTCATCGTTAGCGCGTACGCCCTGGCAATACCGCACTACTCGAACCACCAGTCTTGCACGTCGTAGACGATGTCTTCGAGCACGTCCGACTCGGCGAAGTTGGTAAGTGCGACAACCGAGAGCTCTTCGTCGGGCAGGTAGATCATCACGGCCTGAAAGCCGCTCGTCGCACCGCTGTGACCGACCGTAAGACCGTAGAGGCCGTCGGGGTCGACGTCGATGCCGAGACCGTAGGGAGCGTCTGAATCGCTCGGAACGCTGTCGAGCATAGCGCTAAGCATGGCGCTGCCGATAATCTCGGTGGCGAAGAGTGCGGGCAAAAACTGTGCGAGTGCGGCGGCGGTGCAGACGAGGCCACCGTCCCCTAACCCCACACCGTCGTTGATGGTCGTAACGTCGACCAGATCGTCGCTATCATCGTCACCGTAATCGTAACCGCGTACGATGTTGGCGGCGAAGGTCGCTTCGGTTTCGAGGTAGCAGTCGGTGATGGCGGCGGGGCCGAGCACCCGCGTGTCGAGGGCGGCAGCGAGAGACTGACCGGTTAGGGTTTCGATGATGATCTGGGCGAGGATGTAGTTGCTGTTGCTGTAGTAGAAGCCGCGACCGCTCGCGAACGAAGCGGGTTCGTCGTATGCGAAGCGCAGTACCTGGGCGGGCGTCCAGAACGTGGCGGGGTTTGCGTCGACGGCGTCTAAAAAGGCGTCGGTGTCGAGATAGTCGGGGATGCCGCTGGTCATCTGCAACATCTGGCGCACTGTCGCGGTGTCGGCGTTGGCGAGGTTGTCGACGATCTCGGCGGGGAGGTAGTCCGCGATAGGGTCGCCCAGGTCGAGGGAGCCCGCTTCGACGAGTGAGAGCAGCGCGGCGGCGACGAAGGGTTTGCTCGAACTCCCGATCCGAAAAAAGTCTGTGGGGACGACCGCGATCGCGGCGTCTAGGTCGGCGAGGCCGTAGGCGGCGGTGTAGGCTTCCTCGTCGTTGCCGACGTAGACCACCACACCCGGATCGTCGGCGGCGACGTAGTCAGAAAGGGTATCAGAGAACGAATCGGGGAGGGGCTCGAGCCCTCCCTCTCCCACATCACGGACAGGCTGCCCGCACGCAACCGCCGACCACATCATCACCGACAACACCAAAATCATAGCGATCCGGTCCCTACACCCACCATACCAACCACGCCGAGTATCTCGTCTCATCATCACTCCCTAGTATGCAATCAGAAACACGATTTTAGTAGCAATCATCTTTGCCGTAATGTCTCGGGAGAACTGTACGACAAGCACAACATTACGGGTACGACATCATGGGCTCGAGCCCAGCCATCCACCTCGTCACGTCACCTGCCGCATCACACACCTCAGGCAACTACACCGGCAAAATCAGCGACTCTAAATCACGCGGATACTCGGTCAAAAACTCCGGCCCCGCTTCGGTCACCACAATCGTGTCGGAGTGCCGAAACCCGCCTAACCCCTCGACGTAGATCCCCGGCTCGACGGTAAAGAGCATCCCCGCTTCGATGACCGTGTCGTCTCCGACGTCTAAAAACGGTCCTTCGTGATAGCGGACACCGATGTTGTGGCCGGTGTGGTGACGCCAGTAGTCTTCTAAATTGTACTCGGCGAAGTAGTCGCGCACCTTGTGGTCGACGCTCGAGCCCGTCTCTCCGACCCGGCAGGCGTCGATCGCGAGGTCTTGCAGCGTCAGCATATGTCCGAAGTACGTCCGCTGCGCGTCGCTCGGTGCGCCGACAAACATGGTCCGCTCTAGCTCGCTGTAGTAGCCGAACATCGGGCAGGTCGCGCCGGTCACGAGCGTGTCGCCCTCCTGAAAGCGCAGACCGACGTCTAGGGCGTGCGGGAAGGCGCTGTGTTTGCCGATCTGGCCCCGGTAGGTCGCCATCGGGCCGCCGCTGCCCCACGACAGGGCGCGGTAGGCGTCGCCGTAGGTGCCGATAAGTTCGCGGTAGGCACCCTGGCTGACCTGCATCATCACTTCGGTTTCGCTCAGGCCGACGCGGGTGAGGTCTTGCAGCATCCGGTGTGCGACGCTCGCCCAGCGGGCCGACTCGCGAATCAGCGCGATTTCGTGGTCGCTTTTGACCTGCATCATGGCTTCGATAAGGTCGATCGCCGAGCGGTGGCTGCCGCCCGTCTCGTCGCTAAGCTTCGGTCCCCGGTAGCCCATCACCCGTCCGTAGCCGTCACCGTCGCCCGCGAACGCCTCACCGCCGTAGCCGAGGTCGGTAAGCAAGTCGGCGAGGTGGGTCATCGGGTGGGTCGCGTCGGGGTATTCGGGGTAGGACACCACGCGGTCGACGTGGGCGTAGGCTTGGGCGTGTTCGACTTCGAGGCGCGGCACGAACAGCACGGTGTCGTCGTCACTGATTACGAGTGCGATAGGCCGTTCGGTCGGGACGAACGCGAAGCCGCACAGGTAGAAGATGTAGGCGTTGCCCCACCAGACGTAGCAGGCCGCGTTTAGGTCGTCTAGGTGGGCGAGGAGGCGGCTGCGGCGCTGCTGGTATTCGGCGGCGGGGATGGGGGTGGCGAGCGAAGAAGAGGTGCTAGTCATGAAGTGACTTTAGCAGAGTGGGAGGGCTCGAGCCCCTCCTCCACCCCCCTTCGCCGAACCCGAACCTCTCGCCCGCCCGTCTCGTTGACACGACGACCGCTCGGCGTGCCCGGCCCGTCTGCTAGCCACAACCTCTGTCACATGGTTTAATGGGCCATGTTGTCCCCTAGCTTCTGCTTAGCGCGTCCGTTCTGGTCGGCTCCTGCCGCTTTGACGGCCTTTCCCCTCCCTGTCTTTTGCCGCAACACGCGCCGATGAGCTACGCCTTCCAACCCGGCACCATCGTCAAGGCTCGGGGTCGGCTCTGGCGGGTCGATACGGCGACCGCGACAACCCTGACCGGCACCCGGCTCGACAGCCCCGAAGCGCCGCCGCACACCTTCTTTTTACCGCTCGAAGGCTCGGCCATCACCCTAGAATCGATGGACTATCCGCCTCGAAAAGCGGGCGACGCGACGCTGCACGACCTGTTTTTGCGGGCCACGCGGCTGACGATGATGCACGGCACCGCGCCGCTAGCGAGTCTGCAACGCTCGCGGGTGATTCCGACCAACTACCAGCTCGTCCCGGTCATGATGGCGCTCGACATGCCCCGGGTACGGCTCTTGGTCGCGGACGACGTGGGATTGGGGAAGACCATCGAGACGGGGCTGATTACCGTCGAGCTATTGGCGCGCAAACAGATAGAACGGGTGCTGGTGCTGACCCCGGCGAACTTGCGGGCGCAGTGGCAGGAGGCATTCGCGCACTTTTTTCACTTAGATGCCGAGATTTTAAGCACGCCGAACCTGCGGCGCTTGGGGCGTAAGCTGCCGCCGGGCGCGAACCCGTGGGCGCACTTTCCGTTCGTGATTGCGAGCATCGACTACGCCAAGCAAGATTCGGTCAAAAACCTGATTCTGGCGCAAGACTGGGATTTGGTGATTATCGACGAGGCGCACGGAGTTGCGGCGACGGTGACAGGCGCACGCGGCGGTGGGCGTAAAGACCGTTACGACTTTGCGAGCGAACTCGCTCGGCAGGTCGACCACCTGATTTTAGCGACGGCGACGCCGCACAACGGCTACACCACGAGCTTCGCGAGCCTGCTGCGGATGCTCGACGAGCGCGAAGTACAGGGACGGATCACGGCCCCGCTCGGCCTCGTCGGAGGCGAGCTAGACGAGCCGCACATCTACCGCGAACGGGCGAAACGGCACGTGGTGCAGCGGCGGCGCGAAGACGTGATGGCCTGGTTCGAGCGCGAGGACAAAAAGAGTCCGTTTCCTAAACGCGACAGCAAAGAGGTGTTTATCGAGCCGAGCAAGCCGGAGCGCGAGGTCTATGTGGCGTTTCAGGCGTACCAGAAGTTTGTGTTCGGCGAGGTCGGTGCCGAAAACGTCCACGTGCTCGCCAAGTGGATGATGATGCACTTCTTGCGGCGGGCGACGAGCAGCCCACGGGCGCTTAAAGAGAGTCTGCGTAACCGGATTGGGCGGTTAGAGGAGAGGCTCGAGCCCTCCCCTCTCGACCCCAACGACCCGAACGACGCCCCCATCAAGTCCGCCCTGCTCGACCTCGGCGGCGACGACCATCTGCCCGAAGAAGAAGCTGACAGCAAACTCGACCGCCTCTCGATTCTAGACCGCGCCCACCTCCGCGCCGAAATCGGCTTTTTGGAAGAAGTGCTAAAAGCGGTCGAACGTTGGCGACCCGGCAGCGACACCAAGCTCAAAAAGCTCCGCGAACTGCTCCGCGACCCCGGCCACTTAGGCGCAAACCCGCGCACCATCCTCTTTACCCGCTACGTCGACACGCTGACCTACCTTAAAGACGAGTTAAGCAAAGAAGACAACCTCGCCATCTTTACGGTCGACGGAAGCTTGAGCGAAGCGGCTCGGCTCGAGCACCTCTCCGCCTTTCAAAACTCAGCCCAAAACTCGGCTCAAAACACCGGCACAGGCACGACCGAAAGCCGCGCTATCCTCATCGCGACCGACAGCATCAGCGAAGGCCTCAACCTCCAGTTCGCCGCGAACCAGCTCGTCCACTACGAACTGCCCTGGAACCCCAACCGCCTAGAACAGCGCAACGGACGGGTCGACCGCTTCGGTCAGCCTAAACCGGAGGTGCGCATCCGCACCCTTATCAACAACCGTAGCTTCGACCTCGTGGTGTTTCAGCGGCTTATCCAGAAGGCTCAGAAGATTCGTGACGAGTACGGCTTTGTGCCGAGCTACTTTAGCGACGAACGCCACGTCGAAAGCCTGTTCACCGACCTTATCGACGAAAAACTTGTCCAGCACACTTTTCAACAGCCGAACATGTTCGACCCGCAGGGCGACACTATCGACGACGCCGACCGCGCCGAAGCCGACAAGATTCGCGACGAGAGCTTTTACGGTCAGGCCGCGTTTAACCTCCCCGACGTCGAGGCCCGCCTCCAAGAGACCCAGGACACGATTGGCAGCCCCGCCGAGGTCGAACAGTTGGTCGTCGACGCGCTGCGGCTGCTCGACTGGCGCGTCACCCCGCAGGGCGAACGGGTCTACCAGATTGTGCGGGCGTCCGGCGAGCCTATCGAAGGGGTCGCCGACAACTTGGGCACCGTCACCTTCGACCCCGACGTCGCTCTGCGCGACCCGCGTCACCAGCAGCTAGACGTCGCCCACCCGCTCGTCACCAAACTGTTACGGCTTATCAAACAGCGCAGCTACCTCGGCGCGAGCAGCGCCCGCACCGCCGTGTCGGTTCGCGTCTTGCCCGACGGCACCAGCGCCCACGCGGTGTTTCACGTTCGCGCCCGCTTTCGGGTCGGAGACGAAGGCGACGGCGCGCAGCTTATCGAGGGGCTTATCCCGGTCGCTATCGACCTCGAAAAAGAGGTGATGGTCGCGCGCGACACCGCGCAGCGTCTGATTCAAGCCCCCAAACCAGAACAGGACAGGAAGTTTTCAGACGCGATGACGCAGCAGCTCATCGACTTCGCTCACGAGGTGTCCGGTCTAGACGCGCAGATAGAAGCGGCGGTCGAGGCCGAAGCCGAACGCCTTAGAGAAGAACGGCGCGGACTTAAAGCGCGGCTACTAGACGCCTACCCAAACGAAGCAGGCTGGCTACGCGGCATCGACAACGTGACCCCGGCGACGCACGACGTTTTAGCGCTCACCGTCATCGTTCCGGCTCGGTAGAAGCGGCTCAGGAGACAGGAGAAGAAACCCCGTGGCTCACGACTTTAACAGCATCCGCGTAAGCGGCAACCTGCTTAGCAACCAGTTTCTGTTTACCAGCACCAGGCCGCAGAACAGCTTCGACAAACTCGACGCCTTCGCGCCGGGCAGCTTTCACCCCGACTGGACAAAGGCCGAGGAGGTGGAGAAGGAGGTGGCTCGAGCCTTCACCCTCCTCAAAGACCGCTACGACACGGTGCGCTTTAGCCTCGCCGACATGAGCGTTAGCGACACCCGCGACAAGTGGCTCCTCCCCGTCGCCCGCACCTTAGGCTTCGAACCTGTCTACCAGGCCGCCAACACCCCCATCCCCGGCACCGACCTCAGCTACCCGCTAAGCCACCGAGGCTGGGACGGCCCCGGCGCACCCGTCCTCCATCTGCTCGACCCCGCCACCGACCTCGACACCAAACCTCCCAAACGGGGCGCGAAAAGCCCGCAGGCGCTGGTGCAGAGCTACCTCAACCAAGACCCCACCCAGCAGTGGGCGATTGTTAGCAACGGCGCGGTGTGGCGGCTGGTGCGCGAGTACTTTCACGTCAGCCAGCCCGGTTTCGTCGAGTTTAACCTCGTACAGATGTTCGAAACCCGCGACTACGACGAGTTTAGAAGCCTGTTTCGGCTGTCGCACGCGAGCCGCTTTTTGCCCGCCGAAGGTTCGCTAAGCGTCGCAGCGGTGGTCGAAAGTGAGGCGGAGACGCTAGCCGAAGCGTTAGCGGAGCGGGACGAGGGAGACGAAGACGCAGACGAGGGTGTCGATGCAGACACAGACGCGGACGAAGAAGTCGAGGAGCGTGCGCCGCAGGAGGTGACGGTGTGGCTCGAGCACTGCTACCGCCACGCCCGCCAAGAGGGGAGCCGCGCCGAGGTCAGCCTCCGCCAAAACGTCACCCGCGCCCTAGAGGTGCTCGGCAACGGCCTCCTCACCCCCACTCTGCGCGAAAAACTCGAAGACCCCGAACGGCTCGACGAATACTACCGACAGCTTCTGCGCGTCATCTACCGCTGTATCTTCCTCCTCTTCGCCGAACAGCGCGGCCTCGTCCCCTACGCCGGAAGTTATAAGAACGGCAGCACGAACGACGCCCAGAATAGCGACGATGCGAACGACAACCTTCCCTACGGAGCCTACGCCGACCTCTACACACGCGAGTACAGCCTTAGCGCACTGCGCGACCTCGCCGAACAGGACGTGCTAGGCCGCGACGACGGCCACGACCTCTGGGAGCGGCTGCTGCTCACCTTTTCGCTCGCCCACAAGGGCAACGCCGCGCTCGGCGTCCCCGCCTTTAACGGCAAGCTGTTCGACCCTAAAAACGTCGATTTGGTGATGGGCGGCGTGTTCGACGCGTCCGAACGCAACCGCCAGCGCGACCTGCCCCGGCTCCGCAACCCCGACGTCATCGCGCTGACCCGCCACCTGGCCTTTACCTCGGTCGGCGTCGGGCTCGAGCGCATCAACTACCGCGACCTCGAGGTCGAAGAGATAGGCCACATCTACGAAAGCCTGCTCGACTACGCGCCCCGCATCGCCGCACAAGAACTCACCCTAAACGACGCGCGCACCGTCACCCCCGGCCACTTCTTTTTAGACGACCGAGGCACCAACCGCAAGACCACCGGCAGCTACTACACCCCCAAAGCACTCGTCCAAGAAATCATCACCCGCACCCTTACCCCCGTCCTCGACGAACGCCTAAGCGGTGCCGACACGCTCGCCGCCCAAACCGACGCCATCCTCGGCATCAAGGTGTTAGACCCCGCCTGCGGCAGCGCCGCCTTCCTTATCGCCGCTAACGACGCCCTCGCCCAAGCCCTCGCCGACTGCCGCTGGGACGCCCGCGCCAACCCCCCCACGAGTACCCCAACCGACGCTCCGACCGGAACCGAACAGCGCAGCTACCAGCGCGAACTCGAAGCCGCCCGCCGCGACGTGTTGTCGCACTGCATCTACGGCGTAGACCTCAACGACATGGCCGTCGAACTCGCCAAAGTCGCGCTCTGGATTAACGCCGCCGAGCGGGGCCGTCCGCTGAGCTTTTTAGACCACCGCATCAAACACGGCAACAGCCTGGTCGGTGCGCCCCTCAACTTCGCCGCGCTCGGCATCCACCCCGACGCCTTCAAAGGCCGTGGCGACGCCGACAAAGCCGTCCTGAAACAGATTCGCAAGCTGTTCTCGCCCAAACAGGCCCGCGACCACCGCGACAACCCGCCACCGCTGTTTAACATCGACCTCGTTCTGCCGAACCTAGACGAGATTTCCGAAGCGACCATCGACGGTGTCCGCCAAAAAGAAGCCCGTTACACCGCGCTCCGCGACCAAGACGCCTTTAAGACCTGGCAGCTTATCGCCGACTACTGGAGCGCCGCCTTTTTCTATCCAGTCAAGCCGGACGCCGGGACGGTGCCGAACCAGAGCGGCCTCCAAAAGCTGTTACAAGACGCCGACGCCCACAGCGCCGACGCCCTACACGCCCGCCTAGACCCGCAAACACGCGGCAACCTCGCCGCCCTCAAAGAGCAGTACCACTTTTTTCACTACTGGCTCGAGCACCCCGAAATCTTCTTCCACCCAGACGGCACCCCCAACCCCTCCGGCGGTTTCGACGTCATCATCGGCAACCCCCCGTGGGAGCGCGTCAAGCTCCAAGAAAAAGAGTTTTTCACCACCCGCGACGACGCCATCACCAGCGCCCCCAACGCCGCCAAGCGCAAGAAGCTCATCAAGCAGCTAGAAACCACCAACCCCGACCTCTACAACGCCTTCCAAGAAGCCATCAACGAAGCCGACGCGACCAGCAACTTCCTCCGCGTGTCCGGTCGCTACCCTCTAAGCAGTGTCGGCGACATCAACACCTACCAAGTCTTTACCGAACTCGCCCGCGACCTAACCGCCGCAAGCGGACGCACCGGCATCATCGTCCCGTCCGGCGTCGCCACCGACAGCACCACCCAAGACCTGTTTAGAGACTTCGTAGAGTCCCGCAGCTTAGTGTCGCTAAGCGATTTCGAGAACCGCGAGAAGCTTTTTCAGGGTGTTGACAGCCGTTACAAGTTTAGCCTAGTGATTCTTACTGCCCCCGGTAACGGTCCCGAAGCCGCCGAGTTTAGCTTTTTTAACACTCGCGTCGAACACCTCAACGACCTACGCCGCACCTTCTTTTTAACGCCCGAAGATTTCAAAACGATAAATCCGAACACGCTGACCTGCCCGACCTTCCGAACCGGCAGAGACGCCGACCTCACACTAAGGATGTACGAGCAAGCGGGCGTGTTTATCGACAAAAACGACGACAAGAACGGCAATCCGTGGGGCGCATCTTTCTTGCGAATGTTCGATATGAGTAACGATTCTGACAAGTTCCGCACCGCAGAAGACCTCGAATCACGCAGTTACACCCTACGCGGCAACCGTTACGAGCAAGATGATGACCTTTATTTACCGCTATATGAAGGTAAGATGCTTCAGTTCTACGACCATAGAGCAGCAAGCATCATCGTTAACCCAGACAATAGACAACGCACAGGTCAGCCAGAACCCACAGATTTAACTCAACATCTTGACCCGTATTTTGCACCTTTGCCTCGATACTGGGTTCACTATGAAACTTTGGCTGAAACAACTCAAGTAGAACAATGGCTCTTTGCATTTAAGAGTGTTACGAGTTCTACGAACGTAAACACATTTATCGGTACGCCTACTCCCTTTACGCCGATAGGTCACTCATGCTCAGTGATAAAAACGAATCAGAACAGCCTTTTACAAGTTGCACTTGTTGGTAATTTTTCTTCGCTAACCTTAGATTATGTGGTGAAACAAAAAGTCGGTGGATTAAATCTAAGTTTCTTCCTCGTCGAACAGTTTCCTGTCCTCTCCCCGCATCACCTCCGCCCTCACCTCGACACCATCGCCCCCAAAGTCCTCGAACTCACCTACACCGCGTGGGACATCAAACCTTTTGCGGATGATTTGTGGCGCGAAGCCTCGCCGGACTTGCAGGAGCGCTTGCGGGCGCAGTGGCAGGAGAACGCCGAGGCTGTCGGGGGTGGGGGGGGGCTCGAGCCGCCCGCTTTCTTAGACCAACCCGCAGACGGCTGCCCCTTGGCTCCCTTCACCTGGGATGACGAGCGACGCGCCCACCTGAGAGCCGAGCTAGACGCTCTTTTCGCCCACCTCTATAACCTCTCCCGCGACGACCTCCTCTGGATTCTCGACCCCCGCGACGTCGACCCCGAAACCCCCTCGCGTACCTTCCCCGGCCTCCGCCGCAACGAGGAAAAACGCTCAGGCGAGTACCGGACGAAGCGGCTGGTGCTGCACTACTTCGATAAGGTGGCGGCTCAACAGACGCATTAATTGCGTCAGGATTGCGTCGAATTGCGTTTTGCTACAAGCTGAAGTTCTCCACGTTGCGGAAATCTTTCGAGGGAGTTAGCTTATACTAACCCTGAGGTGACGACACCATGCCTAAGCGTCCGTTAAAACGTGCGAGCGATTTGACCAAGGAGCTTCTGCAAGACCCCGAATACGCAACGCTCTACCACGACAGTACGAACGAAGAAATCGGCGCGATGCTGCGCGCTATCCGTGAGTCTCGTGGTCTAAGCCAGCGCGAGGTCGCAGAAAAGATGGGCGTGTCGCGTTCGCGCATCTCACAAATCGAAGGTGTCGAGGGGACGAACCTGGCTCTTTCGGTGTTGAGGCGCTATGTGTACGCTCTGGGGTGCCGTTTCGACATCTCCGTCAAAGACATCGCTACAGGTGACGAAGTGGGCGAGGTGTTTGTGCCGGAGTTGCCCGACGCCGAACGAGATGTCGACACCTCTCACGAGGTCAGTACCGGTTAGGTGACAATGTTTTAGGTGACAGTGTTTGCAGCGTCTAAGCCCTGCGGCGTAGAGTTGGGCTGAGGGAGTGACATTATGGCGATTACGCGGCTGCGGTTGGAAAACTTTACGGCGTTTGAGGGGCTCGAGCTCACCCCCTCCCCCGGCATCAACGCCTTCATCGGCACCAATGCGACCGGCAAAACGCACCTGATGAAGGTCTTGTACGCAGCCTGCGCGATTAGCAAAACCCAAGACAACTTCGCCGAAAAGCTCATCCGCGTGTTTCTGCCCTCTAAAAGAAAACTAGGCCGCCTCGTCAGGCGCCAGCCCGGAACGTCTAGGTGCGTCGTAGAGATAGAACGCAGAGCGCCGAGTCACGACACCCTAAGCTTGCGGGCGTCTTTCTCGACACGTGCTAACGCGGCCAAGTCCGCAGAGATTGACGGTGCAGAAGCGTGGTTTAAGTCTCCTGTCGAAAGCGTCTACATACCCGTCAAAGAGATGCTCGCCAACGCTCCGGGCTTTCGTTCGCTCTACGCCCAGCGCGAAATCTACTTTGAAGAGATTTACGCCGACATCCTCGACCACGCCTATCTTCCACCCCTCAGAGGCCGGATGGACGAACGCCGCCGAAGACTGCTCGGCATCTTGCAAGAAGAGATGGACGGTAAGGTCAGGGTTGCAGACGAAGAGTTTTTCTTGAAGAGTCAGCGGGGCGATTTAGAGTTTTCGCTGCTCGCCGAGGGCGTCCGCAAACTCGGCCTGTTGTGGCTACTCATCCAGAACGGCACCCTGCTCGAAGGCTCGGTACTTTTTTGGGACGAGCCGGAAACTAATCTCAACCCGGTCCTGTTCGGCATGGTGGTCGACATCTTGCTCGAATTGCAGCGTCAGGGTGTGCAGGTGTTTTTAGCGACGCATGACTATGTACTCGCCAAAGAGCTAGACCTGCGCCAACGAGAAGACGACCGCGTACAGTTTACCGTGCTCTACCGCCCCGAGGAAGCTAAAGGCCGCGTTGTCGCGCAGACGGCGGCGCGGTTTGCGGGGCTCGAGCCCAACCCCATCATGGAGGCGTTCGCTAACCTGTACGACCGCCAAGTCGAACACAGCCTTAAAGACCTGGTGTAGTGCCGACCCTGCGCGAGGGCGACCTCGAACTCGACGTACCGAGCGGCGTGACGGCCTGGAAGTTCGACGGCGCGGCCCATCAGCTTAGCCACTGCATGAAAGCCGTCGATTTCGTTATTGAAGAATCTAACAAGCGCATTTTTGTCGAAATCAAAGACGGCGACGCCTCTAACGTCCCTTCACAAGGGCGCGCTAGCTTAGTCGGACGCTTACAGAGGGGCGAACTCGACCAAGACCTCTATTACAAGTGTCGCGACAGCTTTTTGTACGGCTACTGCGCCGGATGGATAGCGCTACCGACGGTCTATTACGTGGTGCTCGCCCTCGAAAGTCTAACCTCCGCCGACCTAGCCGCGCGCACAACGATGCTCGAAAGCAAACTCCCCCTTACCGCGCCGGGAAGTACTTCCTGGACGCCCTACGTCGAGCGTTGTCAGGTGTTTAACCTTACGACCTGGAACCGCTACCTGCCTCAGTATCCGTTACGACGTGTTTAGAAGTGGCGCGTTTAGATAGGGCGATTTGGATACAAAGTGGGTACCGGTAGTGTCATAGGCGCGGCATTTTTGCTAGAGTGACAGCATGTGTGTGGAAATGATTGGTCAGGGCTCGAGCCACCTATGAGCCGCCTATGAGTCAACTATGAGTCGCCTCCAAATCGCCGACTATCCCTGGACAGAACCCGGCACCTGGTACACCACCATCATGCCCGCAGTCGTGCAGGGTGGGCGCCTAGATTTTGCCGGAATCGATACCGTCGCGCGTGCCGACATCGAGCCGCTTATCGCGTCACTTCGCCCCTTTGTCGGCGCCCAAAACGCCCACGAAACACTCTGCTTAGACACCATGAGCGACGACGTGCAGCGGATTATTCTGCCGCTGTTAGACCTGCCCGTTCCTAGTCAAGAAGAAGCGCAGCCGCCGAGCACCAACCCGTTCGAACAGCTAAAGCGCATCCAGGAGACGTACAAAAGCTACGTCGAGACGTTTGTCAATGTGCGTGACGGGGCGATAAAGGCGTGGCTCGAGCACCGCGTAGAGCGCGACCGGCTCCTCTGGAACGACGTGTTTTTAGAGTTGCGCCGCCGCTTTAAACCCGGCTCGAGCCTAGACGACCTCGTCGCCGAAGGGCTGCTCCCCGCCGCCGCGAAGCGCATCTTTCGCGTAAACGAAGACGACCTTAACGACACGCGCCCGATCCGCCCGCACCAGCACCAGGCCGAGGCGCTGCGGCTCGCCCACAACGAGGAGAGCTTTGTCGTCGCGACCGGTACCGGGTCGGGTAAAAGCTTCGCGTTTGGGATGCCGATTATCGCCGATGCGCTGCGCCGCCGCGCCCAAGGTATCCGGGGGATTAAAGCGGTGATCGTCTACCCGATGAACGCGCTCGCCAACAGCCAGTACCGCGACTTCGCGCTGCGGCTGCACGGCACCGGCCTGACCATCGCGCTCTACAACGGCGACACCAAGACCCGCAAAGAAGACGGCGAGATCGCCAAAGAGCAGCTTCGTCCCTACCGACCGGACGGACTCATTAGCGACGCCGAACTGTTTAGCCGCGAGGAGATTCGCGACAACCCGCCCGACATCTTGATGACCAACTACGTACAGCTCGAGCTGTTGCTAACGCGGGGCGAAGACCGGACACTCTTTCCCGACGCGCACCGGGGCGTGCTGCGCTACCTGGTCCTCGACGAGGTGCACACCTATTCGGGTCAGCAGGGTGCCGACGTCGCCTGTCTGATTCGGCGGCTCAAGCAGCACACCGGTACGCTCGAGCGTTTGCAGGTCATCGGTACGAGTGCGACGGTCGAGTCGCGTCAGGAAGATGGCGCCCCAGACAGTAGCGCTCAAAAAGATAGCGTCCAGGGAGATAGCAGCGAGGCGATCAGAAACTTTGCGGGCGAGCTTTTCGGGCAGCCGGTCGCGCACGTCGTCACCGAAACCCACATCGACCCCGAAGGCACCGAAGCGCGGTACCTGCCGAGCGGGGCGCCGCTACCCCCGGAGGCGATTCGTAACTTTGACGGCAGCGACGAGGCGATTTGCAGCCTCGCCGAAGCGCTGCTCGGTCGGCCACTCCAACCCGGCGAACGCTCACCTGAAGGGCTCGGCCAGGCAACGCTCGGCCTAACCCCGCTCCGCTTTGTCGAGACGTTTTTAGCGGACGGGCCACAACCATTGGGCGCACTCGTCGAGGCATATCGTCAAGAGCTACGCACCGAGCTAAGCGAGGAAGAGGCCGACACCGAAGTGCAGGCGTGTCTGTTGGTCGGGCAGCACGCGAAGGTGCCGGTCGCGGGGGGGCTCGAGCCCCGTCTGGTTCTCAAACTGCACCTGTTCTACTCGCAGGGTTCGGGGGTGAGCGGGGCGCTCTACCAAGCACCACCGGGCGAAGCGCCGACGCTGTCGATTCGGGGCGAAGCGCAGCTCAAACTCTCTGCAGGGCCGCTCGCGGGGTCGCTCGCACCCGCTTTTCCGCTGGTGTTCTGCCGAGCCTGCGGCGAAGCCTACTACATCGCCCGGCGACAGGGCGACCTGCTGCTGCCCGGCGAGCAGCTTTACGAGATGACCGAGGCGACCACCTACGTCCGCTTGTCACCCTGGCTGCCTGACGACGAACCGCTCCCTGACGAGTGGCTGACGCCGAAAACAGGCGCGGTGCAGAAGAAATACCAGGCGTTCGAGCCGGAAAACGCGCGGGTGAACCCGGAGAGTGGGTGGCTCGAGCCCACCGGCAGCCAGCCCGTCGCGCTGCTCAGAGCGCCCTTTCTGTTCTGCCCGACCTGCCAAACCCACTACAACCGCCGCCCTAGCGAAGTCGGCAAGCTCGTCGCCTACGGCCTGGTCGGGCGCAGCACCGCCACCGACGTGCTGCTTAACCGCACCCTCGACCTCTTTCCGAGCCAGCAGCGCAAAATTATCGCCTTTACCGACAACCGCCAGGACACCGAGTTTCAGGCCGCTCACTTTAACGACCTGTCGCGCAAGCTGACCTTTCGGCAGTCGGTGGTGAGGGTGCTAGCAAAACGCCCAGAGCGACGTGTCGAGCTTTTTAACGTCGGTACCGAGGTGCTGGGCCTGTGGAGTCAGCACGACCACCGTAACAGTGTCAATGACCTTTACAACGCGAGCCGCGCCCTCGGTGAGGCCTTTCAGAAGCTTCTCAAAGGGTTTGGCGTCGCCGACGCGAGCCGCAGTCAGCAGCCCAACATCCTCAACCTCGAAGAGGCCGGTGTGATCCGTTACGACTACGACGGGCTAAGCGATCTCGCCGCTGACGATGCCCTCTGGAACGGCGTAGGTGCTGAGGTCTCGGTCGCTGCACGCGAAGATTATCTGCGCGGCTTTCTCGACCTGATGCGGCGGCGCGACGGCGTTTATGACGACACCATCTTTAGGCCGAGCGAATACGCCTACAAAGTCCGCGACATTCTCGACGAGCGGGCCCCCAACGAACGGTTCTGGGAGCCAACCCAACCGACCCTTTTTACGCTACAACCGAAACAGCCTCCGCCCTACGCAGTCAAGCTCTCGGGGTTTGTCGGCACGCGCACAACCAAATTCGAAGCCTGGACCGAGCACGTCTTCGGGCTGCCGAAAGAAGTGGGGCAGGCGTTTATCCGCACACTCGTCTACCGTCTTACCGAGGCACATATCCTGCAAGAGCTGTCGCTGGTAGGGCCGCGCTACACCAAGGCTGTAGGGTATCTGATCGATCCTTCAGCGGTCTGGATCGTTAGGATTGACACGACCACTGTGCGGGTCTGTCCGCGTAGCCGGATGGTCAGCCACAACCGGGTGTTGGCGTCCAGCCCCGAATTTCCGACACAGCGCCTCACCGAGCGGACGGTCGACAGCTATTTTTATCGGCAGTATACGGGGGGTGGGGGGCTCGAGCTCACCGATGCCAAAGCTCACAGCGGCCAGATCGACGGCGAAGAACGCCGCCGCATCGAAAACCGTTTTCGCGACAAGAACGACCAGCTCGGCGTCCTCGTCGCTACCCCGACCATGGAGATGGGTATCGACATCGGCGCACTCTCGGCGGTGTTTATGCGCAACGTCCCACCGAACCCCGCCAACTACGCCCAGCGGTCGGGTCGCGCCGGACGCAAAGGCCAGTCTAGCCTGATTCAGGTCTTTTGCGGCGGCGGTAGCGCCCGAGGCCCTCACGACCAGTACTTCTACCACCACCCCGCCCAGATGATTCGCGGCCAGGTACGCGCCCCCCGCTTCCTACTCGACAACCGGCGGCTTATCGAAAGCCACATCCACGCATTGATGCTCGAAGTGTTGACGCAGCGCACCGACTTCGACCTCCCCGACACCGTCGAAGATGTTCTCGACCTCGACAATCACGCCAACGGCTATCCGCTTCGCGAGCTGCTCTGGCAGCCTTTAGAACACGCGCTTAGCCGCGAACGAAGCACCATGATTGCGGCGGTGCAGCAGGCGTTTCATCAGGAACAGACGAGCTTCGGCTGGCTCGACGACGCGTTTATCGTCCGGACGGTCGAGGGCTTTCTAGACGACCTCGACCGCACCCTAACACCGTGGCGCGACGAGTACAGAAGCGCGCACGAAGAGTACAGCAACCTCAACATGCGCCTTAGCAGCCTCCAGCCGAACCATAGCGACTTTCGCGAGTTGCAAAACGAACAGAAGCAGGCCTATAGCCACCTCCTCTACCTCAAGGGCGTCCGCCAGGACGGTTCGCGTAGCCTGACGCTCCGTCACTACTTGGGCGGGCAGGGCTTCTTGCCCAACTACGCCTTTCCGCGCCGAGCGACCAAGGTCGAGTTTCGTACCGGCGACTACACCGAGATGACCCGCCCCCCACGCATCGCGCTTAGCGAGATGGCCCCCGGCAACAGCCTCTACTACCGAGGCCGCCGCTTCGAAGTCACCCGTACGAGCACCAACCCCGACCGCTTCGAAACTCGCGACGCCAAACGCTGCCCCGCGTGTCAGCAGATTAGCCTCGCCGAAGACGGTGCCGAACTGGCCGAGTGCCCCGCGTGTGGTCACAACCTCGCCTCGGTTCCTGCCGGACTACGCGCCGTCGCGCTGCCGACCATGCAGGCCGACCCGAAAGCCCGCATCACGAGCGACGCCGAAGAGCGGACGCGGCGCGGCTTTATCCTCACGAGCAGCTACCGCCCCAAACGGCCCGAACCGTACCAGGCGAGCCTTCCCGATTTTGTGATGCGTTACGAACACAACGGTACGGTGCTGACCAGCAACGCCGGACCGCGCGCGACCGCCGACAGCAGCACCGACAACAGCGCTGTCAAGAATGACGAAACGCTGACCGGGTTCGCGCTCTGCCACCGCTGCAAACGCTGGCTCTTTAACGACCGGCAAATCGAAGACCACGTTCAGGAGGGCAAAGGGTACTGTCCGCAGCGCGCTGTCAAGAACGACATCATGCGCAACCTTGTGCTCTTTGTCGAGCAGAAAAGCGACGTGCTCAGCTTCGACGTACCCCGTCCTACCGACCTCGCAGAGGCCAAGACCGAAGCGTTCTATCTAAGTTTGCAGTGGGCGCTACGCGACGGCGCGCTCATCGCGCTAGAACTCGACAGCAGCGAACTCGCCTGTTTTCTGCTTAAGCAGAGCGACCCGGCTACGCCCTACCGCATCGTGCTTCACGAAACGAGCGAGGGCGGGTTGGGAGCGCTCGCGAGTCTGCGCGACGGAGCCGCGTTTCGGCGCTGGATAGGGGTGGTGCTCGAGCTCCTCCACGAGACAGAGCACGCTCCCGAACAGCACGAAAAACCACAGCCCCACAAACCACAGCGTGAGGGCTGCGAAAGCGCCTGCTACGCGTGTCTGCTCTCCTACGACAACCAGCGCGACCACCACAAACTCGACCGGCACCTCGTCTTAAACACCCTGCGCACCCTGCACACTGCGGGCGTCAGCGCCGCCAAACCGACGCCAGACGACGACCCACACCTCGCCGCTCTGCTCGCGAAGTGCGACTCCGAACTCGAAAAGCGCTTTCTCTACGCCCTCGCCGACCTAGCCCTACCGCTTCCTGACGAAGCCCAGCAGCCGCTAGAAGTGGCGTCCGAACTGCACACCGTCCCCGACTTCGTCTACCACCGCTATCAGCCGAGCCTCTACGTCTACATCGACGGGCCGCACCACGACGACGAGGCGTATCGGGAGCACGACCGCACGATTCGTAAGAAGATGGCCTTCAAGGGCTTAGAGCCGTTCGTTATTCGTGCTGACGACGATTGGGACGCCACACTAGACACGTTGCGAGACACGCTCGCGGACCGTCCGGAGCGACACGCGACGCCATCTCCCGAACCGACAGCATCTGAATCAACATCATCCGAACCAACACCGTCCGACAACGGCTGGGGCGAGGTTAAAGCGCTGCTCGAAGACTTCGGCGAAACGCGCTGGTTGACGCTCGCCGACGCGCTAGAGCGGGCCGACCTGCCCGCGCCCGACCCGAACGACGTGCTGCACGACCTTACAGCCGAGGGGCAGGTGGTTGGTGTGAGCAGCGGCATCTTTGTGTGGCGGCATAACGGACACAATGTCGCGCTTATTGCCGAGGGTGCGCCCGACGCCGAGTACGACGCGAAGGTTTACCGCGTACCTAACGACGACTTTGCGGGGGTGGTGGGGTGGCTCGAGCCCCGCCTCACCCCCACTCAGAAAGGACCGCAATGAGGTTCATCATCGCCGACACCTTTACCGACAGTCTCGCCCAGCTCGGCAGCCGCTACCAAGGACCAGTCAAAGAAACCGTGTTCGACTTTCAGGCCGACCCACGCAACCCCGGCTTTCGCCTGCACAAACTCAAAGGTGACAAAAACTTCGCGTCGGTCTCGGTCAACATGGACGTGCGCATCATTATCCACCGCGAAGACGACCTTACCGTGCTCTGCTACGTCGACCACCACAACCCTGCTTACGACTGGGCCGAGCGCCACCAGTTCAAAATCAACGACCGAACGGGCGCCGCCCAAATCATCAAGACCGAGAAGAGAATCGAAGAAGTCGTCGTTAGAGAGCAGAAAGAGCCGCCCCTGTTCGGCAGATACGAAGACGACTACCTGCTCGCCCTAGGCGTCCCGCACGAGTGGCTAGACGCCGTCAAAATCGCGGACGAGGACGGTTTTCTCAACCACCTGATGGAGAGCCTACCTCCTGAAGCGAGCGAGCGCCTTAGCAGACTCGCCACCGGCGAACCCGTCCCCCGTCCCGTCGTCCCCGAAGACCGCGACCCCTTCGCCCACCCCGACGCCCGGTCGCGCTTTCTCGTCGTCGGCCAAGACACCAGCGTCATGCAGCGCGCCCTAGACGCGCCGTGGGACAAGTGGGTGGTGTTTTTGCACCCGTCTCAGCGCGAAGTGGTCGAAAAGAGCTACAGCGGGCCAGCACGCATCACTGGCGGTGCGGGTACCGGCAAGACGGTGGTGGCGCTGCACCGGGCGGCGCGGCTCGCCAAACAGCACCCCGCCGCGAAGATTTTGCTGACCACGTTCTCGAAGACGTTAGCGGCGCGCCTAGAACACAACCTCGCCCTTCTGCTCGGCGACGACGCCCCCGAACGCGAACGGATCGAGGTCAACCACCTCCACAGCGTCGCGATGCTGTTGTGGCAGAAAAAACAGGAACGCGGCTTTAGACCGCTGATGAGCTCTAAAGATGTGAGCGAGCGGGTTAAGGAAGCCGCGACCACAGTAGGCGAAACCGAGCTTAGCCCGGAGTTTTTACGCGCCGAGTGGGAGCTGATTATCGACACCGAAGGCGTCCGCGACTGGGAGCGCTACAGGTCTATCTCTCGAGCCGGACGCGGTACCCCGGTAGGCGCACGGCAGCGCCAGCAAGCCTGGAACGTCTTCGAGGAGATGTACAACATCATCGACCGCAAACACGAGCGCACCTGGCAGCAGGCCTGTTACGACGTCGCCGAAGACCTCGCCGAGCGCGACAGTCTGCCCTACGACCACGTCATCGCCGACGAGATTCAGGACTTCGGGCCCGCCGAGTTGCGGCTGTTACGCGCACTCGTCCCCGAACAGGACAACGACCTGTTTCTGACCGGCGACCTCGGCCAGCGCATCTACAAGGGCAAAACCAGCTTTCTCGCCGCGGGCATCGACATTCGCGGACGCTCTAACATCCTAAGCGTCAACTACCGGACGACCGAACAGATCCGCCGCCACGCCGAAAAGCTGCTCCCGAGCGTTATCGCCGACCTAGACGGCAAGGGTGAGCCGCGCGCAGCGGTGTCGCTCCTGTCCGGCCCGGAACCGACCCTCGCCTTCGAAAAGGGCGTCGACGACGAACAGGGCGCCGCTGTGACCTGGCTTAAAACACAGCTCGACAACGGTTACCGCCCCGAAGATATCGCTATCTTTGTCCGCACCAACAGGCTGGTCGACCGCGCCAAGAAAGTCGCCAAACAGTGCGACCTTAGCGTCCACGACCTCAAAGACGACGACGAGGCGCAACCCGGCTGTCTGTCGGTCGGCACCATGCACCGCGCCAAAGGGCTCGAGTTCAAGGTGGTGATGGTGCTCGGCTGCGAAGATGACACCGTGCCGTACCGGAGCGTCTACAACAAGCAGCCCGACGACGCGGCCAAACAGACCTTTATCGAACAGGAACAGAACCTGCTCTACGTCGCCTGCACCCGCGCCCGCGAACGTCTGTTCGTGTCGAGTGCGGGCGAGCCGAGTCGGTTTCTGTCGACGTCGCTGTCCTAGCTGGCTGCGAAGAGCGTTGTGATCCGCGTGCGGAGGGGCGTCATCGTCTCCCGCACGCGTTTTTCGCCAGGCTCGGCCTAGTCGGCCCCGACCGGCTGCTCTATCCACTGCAAGGGGTTGACCGGTTCGTTAAGCACCCGGATCTCCCAGTGCAGGTGCGGCCCGGTAACCAAGCCGGTCGCGCCCGCGTAGCCGAGCAGCGTTCCGGCGGGCACGGTTTGGCCCTCTTCGACACTGATACTGCTGAGGTGGTTGTAGGTGCTGCACACCCCTAGACCGTGGCGCAGCATGACGGTGCCGCCGCGCACCTGCAGGTCTCCGGCGTAGACGACGACGCCGTTGGCGGGGGCGTAGATCGGCGTGCTCGAATTGCCCCGCAGGTCTAGGCCGCGGTGAAAGTTGCGGTAGGGACCGCCGTTGTACGAGCGGAGCGTGCCGAACAGCGAGGTGAATTCGGGGTTGGTGACCGGGTAGCTAAACGCACCCCGCCAGAGCTTTTCGGGTTCGAACGGGCTGCAGATGTCGGCGATAAGCGCGAGTTCGTTGGCGACGACGGTGGGCTCGAGCAACGCCGCTGTACTCGGCGACAGCTGGATCTGCTCGCGCCGATACTCGCCCGCAAACACCCGCACCGGTAGCGACACGCTCGCCACACGCCCGTCCGCCCGCGTCGCCCGCAACTCGATAGGAAACACGCCCGGATTTTGCAGCACCGGCACCGCCAAAATCGCCTGCCCGCCGCTCGCAGTCGTCCCGAACCGGTAACGATCCCCTAAAAAGGTCGCTTCTAACGTCGCCGCTTCGGATAAGTCGACACTGAGCGTCAGAGCGCGGCCCTGAATCCCGTTTTCGGGCGAGAGCGACACTGCCGACAGCGGGCTCGGCAGCGTGTCGGGCCAGTCGAGGTCGATGGCGATGGTCAGCACCTGCCCCACTTCGAGGTAGTCAGGGTTGGTGAGGTTGTTAAGGCTGACCAGTTCGCTCACACTTAGGCCGAAGCGGGTCGCGATGCGGTAGAGCGTGTCGCCCGGCTGCACCTCGTAGGTCTGGGCAGCGTTCTGGCCGAACGCAAAAACGGTCGAGACAATGACGAACAGAATCAGCAATCGCTTCATAATGTTCTAGCCTACCCGCTCACCCAGGTGACAGAGATGAGTGCCTTGTATCGCTTCCAATACTTATGACAACAACGTGCAAGCGACGCTGTATGTGCGCACGGAAGGGCTCTGCCGCCAAGTCACCCGACAACATTCATCTCTACCAGACAAGACATTCCTGTCTGAAAAACTCTTAAAAACTCTGAATTCAGAGTTTCTCGTTGCCATAATCTACTCATCTTTAAGCTGGTAGTGTGCACCTCTTCCCCTACCAATCAATTCAATCTTATCAGCCTTCCGTAGTTTTCGCAGTAGGTATTCCGCCTGTGAATCAGAGAGCTGACAGAGTTTTGCAACCTCGGCGCGACTAATTGTCTGATAATCTTCAAGATAATTCACAATCATCTGCTCTCGCTGAAGGTCACTAAAGCCTTTACGTCGCACATAGGCGGAAGGTTTGCCAAAACTCTGATAAACACCGCTACTTAGATGATAGACACGACTGCGTTTTGTCCCTCTCGGCTCTAACAATCCTAGTTCCACCATAGCTTCCAAAAGACTTCTTGTTACAACCTCATCATTCTGGATTAGATTGGATGCTTCGCGTGTCGTTAGCTCTCCCTCGTCTGCAACGCGTCTTAGGATCAACAGATGACGCCAGTCTACGGGGTATTGGTAACGCTCTCGTGTCTCCATGATGAGCCTCACAAACGCGATATCTGCTTCGCCACTAGGGATAAAGACCTTCACAGAGTCCCGAGTGCTTCCTTCATAACTAGGCGCCGGTCGTCCGTAGCCTAAAACCTCTGCAAAGATTCGAGCTATACCTCTTCCCATTCGTTCTACAAGCCCTAGACGCTTGAAAACATCAGCGAGAGGGCGATTGCGCGGCTTGGGAGATGTGGTGAGCAGATTATCTAAGTGAACACCTTCTACGAAGCCTCCCGGACTCGTGATGCTTAGTCCTTTCTGCCGGGCATCAAGTTGCACGTACACAGCGTTGTTAATCGTATAATCTCTATGTGTTAAGGCGTTAGCCAACGCTTCACGAAATGCAGCGCGCGGGTAACGAGGTATGCCAATACGCTGCATGGCAAAGTCAAACTCCTGCTCGTTATTACGGGCCTCTAAAAGCTCTTCGAAACGCTGAAATAGTCGGATAAGAGGCCCTCTATAAAACTCGTTAAACCGGGCTTCTAGATTGGGGCCGAATTCCTGAAAAGAAACCTCATGGCCTGGAACATACCGACGCATAGAGTTTTGGTCTCCTACCAAGAGCATGCCTGCCACGGTTGGTACCAGTCTTCCCTCTTGCGTTACAGTAATCCCTAAAGCTTTCGACAAGTCTTCGTTACCAAGCTCTAAAAGTGCTCGGTCACTGGTAGGGTTTCGATCTATTGTTTTTCTGAGTCGAACGAATTCGAGAGGATCCAGATCTTGCCAAGTTGCTTGCGATACGGGTTGCGAGCTGTAATCGAAATCTCCGAAGTGACCAAGACGGGACGCCATATCGTGCGGACGCATCGGTTTGCACTCGGGATTCTTCTTGTGTACAAGAAAACGATGGTAGGCCAGACCTTTGCTCGTTTGAATGATAACACGGCTCTTCTGGACATGAATGACCGCGACATAATGGTCACCCAGAGCAGTAATCACGACTTTTGTACGTAAGCTAGGGACAGTCCGGTTTGAAATTTGTGCTGTAATCGCGTCCTCTCCTAATTCTAGGCGTCTTGGCGTGAGTCCCGTAATCTCCCCGTCGTCTTCCACACCAAGCAGTACATAACCCCCTTCGGTATTGGCTAAACACACGGCTGCCTCTACAAAGTCGTTGTCGTCGCCCGCGTCTCGTTTGAATTCTGTTTTTAAAGACTCTCCCCGAACGATGAGGTCTCTAAGCTCTTTTTCTTCCATCTCGCTACCATCGTACCTTAAAATTCACGCCATTTAGGTCATAGTTCTTTTGACAACGCTTTCGCGAACGACGCCTCGGCGCTTGACACCTCTGTCGGCGCCGGGCATACTTGATGTGATTCTAAGCGGTCACGACACCCTACGATCTGATGCCGAGATGCCCCGACGCCTCTAACATTTCTGGTCTTCGTACTAGCTTCGGCTTATCGTGCCGAGCGTGCTTCGGCGCTATCGCCCGAACGTTACGGTCGAGGCGCCACCCTAAAGGTAATGTCAATGCCGTGTGCCTCCGGTCGCCGCGTTCTGTCGGGGTCGACCCGGCGCTGTGCGTGGTTCACCCGACAAGGTGCCGCTTCAACCTCGTCACGCTATACTGCCATACACCACGTGTCTGCGTGATGTACCGGCTACGACGTACCGACGCCGCGAGCACACACCGACGTTACACCGATGTTGATGCCGTACGGTTTTGTCGGCGGCAGCAGTTTTTCGTTCTCGTTACCAAGGAGGATTTTTGAGTCAATTCGATGATTACGAAGCACATGAAGAGCATTTCTCTAAAAAAGACCGCCGTAAGCCTAAAGGGCGGCGCTCGGTCAAAGAGCTAAAGGCCGCTAAAGAGAGCGACACACGCGACACCTTCGAAGATCCGAGTCTGCAGTACCTCTACGGGCTCGGGCTGATTACCGACGTCGTCGGCGAGCTAAAGAGCGGCAAGGAAGCGACCGTCTACCTCGCCGAAGGGCCACAGGGTAGCCTCGCCGCGAAGGTCTACAGCGACGTCGCGATGCGGTCGTTTAAAGACGATCAGGTCTACCGCGAAGGCCGCTACGTCGACGACCAGCACCTGCAAAAGATTATAAACCAGGGGAGTAAGACGGGGCTAGAGCCGGAGCAGGCGCTATGGATTTTGCACGAGTACCGGCAACTCTGGGAGTTTTTTGAGGCCGGTCTAAGCGTACCGCGCCCAGCGATTGGGCCAGGCATCGACGATATCGTGCGGGCTGGCCGCGTGGTGCTGATGGATTTTATCGGCGACGCTCCGGTCGCCGCGCCTCGCCTCGCCGACACCCGGCTTAGCCCCGAAGACGCCGCCGACGCCTTCAAGCAGGGCGTCACCCTGATGGTCGAGATGCTCAGACTCGGCAGGGTCCACGGCGACTTTTCGAGCTACAACCTGCTCTGGCACGAGGGTAAGGTCGTCGCTATCGACTTTCCGCAGACCGTCGATATCCGCGAGAACCCACACGCCCGCACCCTGTTAAAGCAGGACGCCGAGTCGTTCTGTCTGTCGTTTCGCAAGCTCGGCATCGACAAAGACCCGCTCGAGCTACTCGGCGAGGTCACGCGCCGCGCCAAACTCGACCTCAAAAGTCTACAACTGTTGTAGAGCCTATTGGTTGTAGAGATTGCTGTAAAAGCTGCTATAGCGGCGGATGTCTGGTGCAGAATCTGTTCGTGCTACACCGGGTTATGGCGGGTGACGCGACCGTTAAGACCGTCGAGGTGGGGGGGAAGGCTCGAGCCCCCCACCTCCTCAAACCCCGCCGTCTCGAACGTCGTATACCGAACCCGCACCGTCGGCCAGAAAAAGATATCCATTACCGTGACCGTCGTCCGGGCCGGCTGGCTGCTCCCTAACAGCCGCCTCGGCCCGACCCCACCGGCGTGCAGCAGGTTTAGGTTTCCGCGCCGCGCCGGATAGTAGGCGTGGTGGTGGCCGCTGATATAGGTGTGAACATCTAGAGCTTCGAGTCGTCGCCGCACCGCGTCGCCGCCGGTAATGACGTTGCCGGGGTTGTTGCGCCCTTCGGCTATCCCGAACAGCGGCAGATGACCGAGCACGACACGCACCGACGCCTGCCGCGCCCGTTCGCTCGATAACGTCGCCTCCGCCCACGCTAGCGTTTCTGGCGTCAGGGTCGCGCTCGACGCGTCCCACACCAGCACGAACACCTCGCCGCATTGCCCTGAGAACGCGAAGGTGTAGCGAAACGGAAAGTCGTCCCGGTCGACAAACCAGAGATTGGGTGTGTAGCGCGAATCGTTCCAGAAGGCTCGAGCCGCGTCACGTTCTCTCGCAAAAAGATAGTTACCGTCGGCATCGGTTAACGACGACGCGTCGTGGTTGCCCATCGCCGGGGCGAAGGGGATGTTGGCGCTGCGAAGGCTCGAGCCCACCTCCCGCTCGAACCCCGCCCACATCTGCGCGAACCGCTCGTCCGGCAAGTTGCGGTTCTGTCCGGCGACGAGGTCTCCGGGCGACAACACGATGTCGGGTCGCCAAGACGCTACCGCGTACCCGACACTCTGCCGCACCCCCCGCCCGTACCCGACCGTCCCGTACGGCCCGTTGATATCGCTAAGCACGAGCACCCGCAGGTCACCCCGGTCGCGAATCTGCTGCGCATTCACCGTTTTCGGGGCAGTCCCCAATACGAGGCTCAAGCCGCCGCCTACGAGCATTTTGAGGACGTCACGACGGTTCATACCGTGTAGCATACCGTAAGCGTCGTCTCTAAGCATCTTCCCTAAACATCGTCTCTCTGGCTGCGACACGAAGCTAAGCTAGCTGACTTTCTCGGTCGATCTGTTTTAACTAAAATAAATTTACCAGCAAAGGAGCCCCGCTATGTCCGACATACACGCCCGACCTATCTGCCATGCCGAACCCGAAGCGACCCTTCCCCCTGTCACCCTCCCCGAAAGCGAGCTAGCCTAATGAGTACAACCGACCTCCACCGCCCCAACATCGTCGCGAGCACCGGCGCCGACCTTCAAGACGCGACCGTCGCCGTGGTGATGATTCACGGACGGGGTGATTCGGGCCGGGGGATTTTAGGGTTGTCGCAGTACCTTCCGAGTCTCGACAGCCTCGCCTACGTCGCCCCCCAAGCGACCCGCAACACCTGGTACCCCTACTCGTTCCTCCAACCGATGGAAAACAACGAGCCGTGGCTCTCCTCCGCGCTAGAGACGGTTGGCGCGGTTGTTAAACAGGTCAAAGACGCTGGCGTTCCGTCCGAAAAAACCGTTCTGCTCGGCTTCTCTCAAGGTGCCTGCCTCGCGAGCGAATACGCCGCCCGACACGCGAAACGCTACGGCGGCATCGTCGCACTGTCCGGCGGTCTTATCGGCCCGGACGGCACCCCCCGCCACTACGACGGCGACCTCGCCGGTACGCCCGCCTTGTTCGGTTGTAGCGATATCGACCCGCACATCCCCGCAGAACGGGTTCACGAATCCGCCGAGGTCTACACCCGCTTGGGCGCCGACGTCGACAAGCGGATCTACCCCAACTTCGGCCACAGCGTCAACGACGACGAACTCGACTACGTCCGCACCCTCCTTACGGAGCTCGCCGGTGGCTAACCCCGACGTCCGCAGCGTCGACCCGGGCACCCTGCCGGGCCGCGACGCCTACAAACTGCTGACCACCCTCGTCATCCCCCGTCCTATCGCTTGGGTCAGCACCGTCTCGGCGGACGGCGTCCCGAACCTCGCCCCCTACTCGTTCGCCAACCTCGTCGCGGGCGAACCGCCCGTCGTGATGTTTTCGTCGAGCCCGCACCGCGACAAAGACGACAAGGACAGCCTAAAAAACGCTCGCGACACCGGCGAGTTCGTCTACAACATCGCCGACGTCACCCTAGCCGACGCGATGAACAGCTCGTCGGGTGACTGGGAACACGGGGTGGACGAGTTCGCACAAACCGGTTTGAGTGCTGCGTCGTCCGTTGTCGTCACGCCACCTCGCGTCGCCGCCGCCCCCGCCGCACTCGAATGTAAGGTCACCCAAATCATCCCCGTAGAGGGTAGCGCTTCGACGATGGTGCTGGGCCGCGTCGTGATGGTCCACGTCCGCGCCGACCTGTTTGCCGACGACGGTCTGGTCGACGCCGGACGCTACAACCCCGTCGCCCGGTTAGGGCGCGACGAGTACGCGGCGCTCGGCGAGGTGTTTAGCTTAGCGCGTCCGGTCGTGAAGCCGTAGGACGAGGACGCCGCGCGGGGCGAAGTCATAACGGTGTCGTGGTATCTTTAAGACGCGTCGCTGGGGGCTGTGCACGGTGAAGGACACGGTTAGAGATAGGGATAGAAACACGGTCTCCGGGGGTGTCGGGGGGCTTTTAGTCGCGGGGTTGTTGTAAGGTAGCGGCTCGAGCCCCACCTCCCACCCACCCCGAACAATAGCCCCGACAGCACCACCCTCAGGAGTACGCCCCATGCCCTTACGACTACTCGAAGCTTTCTTACCCGACACGACCAGCAAGGCGTTTGAAGAACTTATCGGCGAGGATGTGCACGCCGCACTCTGGCAAGAACAGACTATCGACGAAGGTCTTAACGTCAAAATGCTTCTGTCGGTCGAACAGACCGAGCAGATCCTCGACACGCTCGAACAGCACTTTGCGGACAGCGAAGGGTTTCGCGTGGTGCTGCTTTCGGTCGAAGCCACTTTGCCGCGTGTCGAAGAAGAGCCACCAGAAGATAGTGACGACAGTGACGACCCAGATGACAGTCAACAGGATGACGATCAGCAGAACGACGGTGGTGCATCTATAGACGCAGACGCCGAAGACAGCTCCGAAGATCAAGCCACGAGCAAGTTGCGGATCAGCCGCGAAGAGCTCTACAACGACATCGTCGACAGCACCAAGTTTAACGCGGTCTACGTCGCGACAGTCGTCCTTTCGGCGCTCGTCGCCGCAGTCGGTCTGCTCCAAGACAGCGTCGCTGTCATTATCGGAGCGATGGTGATCGCACCGCTGCTCGGCCCGAACGTCGCCCTCTCTCTCGCCACGACGCTCGGCGACCTCAAACTCGGGCGCAACGCGCTAACCACTAACCTGCTAGGCCTCACCATCGCGTTGAGCGCCTCGGTGCTGCTCGGCTACGCGCTAAACGTCGACCCTAACATCGAGGCGATCGCGTCGCGCACCGCGGTCGGCTTTTCCCGACATGGTGCTCGCACTCGCGTCCGGCAGTGCCGGGGTGCTCGCCTTTACCGGCGGCACGTCGGTCGCACTCGTCGGCGTAATGGTCGCGGTCGCGCTGATGCCGCCACTCGTGGTTTCTGGTCTGCTGTTTGGAGCGGGCTACAACGACGCCGCCCTCGGCGCGCTGCTGCTCGTCGTCACCAACGTCATCTGCGTCAATCTCGCGGGGGTGGTCACCTTCGTGATTCAGGGCGTCCGTCCGAGGCGCTGGCTAGAAGCGACCCAGGCTCGGCAGACGACCCGCTGGGCCGTCGCGGTCTGGCTGTTTCTGCTCGGTGTGCTCATCGTCGTTGTCACCCTTTCGGAAGTTCTAGGCTTAAACTGATAGCGGAGTTGTGATTGATGGATGACGATCAATTAGAAGCGTGGATACTTGAGCAGGTTAAAGGCGTAGAGAACGATCAGTTGGTAGAAGATAATCGTGTCGAACTCAAAGCGACTTGGCTAACTGACCATCACAAAGCTGCAAGGCAAATAGCAGGACTCATCAATGCCTCGATGGGCAAATACGTTTTGTGGATTGTTGGCCTGGATGAAGATGAAGGCGTCGTCGGAGCCGAGCGAGAAGAAGTATCCAACTGGTGGCCGCAAGTCGCAAAGCGATTCGACGGAGTCTCCGCCCGAACCACTTCATCTTTGTTATTCCCCATGAGAAAGGGAATCTTGTCAGCCTGCTTTTTAGAACAGAGGGAAAGCCTTTTGTTGTCACAACCAAAGAGGGTGCTAGACCTGATCGTGAAGTTCCCTGGCGCGAAGGAAACAGAACTCTTTCTGCTAAACAATCGCATCTAAAGAGCTTACTCTTGACTGCCTCAGAAATGCCCGAGATTGAGGTTATCGATGGCTGGATAAACCGTGGCATAAGTGATCTTATGCTCTACACGCCTCAAACACTAAAAGAGCTCAAGCTTCGCTTTAGTCTGAAACTTTTTATTTTTAAAAGGCAGTCAGGAATCTTGACTCTTCCGATTCATCGCTGCAAAGTTCTACTGGTGTCCAATAATGAAGTGCTGGTAACATGGCAGGGACCAGACCTTACGTTTTCTTCCGAATCAACCAAAAATATTGAGATTATGCCCGACGAAGTGAGCATTTTCGGCCCTGGAGTGCTCAAGTTTTATACTGAAGTTGATGCTTCATATCTCGCAGATCCTCCACTTAAACTTCGGATGAGTATAACATTGGACTTTGCAGAAACTAACAAGCACATAAATATGGATATACCTTTCGTATATTCAAGAACCAGTGGAACTACCGACTCCGGCAATACATACAGGCCCCTTCTTCATAGGTATGTACTGGAATAAAAATAAGTCTGAAAAGTAATTATGGGAAGCATAAGCCTTTACTTCTTTGGTTGAATTAGTTGAAGTAAGCAGGAAATTCGCTCGCAACCAAAAAAGAACGGTTTCAGAAAAGATGGCCTCTGCACAAAGTACCTCGCATCTTCTCCCAAGTCAAACGTGCTTAAATAGGAAAGTGGAACACCCAGGTTCATTTCCCCAGCCCTTTTGCGCTCGACGAGGTGAGGACGTGATGACGCGATGACGACGTGTGCGACGTGTGGCAGCGAGAACGACAGGGCGGCGACGGTGTGTGTGTCGTGCGGCAGCCCGATCAACGAGGGCGGCTATACGTTGCCGGTCGGGACGAAGCTCTACGGCGGTAAGTACAGTGTCGGCAAGGTGCTCGGGCGTGGCGGTTTCGGGATTACGTACGGCGGGGCGGACACGCAGATGCGGCGCCCGGTCGCGATCAAGGAGCTGTTTCCGGAGGGCTCGAGCCGCCAAGGCACCACCGTCTACGCGCCCTACACTCTAAACGCTGACGGGTTTAGCGACGCCAAACGCGCCTTTATCGACGAGGGACGGCTGCTCGCCCGTTTTAACCACCCCGGCATCGTCAAGGTCTACGACGTGTTTGAAGAGAACGGCAGCGCCTACTTCGTCATGGAGTTTTTACGCGGCGACACGCTCGGCAACCGGCTCTTGCAGGAGGGTAAGCTAGACCCAGACCGGGTGACGGGGTTGGCCAGAGCCCTCCTCGGTGCGCTCGAGCGGGTTCACGACCAGGGGTTGCTGCACCGCGACATCAAACCCGACAACATCATCCTCAGCCAAGACCAGCCTGATAGTTCGGAACGGGCCGTGCTGATCGACTTCGGCTCGGCGCGGCAGTTTCAGCACGGCAAAACCACCCAACTAACCCGGCTGCTCACCCCCGACTACGCCGCCCCCGAACAGTACCAGAGTGCCGGGCGCTTCGGCCCCTACACCGACCTCTACGGCCTCGGCGCAACGCTGTACCACGCACTGACCGGCACCAAACCGCCGTCTGCGACCGACCGGATGGTCGCACCACAACCTCTCGACTTTCCGGCAGACGCACCGCGCGAACTCGTCGCGGCGTTAGAGGCAGCGCTCGCGCTACGCGTCGATCAGAGACCGGGGACGGCCTCGCAGCCCTCCCTCGCCCCGCGACGCACCTCTCCCGAACGTTGGCAACAACCCACTTCGACACCCGACACCGACCCAACCGCACGCCACCAGGGGCGCGGCGCAGCATCGGCGTCGGGGCCGTGGTCGGCATCGTCCTGTTTGTCTTGCAGACCATGCTCGGTGCGTGGGGCGCGGTGCTGTGGGGAGGAATTGTGGGGGCTCTGGGTGGCGCTGCTCTGAGCGTCTTTTTTAGCAGGAGGGGGGGCTCGAGCCCTCCTCTCCAACAATTCGTGTTCGTAAACGGCGCGGTCAGCGCGGTCAGCGGCGCACTGCTGCTCGGCCTTAGCAACGGTTTCGCCGGTTTTCTCCTCTTTACCGGTCTAGGGGCGGGACTCGGCTACGACCTCTCGCGGATGCCCGCATCCGGCCTCACCTCTAAACTCGCCGTGTGGCTAACGCGGCGCCGCGACACCTTACAGCGCCGGGGCTGGTTGCCGTTATCGTCAGCGCGGCCTGCGCTCGAACAGCCGATCAAAACACTACGCCGAACCGCCGCGACACCGGCAGGACGGGGCACACTCGTCGGCGCAGTTGCAGGGTTGCTGTTCGCTATACTGATGACCAGCTCGGTCGGTTTCATTGTCGCCTTCGTGCTGCTCGGCCTCAGCGCGCTGGTCGGGCGACGCTACGCGAAACGCTACACCCCGTACCAGAGCCCGCAGACGGCGACTATCATCGGCCTCGTCGCTGCGATTCCTGGGGTGCTGCTCGTCAGCGGTCTGCTCGGCTCGCTGCTCGGTTGGGGGCTGCTCGTCGCGCTAAGCGGTTACGGCGGTCGGCGGATCGCGAAGGCGCAGCAGCAAGGGCGTTCGTGGCGAGAAACGGTACTCGGTTGGGTCGATGGCGGCATCGGTGTGTTGCGGGGTGCGCGAAACGCCCTACCAAACCGATAGTCGATCCGCTTATCATGGTGGAGGAGGTTGGCTGGTGGCACAAAACTTTATGACGGGAAACGCCATGACAGACGGCCAGACGTGGCGTAAAGGACTCCGTTTCGGCGTGATCGGCGCGTTCGCGTGCGTGTCAGGAGCGCTTATCGGGCAGCTTTTCGTGTCGCCCTCCGAACCGGTCACCGAGCCGCAGGGAGACGTCGCGATCGTGCTGCTGCTCGACACGTCGGGGAGTATGCAGGGCACAAAAATTCGCGAGGTGCAGCAGGCGGCGCGGCAGTTTGTCGAAGATCAGGACTACTCGCAGAGCGAGGTCGCGCTGGTCAGTTTCGACGACACCGCAACTACACGACGTCAGCTGAGCAGAACGGCAGCACCCCTTGTCCGCTCTATCAATCTGCTCTCTGCTGGCGGCGGAACCAACATGTCGGACGGCCTCAAGCGTGCCGAAAGCCTGTTGCGGACGTCACGTGCGCCGCGCAAAGCGATTCTGCTCTTTACCGACGGCGTCCCGAACAGCGAGTTTGCGACCCGAAGCGCCGCGATCAGCATCCGCCAAAACGGCACGGTGATCGTCGCCGTCGCGACTTCAGACAGCAACCGGCGGCTGTTAGAGGTTGTGACCGGAAACCCAGACTTTGTGATCTCGACCCAGCTCGGCAACTTCGGTGCGGCCTTCGCCCGGGGCGGACAGATTATCAATTCGGGGGTGGTCGGTACCGAGTCGCGTACCGAAGGGTTGCAGATTATCGCGCTGGTCGCGCTGCTGCTCGGGGCGGCGCTGCTGCTCGCCGAAAACGTCTTGAGCTTGCGCGGACGCTGGTTTCGTGACCTCTGGTGGGTGCCGCTCGGAGCGGCGCTTTTAGGGCTTGCCGGGGGGGCGCTCGCCGAGGGGATCTACCTCTTTTTCGGGGGGACGCGGGCGGTCGGCTGGCTGCTGTTCGGCGGCGCGGTCGGGGCGGTGCTCGGCTTAGCGGATCGGTCGCGTCCGAAGGCGTTGCGGGGGGCGGTCGGCGGCGCAGTCGGCGGCTTTGTCGGCGGGTTGATGTTCGAAGCGATCTTCGGATTAGGTGACGGCGGCGCGGTGGCGGGCGTGGTGTCGCGGGTGACGAGTTTCGGCGTGCTCGGCTTCGCGATCGGGATGTCGATCTTACTCGCCCAAGAGTTCGCTAAAAACGCTTGGCTGATGGGGATTACCACCAACGCCTACGAGGGTAAGCGCTACATTTTAGCGTCGTCGCCGGTCACGGTCGGGCGCTCGGACGGTAACGACATCGGCCTCTACCGCGAAGGAGACCTGCCGCTTAACGCCGGGCGGTTTGTGCGCGAGTCGGAGGGGTGGTTTTTCGAGGCGGTCGGACAGGGCAGCGCGGTCAAAGTGAACGGGAGGGTGGTGGCTCGAGCCCCCCTCACCCACAGCGACATCATCAGTCTAGGCAGCAGCGACTTCCGCTTCTTCGTGCGCGGCGGCGAAAGCGATACCGTCGCCGACCGACCGTGGCAACTCTGCGGCGACACCGACGATTACGCGCTCCCCCACCAACCGACCCTGTCTCTCGGGAGCGGGGCCGGCAACGACGTACGGCTCTCCGGATCCGGCATCGCGACAACCCACGCTCACCTCCGTTTCGGTGCTCGGGGCGTCCACCTCGTCGTCAAGGCGACTCCGACCACCGTCAACGACCAGCCGGTCGCGGTAGGCGAAACGCGAGAACTCGAACGGGGCGATCTGATCCGTTTAGGCGACCACGACTACGCCCTCGCCCTCCGCCCGTCCCCACAAGGTTAAGCAAGGTTAAAACAGGGTTAAACCCGGTCTAAGGAGGGTCATGCTCGACGTTTCGCTCGACCTACACCGCGATTTTCTGCGCGCCGACCAGGCAGGCCAAAAACTTTTCGCCCGACTGACCCTGCGCCCGGACGCCCAAGCTCGGCAGGCTCGGCCACCGCTCGCGATCGCCTTTCTGATCGACACGTCGGGGTCGATGCGAGACGTCGTCGCGCCGCGCACCGACGCCGAACAGGACGTGCGGGCCCAGAACCGGCTCGATATCGTGATCGGTGCCCTTAGAAAGACGCTCGACGCAGCGGGGCTGACAGCCGACGACCGCCTCGCCGTCATCCGTTTCGACGACGACGCCGAGGTGTTAGCGCCGCTCACCACCCACACCCGCCGCGCCCGCCTCATCGCCGCGTCCGAACGGCTTAGCCGCTACGCCGGAGGCACCCAACTAGGCCGAGGGCTCGAGCACGCCCTCCATCTGTTACAGAACGAAACCGCGAGCAGACGGATCATCCTGCTAAGCGACGGCCAGGCCGAAGACGAGCCGAGGGTCCGCGACCTAAGCCAGCAACTCGCCGCCCAGCACATCCCCGTAACCACGATCGGCGTCGGTGACTTTAACGCCGACCTGCTTAACGACCTCGCCGACACCACCCAGGGCCGCCTCATCGACGTGGTCGCCGACATTCCCGCACCCGGTAGTGGCTCGGTCAACATCCACGACCTCCCGAACGCCATCATCGGCGACGTCAACCACGCCCAGCACGAAGTTATCACCAACGCCGCGCTTAGCGCCCGCACCGTCAAAGGGGTGAGCTTAGAGCGCGTCACCCGCGTCTTCCCGGTGCTGACCGACGTCACCATGACGCAACAACCCTACACCCTCGGCAACATCGCGACCACCAAACAGAGCGTCTTCATCCTCGAATTCTCGCTCCCCGCTCGCCCCGCCGCGCGCATCCGCCTCGCCCAGCTCGGCCTTACCTACGACGTCCCCGGCGCGAACCATCGCGGCGAACTGCCTCCCGTCGACCTCGTCGCCGAGTTTACCCACGACGACACCGCAACCGCCCGCATCGACCAGCAGGTGATGAGCGACGTCCAGCAGCGCAACGTCGAACAGCTCGTCAAGCAGGGCATCGCGCTCGCGCGGCGCGGCCAGGCCGACGACGCCGCCAAAACCATCGCCCTCGCCCGAGCCCAGACCCAACGCCTCGGCAACAGCGCTATGACCCAAGCGCTAAGCCGCGTCCTAGACGAACTCGAAACCAGCCAGACGTTAAGTGTCGGCACCGCCAAAACGCTTAGTATGAGCACCAAAACGCAGACGATGCGCGTCGGGGACGAGGCGTTGTCGCAGGGGTTGACGGAGGAGGAGTTGCGGCGACGGACGGGGGCGTGAGGGGGGGGCTCGAGCCCCTGTAAGAATCTTGTGATAGCCGCTAGGGTTTAGTAGTTTTTAGGTACCATAGCTTTTCGAGCAGAGGGTTCGGCACTGCTTAGTTTGGTACAATAGTTGGCAACTCGGTTTGTGCACCGAAAGGACGATTAAAAATGCTCTGCCCAACCTGCAACACACTAAACGCACCACAGGCGCAGCACTGCGTGTCGTGCGGAATGTCATTCGGTTCGCTTGCACTCGTCGCAGGGACGGTGCTTAAGGAACGTTATCAGTTAGACAAAGTGCTCGGTCAGGGCGGCTTTGGCATCACTTATCTCGCTAAAGACAAGTCGTTAGAACGTGATGTTGCGATTAAAGAACTCGCTCCGGCAGGTGCAACCCGCTACGGAACCACCTTGCGTCCGCCTACAGCGCCTCAGGCGCCTAACTTTACAGAGCTAAAGAAGAAGTTTTTAAAGGAAGGGCAGATTCTCGCGCAGTTCAAGCAGAACGCTATCGTGCGTGTCTTAGACCTATTTGGAGCAAACGGCACCGCCTACATTGTCATGGAGTATCTTGGCGGAGAGTCTCTGCAAAACCGCCTCGAACGAGAAGGACGTATAGCTCCACAAAACGTCGTTCCTTACGCCCAGCAGGTACTCACCGGTTTATCGACCGTTCACGGTGTTCGTTTGCTCCACCGCGACCTAAAGCCCGACAATCTTATCGTCACCCCGGACGACCAGATAGTCATGATTGACTTCGGCTCGGCGCGCAACTTCGCGAGCAAAACGCTGCAACATACGCGGCTTGTCACACCGGGTTACGCACCGCCCGAACAGTATTCGACACAGGCGCGTTTCGGGCCGTATACCGATCTTTACGCGCTAGGGGCGACACTCTACCACGCGCTTGCTGGTGCGCCGCCCCCACCATCAACCGACCGGCTGATGGGAACAGCCTTGGCCCCGCTCCCCCAACAGGTGCCGACTTTACTCCAAGATACAGTCATGCAGGCTATGGAACTACGCGCTCCTCAGCGCTTTCAGAGCGCTACCGCAATGCTAAAAGCGTTAGAACCGTTAACGAAACTTCCACCAAAGTCCACACCATCCACACACCGCGCAGCGCCGCCAACGCGCCCCGTGTCGTCCTCTTCCCCAGCACACCCTGCTTCCTCGACACGAGCCGTGTCGTCATCTCCCCCGACAAATCGCCCGGCAACAGCCCGCCACCAGACGCACACCCTACCACCGGAAAAGTCACGAGTAAAAAACCAGTTCATACCCGCTCTACTACTCGGCATTGTTCTAACCGTAGGTGTCTGGCAGGGATGGGCACAAAACGCGCTTGGTTGGAGAGACGCATTAGCATCCTGGATACAAGCAGAAAGTACTAATCAAGCCATAATACCCTCCCAAAACCCAGGCTCTACTTCTGCAACTGTACCGGTAGCTCCACAACTCCCTACAGTCATTGCCAATCCTATTCCAACAACTTCACAAGCCAGTAGCGTTTGGCAACCATCGCAAGAGCAACAGTTTATCCGCAACGCCGAAGCAGGGGGCACCGTTCGTTTATCAGCAGGCACTTTTATCCTGCCACGGAAGCTAACCTTGACAAACGACGTTGAAATCATAGGCGCGGGACAAGATCAGACTATCATTCAATCCTCTGCCCGAGATAGTGTTATTGAATTTATCGGCCCAGGAAGTTTGGTCATTAGCGATCTCGCTCTTGAGCACACCGGCTCGTTAGCTGCGGACGTCCTGAGTGTCGGAAGTGGCACCGTCAACATAACAAATATCGTTGTCAGAGGCGCTGTATTTAGCCAAGAGATGAACCAACACGGTATGAATCCTGGAGAAGGCCTACGTTTCTGGGGATCGGCGCGTGGAACGGTACGCGATGCTTTCGTGCACGATAACGAGAACAACGGTATCTGGGTTCAAGATCAGGCTACCATCAACATCCTTGACAGTCGTCTAGAAAATAATGGAGAGTCAGGTATCGGCTACGGAGGTAGGGCTCAGGGTACGGCCAACTACAACACGATCGTGTCTAATAATAGCCATGGCATTCTCGTTACAGACCGGGCAACTCCTACCCTGCGAGGAAATACTTTGCGAAACAATGAGGGATCGGGTGTTGTCTATTCCGGCGAAGCTGGCGGCACCTTAATCGAGAACACCAGTGAGGAAAATGCCCACTACGGAATTTATGTGGGTGCTCAGGCTTCTCCCATTCTGCGAGAGAATATGACGCTTAACAACCGTTATAGGAATAGTGTAAGGTCTGTGGATAACAGTGCGGCACTTGTCATGCACACACAGCAGGGTGGAACAATTTTTCTTGAGGAAGGTGTCTATCAGCTGTCACGAACACTTGCCTTAAGCCAAGATGTAGAAATCATCGGTGCGGGACGGGGCCAAACCATTATCCGGTCGAGCGCTGAAGAAAACGCCATCGAGTTTACGGGCTCAGGAACTTTTGCTTTAAGCGATTTGACTGTGGCACACATCGGAACACAGTACTCTAGCGTTTTGGGCGTAGGTAGTGGCCGTGTCGAAATCAACAACATTACAGTGCAGGGTGCAAGACGCGATTTCGAAAACAGCCTTTACGGAGAGGGCATCCATTTTTATGGCTCAGCCCGTGGCACCGTGCGCAACTCTTACGTAGCCCTCAACGAGTGGACCGGAATTGCCGTTAGAGGACGAGCAGCACCGACGCTTTTAGATAATGAGGTGCGTGACAACGGTGCGTCAGGCATCGCATATGGAGATGACGCTAGCGGTACAGCTCAGGATAACGTCATGAGGAATAACCCTCGCAACGGTATCTATGTGGGTGCACAAGCTACCCCTTCACTAGAAGGAAACACACTACAGAATAATGGACAGGCAGGCATTGCCTATTATGGCCGTGCAGGCGGAAATGCTAACCGCAATATTAGCGAGCAAAACGGCAGCCATGGCATCTTGTGTGCAGAACAAGCTAACGCTGTGATTGCAGGCAATGCTTTGCGGAGAAACAGAGAATATGGTTTTGGTAGCCATGCTGGGGCTACCTGTCGAGAGCTTAGCAACAGCTATGCGGGTAACACCTTGGGAAGTACTGGGCGGTGGACGCCTTAGTGTGGCAAAGATGCGCACTTCATAAAACCCCTTGTAAAATCATCTGAACTTCAAGCTGAGAAAACGAATCGAGGTTTTAGAACAGGTTCTCAAGGCAGGCAAGAAACGAAAAGTTATTTCGTCCTGTCTGTCATCTCTCTGCATATCGTTTTGACATAGTATGCCGCTTTGGCATATAGTCGTATCAACGTTACGAACGTCATCGCTCCACGAACACTGCGTACCTTTTGGGACAATCATCCTCACGCCGAGGTTCCTTTGAAAGCTTGGCTACGTGACATTCAGAAAAGTCGTTACGAAAGCTTTGCCGACCTTCGGGAGCGTTATCCCAACGCTGACCTCGCTAAAGCTAAAGACGGGAGCACCGTGGTTGTGTTCAATGTTGGCGGTAACAAGTATCGCCTGGTTGTCTACATCAGCTACAAATCTCAGCGCGTCTACATCCGCCAAATTTTCACCCACGAAGAATATGACTTTTGGAATCGTCAAGGGAGGCCGACATGAACCACGACCAGACAGTAGAAGCGTGGCGCGAATTTCAAACCAGCACTCACTTCAAGCGCCCCGAAAATGACACCGAATACGAACAGTTGCAAGCGTTGATGCACCGCCTTATCGACCACTACAACTGCGACGAGGAACCTACAGCGTCGCTTTTGTACCTCGTCGGAACCTATATGGACGAGTACGAGCTCGAGCACGACGCCGACCTTAAGGACGTGCAGGTAGAGCCTCGGCAGATGCTTGCGTTTTATATGGAGCAGCAGGGCGTCACGCAGTACCAGCTCGACACAGAGGGTGTTGCGAGTCAGAGCGTCTTAAGCCGAGTACTTTCGGGCGAGCGAGAGGTTAGCAAAGCGCTCGCGAAAAAGTTAGCGGAACGTTTCGATACGAGTGTAGAGGTTTTCCTGTAGCCGAGCTGCGGGTCCATATCTTCGGTGGGTCTGCTATCTAGGACGACGGCACAGGCTCGGCAGCCTCCTCTACCGCCGCATCATAATCCGGCACCCGCACCTCCACCTCCCGCACCACCGGCGACAGATACCCCGCGAGCGCGATACCGACGCCTGCTAACCCGGCGATGACGAGCATCAACCCCATCCCCGACCCTGGACCGGTACCGACCAACGGGCCGAACACCCCTGCGAGCGCACCGCCGGGGGCGAGGGCGGGCTCGAGCACGAAGTCTGCGATCGGCCCCGCAACGAGCATCGCGACGGGCGCGGTGATTTGGGCGATAAGCCGCCGCGTCGCGAAGACCCGTCCCTGCTGCGCGGGCGGCACCTTGGCCTGCCAGATGGCCTGGTTAGAGCCGTTGAGGATGGGAATAAAAAACGACAGGCAGAACGCCGCGACCAGCCAGCCGACAAAGCCGGGACTTAGCCCCATCAGGGTGTTGCCGAACAGGCTCATCGCCGCCATGCCGAGCAAAACGCCGTGGATGCGCCGTGTGGGGCCGCCCCACACACTTAGCAGCACCCCACCGACGACGCCGCCGATGCCGAGCGCGGACTGGACGCTGCCCAGGAGCAGTTCGTTGTTGCCGGTCTTGGCGAGGATCATCGGGGCGATGATGATGGTGCCGAAGGTCGCGGAGAAGTTGATGCCGGTAAAGATCAGCTGTAGGCGAAGCAGGCTCGGGCGGCGCCAGATGTAGCGAAACCCGTAGAGGGAGGCGGCGAAGAGGCTCGAGCCCCCCTCATCCTCCTGTGACGGTTCCGGCTGCGGGATGCTGACCAGCAGCAGCGCCCCGATCGCCACCGTAAACGTCACCACGTCGATGACCAACACGCTGACGATACCGCTAAAGCCGAGCAGCACCCCCGCCAAAATCGGCGCGGCGATCCGCGACGCGGAGTCGGCCAGCGACAGCATCCCGCTCGCTCGGGCGTACTCGGTTTTAGGGAGCATGGTGCTAATCGCCGCCGAGTAAGCCGGAAACTGAAACGCGTTAAACGCGCCCGTCCAGGCACCCAATATGAAGAGGTGCCAGAGCTCGAGCCGCCCACTCGCCAGCAGCGCCAGCGTCACGATCGTCGCCACCCCCGCACCGAGGTCGGAGAGCATCATCACCAGTTTGCGGTTCCAGCGGTCGACGAGCGCCCCCGCCAGCGGGCTTAACAGCACCGCCGGGCCGAACGAAAAAAACGCCACCAGCGCGAGCGCCGTCGCCTGTCCCGTCTCCTGCCACGCCCAAATCGTTAGCGCGAACTGCGTCATAGAGGTGCCGAGCAGCGACACCACCTGCCCCGCCCACACCACCGTAAAGCCGCGCATACCCGAAACAACACCTTGGTGCATAAGTCTTAACTCTATGTGATCCGGTTCATGGCTGACTAGTGGTCTGTTTCACCTATGGTGAACGTTAAGGCCCCGCCAGTACTGTAAATCGCCTGCGAAACAACGAGGGAACGTAAGTCATAGAAGCACGCGTCTTGAAACGAAAGCTACGCCACTTATACAACTTTACAGAGTTGTTCGATACCTACACCTTCGGCACCACCGGGTGACGAAGCGACCGCGACCGCTAGCGAAGGTAGCGAAGCGATCCTTACTCGGCCTGTGCACCGTTAAACTGGTGTAGTACGAAAACACCACGCTAACGTTGCGAAGCTCGAAGAAAAGGAAGTGGATAAATGATCTGTCTAAATTCCCTCCTGCGCGTCTTCTTCTCCTCCATCATCTTCCTCGCCCTTGCCGCCTGCGAACTCCCCGAATCCCCCGACCAGCCAACCGACCGCGTCACCGCCGTCGAAATCGAGAGCTTAGATAATCCGACCGAAGCGAGCTGTGACTTCGGGGCGTTAGCGTGCGAACTTACCTCGGACAGCGGATACTTTGGTGTTCAGCCACGTGTCGTCGGAGAGGGAAACTTTAGCTCGGACGTGACTTTCAGCTTTAGCAACCCCATCGCCGAATGCAGTGATGAGGACAATGCAAACCCCGATTCCAACTACTGCACGGTCAGCACCATCAACCCCGCAGTGTCGGGGGAAACCGTCCTGACGGTCGCTTCTGTGCAAGACCCCTCCAAAACCGCCCAGGTTAGCATCACGGTCAATTTGCCCGACCAGCCAACCGACCGCGTCACCGCCGTCGAAATCGAGAGCTTAGATAATCCGACTGAAGCGAGCTGTGACTTCGGGGCGTTAGCGTGCGAACTTACCTCGGACAGCGGATACTTTGGTGTTCAGCCACGTGTCGTCGGAGAGGGAAGCTTTAACCCGGACGTAACCTTTAGCTTTAGCAACCCCATCGCCGAATGCAGTGCTGAAGACAATGCAAACCCCGATTCCAACTACTGCACAGTCAGCACGATTAACCCCGCAGTGTCGGGTGAAACCGTTCTAACGGTCGCTTCTGTGCAAGACCCCTCCAAAACCGCTCAGGTTAGCATCACCGTTAATTTGCCTGACCAGCCAACCGACCGCGTCACCGCCGTCGAAATCGAGAGCTTAGATAATCCGACCGAAGCGAGCTGTGACTTCGGGGCGTTAGCGTGCGAACTTACCTCGGACAGCGGATACTTTGGTGTTCAGCCACGTGTCGTCGGAGAGGGAAACTTTAGCTCGGACGTGACTTTCAGCTTTAGCAACCCTATCGCCGAATGCAGTGATGAGGACAATGCAAACCCCGATTCTAACTACTGCACGGCCAGCACGATCAACCCCGCAGTGTCGGGGGAAACCGTCCTGACGGTCGCCTCTGTGCAAGACCCCTCCAAAACCGCTCAGGTTAGCATCACCATAGCGCTACCGTCGTCCGGCGTGACAACTGTTAGTGGTCTGCAAGCCGCACCGCAAACAGAGGTCGTCGAGGGTAGCAGCCTTACAGTTCGTTACACGTGGAGTGTTACGGGCGCAGAAGGGGCCGATGTCGCGTGCACGTTTCGGATCGCTTTTGGTGACGTCGATTCTGGTGACTTTAGCGACTACGTGCAGGAGATTCCGGCGTGTGGCGGTGAGCAAACCGTAGAGCATCGCTTTACGTCCTACCAAAACTTTCACTACGCCACCCTAGAAGTGCGAGACAGCCGAGGAGAGACTCTGCGACGCGAACACACGTTTTTAGCCGAGCCTGCGTTCGGCATCCTCCGTGCCATCAACACGGCGCGCAGCCAAGCACGTGATTGTGGTAGCACCCGCTACCCGGCAACCCACCCTCTACGTTGGGACGAGCAGCTCGCGACCGCCGCAGAACAGCACAGCCAAGACATGGCGCAGCGCGACTATTTCTCGCATCGGAGCCCTGAAGGCGAAGGCCCGGGCGAGCGCATACGTGCGGCGGGTTATGACTTGGTTGCCTACAGCGAAAACATCTCTGCGGGACACGACAATCACGACGACGCGCTCGCGAGCTGGCTTACGAGTGCCGGTCACTGCCGCAACATTATGAGCGCGACCATGCGCGATGTGGGTGTGGGGTACGGCAACAGCGCTTCATCGACCTATCGGCACTACTGGACCCAAAAGTTCGCGGTGCGGCGTTAGACAGCCCTGCGCAGACCTGTTTTCTGCTGTTGTCAAGACCTTTGTGGTGACGTCAATGTAGCGATGTCGTTGTAGCGATGTCGATATAGTGGTGTGGATATGGGTGAACCGAAAGCCGCACCGGTCGCGCCGATTCCGGTCGATGGGTAAATCGATCCGAGTGTAGCCGACCGCGCAACTCGACCTAGACTAAAGACTCACCGACCTCCGCCGCCTATTGTTAGGTTGCGGAGGCTTTTTTTAACGTCGTTTCGCGAAAGGAGTTTCGATGAGTGACCAGACCGGACAAACCGACACCACAGAGACCGAGCAGGCTCAAAAGACCGAGGCCGAGCAGGCCGACACCCAACAGACCGACACCCAACAGGCCGACACCACAAAAACCGAGCAGACCGAAGAGACCGGGGGAGAGCCCGCGACCGCCGAGGATAATCGGGATCTTATCGAGGCGCTTAACACGCTCATACGAACCTGTATCGACGGCGAAATCGGTTACCAGGAGGCGGCGGAAGAGGCCGACCACGACAGCTACCGAGCGCTGTTCGAGCAGTACGCCAAAGAGCGGGCGCGGTTCGCGAGCGAGTTGCAGGGCGAGGTTAAGGGGTTAGGCGGGACGCCCGAAACGAGCGGAAGCACGAGCGGCGCGCTGCACCGGGCCTGGCTAAACGTCCGCGACGCGGTCACCGGTAAGGGTGACGCGGACATTATCGCCGAGTGTCTGCGGGGCGAAACGGTCGCGCTAGAAGCGTACGACGAGGCGTTAGAAGGCGATCTGCCGGGCAGTATCGAGCGGACGGTCGAGCGGCAGCGGGCGCGGATCGCGGAGGTCGCGCGGCGGCTCGAGACGTTAGACGACGCGGCCTAAACGTTTCGGGTCTCTCTAACGACGGGTCTCTAACGACGGGTCTCTAACGACAGGTCTCTAACGGCGGGGAGGTTCGTCTTCTCTATTACTCCCTGTCGTCCTAGCTGTTCGGCACGAGCGTGACGGTGGCGCTCGTGCGATCCCGTACAATTACGATCTCTTACACTCGTACAATAGCGCTATGAGCGTCAAAACTCTTCTGCGTACTCTCCCCCAAGTCGGTCGCGTGACCTGGATCGGCGTCCGCCCCGAACGACGCGGCGAGGTCGAAACCGTCGAAGCGGTCACGGCGAAACCGGGCTACGGCCTGCTCGGCGACCACAAGGCCAAGCGCGACCAGCCGAGCAAGAGCAGCAAGCGCGAGGTCACGCTGATTCAGGCCGAACACCTGCGCACCATCGAGGCGCTCTGCTACGCCGGCGAGGTCGACCCGGCACTGCTCCGGCGCAACATCGTGGTGTCGGGCATCAACCTGTTGGCGCTAAAAGACCAGCGGTTTTATGTCGGGGCGGTGCTGCTTGAAGGGACCGGCCTCTGTCACCCCTGTTCGCGGATGGAGGAGAACCTCGGGCCGGGCGGCTACAACGCGATGCGCGGCCACGGCGGGATTACGGCGCGGATTATCGAGGGGGGCGAGATTCGGGTGGGGGATGAGGTGGGGCTCGAGCCCTCCCCCTCTAATCTCGCAGGCTAACCACAACCCGCCCGGTCGTCTCCCCCGCCAAAATCTTCTCGACCGCGTCGTCTAGCTCGTCTAAACCGATGTCGGTGGCGAGCTTGTCGAGCCCGTCTGGCTTCCACGGCCCGGCGAGCTGCTTCCAGAGCGTCTGCCGCTTCTCTAGCGGACAGGTCGCCGAGTCGATGCCGAGCAGGTTAACGCCGCGCAAAATAAACGGAAACACCGTCAGCGACAGGTCGGTACCGCCCACAAGCCCGCACGCCGCGACCGAGCCGCGCGGCTGCACCGTCTTGATAAGGTGCTCGAGCGTCGCGCCGCCGACCGTGTCAACCGCGCCCGCCCACTCCGGTTTGAGCATCGGCTTCTTGCTCGCTTCGCTTAACTCTTCGCGGCTGACGAAACGGCTCGCCCCGAGCTCCGACAGCAGTGTTTTCGCCGACGGGCTCCCCGTGCCCGCGACCACCTCGAAGCCGAGTTTGGCGAGCATCGCGACCGCTAAGCTACCGACGCCGCCACTCGCGCCGGTCACGACCACCGGGCCGGTGTTCGGCATCAAGCCCTGCACGAACAGCGCGTCGAGGCTCATCGCTGCCGTAAAGCCCGCCGTCCCCAAAATCATCGCTTCGCGGAGGCTAAGCCCGTCCGGTTTCGGCACCACCCACTCGCTCGGCACCCGGATAAGCCGCCCGAACCCGCCGGGGGTGTTCATCCCCAAATCGTACGACGTGACGATAACTTCTGTGCCGACCGCGACGTCCGGCACGCTAGAGTCGACCACCACGCCCGCCGCGTCGATACCGGGCGTGTGCGGATAGTTTTTGCTAACACCCTTGTTGCCGCTCGCCGAGAGCGCGTCTTTGTAGTTAAGTGACGAGTAGTGAACCTCGACGGTGACGGGGTAGTCGGGCAACACGTCGAGGCCGACCTCGGTCACGCCGCGCGTCACGCCGTCGTCGGTGAGGTCGACGCGGTAGGCCGTAAAGGTAGTGTCGGGGCTGATGTCCATAGGGGCTCCTAGCAGAGTCGGGATGAAAGGTGTCGGAACAAAACATGAAACGTGTCGGGATGAAGTGTGTTCGTCACGAGGCGGTACGGGCCGCACCGGCTACGACGAAGTCGCGGTGTCGTCACGCCTAATTTGTGTCGTCACACGTATATCTTCGACTATATGTCTTCACACTATAACCGCTACACGAGCGTGTTCGCACCGCATCGTCGGTACACAAGCGGCGGTTTCGCAATCACCTTCGCGAGACAGTTTTTCGAGACGGTGTTTCAGGACAGTTGGGCGAGACGGCTTTTCGAAACGGCTTTGCGAGATGGTCTTGTCTACCATGGTCAAGCTGTTGACGCCGCGAGTCGACAATTCCTGCTAAATTTAGAGTCTATGGGAAAGAAAAATCGCAGTAAGCGCCAACCGAAAAAGCGTGACTGGACAGCCTGGTACGTCACTGTCGGTGTCGTCGTAGTGCTCGGCGGTATTGTCGGGTTTAACCTCTACCGCGACGCGCAGTTACCGGGCGAGCGGTTTCGTAGCCTCGGCAACGTGCATATCGGCGAGCGGGCGGCGACGCCGAACTACAACACCAACCCGCCGACGTCGGGGCCGCACTACCCTTATCTGGCCGGGTGGGGTGTTTTCGACGAGGCGCCCGCCGACGAAGCGCTCGTCCACAACATGGAGGACGGGGGCGTCGTCCTGTGGTATAAGCCGGGCAGCACCGAAGAGAACGAACTGCGGATTCGGCAACTCGAAGACGCCTCGCGCGGGTATCGCCGCATCACGATTGTGCCGCGCGACAGTCTCGACACGACCTACGCACTTACAGCCTGGCAGCGCCTCGACGCCTTCGACACGTTCGACGCCGAGCGGGTGCGCACCTTCGTCGACGCGTATGAGGGTATCGACCACCACCGGTAAGGTTATCGGCTAAGGTTATCGGCGGGGTTGTAGCTGTGCGGCAGGTGTAGGGGTGAACACGCCCTCGCAGCTGCTCGTGACCGGGGCACGACGGGGGGCATTACGCGGCGCATTACGGGGGGATAGTGTTGGGGCTCGAGCCCTCCCTAAACCTCACCATCAGAGTGTACCTACTGCTAGGCTGGCAGCATGAACGACAACACCGATAGCACCGGGGGCCGCCGTGTTGTGTGGGGGTCACCCCTCCCCTCGCGCCTACACCGCGCGTTTACCACCTGGCCGAGCTGGCGCGGCTGGCGCGACGTCGCGCTTATCACCCTCGTCTTCGCCGCCCTCGCCGTCCCCATCGGCCTTTCGGGCGGTCTGCTGACGGTCCGCAACGCGGACGTGTCGGTGTGGGGCGCCCTCGCTGTCGTAGGGCGGACGCTGTTTACACCGAGCCTGTTTGAAGAAACCGTGTTTCGGGTAATGCTCTTTCCGCACCCCGCCGAAGACCGTTCGCGCCGCCACCGCCTCGTGGTTTTCGCGGTCGCGCTAGGGATTTTTGTTGTCTGGCACGTTATCAACGCGTGGCTGATTACGCCCGCCGCGAGGCCGGTGTTTTACGACCCTATCTTCCTCATCGACGCGGGTCTGCTCGGCGCGGCCTGCCTGCTCGCCTATTGGCGCACCGGCTCGGTGTGGGCGCCGGTCGCGGTGCACTGGGTCGCGGTGGTCGGCTGGCAGCTCGGGCTCGGCGGTATCGCTCTGCTCGAGCGGCTCTAGTCATCCCCGCGCGACCGTGTCTACAAGACTCTGTACGCAACCGTGTCTACAAGACTTAGCAATTCCAGATGATGCTGCCACAATCGCACTTGACAGGCCTCGACGGTGACGTTTCGTGTGAAGCAACGTTTCGTGGAACTGCTAACTCTATCTACAAGACTCCGTACCGGACGTCTAAACATCCGACAAAAAAGACGCGGCTGGCCGTAGTAGACCAGAGCGTCTTAATAGGTGCGGTTGTGCCGGTTTGTAGAGAATGTTGCTGTAGAAGATGTTTCTGTAGAGAATGTTGCCGGGTACGTCGTAGAAAACGCTGTGGGGGGTGGGCCGTCTCCCCCCTTAGTTCGCAACGGCGCTTAGGGGGATGCGGGCGCTTAGCGACAGGGGCTGGCCGCTCGCGTCGCGTAGCCAGGCCGCGATATGGAGTTCGCTGTCACCGATACGGACCGTACCGTCGAAGGCGTCGTAGCGGTTGCCCGAAGCGGTGTCGGTCAGGGTTAGGCCGTAGGTGCCGCCACGCAGGTCGTAGCTACCGGGTTGGCTCGAGCCCATCTCGATACGTACACCCGCTGTGTCGGCAAGGTCGATGCGGATACCGTCGGCGCTACGCACCACCGCAACATCGCTAGCCGGAAGGAGCAGCTGGGCCGGTAGCGCACCCGACAGCGACACGCTCGCGACCGGGGTCGTCGTAGCGGGGGAAGTGGTGGCCGACCCGCTCGCGAACGGCGTCACTGACACCAGCCAGAACAGGGCGGCAATCGCGGCAACGACACCGAGGGTCGTGACGACGTGGCGGGGCTGCGGGTCGGTCGGGTTGTGGGTCGGTAGGGTGAGTGAACGGTTTAGGGTATTCATTTTCATATTGGCTTTCATCGTTAACCTCCGATAGATAGCGTAGGCCTACGCCAGACATTAATCAAAAGCGCTTCTCGATAGCCCCAGGACTATCTATCGAAATTTTCGATAGTCTTTATGTCGCCTATATAGCGGTCGTTTCCAAAACGAGACCGAGGCCGTCCGAGACGTGTTCGGAGCCGCTGCCGTGGCGCTTTACGCCGGTATCGGTTGCAGGGGGCGCGGCCCCGACACCCTCGCGTCTATACCGTCGCCGCACGTCAAGAGAGCGAGCGTAGAACGGCGCGGCGCGTTCGACATCTAAAGACATCGACCGATAAAGTGACTGATGAAGTGACTGATGAAGTGACTGATAGGGTGACCGATAAGGTCGTCTACAAGCGTCTACGACCGACCGAACCGGCCCGCCGTTACGTTCACGTGTACACAATCTTGTACAATACAGCGGTGAGGTTGCAGGAGCTAAAGGGGTTTTTAGAGGTGCTCGAGCACGCGAGCTTTTCCGAGGCGGCGCTCGAACTCGGTGTGTCGCAATCGACGCTTAGCTACGCCGTCGCCGAACTAGAGCGTGATTTGGGTGCCAAACTCTTAGAGCGGGGCCGGTTCGGGGCGAGTGCGACCGAGCTCGGCGAGCGGCTCGCGGTCTACGCGCGCGAAATGCTTCAGCTCGAAGCGGCGATGCGCCAAGAGGTCGGCGCGCAGCAGGGCGTGATTCGGGGGCGGCTCCGGGTGATCGCGTTTCGGAGCGTCGCGGGGCGGCTGTTGCCGAGGCTGATGGTGCAGCTGCGGCGGCGCGCGCCCGAACTTACGGTGCGGCTTTTAGAGGTCGACCACCACGACGACCAGGGCCGCACTGCGGGCGACCTGCTCCGCGAACACCGCGCCGACGTCGCCTTTACCGAGCGGCTGCCCGCAGACAGCGATGACCACCGCGACCTAAGCGGGCTTATTGTCTGGTCGCTGTTCGACGACCCGTACGTCGGGCTCGTACCGAGCGACGACCCGCGAAGCGTGCTCGACTGGTCCGAAGCGACCATCCTGCCGGCGCGCGGGCAGCTCGGCGTCCGGCTCGGCGAGCAGGTCGCGACCCACGAACGGATCCAGGAAGACTCGACCATCGTGCGGATGGTCTCGGAAGGGTTGGGCTCGAGCATCCTCCCTAGCCTCGCCATCGACGACGCCCCCGCCGGCGTCAAACAGGTACCGCTACGCCGACCGCTCAGCCGCACCATCGCCCTCGCACTCCTGCCGAGCGTGCTCAAGGTGCCGGCGGTGCGGGTGTTTTTGCAGACGCTCAAAACGCAGTTTCCCGGCAGCGACGTCCCCGACATGAGCGTGCTCGACTCCGGGACGACGTCTACCCCGACAGACGAACCGTAGCGCCACCCCACTGTTCGGCACCTTCGCGGCGTCGCGACCCCGCCCACCGCTCGCCACATACGTTCCGAGCCCGCCGCGACATCTACAATAGATGTATGTCGAAACGTAACACCCGCAAAAAAGCCCACAACCGCGCCGCGCAGCAGGCCCGCAAGCTTACCGGCGGCAAGTTTTTACGCCTGATGGGTAAGTCTGCCGGACTCGCTATTATCATCGCGACGCTCGTCACGCTCGCGAGCGCCTACGGCCTCCCCTTTGCCGACCGCTGGTGGGTACAGTTTGGCATTATGTTCGCCATCTACCTGCTGTTCTACCCGTACCTGATGCGCGAATTTCGCCCCAAAACCTACTTAGACAAACGCTTTGTAGACGAGAAGTAGCGCGTGGCTTCTTCCCGGCCCCAGCGGGCGACGACCGAGGCGGCGCGCTATCAGCAGAGTTCGGCGGACGCCGCGCGCAGCCTCTATCAGCAGATCAAGCTCGCGCGGATCTGGTTGCCGCTGCTGATCATCGCGGTGGTGCTTATCCACCAGCTTCTGGTCGTACCGATCGGTAACGAGATCTGGCGCTTCTGGTCGCAGCTCCTTTTCTACAGCCTGCTCGGCCCGGCCATCACCTACATCACGCTAGACTGGATCGCGAGCGAGGTGCGCGAACGCGAACGCGCCCAGGACGAACTGCGCCGTCTCTACGACGAGCTTCAGGCGAGCCACGCGCTGCTCGGCACGATCCAGAAGGTGACCGAGCAGTTCGCGACGGCGACCGACCTCGAAGCGGTGCTGTCGCGGGCGAGTCAGGGCATCGCCGAGGCGACCGGGGCGACGGGCTGCGCGGTGATTATCGGGCAGGGGCAGGGCCAGGGTATGGTGCACCACTACGGGCTCGAGCCCCCCCTCCGCGACGACGCCAAAGACCGCGACCGGGCACTCTGCCGAGACGACCGCAACGGCAACCACCACCACGTCCTCGCCGACGTGGCCGACACCGCGCTCGGCACCTTCTGGGTGCAGTCGTTTACACTCGCCTGGTCTGATCACTTCGAGGGTAGCCTGCACGCCTACTACCGCGCCCTGCCGTCACCCGAACAGCGCGAGAGCTTTCGGATCCTCTGTTCGGAGTTTTCGGCGGCTGCCGAAGCGACCCGGAGCCGCACCCGCGACCTGCTCACCCTGTTCGAGGTCGACCGGAGTATCCGCGCCGAAGGCAACCTCGAACACCTGCTCGAAACGCTGCTGCAGCAGACCATGGCGCGCACCGACGCCCGGCTCGGCGGGGTCTACCTCGCCGACGAAGACGGCCTGTTACGGCTCCGGGCCTGGCGCGGTCTCGGCGCGACGCCGCTCCAAACATCACTGCGGCCCGGCGAGGGCTTTATCGGCCAGACCGTCGCCGAGGGCGAAGCGCGTATCGCCGACCAGCTCGGCCCAGACCAGCGGCGCGGCCCGATCATCGACACGGCCCAGAGCGCGCTCTGCTTGCCGCTACGCACCGACGAGGGGCTGCTCGGCGTGATCGTGTTGGCGCACGAGCAGCCGCGTTTTTTCGACGACAGCCAGCTTCCGTTTTTAGGCCTGATCGCCGGGCAGGTCAGCCTCGCGGTTCGTAACGCGCGCGCCTATCTCCAGTCCGAAGAGCTCGCCATCGCCGAAGAGCGGGCCCGAATCGCTAGAGAGATTCACGACGGGGTCGCGCAGTCGCTCGCGGTAAGCGCCCTAAAACTCGACCTGATCAGCCGGCTCATGGCGCAGCCCGACACAGCGCAGCCCGACACAGCGCAGTTCGATATGGCGCAGTTCAATATGGCGCAGCGAGAGCTAGAACTCACCAAAAAGACCATCCGCGAAACCATCAAAGAGGTGCGCCGCAGCATCTTCGCGCTTCGCCCGGTCGATTTAGAGCGGCACGGTTTTGTCGAGACGATCCGCCGCTACGCCCACGACTACGACCAGCAGAACAACGTCTACGTCGATCTAGACGTTAGCGCGCCGCCGCAGCTGTCGATGAAGTCCGAGGCGGTGCTGTTTCGGATCTTTCAGGAGGCGATGAACAACGTCGCTAAGCACGCCGCAGCCCGCAACGTCGTGGTGCGGGTCGGGCGAGACGAGGCCGGGCGCGGTTTTATCGTCGTCGAGGACGACGGACGCGGTTTCGATGTCGAGCAGGTCAGCGATCGGGTCAGCACGGCGGGCGGGCTCGGCCTCAAACAGATGCGCGAGCGGGTGCAGACACGCGGCGGCGTGTTCGAGATTGGCTCGAGCCCCGGCCACGGCACCCGGGTGTTCGCCGCTCTGCCCGAATAGTCAGGCCGATATCAGGCCGATATCAGGCTGGTACCGGTCTGGCAGCAGACGAGCGCTGACCGTCTCGCGGAGCCCGGAGTGGTCTTAGCACCGGTCAGGTATTCGTGTACTAAGTTTTGTACACAGAACTAGTATTTTTTGTGTCTATAATAGGATTGTTGTAAGAGGCTAGACAGATATCAGAGGGGGGTATCAGGTACAATCAGACAGGTGGGGGCGGCAGGTCTACTCTTATAGATCTCGCCGATCAGGATTTTGCAAGTTGAGATTCGGCACGTCCTCGGTAACACCGTGCTGTCCCGCACCGAGTGTGTGGTTGCAGCACGCAAGCGCCGCCGTGTTCGCTTCGTCGCGTCTGGACCGTCATCGCAAAGTCCGAAGGTGCCCCACGGGCAGCGGAGATTTACAGCCGAGCCCCTCATTATTGTTCTCGTCATCATCCCTGTCATCACCGCTATCGTCATCATTATCTTCTGTAGTTACACCTCTTTTAGCCATCCCTAAAATCACGCAAAATAGGCAGCACGCGAAAGGTTCGCCGTATGTATCGGCGCGCCGGACTAGCACACCTACACGAAAGCAGACACGATGACACAGAGTCCGAAATCCACCGCCCTTCCAAGCAACGACGCTACAGGTAGCGAAGCGGCACGGCTCGCCGCGCTCTACCGTTACAGGATTCTCGACACCCCCCCCGAAGTGGCGTTCGACCGGGTGGTGCGGCTCGCCGCCCGCGAACTCGGCGCGCCCTCGGCGTTTCTAAGCTTTGTCGATAGCGAGCGGTTGTGGTTTAAGGCGAACTATAACTGGGGTGCGCGGGAGAGTAAGCGCGAAGCGTCGTTTTGTAATACGGTCGTGTCCTGTGACGACGTGTTCGTGGTCAACGACGCCCGGCAAGACGAACGCTTTGCCGACCATCCCGCCGTAACCGGCGCGCTGAATATCCGTTTTTACGTCGGCGTCCCGCTCCGCACCCACGACAACCAGGTCATCGGGGCGCTTAGTGTGATCGATACGGAGCCGCGCAGCGACATAAGCGACGACAAACGGGCGACGCTCGAAGACCTCGCGGCGATCGTGGTCGACGAACTCGAACTCCGTCTGCTCGCGAGCGATCTGCGGCACGAGGTAACGGCCCGCCGTCAGGCCGGTAGCGCCCTAGCCGGCAACGACCTGGCTGGCAACGACCCAGCCGACCGCACCCCGCACGCTGTCGCTACAGACATCGACGAGATCGTCTACACCAAAGACCACGAACGCCGCTACACCTTTGTCAACCAAGCGTTTTGCGACACCTTCGACCTCGTGAGCGAAGACGTGATCGGCAGACGCAACGACGAACTGCCGCTAAGAGCGGTCGCGGCGCTAAGCGACCACTACGACGACGAGGTCATCAGGCAGGGCAGGGCGAAGAGCTACGAGGTGACGCTGTCTTTAGCGGGTCGTAACAAGACGTTTCGGGTAAGCAAGGTGCCGCAGGGCTCGAGCCCCGACACACCCCGAGGCGTGGTCGGCATCGCCCGCGACATCACCCGTCAGAAACAGAACGAGGTGCGCTTGCAGCTTTTAGAGTCGGTGGTGGTCAACGCCAAAGACGCGATCCTGGTCACCGAAGCCGAGCCGCAGCAGGGCGTCGCGCCGCGCATCCTCTACGTCAACCCGGCCTTTAGCGCGCAGACCGGCTACAGCGCCGCCGAGACTATCGGCCAGACCCCCGAACTGTTTCTAGGCGACCAGAGCGACCTGCGGGTGCTGTCGGGGGCGCGCCAGAAGCTCGGCGCGGGCGAGTCGGTACAGGCCGAACTGGTCCAGTACACCAAGACCGGAACAGCCTACTGGACCGAGATGAGCATTACCCCGGTCGCCGACGGCGGCCACGGTCACTGGGTCGCGGTGCAGCGCGATGTCAGCGAACGCAAAGAGGCCGAGGCACGGCTCGAGCACTACACCAGACGGCTCGACGACATCTTAGAGAGCATCACCGACGCCTTTTTCGCCCTCGACCATGACTGGCGCTTTACCTACGTCAACCAGGAGGCCGAAACGGTGCTCGGACGGACGCGCGGCGAACTGCTCGGCGCGTCGATATGGGACGCGTTTCCCGGCGTGGTCGGAAGCGTGTTCGAAGAGAAGTACCGCCAGGCAGTCCGCGAAGGCCGCAGCCTCACCTTTACCTCGTTCTACCCGCCGCTAGACAAGTGGTTCGAGGTCAGCGCCTACCCGTCCGACGAGGGGCTGTCGGTCTTTTTCGACGACGTGACCGAGCGGCGCCGCTACGAACGGGAGCTTAAAGAGCGTAACGACACGCTGCGCAGCTTCTACGACAGCGCCGCCGTGATGATGGGCACGGTCGAACTTAGCGACGACGACATCGTCCACATCACCGACAACGCCGCCACCCACGCTTTCTTTAGGACCGACGCCGAAACGATGGAGGGGCGCTCGGCGCGTGAACTCGGCGTACCCGAAGAACATATCGAGGCTTGGCTCGAGGCCTACCGCCAGAGCCTCGCGACCAATCAGCCGATCCGGTTCGAGTACGAACACCGCTGGCCGAACGAGCACCGCTGGCTTAGCGCGACGGTCAACCATATCGGCCCCGGCCCGACCGGGCGTCCGCGCTGCTCTTACGTGGTGAACGACGTCACCGACCGCAAAGCCGCCCTAGACGCGCTGCAGCGGGCCAAAGACGAGGCCGAGCGGGCCAACCAGGCCAAAAGCGACTTCTTGTCGCGGATGAGCCACGAACTCCGCACCCCGCTAACCGCGATCCTGGGCTTTTCGCAGCTGCTCCAGCTTAGCGACCTCAGCGAAGAGGACGCCGACAACGTCGACGACGTCTATAAGGCGGGTCAGCACCTGCTCGAGCTCATCAACGAGGTACTCGACATCGCCCGGATCGAGTCGGGCCGGATGTCGCTGTCGGTCGAAACGGTACGGCTACGCGAGGTGCTTAAAGAATCGCTCGAACTCGTCCGGCCCCTCGGCGACGAACGCGACATCCGTTTCGATATCGCCCTAGATCAGCAGCCCGATCTGTACGTGATGGCCGACCACCAGCGGCTCAAACAGGTCGTCCTCAACCTGCTCTCTAACGCCATCAAGTACAACCGGCACGGCGGCACCGTCTCCCTTACGGTAGCGTCTACGCCGAGCGGCACGGCCCGAGTCGGCATTCACGACACCGGCCCGGGGATTAGCCCCGACAAACAGGCGCAGCTGTTCGAGGCGTTCGAGCGGCTCGGCGTCGAACAGTCCGGTATCGAGGGGTCGGGTCTCGGGCTCGCCCTGTCGAAAAACCTGGTCGAGCTGATGGGCGGCACCGTCACAGTCGATAGCGTCGTCGACGAGGGGAGCACCTTCTGGGTGACGCTGCCTCTCTCCGAAGCGGGCACACCGCGTGCTGACGAGGTGCTAACCGAGCCCGACCTAGACACGCCGGTCGACGACACCACGCACCGCGTCCTCTACATCGAAGACAACCTCTCGAACCTCAAACTCGTCACCCGCATCCTGGCGCAGCGGCCCGAAATCGAACTGATGTCGGCGATGCAGGGCTCGCTCGGCGTCACCCTCGCCCGGCAGCACCGCCCCGACGTCGTACTGCTCGACCTGCACCTACCCGACATAAGCGGCGAAGACGTACTGCGCGAACTACGAACCCACCACGCGACCGCCGACATCCCGGTCGTGGTCATTAGCGCCGACGCGACCCCGCGGCAGATCGACCGGCTGACCGCACAGGGCGCTTACGCCTACCTCACCAAACCGATCGACGTCGCACGGCTGCTCCAGACGCTGCGCGAACTGCTCGAAACCGACGATGCGAACGGCGACACGAGCGACGGGGCAAACGACGGGGCGAATGACGGCACGAACGAGGGGAGCTAGTCGGCGGTACCCGAAACAGGGCTGCCGATGCCAAGCATTCGCTAGCCGCGCTCCAGGTTTTAGGCTAGGCTACGGCCTATGAACGCACCGCAGCGCTACTTTGCCGGGCTACTACTCGCCCTGTCGCTGGCCGGGGCACAGCCAGCCCCGCTCACCCCGAGCTTTCTAGAGACCGGCGGACAGTACCGGGTCGACGGGTCCGGGCTGTCGGCGCCGACCGTGGTCGAAGTCGTGTCGCTTCGTGACGCCCCCTGGATCGAAGTCCGTAGCGACGCAGGCGAGACGTTTTGGCTTAACCTCGGCCAGCTCGGCGCGATCTACCCGCTCGAAGGAGCCGCCGCCGCCTCGGACAGCCGCGTCGACGCGATCGCCCAAGCCTGTCTGCAGGCGATTGTCAGCGAACAGTACGTCCGACGTGTCGACAGCAGTCGGTACGCGCCCTTGGGCGACGCGATCGGCAGCATCGCCAACTGTGACAACGTCGCGGTACGCGAAATCCGCGTTACCACCGACACGTTTCGCTACGTCGCGCAGCACACCACCAGCCAGACCACCTTCGAGGTGACCGAAACCGGCGTCGTGACGCCGCTCGACTAGGCAAGCCGCAGCCCACAAAAAGTGCCACCGGCCCGAGGGTCGGTGGCTGTCGTCTTTAGCAAGGAGTTCTCGGGGGCGTGCGGGGCTTACGGCTCGTCGGGCCAGGGGCCGGTCACGCCTTCGGCGGCCCACTGCATGGTGCTAAGTTCGTCGACGGTCGGGGTGTAACCCGCTTCGTAGACGAGGTTGCCCTGGCGGTCGACGATCGGGCCGGTAAAGGGGTCGTAGGAGGGCTCGAGCCGTGCCATCTGGTCTAAACGCTCGAAGATCAGGTCGTAGGCCGAAATCGATCCGAACTCCGGATGATCTTCGACCATGTAGCTCTGCAGCGCCTCGTCGAAGACCGGGTTGACGACCATACCCGGCGCCGCACCGACCTCGACGGCCTCTTCGCCGAGCAGGTACCAGTAGTCGACGTCTTCGAGGTTTTCGGGCGTGTAGACACCCTCGTAGACCTTGGTCAGAAAGTCGATGTAGATCGCTTCCCAGTTCACGAGCTGACCCGACACCACCGTGTCCGGCGAAAATTCGAGCATCGACGCGTAGTGCGAGTAGCTCGGGTAGCCCTGTTCGGCGGCGACCTGGATCACGGTCGGGGTGTCTTCGGTAAAGGCGTAGACGTCCGCCCCTTCAGAGATCAGCGCCTGGGTCGCTTCGGTCGCTGCGGCGGGGTTGAACCAGTCAAAGATCCAGCGCACCTCGACCGTCGCGTCCGGGTTGACCTCCTGGGCGCCGAGCAGGAAGGCGTTGATGTGCCGCTTGACTTCGGGGATCGGAAAGGCGGCGACATAGCCGAGTTCGTCGGTTTCGGTCAGCGCGCCCGCCATCAGGCCGTTCAGGTAGTAGACCTGATAGAAGTCGGCGGTGTAGGTCGCGACGTTAGGTGCCCGCTGAAAGCCGGTCGCGTGCGCGAAGATGACGTCCGGGTAGCGCTCGGCAGCCGCGATCGTACCGTCACCGTAGCCGAAGCTGGTCGTAAAGATCACTTCGGCGCCCTCCCGGACGAGCTGGTCAATAAACGCCTCGACGTCGGCCTCCGGCACCGACTCGACGATGATCGTCTCGAGCCAGGGCAGCGCCTCTTCTGCCGCCGCCCGGCCCAGATCGTGGGCGTAGGTCCAGCCGTAGTCCCCGACCGGCCCGACGTAGATAAAGCCCGCGGTAAGGGTGTCGTCCTCCTGCGCCCAGGCGACGCTAGCGCCTAACAGCAGCACGAGTGCGAACGCGGCAATTCTGTTTACAACTCTGTTCATCTGTGTCCTCCTTCGTTGGTGTGCGTACCCTGCGTGTCGTCTGCGAAAACCGTTCGGTCGAACAGGGAGGGACGACCGTCGCTCACGCCGTCTTCGACCTCACGCCCCGTCAGCGTGACACGCTTCGTATAAGTATGACATGTTTTGCGGGACTTATGCAGCCCCGAACACCACCCTTTGACTACCCACAACGCGGCGTCTCCGCTAAGCCCGAGGTGGGGTCGGTTCTGCACGGCACGCGCTAACGTTGACCTCGTCGGTACGGCACGCCTAACGCTTCGGGCGCGCCGAACTTTCGTCCCCATCGGCTAAGCGAGGTAAGGGTCAGGGCGAGGATGGTAAACACGTAGGGCATCATCTTGAGCAGTTCGGGCGAGAAGATCCCCTGCAACCGAAACGACAGGTGAAAGAAGGCGCCGAACAGAAACGCCGCGCCGATCGCCCGAAACGGGTCCCAGGCGGCGAAGATGGCGATGGCGAGCGCGATCCAGCCCATCCCGGCAGTCATCCCTTCGCTCCAGGAGGGGCGGTAGGCGATCGAGAGGTAGGCTCCGGCGATACCGGCCATAGCGCCGCCAAAGATGACCGCGCCGTAACGCACCAGGGTGACGTTGATGCCGGCGGCGTCGGCGGCGGCGGGCGACTCGCCGACCGAGCGGAGTGTGAGGCCTAAGCGGGTGCGGTACAGAACTACCCACAGCAGGGCGGCGACAACGAGCGCCAGGTAGGTCAGGATGTGCTGACCGGTAAAGAGGGCCGGGCCGAGCAACGGTATATCGGCGAGCAGCGGAACCGTGACCGGCTCCATCGCGCTCGCGAGCGGACGCCCCTCCCAGCCGCGCCCGAGCAGCCCCGACAGGCCGAGGCCGAAGATGGTTAGCGCGAGACCGGACACGAACTGATTGGCCTTGAGGGTGACCGAGATAAAGGCGTGCAGCAGTCCGGCGAGCGAACCGACGCCGAGCGCGCAGAGGATACCGACCCAGGCCGAGCCGCTCGCCTGGGCGCCGATAAAGCCCAGAATCGCGCCGAGAATCATCATCCCTTCGACGCCTAAGTTGACGACGCCGCTCCGTTCGGCATAGATTTCGCCGAGGGCGGCGAGCAGTAGCGGGGTGCTGTAGGCGAGCGCCCGGGCGAAGGTGCTTACGAGCCAGCTGTCGAGTTCCATCTAGTCTCCTTCCGAGACCGGTTCGGACACGGTGGGGGGTGGGGGCGGGCTCGAGCCCACCCTATCATTCACCCCATCGTTCGCTCCCTGTCCGCTCTCCTGTTTCGGCACCCAGCGTAGCGTATAGCGCATCAGCGGCTCGCTACAGATTACGAAAAACAGCACCAGCCCGCTAATCACGTCGGTCATCTGCGCCGGTAGCCGCAACACCACCCGCATCACGTCGCCACTCGCGAACACCAGCCCCAGAAACAGCGCCGTCAGAATCGCTGCGAGCGCACTGCCGCGCGCGAGCAGCGCCACGATAATCGCCGTATAGCCGTAACCGAGCGAGATATCGTCGGGGCCGACCAGCCGGTGGTGGATGCCCGCCACCTCGCCGACCCCCGCCAGGCCCGCTGCGCCGCCCGCGATAAGCATCAGCAGCAGCGTGGTCCGAAAAAAGTCGACGCCCGCGTAGCGCGCCGCTTCGGGGCTCTCCCCCATCATCCGAATCTCGAAGCCGAGTTTGGTCCGCGACAGCAGAAACGCCACCCCAATCGCGAACAGCAGTCCGAGCACCAGCGTCGGCCAGTGCAGCCGCGTCGCCCCCCAGGTCGGCAGTTCGGCGACGCTCGGAAACGGGTCGGAGCGGGCGAAACCGCGCGTGGTCAGCCCCTTCCAGGGCCCGTTAATCAGCCACTGCACCATGTAGAGCGCGACGTAGTTCATCATTAGCGTGGTGATGATTTCGTTGACGCCGAGCTTGACCTTGAGGATGGCCGGCACAAAGCTCCAAAGCGCACCCCCTAAAAAGCCGACGATAAACAGCGTCGGAATCATGAGCGGGGCGGGCACCGGCACGAACAGCGCGACCCCCGACGCCGCGACCGCCCCGGCCAGAATCTGCCCCTCCGCACCGATGTTCCAGAAGCGGGCCTTGAGCGCGAGCAAAATGCCGACGCCGGCGAGCAGCAGCGGTATCGCGCGGCGCACCACTTCGGCGGCGCCGCGCCAGTCGGCAAAGATAGCGCCTAGAATGTCGCGGTAGGCCTGGAGCGGGTTAAAGCCGTAGGCGGCGAAGATGACGCCGGTCACGACCAGCGCGGCGACCACCGAACCGAGCGAGACGAGGCCGACCACCCAGCGGTTAGGGGTCAGGCGGGGCTCGAGCCGCCACCTTCCCTTCGTCTGCCCCGTCTGATTCGCCTGGTTCACGCCACCACCCCTTCTTCGGTTTCTGCTGTTTCGGTACGCTCGTCCGTCATCCCCGCCATCAGCATACCGAGCCGTTCGTGCGTCGCCTCGTCGGCGGGCAGCGTCGCCATAATGTGGCCGTTAAAGATAACCGCAATCCGGTCGCAGAGCTGCAACAGTTCGTCTAAATCCTCCGACACCAAAAGCACCCCTGCACCCCGGTCGCGCTGCGCGATAAGCGCCCGGTGGGTCAGTTCGGTCGCGCTTACGTCTAGGCCGTAGGTGGGGTGCGCCGCGACGATAAGCTGCGGTTCGCCAGACAGTTCTCTCGCCAGAATCAGCTTCTGCACGTTACCGCCCGACAGCAGGCTCGTGGTCGTCTGCGGCGACGGCGTCGCGATGTCGTACGCCTCTATCGACACCTTCGCAAACGCCGCGACCGCCCGAGCGTCCAACAGCCCGTTACGGGTGTAGGGCGCGTAGCGGTACTGCCGCAACACCAGGTTCTCCTCGACCGATAGACTCGGTACAACGCCGGTGTGGTTACGGTCTTCGGGGATGTGCGCGACGCCCGCCTCGAACAGTTGGCGAGCGTTGTACGCCGTTACGTCTCGCCCGTCGAGCGAGATACTACCCGACGTCGGCTGACGCATCCCGGTCAGCACCTCGATAAGTTCGCTCTGGCCGTTTCCAGCGACGCCCGCCACGCCTAAAATCTCGCCCTGCCGGAGTTGGAGCGTCGTCCCTTTAAGCGCCTCGTTACCGCGCCGGTTGGTCGCCCGCACCTCGCGCACCTCTAAAATAACCTCGCGCTCGTCGTGCCTCGGCGTGACCCTCGCTGCCTCGACCGCCCGCCCGACCATAAGCTGCGCGAGCTGGGCCGGGCTCGCTTCGTGTTTCGAGACGCTACCGACGACGGCGCCGCGCCGCAGCACCGTGATATGGTCGGCGACGGCCATCACCTCGCCGAGTTTGTGGGTGATAAAGATGACCGCCTTGCCCTCGCGGCGCATCCGGGCTACGACGTCGAACAGCCGTTCGGCCTCTTGCGGGGTCAGCACGCTGGTCGGTTCGTCGAGGATGAGCAGGTCGGCACCGCGCACGAGCGCCTTGAGGATTTCGACCCGCTGCTGTTCGCCCGCCGACAGCTGAGCGACGGTCGCGTCCGGGTCGACGCTTAGACCGTAACGCTCGCCGAGGTCGCGGATGTCGTGGCGCAAACGGCGGGTCGGACGCCACCAGGGGGTGGGCTCGAGCCCCAACGCAATATTCTCCGCAACGGTGTGGCGCCGCGCCAACATAAAGTGCTGCGCGACCAAGCCCACCCCGGCCCGCATCGCGTCTTTAGGCGAATAAAACCGCACCGGCTCGCCGCGAATCGCCATCGTCCCGTCGTCGGGTTGGTAGAGCCCGTACAAGATACTAATCAGCGTGGTTTTGCCCGCCCCGTTCTCGCCGAGCAGCGCGTGCACCTCGCCCGGATAGACCGACAAACTGACCCGGTCGTTGGCGATAACGCCGGGAAAGCGTTTGGTGATGCCGTGCATGTCGAGCAGCGGGGTCGCGTCGGAACGGGCGGGTGTTGCAGATGCCTCAGTCACCCTTACGACTATAGCCAAGCGAACGGAGGCGGCGCAACCGTGTTCGGGATATAGTTGCACAACATTGGAAACTTTCCCGGCTTTGCTATGCTGAAACGTATGTCAAACGCTGTTTACCCGCTTGTCTATAAAGGAGGATGTTAGCCGTGGCGGACTCGCCCTATCTGCGGCAGCGGATTCGAGACGAGGTGCTCGAGCACCAGTGGTTCGCCGTCGCCCAGAGCACCGATATCACCGACACACCGCGCCAAGTGACCGTGCTAGGCGAAGACGTCGTGCTGTGGCGGAGCGGCGACGACCTGCACGCGTTTCGCGACCTCTGCATCCACCGGGGCGCCGCCCTCTCGCTCGGCACCGTCCAGGACGGCTGTATCGTCTGCCCCTACCACGGTTGGCGCTACGACAGCACCGGCCACTGCGTCGCCATCCCCGCCCAACCCCCCGACATGGGCATCCCCACCAAAGCTAAAACCGACGCCTACGCCTGCCGCGAACGTTACGGTCTGGTCTGGGTCTCGCTCGGCACCCCCCAGACCGACGTCCCCACCTTTACCGAAGGCGACGACCCCGACTTCTACACCCTCGCCTGCGGTCCCTACGAGCTAAACGCCGAAGCGCCCCGCGTCATCGAAAACTTTTTAGACGTCTCGCACCTGATGTGGGTTCACGAAGGGCTGTTAGGCGACACCGGCCACGCCGAAATCGCCGAATATCACGTCCACCAGCGCGGCGCCCAGCTCGTGTCCGACACCATCCCCATCTACCAGCCCGACCCCGACGGACGCGGACGCGTGGTGACCAACAACTACGTCTACGAGGTGCTGACCCCGATGGCGGCCCGCTTTCGCAAGACCGACCCCGACACCGCCGAGGTGTTTTCGATGCTGATGCTCACCACCCCGGTGCGCCGTCAACAGACCCTCGCCTACGCCCTGCTGTCGCGCAACTACGATTTCGACACCCCCGACCAGGTCTTTCGCGACTTTCAGAACAAGCTGTTAGAACAAGACCGCGCCGTCGTCGAAAGTCAGCGCCCCGAAGCGCTCCCGTTAGACCTGCAGGCCGAACTGCACCTCAAGTCCGACCGGATGGCGATTTCGTACCGGCGCTATTTGGCCGAGATGGGCGTCAAGGTCGGCGTCGCCTAAACATCTCGTGATGCTCTACCGGCCATCTAAACCACACGGTTAGACCACGCGGTTAAACCACACCGTCAAACCACGCTGTATGATGGCGTCATGCTTCGCGTCTTTAGCTTTCTACTGATTCTGTCGTCACTGACGCTTCTGAGTGCCTGCGACCGTTCGCCTATTCCTACCAACGAGGCTCCGACCGCCCAAATCGAGGTGAGCCGCGAGGACGACGCTCTTTTCGCGTTCGACGCGCGTGCAAGCAGCGACCCCGACGGCACTATCGTCGGCTATAACTGGGATTTTGGCGATGGCGAAACCGGCAGCGGAGAGACCGTGACCCATCAATACAAACTAAGTGGCGACGAAGCAGAAACGTTTGATGTTGTACTAACCGTGACCGACGACGACGGCGCAACAGGGACGGCAAGCACCATAGTGACGGGAGAGCCGCCCGGACCGGCAGCGTTGCGCGGGCTTGTCGAGGTGACGATTCAGGGAGATGGAGGGGCGACGTTTGTACCGGTAGATGGGGGGCAGGGGGTGGGGCTCGAGCCCCTCAACAGCGGCTTCTTCGATACGGCGGGAGTCTCCTACGACGACTGCGACAACAGCCGCGGTACCCGCTTCCTCTTCGCGAGCTACCGCGTCCGCAACGGCGCGGCAGACGGCACCCCCTACGACGTCGCCCGGCGCAACATCACCTTTTTAGCGGTCGATAACAACGGCGCCAATTTAGGGGTGAACGCGTTAGGCGAGCTTCGCAAGTTCGATGGCTCGGCCTTTGCTGACCCTGCTACCATCGCCGACTGCATCAAACCGACCCACCGCGTCCGCTTCGACCCCATCGACGGCGTGACGACCGTAGACAGCAGCGCGGACATGCAGGCGTTCGCGCAGAGATGCGAACTGCGCAACCAAGTACACGTGGAAGA
>JAXHMC010000024.1:0-93396 GCA_034521635.1 Trueperaceae bacterium | reverse complement strand
GCGCGACCAAGTCACCCCGGCCAACGCCCGCAGCTTCCTCATCGACTACGTCAACAGCCTCGGCTGGGAAACGGTCGGCGACAGCGGCGGCAACATCTACTTTCGCCGCGTGGTTACCAGCCCGCTCGCGGTTCAGGCCGTCAAACCCTAACGCTTAGCTCGGTAAACACGCTGCGCACGCTTCTCAGCCCCGCCCCGCTGCGGTAGACTGAGAAGCGTGCGTCTTGTTTCGCTACGTCTTAGCGGCTTTAAAAGCTTCGCCCAACCCTCCCAAGTCGACTTTCACCCCGGCGTCACGGCGGTGGTCGGTCCGAACGGGTCGGGCAAGTCCAACATTATCGACGCGCTGCGCTGGTGTTTAGGGGGTGGGCGGGCGCAGGCGTACCGGGCGAGCGACAAGCGCGACCTCATCTTTCACGGCGCGAAGGGGCAGCGGGCGTTAGGGTACGCGGAGGTGGAGGTAAGGCTCGAGCACCACACCCGCCCCATCCGCGTGGTCCGCAAGATGTTTCGCGACGGCAGCCTCTCGCTCACCCTTAACGGCCAGAACGCCCGGCTCCTCGACGTCGACGCCGAACTGTCCGGTAGCGGCCTCGGGCGGGGCGGCCTGTCGCTTATCGGGCAGGGCGAAATCAGCAGCGTGCTGATGGCCGACGCGAGCACCCTGCTGGGCTACCTCGCCGACGCGGCGGGTGTCGCGACGCTTAGCGACCGCCGCGAACAGACGCTGTCGCGACTAGGGGAGACCCGCCAGCACCTTGACCAGCTCGCGCAGCTGTTAGACGAGCGGCAGCGCCAACTCGCGACCCTGCAAAAAGACGCCGCCGCCGCGAAGCAGGCCCGCGAGCTAGAGCGCGACCGGCTCCAACTCCGCTACACGCTAAGCCGCCGCCGCGTCGACGACCTGACGACCGACATCGCTCGGCTTCGTAAAGAGCAGGTCGGACTAGAGCACGCTATCGCCGAGGGCAAAGCGCAGCTTAGCGAGCAACAGAAACTGCGCCAGCAGACCGTGGCGTCTTTAGAACAGCAACGCGACGCTCTCGAACAGGCTCGTCAGCGAGCAGCGGCGCAAGAGAGCGCCCGCCAACTCGCGAGCGAGCGCTTAGCAGCGCGCCGAGCAGCACCATCAGTATGTGGTCGGCGAACAGACGCGACTTGCCGCCGAACAGGCCGAGCTAGAAGCTTTAGAAGAACCGACGCCGCCCGAAGGGGATAGTGGGGAAGATGAGGCTCGAGCCCAAACCCTCACCACCGAACGCGACCAACTCGCCGGCGCTATGAACCAGGCTCGCGACCGTATCACCGCCTTAGAGCGCGACCTCCACGACGTCCGCACTCGCCTCAACGCCTACGAACAGGCCAAAACGCGTTTCGAGAGCCAGCAGGCCGAGCTTCAACGTCAGCTATCCGATACCGACAAGGCGCTCGACGAACAGGACACCGGTACCGTCGACGTCGGCACGCTTCGCGACACGCTCGCCACTGCTCAAGACGCTCTCGCTCAAGACGAACAAACGCTCGCCACTGCTCAAAAACAACTCGAAGCCCGTCACGCGCACCACGCTGATGCCCACGCCGAAGCTCAGGCCCAACGCCGCCGCGCCCAACGTGCCGACGCTGCCCTCCGCGCCCGTCAAGGATACGCCCAGGGCCCGCGTCACGCGCTGAGCGCCGATATCGACGGCGTTATCGGTTCGGTCGCCGACCTTCTCGACGTCCCGGAGCGCTACACCACCGCCGTCGCGAGTGCGTTAGGGCGCCGCGCCGAGCACGTGGTGGTCGAAGATGCTGACGTTGCCAAACGCGTGCTCGCTTGGGTCAAACAGCGGGGTGGGTGGGTGACGCTGCTCCCGCTCGACCTGCTGTACGGACGTCGCAGCTCACTCGCTCGCGACTTTGCAAGCGAGACGGGCGTTATCGGGCTCGCCGCCGACCTGGTCGACATAAACTCTCGCTATAGCGTGGTGCCCGATAACCTGCTCGGCACAACCGCTGTCGTCGAAGACAACGATGTCGCCGTTTACCTCGCCAGGAACTACCGGCAGCGTCCGCGTCTGGTCACGTTAGCAGGGGAGATTGTCGAGTCGTACGGGGCGATGAGTGGCGGGAAGCGCGAGGGAAGTGTCGGGGTGTTCGGTCTCAAACAGGAAGCCGAGCAGGCCGAGGTCGATGCGGCGGTCGCCGAACAAGCGGCTCGTGATGCTTTAGAGGCTTTAGAAGCTGCTCGCGCCGCGCAACAACAGGCTCGTGAGCAGTACGCTGCTCGGCAGAAACGTGTCGACGAACTACAGACCGCTCTCGCCGCACAGCGCGAAACCCGAGCGGCAGCCCGGGCCATCCAGCAAGACCTCGTCACCCGCCGCGACCAACTCCGGCAGCGCCTCGCCGCCCTCATCCCGCCCGACCCGCCAGCAGACACCGACCAGGACGGTCTTATCGTCCGATTAGAGAAGGAACAGGAGGGGCTCGAGCACCTCACCCACCAACGCGACACCGTCCTAAGCGCGCTCCGCGACCTCGACCAGCAGCGCGCCGTCTACAAGGAGCAGCAACAGCGCTACCAGGACGCCAAAACCCGCTACGACGAAGCTCGCCAGCGGCTCGTCACAAACAGAGCGCAACAGCAACGCCTCGCCGAACAGCGCCACGACGCCGACACCGCGCTAGCGAACGCCCAACAAGCTCTCGCCGACGCCAACGCCGCCCTCCCGACCGACCTCGCCGCGCTCGAAGCGACCGTAAAACAGACCCAGCAGACACTCCGCGACCAGGACGCCCGCCTCGAAACACTCGCCCAGCAGCAGGCCGAGCGGGGCGCGGCGTTAGAACAGTGCCGTATCGACCTCGCCCGCCGCGACGCCGCACTCGAACCGGCGACCGAGACCTTGCAGGGCTTTCCGGAGGGTATAGAGCCCCTAGACGGTACCCTGCCAGCATTGCGAAACCGCCTTAAAGACGTCGACGACGCCCTCGAACGTCTGGGGCCGGTCAACTACCGCGCCGAGACCGACCTGCTGCGCGAACAGGCCGAGGTCGACACGCTCGCCGAACAGCACGCCGATACCGAAGCCGCCGTCGACGAACTCGCCGACGCTCTCGCCGACATCGACCAGGACGTCACCCAGCGCATCGAACGTGCTGCCGTCCGTCTGCGCGACGACTTTGGCGACTACGTCCGGCATCTGTTCGGGGCCGACGCGCACGCCGACGTAGCGTTGTCGTATAACGAGGGGAGACCGGATGGGGTAGGGCTCGAGCTCCGCCCGCCCGGCAAACAGACCCGTTCCTTGGGCCTCCTGTCGGTCGGCGAACGCACCATGGGTGCCCTCGCGTTTCTCTTCGCGCTGACCCGCCAGGGCGACACCGGCGGCCTCCCGCTCGCCGTGCTCGACGAGGTCGACGCGCCACTCGACGAGGCCAACATCCGCCGTTTTTGCGGATTTTTGCAGCAGCTCGCCCGAGAAGGCACCCAGTTCGTCCTCATCACCCACCAAAAAGCCACGATGGAGGTCGCCGACGTGCTCTGGGGCGTGACCAGCGACGCCGGCATCAGCCGCCTGTTTAGCATCCGCCAAGAAGACGTCCCGAACAATATTCCAGACGGTATCGTTCCCGCATGACAATAGACCTGCCCCTCCGCATCGAGCGTCACGCCGAACTCGGCTCGAGCCAGCAACACATGCACGCCAAACTCGACGCGGGCGAACCTGTCCACGGCCTCGTCGTCCAGGCCGACGTGCAAACTCAGGGCCACGGACGGCGCGGTCACGTCTGGCAGAGCAGTCGCGGCGGTAGCTACCAGACCCTCGCGGTGCGCGACCCGCAGCCGCCCAGCCTCCAGCGCTCCGACACCATGCCGACCCTCGCGTTAGGGATTGCCGAAACCTTCGTTATCTACGGCGTCAGCCTAAAAATAAAGTGGCCGAACGACCTGTTTTACCAGGGACGTAAACTCGGCGGCATCATCGCCGACTACCGCCGCGAACATCTCCTTATCGGTGTCGGCGTCAATGTCAACAACGATGTTCCGGACCACGCGACCAAGCTTGCCGGGTGGGATGTGGCGGGGGTGAACATGGTGATTCTGGAGGGATTGCAGAAGGGGCTCGAGCACCTTCTCACCCCAACCTTCGACCTCGCGACCGCCGCGACCGCGTTCGACTTTTTAGCCGGACGCCACCTCGAACTCGACACCCCCCACGGTGTCCTCGAAGGCACCGCCCGAGGCTTCGCAACCGACGGTGGGCTCCGCTTCGAAACACCCGACCGTACCCACGTGATTCACCAGGGCCACGTCCGCACCTGGTTGCCTTGACTGGTCGTCCTGACGACGAAAGATAAAGCATTGTTGTTTATTACTCTAAACATCAATCATCTACAGATAATATGGAGGCGAGCGAGTTTTGTGCTTGTAGGAGTCACGTTTTGTAAAGCGTGCTATGCTGCGGCGTGTTTGGAATAAACACCAATCTTATAGGGGGTCACGATTTTGTCTTACGAGCTTAGTTTAGCGACGACCTGGCACGACCCGGCCCAGCGGCGACGCGAAGCGGTGCGGGCGGCGCACGAGGGCGATAACGACGCGCTGCTCGATCTGCTCGACACCTACCTGAGTTACCGGGGGCGCAAACGCTCGCGGACGTCGAAGCATACGCGCTACGCCTACGCGGTCGCGGCTCGAGACTGGCTGCACTACTGCTGGCCGAGCGAAGCGACCTCGCCGGAGGTGTCGCTGTTAAAGGCAGAACGAGACGACGTCGAGCGTTACGTGGCGCTGCTGCTGCAAGACGGCGGTCATCTCGACGATTCGCGGGGTGAGCCGCTGACGCCGGGCAGTGCGGCGACCTATCTGGCGGGGGTGCGGGCGCTGTACCGGGCGCTGGTGTGGGCGGGGGCGGTCACAGTCTCCCCTGCCCAGGACGTGGTGGGGCCGAGCGACCCGCGTCCGCGACACGAGCGGCGTCCGGCGATGCCGTGGGGCGACTACCAGCGGCTGTTAGAGCACTGCGAAGGGGACGACCCGTTGTCGTTACGGATGACGGCGCTGCTAAGGTTGTTAGGCGACCAGGGATTACGGGTGAGCGAGGTGGTGGGGTTGGGGCTCGAGCACCTCGATCTCCGCGACCACACCCTGTTTGTCGCGAACGGCAAAGGCGGACGCTCGCGCACCCTCCCGCTGACCCGAGCGAGCGAACAAGCGCTGCGGCGCTGGCTCGGCGAACGGCGTCATCACGCCCACCCGGACGAGCGCGCCGTACTGGTCAACGTCGGCAAAACCGTCAAGGCAGCGCGGCGGGGGCGGGCGATGCACGTCAACACCGTACGGCTCCACCTCGACAACCTCTACAAGGAGGTCGGGGTGTCGGGGCGTTACCGGGGCGCGCACACGCTGCGCCACACCGCTGGCACCCGGCTCTACCGGAAAACGCGCGACCTGCACGTGGTGAGCCAGGTATTAGGTCACAGCGACATCAACACGTCGAGCATCTACGCCAAGATGGATATCGAGGGGGTGCGGCAGGCGATGGCAAAGCTCGACGACGACGAGTGAGGGTGCGAGGCGTTGCGAACGTCGGACGAACCGCGGACGCTGCGTTTTCGACGTCGCCCCAACTGCTGTCACAACTGCCGAAGTTATTCGTCTCACGACCCTACTCTGCAGGCCAAACCACACGAACGGACCCGAAGCATTCACCGTCAACGCTTCGGGTTGAGTTTTCGGGTCCGTTACTGTCTGACGAGCTGCCCGACCGTGTCGGTCTAGGACGCTTTAGGAACGTCACGCTCCTGACGCGCCGACTCTTCCTGTTCCTGAGCGATATGATCGGCCCGGCTCAGCAGCAACGAAGCGACGCCGAAGAAGATGGCGCTTAAAATCCACCAGAGCCAGCGCACCCAGCTAATCCGCACACCCTGAGAGGTCTGAATCACGGTGATTCCGGTACCCCAGTTCATGATGAACAGCGTGCCGATAAAGGCAAAGATGTAGGCAGCGACACGCATCACCAGCTTGGAGCGGACGAACCGCTTGGGGATACGCGACATTACAAAACGGTTGACGAGAAAGTTGCTCACACCTAAGAGCACGAGAAATACGAGCGACAGAATGAAAACTTGCACGAAGACCTCCTATAAGAGCCACTATACTTGACTCTAGTAGACCGTGGTTTATATCGTCTTGACTAGAGGCTACACAGCATTAGGTGGCATACCCAGCCGAGCGACGACCACCCGTAATCATCAGGACTATCAGGCGCGGACAGTGTGCCGCGAAGGAGGCTAAGTTGAAGCGTCTTGCTCTGCTAAGCAGTTTGGCACTGCTCGTACTCGGTGCGTGCGCACCCTCGACCCGGGTCGAAAACAACGTATTACCGACCCTTATTTCGGTGACGGCGCCGCGTCAGGCCGGCGACCAGGTCGTCTTGCAAGGACGTTATTTTAACGACGGGGCAAGCGGCCAGAACCGCGACAGCTACGTCATTCTCGGTGCCGACGTGAACGGTCGGGGCGGCATCCGCATCTCGCCGACCGACTGGACACCGTCACGGATCCGGTTTAACCTGCCGCCGGAGACGGCGTTCGGGTTCGCCTACGTGGTCGTGAACGGGGTGCGGAGCAACGGCTTACCGCTCAACCTGATCGCAACGAGAGAGACGCAGCGCCGCAGTGCGCGCGTACAGGATGCGGGCGTACAGACTGCCGCTGACACTACCGGTGCCGACCCGGCAGAGGCGACCCTCGCCGCGGCGAGCGGGCCGCTTCCCGAAGGGTTCGAAATCGGTGTAAGCCCGAACGAGGCGTATCTGGCTCAGGGTCAGACACAGACGTTTCGGGTACACGTGCGGGGTACAGACAACAACTCGGTGGTGTGGAGCGCCGACGCAGGCGCCGTTGGCGGGGCTGGTAGCGAGGTCCTCTACACCGCACCGGGCACGCCCGGCGAGTACACCCTAAGCGTACAGAGCGGCGCCTTTCCGGAGCAGCGTGCGACGGCGACCGTGGTGGTCGGCGAGGTCGGGGTGAGTATCAGCCCGGTCGTGGTGATTCTGCCGACTACCGACCGCGACGAGGAGTTTACGGCGCTCGTCAGCGGGACCGTCGATAAGAGCGTGACCTGGAACGCGCCGCGCGGCGGGACAATCGAAGGGGACGGCACGACCATCACCTTTACGGCCCCCGAAGCGGTCGGTAGCTACGTGCTAGAAGCGACCAGCAGTTTCGACCCGAGCAAGGTCGCGCAGGCGGTCATCACGGTCGCCGACGTTAGCGTGAGCATCAACCCGGTCGAGGTCACGGTGCAGCCCGGCGCGAGCGAAACCTTTACCGCCATCATCGACGGCGTAGCCGACACCAGCGTGACCTGGAGCACGCCCCAAGGTGGCGTTATCGAGGGTGAGGGCACGGTGATTACCTTCGTCGCGCCCGAAGCGGCGGGCCGCTACACCGTGACGGCGACGAGCGACTTCGACCCGAGCGCGTCGGCGACGGCGACCGTCGAAGTAAAGTAGTGGAGTAGGGCATTCTCGGCTAAACGGTTCGGTAGAACGACAATGTAGTGAGCCGTCCATCCTAAAACAGTGCGCGAACGGAAGGTTGCGGGGCCAAAAGGCGGTGCGCACGGCGCACCCTACGAAATCGGAGTTCGCCCGTAGGGTGCGCCATTGCGCACCTAACGTTTAAAAGACATTTCGAGATGTCGGGGCGGCATGGTTCGTGCACCATTTTAGAGTAGCCAAGTCAGTAGAAGAACAACAGCGTCATCGCCTAGGTCGGGTGGTGGCGTTTTTTTGGGGCTCGAGCCCCTCCCCCCCCCACAAACTCTATTTCTTGGCGCACATCATCGGTTTACAACCTCGAGCCGACCAGAGTAAATCTCACACGACGAGCGACGCAGCGCCCGGTGGTGGGCAGACGCGCACCGAGGTGATAGACTCGGCAGTTATGAAGCTGCAAGCGGTCAAAGGAACGAGCGACATTCTACCCGAAGATCAGGCGCGTTGGCACGACGTCTACAGAACGGCAAACGAGGTTCTGACGCGGGCGGGGGTGCGCGAACTGTCGACGCCGGTGTTCGAGCACAGCGAGGTGTTTACCAGGTCGGTCGGTGACTCGGCGGATCTGGTGGTGCAAAAAGAGATGTACACGTTTAGCGACCAGGGCGAGCGCTCGCTTACGCTTAGGCCGGAGTTTACGGCGGGGGTGGTGCGGGCGTTTATCGAACACGGGATGCAGATGCGCCCGACGCCGGTCAAGCTGTGGAGCCGGGGGCCGGTGTTTCGGGCCGAGAAGCCGCAACGGGGGCGCTACCGGCAGTTTCACCAGATTAACTGCGAGATCTTCGGGCTCGACACGCCGCTCGTAGACGCTGAGGCGATCGCGCTGCTGTACCGGCTGTTGCAGGGCTGCGGGTTAACCGGGATGGTGGTCAAGCTCGGCTCGATCGGCGATCCGGACGACCGGAAAGCGTACAACGCGTATCTGCGCGAGGTGTTAGCGCCCCGCGCTGACCAGCTCTCCGAAACGAGCCAGGAGCGGCTCCGGCTTAACCCGCTGCGGCTGTTCGACAGCAAAGACCCGAACGACCAGGCGCTGCTCGAAGGCTTAAAGCGTCCGCTCGACATGCTCGGAGACAACGCGAAGGCGCACTTCGGTGCGGTACAGGGCTACCTGCGCGACTGGCAGATCCCGTTCGAGATCGACGCGAGTATCGTGCGCGGGCTCGACTACTACCGGCGTACGGCGTTCGAGGTGCATCACGGCAGTATCGGGGCGCAGTCGGCACTCTGCGGCGGGGGGCGCTACGACGGGCTGGTCGAACAGCTCGGCGGTCCGGCGGTGCCGGGGATCGGCTGGGCGTTCGGGGTGGAGCGGGTGCTCGACGCGATGCGCGAAGACGGCGTCGCGAGCGGCGCGATCGCGCGTCCGCTGCTGTTTCTGGTGCCGATGGACGAGGCGGCGGTCGACGAGGTCGCGGCCAAAGCGCTGCAGCTACGCGAGACGTATCATATAGAACACGCCTACGTCCGGCGTAATCCGGGCAAGGGGCTTAGAGACGCCGACCGGGCCAACGCGGTCTTTGCGGGTTTACGCGGCGAGAAGGAGCGTGCAGAGCGGAGTTATCAGCTCAAGCACCTCGCGAGCGGCGAGCAGACGATGGTGCCCGAAGACGAGCTCATGACCTTTTTGCGGCGTTATGTCTAGTATGCTGTCGCTAACCGGGGGCTCGAGCCCCTTCCCTACCCACCAGACCGGCACCAGATCGACGCTCTTACACCCCTACACACCGAAAAGGCGAAGCTTATGAAACGAACCCATTACTGCGGCACGTTGCGACCGGCGCACGACGGCGAAGCCGTCACCTTACAGGGCTGGGTCAACCGGCGGCGCGACCTAGGCGGGCTGGTCTTTGTCGACCTGCGCGACCGCGAAGGGCTGGTGCAGGTCGTCATCGATCCGGCAACGCCCGACGCATTTGCAACCGCCGAACAGCTGCGCAGCGAGTTCGTGGTCGAAGTCGAGGGCACGGTGCGACTCCGCCCCGACGAACAGCGGAGCGATCGGATGGCGACCGGCGACGTCGAGGTCCTCGCCCGTTCGGTGCGCGTGCTGTCCGAAGCCAAAACGCCGCCGTTCGTGCTCGACGGCAGTGTCGACGCCCGCGAGGTCAGCGAAGAGTTGCGGCTCCGCTACCGCTACCTCGACCTGCGCCGCCCCGAAGCGATGGCGCCGCTGCTGATGCGGCACCGGGTGTGCAAAGCGATCTGGGACTATCTGGACGGGGAGGGCTTCGTCCAGGTCGAAACGCCGCTGCTAACCCTGTCGACGCCGGAGGGCGCACGCGACTTTGTGGTGCCGGCGCGGCAGCCGGCGGGGGCGTTTTACGCGTTGCCGCAGTCACCGCAGCTGTTTAAGCAGATGCTGATGATGTCGGGTGTCGACCGCTACTTTCAGATCGCGCGCTGTTTTAGAGACGAGGATCTGCGGGCCGACCGGCAGCCGGACTTTACGCAGCTCGACATCGAGATGTCGTTCGTCGACCAGGACGATATTCTGGCGCTTAACGAGCGGCTGATGCAGTATGTGGTGAAGGAGGCGGCTGGGCTCGAGCTCCCCCTCCCCTTCCCGCGGCTTAGCTACCACGACGCGGTCGGGCGCTACGGGTCGGACAAGCCGGAGTTGCGGTTCGGGCTCGAGCTCCAGGACGTGTCGGCGACGTTCGCAGGTACTGCGTTTCGCGGCTTTGAGGGCGTGCTAGACGCGAGCGGTGTGGTGATGGCGCTACCGGTGCCCGCCGCGCAGGCGCAGGGTCTGAGCCGTAAGGTGATCGGCGAGCTCGAAGCGCACGCGAAGACGTACGGCGCTAAAGGGCTGGCCTGGGTCAAACGCGACGGTGACGGCTTTAGCGGTCCGATCGCGAAGTTTTTAAGCGACGACGAGGTGCGCGGTCTCGCGGCGCTCGCCCCGGACACGGGCGACACGCTGCTGTTCGTCGCCGACCGCTGGCTACCGGCCTGCACCGCACTCGGCGCGGTCCGGCTCAAGCTCGGACGCGACCTCGACCTTATCGACCACGATCGGCTCGCGTTCGCGTGGGTGGTCGACTTTCCGCTGTTAGAAGCCGACGACGAGGGGGGTTACAGCTATATGCACCACCCGTTTACCAGACCGTTCGACGAGGATATCGACAAGCTCGACAGCGACCCGCTCGGAGTGCGGGCGTACGCGTACGACCTGGTGCTTAACGGGAGCGAGGTCGGCGGCGGCTCGCTCCGTATCCACCGGCTGGGCGTGCAGCAGCAGATGTTTCGGGCGCTCGGCTTTAGCGAGGACGAGGCGCAGCGCCGCTTCGGGTTCTTTTTAGACGCGCTCGCCTACGGAGCGCCGCCGCACGGCGGGATCGCCTGGGGGCTAGACCGGCTGGTGATGCTGCTCGCGAAGGTGCCGAGTATCCGCGACGTGATCGCGTTTCCGAAGAATCAGCGCGGCGGCGACCCGCTTACGGGGGCACCGAAGGGGCTCGAGCCCCCACAGCTCGCCGAGTTGCACCTCGCCGTCAAGGAGCCGACCACATGATCCCGCTCGTCGTCTTAGACCTCGACGGGACGATCGTCGGCGCGAGCGGCACCGTCGCCGAGTGTGTCTGGCAGGCCGCCGAAAAGGTGCGGAGTGCGGGCGTCAAGATCTCGGTCTGTACCGGTAGGCCGCACGGCGGGCTCGCCGAAAAGATCGCGACGCGGCTCGGACCCCACACGCCGCACATCTTTCAGAGCGGCGCGCAGATCGCCTACGCCGACGGCGAAACCCTGCAGGCCTTCGCCCTTAAAGAGGCCAACACCCGCGCCCTGATCGAACACGCCCGCGACTACGGTCTGGTGCTCGAAATCTACACCCCGAACGAGATCTTCGTCGAGCGCAAGACCCCGACGAGCGAAGCGCACGCCAAGATGCTCGGCATGAGCGCGATCATCCGCGACCTTAGCGACGTGGTCGAAAACGAACCGGTGGTGCGGGTACAGTGGGTGCTTAACGCCGACCAGGTCGACCAGGCGCTAGGGCTCGAGCTAGACACGGTGCAGATTAGCCACGCGGTGTCGCCCGCCCTACAGGGGAGCCACCTGATCAGCGTGACCCAGAAAGGTGTGTCGAAGGGGAGCGCGCTCACGCGGCTCGCCGAAATCGTCAAGGTCGATGTCGCCAACGTGATGGCGGTCGGAGACAGCGAAGGCGACCTGCCGATGCTCCAGGTGGTTGGCCACCCGCTCGTGATGGGCAACGCTTCGGAGGCGCTACGCGACCGCTTCGAGTCGATCGGTAGTGTCGACACCTGCGGCGCGGTCGAAGCGCTCGAGCAGGCGTTGTCGTTGCAGAGATCCTAGTCCGGACGTTGTAGACACGAGGCGACAGGCCGACACAGGAAGGCAGGCGGATCTGTTTCGGAACATCTGTTTCGCGACAACGACGGATGATTCGGGACGATCGGCGAATCAACCGGGATCGCCCGGTACTGTCAGCCGCGTCACGCGCGCTTCGTCGCCTGTCCGGACGGCCTGGTGTGGCGCGCTTGTTAGACTTTGGCCATGTTGGTTTCAATCGCAAAACTTCCCGACCACGTCGGCGAGACCGTCACCGTCGAGGGTTGGATTACGGGCTTGCGGAGCAGCGGCAAGATCGCCTTCTTGCAGCTTCGCGACGGTAGCGGCTTTGTGCAGGGCGTGCTGGTCAAAAACGAGGTCGACGAGGCGGTCTTCGGGCGGGCCCGAAACCTGGCACAGGAGACGAGTGTGCGGGTGCGCGGCGAGGTGCGCGCCGACGAACGGGCGCCGAGCGGGGTCGAGCTAGGCCTTAGCGACGTCGAGGTCGTGGCCGCACCCGCCGACGCGTACCCGATCACCCCGAAAGAGCACGGTGTCGACTTTCTGCTCGACCACCGGCACCTGCATCTGCGGCACCGGCGGCCCTGGGCGCTGATGCGGCTCCGCGACGAGCTGGTGCGGGCGGTACACGACTTTTTCGCAGATCGAGACTTTGTCCGTTTCGATACCCCGTTTTTTACGCCGTCGGCGGTCGAGGGTACCACCAACCTATTCGAGATCGACCTGTTCGGCGAGGACACGGCCTATCTGTCGCAGTCGGGTCAGCTCTACGCCGAGGCGGGCGCGCTGGCGCTCGGCAAGGTCTACACCTTCGGGCCGACCTTTCGGGCCGAGAAGTCGAAGACGCGTAAGCACCTGCTCGAGTTCTGGATGGTCGAACCGGAGGTCGCTTACCTCGAACACGAAGGCAACATGGCGTTGCAGCAGGATCTGGTGGCGTATCTGGTCGGGCGGGCGTTAGAGACGCGGCAGGTAGAGTTAGACATCCTGGAGCGGGATACGAAGCGGCTCGAGCCCACCGCCACCGGCGACTTTCCGAGGCTACGCTACGACGACGCCCTCAAACTGCTCGCCGACCACGGCGAGGTGCTCGCGTGGGGTGACGACTTGGGCGCCCCCCACGAGACGATCCTGGGCGACGCGTTCGACCGTCCGGTCTTTGTCGAGGCGTGGCCGACCCAGACCAAAGCGTTCTACATGCAGCCCTACGACAACGACCCGACGCGGGTCAAGTGCGACGATCTGATCGCGCCCGAAGGTTACGGCGAGCTTATCGGCGGGTCGCAGCGGATCCACGACTACGACCTGCTCCGGTCGCGGATCGCCGAGCACAACCTGCCCGAAGAGGCGTTCGCCTGGTACCTCGACCTGCGCAAGTACGGCAGCGTGCCGCACTCGGGGTTCGGTCTGGGGTTCGAGCGGACGCTCGCCTGGATCGCCGGGGTCGACCATCTGCGCGAGGTCATCCCCTTCCCCCGGATGCTGACCCGGATGTATCCGTAAAGGGTTTAGCGCGAAACGTGCGAGGGCGTAGCTGTTTCGGGCTGCGCCCTTACCTATTCGTGTAGATGTCGGGACGCGTCACGACGTCGTCGTTTTTACAGAGAGAAGTCTTGCAAAACGCCGCTTCGGGTAAGGCGTGAGCGTCAATATCCGCCAAACGTGGTCATTCGGGGTTGTTACGGTACTGTTTGATGCGGATTCTATCTCATTCCAGGTTGTTGAGAAAAAGCTTTAAGAATCGTTCGCAATAAACCGTTAAGTCGTCGCTAGAACAGGGGGGGACGCGAAAACGTGTCTTGGTCGGATTCTTGTTGCTGTACCATTTTTGACGGTGCGCGCGGCGCACCCTACCGAACCATCGACTCTAAAATAGTGCACCGAGAACATCTCCCAAAATCCGAAAGTCTCTTTTAGTCGAGACTCGTGTCGAGGGCGACGTGACCGAGGAAGGTGTCGCGGGGTTCGCCGTTAATCAGGATGTAGACGTCGCTCACACCGTTACGCTGAAGGGTCTGGCGGAGCGCGGTGAGGATGTGGCGCTCTTGGGCGACCGACGCGGCGACCGGGTCGGTTAGGGTGACGTCTAGGACGGCGACCGGTGCTTCGCCGGCGAGGTCGGTCACGAACACGGTGGGGGTCGGAAGGCGTTCGGGCCAGACATTTTCGTCGATCATCCGGCGGCGCAACTCGGCGAGGACGGCTTCGAGGCGTAGCGGTAGGGGATCGGGGGTGTCGAGCGAGACGTAGAAGCTGCTCGGAAGACCCTCTTCGTTTACGACGGTAAGCGCGACGTCGCGCTGGCTGGTCGCGGGGAGGGCACTTTCGGTAAAGGTGATGGTGCGGGGCGGCGTCGGTGCGGGGTTGTGCACCCGAAGGGCGCTGTAGGCGCCGAGACTAAAGATAAGCAGGCCGATCAGGCTAGGGAGGGGGGCGAAGCGCCGTGTCCGCATCGGTTAGGGGGTGGTTTCTAGTTGGGCGTCGACGATGCGGGCCAAGGCGTCGGCGAGGATTTCGGCGAGATCGCGGTTCGTAAAGTTGTCGGGGCTTAGTTCGAGTAGCAGGCCCCGTCCGGCGGCGCCGCCGAGGATGTAGAGCGGGGCGGCGCTCCGTTCGGCGGCGCGGTAGTTGGCTTCTTGGGCGAGTTCGGCGCTTAGGTCGCGGGCGAGCAGCTCGCCCCGCCCGACGTCGGGGATGAGGCCGAGCAGGATGCGGCGCCGGAGGGTGTCGGTGCTCGAGCCCTCAACGGAGGCCGCAGTGCGGACGGCGCTCGCAGCGTTTTGGCGGACGGCCATGTCGAGGCTTGCGAGTCCGGCGGCGTCGCCAAGGTAGTAGAGGTTAAAGCTGCCGGCGGGGAGGGGCGCACCGTGGAGCGACAGAAACAGGTCAGCGCCGCTAGCGAGGTCGCTCCGGGCAGCGAGTGGAAGGGCGATGTCGCTGTCGCGGGTGAGGGTGACGCGGTAGCCGTCGGCGCGGAGGCGCTCAGCGAGGTCGCGGGCGAGGGTGAGGGTAAGGTCGCTTTCGCGGCCCCGACCAGGAAAGATAAAGCCGTTGTCGGTACCGCCGTGGCCGGGGTCGAGGACGATGTGGGGGCGTTCGGCGGGAAGCTCGGCGACGCCGGGAAAGATGTCGATAATCCACTGAAAGCCGTCGTCTTGGCTCGCGAAGCTCTCGGTGCGGCTGCCGGGGCGGGGCTCGAGCCACAACGTCGCTGTGCCGGTACGGTTGTCTAAGCGCGCCGCACTAAAGTAGCGCCCGCTAAACGACTCTTCGCGCTCGACCCGGACTCGGTCGAAGCTGTAGACGGTGCCGCCAGCGGGGTCGTCGCGCTGTTCGAGCGACACCGGCGCGCTAAAGTTCAGCACGATGCGCTCGTAACCGTCGTTGTCGGTCGGGCGTTCTAGCGAGGTCAGGGTTGCTCGCGGAAAGACGACCGCGACGGTGTTGCGCCCGCTCAGATAGTCGACCGAACCGCCGAACGCCGTCGCGAGCGACTTGACCGGAATGTAGGGCAGGCCGTCTTGCAGCACACCCCCGACACTGTCCTGGAGCGTACCGTCGACGCGCAGGGCGTTCCCGGTGGTGTAGGCGTCCTGCGGATTGTCGTAGACGTTTAGCGTCGCGAAACGACCGGCGTACTGAAAGGTTGCGAGGCCGAGACGACGGTTGTAGGCGTAGCGGGCACCGAGCGCCGCCGCGTAGTCTGCGGCGGGCGCAAACGAAGTGCCGGGGATCAGCCGGGTGTCGAGCGGGACGCTGTGACCGTTGACGAGCAGCGTCTGTTGGGCGGCGGCGAACGGCGTGACGAGCAGCCCGAGCAGGATAAACGTGTTCCGGAGTCCGCACCAGCGGCCAGAGAGCCGCATCACATGCGGTCTTTAAGCGCCCGGTCAATCTGGCGCTGGGCGTCTTTGGCGGCGTCGCTACGGCGCTTGTCGTAGTTTTTCTTACCGCGTGCGAGGGCGATGTTGACCTTGGCCCAACCGTTTTTAAAGTAGAGCCGGGTCGGGACGACGGTCAGCCCTTTGCGCTCGATCCCCTTCTGCAGCTCTTCGATCTCGCGGCGTTTGAGCAGGAGTTTGCGGCTACGCAGCGGTTCGTGATTGTTGTAGCTCGCCTGCTGGTAGGTCGGGATGTGGAGCCCCTCGAGCCAGACCTCGCCGTTACGGACGCGGGCGAAGGCGTCGGTGATGGCGCCGCCGCCCTCGCGGAGCGACTTGACCTCGCTACCGGTCAGGGCGATGCCCGCTTCGAAAGTGTCGATAAGTTCGTAGTCGTAGGAGGCGCGGCGGTTTTTTAGCACCGGTCGCCTCCGGGCGTGACAAGGATGGTCGCTAGAAAGACGTTCATCCTTCTATGATACGGGCCTGTGGTGAGCGGGATGTTCTGTCCGGTGACGCGCTCCGGCGCACCCGTAGCGTTACGCTCCCGGGACCTTGCACCGCAGAGAGTTTTACCCTGCTCGCAACCGCTCGGCCTCGAGCCTACGAGTCTGACCTCGACCATCTTCTCACGCTCGAGCAGACTCGCTGATAGGCGGCGGGTCGTCACCCGGTTTGCTCGGGCTTTCTACTAGAGTGCTGTACGGATGTTGACTTACTCTCGGACGCTTAGGGGATTAACACCAGCTTGCCGACGTGTTGCTTAGAGGCGAGCGCCTGCTGCGCCGCAGCAATCTCTTGGAGAGGATAGACACCCGCTATAGGCGGACGGAGCTCGCCGGCTTCGATTCGGCGCACCAACGCTGGAAACACGTCTCTACCGATAACCGTGCCGCCGAACATGCTCAGATCTTTAAGGTAGAGGGTGCGCAGATCTAGCTCGACCACCGCTCCCCCGATAGCACCCGACGTCGCGTATCGGCCCCGTGGGCGCAGTACGTCTAGAAGCTCGGCAAACTGGCTGCCGCCGACGACATCGATCACGACGCTTACGGCGTTTTGGCCTAACGCGTCTACGAGTGAGGTACCCCGAGTGATGACCTGGGACGCTCCTAGGTCGCGTACGGCGTCAGCTTTGCTCGCGCTCGCGACCGCAACGACCGACGCACCTCGGGCGACAGCCAACTGCACAGCAGCAGACCCAACCCCCCCCGAGGCGCCCGTGACGAGGACGCGGTCATCCGAACCTACAGACGAACGTGTGAGGAGGTTTTCAGCGGCTGACGATGAACAGGGCACGGCGCCGAGCTCGACGTCGCTCGCATCGGACGTGATGCTAAACGCGTGGCGAGACGCGACCACCACGTACTCGGCGAAACCGCCGGGACAATCGGTCCCTAAATACAGGGGCTGTTCGAGCTTCTGCCCGTGCCGTTCCCAAAGGATAGGCTCCACGATGACGCGCTGGGCAATGCGGTGCTCGGAGACACCTTGACCCACAGCGGCAACGACGCCGCACACATCAGCACCCTGAACAAGAGGAAAATCTACAGCGTCATCACGCCAGTTACCGTCCTCTTCGGCTTCGTCTCGGGCGTACCAGCCGGTACGAAGATTGAGGTCGGTGGCGTTCACCCCTGCCGCGCGAACACGCACGAGCACATCACCCCGGCCAGGTTTCGGGACGGGAAGATCGTCTCGGTAGCGGAGCATGTCGAGCCCGCCGTGACCCATAAGCTCGACACCACACATGGTTTCCGGAATAGCCGTCATGGCCGCAGTCTAGCATTCGAGACGGAAACGACCTTCCTACACGCATGCGGAGACTTGCAGAAGGAAATCGTTCGGAAGAACGAGGCCAAAACGACTTTGGATTCGAGTGTGTTCGGTTCGCTCTACGGTTGGCAGGTAGGTTGGGGGGTCCTCCTCACCTAAGAGTGCAGAGACGGTTAAGTCGACATCTTCTGTAGCCTCATCCGGCTATCTTATCCAGGCGCCAGACGCGGCTAGTCGAGCAGGCTCGCGAGGTCGTGGGGGTCGACGTCGAGGCGTAGTTTGGCGGCGCCGCGGTAGGTTTGGGTGGGCTCGAGCAGAAAACGGAGCCGTTCGTCGTCGTCCGCTTTGACGAGCAGGTGGTAGCTGTAGTAGCCCTTGAGGCGCGACACCGGGGCGGGGGCGGGGCCGAGCAGTTCGTCGTCGGTCGCGCCGTGGGTGCGCAGGGCGCCGGCGAGCCAGGTCGCGGCCTGTTCGGCGGCGGGTGCCTGTTTGGCGCTTAGCTGGACGCGGGCGAGTCGGCTGTAGGGCGGATAGCCGAAGCGTTGGCGGCGGCTTAGCAGACTCTTCAGAAACGCGTCGTGTTCGTCGTGCCGGGCGTGCTCGAGCAGGTCGTGCTCGCCCCGAAAGGTCTGCACGATAACGAGCGGGCGTCCGTGCGGGGCGAGTTCGCCGATGTTGGCGAGCAGGCGCAGCGCGGTCTCTTCGGCCCGAAAGTCGCCGACGTTAAGGACGGTGTCGAGCAGGGTCAGGGTGACGAGCGAGACGGTGGGGAGGGGGGGCCGCCGAAACAGCGCGGTGGTGCCGACAACCACGCCCGGCTGGCCGCGGTAGAGGTCGGTGAGGTCGTCCTGGTGGTCGCTGTCGAAGTGGTAGACCGGTAGGTCGGGAAGCAGGGTGGCGACCTGCTGGACAATCCACTGGGTACCGGCGGCCTGGGCGGGGCCGAGCTGGTCGCTGCGGCAGGTGGGGCAGAGGGGGGGTGCGGGCTGGCTGTGGCCGCACTGGTGGCAGCGGAGCAGGTAGCGGGGTCGGTGGTAGCGTAGCGACAGGGCGCAGTTCGGGCACTGGGCGGTCCAGCCGCAGTCGCCGCAGCGGAGCGCCGCCGAAAAGCCGCGCCGGGGGGCGAGCAGAATCGCCTGGCGGCGCCGGCTTTCGACCTGTTTGAGCACCTTGATAAGGTCGGGGCTAAGCGGCCAGTTGTGCTGCCTTTTAGAGAGGTCGACGACGTGGAGGCGGAGCGGACGGGGCGGAAGGCGCCAGCGGGCCTCGGCGGGGAGGCGCCAGGCGGTTTCGGGGCTCGGCACGGCGTCGCTTAGCAGCAGGCGGGCGCCGCTAGCCTCGGCGAGAAAGCGGGCGGCGGTCGGGACGACGACGCGGCAGCCACTGAGCAGCTTGTAGCTGCTGCTCCCCTCTTCGAGTACGACAACGCGGCCTAGCGGGTTGAGCGGGGCGAGCAGGGCGAGGTAGCTGCCGACCAGGATGTGCGGGGGGGACTGTTGGAGCTCGAGCCATACCCGCAGCCGCTGGGCGTCGTTAAGCTCGCCGCTAAGGCGGAGTACGGGCAGGTCGGCGAACGCCCGCGCTGCTTCGTCGACTAAGCTCTGTTCGGGTGCTAAGACGAGCACGTTACGGCCCTCGGCGAGGTCTTGTTCGAGGAGCGGTTTTAGTGCCGCGAGCCGTTCGCGCCGTCGTCCGCCGGCGAGGCTTAGTTCGGGAAGGTCGGCGGGGAGCGGTAGCGTTACGTTCGGGAGGGGTTCGGGTGACGTGGGTTCAGGCGACAGGGGTGGCAGTTCGGGGGGCGGGGCGGCGACCGATTCGTAGCGGGCGTAGCCTTTGCGGATCAGGGCGCTCGCGACCGAGGCCGAGACATCGGCGAGGCGGGCGAGTTCGGCGGCGCTCGCGACCGGCTGGTGTTCGAGCAGCACCTCTAACGTGTGCCGCTGTTTGTGCTGCGGCTTGCCGCGCAGGGCGTCGTCGACCGGTCGGGCCGCTGTGAGGACGCGGTGTTCGGGGACGGCGGGGTAGATACGCTCGTCGATAAGACCTTGTCGCCGGTAGAGGTCGAGGGTCGGCGGGTCGAGGTCGGCGGCGGGGGTCCAGGTGTCGGGCTCGAGCCCTTCGAGTGCTGCCAGAGGCCGGACGTAGTGCTCGAGCCCAATGTTTAGCCCGACCGCGAGCAGGTCGGCGAGTACCAGCCCTTCGGGGGTGAGGGTGTGACGGGCGACGCGGCGCAGGGTGGTGCGGGCCGCGTCGGTGACGAACGGCGTGGTGTCGAGGGCGGCGATGACTTCGCGGAGCTCGAGCCCCTCCCCCGCCCTCAGATCGCGGTAGCCGAGCACAATCCCGATCCGGACGCCCTGCTGCCACGGAATCACGACGCGGCTGCCCAAACAGGGCAAGGTCTGTTTGTGGGGCGGCAAAAAGCTAAACGGCGGTAGCGGTAACGGTAGCAAGACTTCGAGTGCTCGAGACACACCGTTCATTCTAGCAACTGTCTTTGCTGGGCGTCTTGTCGATTTTTCGAAACAGCTTGGCTTGTTCGGTTTTTACCGCGTCAGTCACGTTTTGTTTAGTGATGTTGGTCTGAAACGATGTTGTGCGGCTAGCGCACCCGGCGAAGACGAAACAGCTCGGCGACGCAGCAGAGCAAAACGGCCAGCTACTGTGCCTGCTGGCCGCTCCGGGGGAGCGTTCGGGTAGGGACGGCTCTGGCGAGCGCGTCGGTTACAAATCGGTTACTGAAGCGCGCCGGTTACTGCGATCCCGACTGGGCAGGGGCGCTCTGGACGCCTTGGGTCAGGCTGCGGACGTCGAGTAGGAAGTTGCTCTCCGTCGGTAGCATGATGGTCTGGATCGACGGGGAGAGACGCTCGACGGCTTCGAGCTGGATGATTTCGGGGTTTTCGCGGATGGCCTGGCCGCGGAGGCTTAGCGCTTCGGCTTCACCCTGGGCGCGGGCGATCTGGGCGTCGCGTTCACCTTCAGCTTCGACAACGCGGCGTTGGGCGGAGACTTCGGCCTGCTGAAGGCGGTTCTCTTCGACTTCGATCTGCTGTTCGGCGGCCTGTTTCTCTTCGATGGCCCGCGTGATCGATTCGGGGATGCTGACGTCGCGCAGCAGTACGCTCAGAACGAGAATGTTGTCCGCGCTAAGTCCCTCGACAAGGTTGGACTCGATACGTTGCTGGAGTTCGGAGCGCTCGGTGCTGATCAGGCTGGCGGCGTTAAATTCAGAGATGCCGTCACGGATCTGCGAGCGGATTTCAGGACGTACCCGGACGCTTTCGTAACTCGGTCCGATGTCTTGGTGGATTCGGCTGACCTCGCTCGGCGCGATCTGGTAGAGCACGGTCACGTCGACGATGATTTCGAGACCCTCGGACGAACGGGCGGTGATCTGGTCGTTGGTCTCGCGCGCGAGGGTTAGCTCCTGCTGGCGGATGTCGTAAACGGTAACCTGTTGCAAAAGGGGTAGGATGATGTGGACACCCTCACCGAGTTCGCTGTCCTGGACGCCGCCAAACACGTTAAACACCACGCCGCGATTACCGGCGGGGATGACCACAAACGAGGCAGACAATACCGCGATCACGGCGCCCGCGGCTACGAGGCCGCCGCCAATGTTTCGTAATCTGCCCTGATTTCCCTGAATTCCTTGCACGATGAGCGCGACGCCGCCAACGACGATCGCGAGTCCGACTAAAACAAATAGTGTCACGGTTAAACCTCCGTAGGTCAGTGTAACCGTGTGCTGCATGATGGGGATTAACGGCGCCTTACAGCGGCGCTTTACGACGGTGTTTGTAGTGGGCTTGGCCAGCTACGGACCGACCATGCCCGCAATGATCGCGAGGCGTTTAGGCGCGAGACTCCGCGACAACACGTGGGGCCGAGGCTGCTGCTGACGGTGTCTCGTTGGCTGGGTCGGCTGGGCTTGCCGTGCCGAGTGCGGGCAACGAGACGGTAAAGGTGGTGCCTGCGCCCGGCGTCGACGCGACCTCGACCCGGCCCTGGTGCTGGTCGACGATCCACTTGACGATCGCGAGGCCGAGGCCGCTGCCGTGGGTGCTGCGGGCGCTGTCGACGCGGTAGAAACGCTCGAAGAGGTGCGGAAGGGCTTCGGGCGGGATGCCGGGGCCGTTGTCGCGGATGCGTAGCCGGACGGTGTGCGGATCTTCTTCGATCGCGATGGTGATCGTGCTAGCGCCGGCGTTTAGAGCGTTTTGAACGAGGTTTAGCAGTACCTGTTTGAGGCGCGAGGCGTCGCCTAAGATCATCACCTTGGGCCGGGCCGCGACGACGTCGATACGGGTATTGCCCGCACTCGGAGCGATCTCCATGTGGACCGCTTCGGCGACCTCGACGAGGTCCATAGGCCGGAGGTCGACGGTAAAGCCTGCGTCGGCTCGAGCCAATTCGAGCAGGTCGCCGACCAGACGGGTCATCCGTTCGGTCTCGCGTTTGATCACGTCTAGCGAATCGCGCTGGGCGTCGCTCGGGTCGGTGCGGCGGAGCAGGTAGCTGGCGTGGCCCGCTATCGCGGTGACCGGGGTGCGCAGTTCGTGGCTGGCGTCGGCGGTAAAGCGGCGTTGCGTCTCGAACGACTCTTGCAGCCGGTCGAGCATGTGGTTGAGGGTGACCGCGAGTTCGCGGACCTCGTCGTGGCTTTTCGGAACCGGTACGCGGCGCGACAGTTCGCGGCCACTTACGCTCGCAGCGGCTTGGGTGAGGCGTTTGACCGGCGCGATCATCCGCTTCGACAGGAGCCAGACACAGAGCGCGAACACGACAAACGAGACGACGACGGTGCGAATCAGGTTGGTGCGGAGCTGGGTGAGGGTATCGGTCGCGACCGGAAAGCCGACCAGCAGGATGACGGGAAAGTCAGCGGTGCGTGCGCTGTCGGTCGGGGCGGTGCCCGAGGTGTCTATACGCGTCACTTTTATGGAGGTACTGACCGCCCGGACATAGGCGGCGCGGTCGTTGCCGAGGTCGTCGGTAAAGCGGACGATCGCCGAGGCGGAGCCGGTGCGAAAAAGCTCTCGGTAGGTGTCGTCGCCGAGGTTGTCGAAGAGCCGTTCGGGGTCGACGCCCATCGGGTTGCTACGGCTTACGCCCGCGTAGCGAAACCCGTCGAAGACCGAGCCGCGCCGCAGCTCGGACCAGTCGGTGGGGGGGGTTAGCGACAGGCTGATGAGGTAGTAGGCGTCGCCAGGGAGGGTGCGCGCACCGTCGCGGTAGCCCTTCTCGCCTAAGTCGTGCAGCGCCTGCGCGGTGCGTTCGGCGACCGATTCGACGAGCGAACGCTGGGTGAGGGCGTAGACAGTCGTCGCCGCTAAGGTCAGCACGACGGCGAGGAAGAGGGTAAAGAAGAGGGTGATGCGGAGTCTTAGAGACATGGTCGTAAGGGCATGAGTTTTAAAGACATCATCGTTCCGAGCGGTGTTTTAGAAGGTCGGCAAGCGTGCCGGGTCGGTGCCGGCAACCTAGTGTAGCGTCGCCCCAGACTGTCAGGCGGACGTGTCCGGGCGATCATCCGAGGCCCGCTCGGGTGGTGCGGGTACGACGTCTTCCCTACTCTTCGCGGAGGACGTAGCCGACGCCGCGGACGGTGTGGATAAGGCGGCGTTCGCCTTCGCTTTCGAGTTTGCGGCGCAGATAACCGACGTAGACGTCGACGACGTTGCTACCGCCGGTGTATTCGGGCCAGACTTTTTCTTCGATCTCGAAGCGGTTAAAGACCTTGCCGGGGTTGCGGGCGAACAGCTCGAGCAGTTCGAACTCTTTGGCCGAGAGGTCGATACGGCGCCCGTCACGAAACACTTCGCGCCCGTCTAGGTTCATGACGAGGTCGGCGACGCGGACTTCGCCGGTAACGGCAGGGTTGACGCGGCGGAGGTGGGCGCGGACGCGGGCGAGCAGCTCTTCGATCGAGAACGGCTTGACGAGGTAGTCGTCGGCGCCGGCGTCGAGGCCGGTCACTTTTTCGTCGACGCTGTCTTTGGCGGTCAGGATGATGATCGGGGTGTTGCTCGTCTTGCGGATGCGCCGCGCGACTTCGAGGCCGTCTAGTACCGGGAGCATGAGGTCGAGGATGACGAGATCGGGGTTTAGTTCGCGAAATTTAGACAGACCGGTCACGCCGTCGTAGCTGACGACGGTGTTGTAGTCTTCGGCCTGCAATTCGAGATTGATAAACTTGGCGATCTCCTTTTCGTCCTCGACGATAAGGATGAGTGGTTTACGGTCCATGTAGGGCATTATAGACGGGCTTTTATGAGAGCCCGGCACGTGGGGTGACGCTGAAGAGGAGAGGGGCTCGAGCCCCTCTAAACCCCCTAACAGATTCTACCGCTACGAGATCGGTACCGTGTCCTGGATGATAATCTTGTCGGCGAGGATGTCGCGGGCCCAGGTCTGAGCGCCGTGGAGCGAGTGGTCGCGATAGTTGCCGCACTCGACTTCGCTGCAGCCCGGAATCGGGCCGGTGTGTTCGGTGATAGCGCTAAGCGCGTGTTCGAGGGCGTGCTGGGCGTCGGCTTCGCTCGGTTCGCCGAGCGCGACGAGGTAGAACCCGGTCCGGCAGCCCATCGGGCTCGCGTCGATGACGGTGTCGCCGAGCGCCTGGCGGAGGTAGCCGGCCATAAGGTGCTCGATGGTGTGGAGCGCGGCGGTCGGGATCTCGCCCTGGTTAGGCTGGATGAGCCGGAGGTCGAACTTGCGGATCTCGTCACCTTTAGGGCCGTGGTAGCGCCCCGCGAGGCGGACGTAGGGTGCGCGGACTTTGCGGTGGTCGAGGTTAAACGATTCAACTTTGGGTACAGTTTTGGATACAGTCATACTGTTTAGTATACTCGGCGCGGGCGGATACCTCAGTAAGTGTGAGTATCAGTAAGTGCCAGTAAACGTGAGGTAACGCGGTGGCGAGTATTGTGCCCGAAGTGTTACGCCCGAAGCGTTGTCGAGGGTGGTCGCGCCGATGACGGCTAGCGGGTTAGACTGGGCGCGGTCTACGACACACTGTGTCAGCGAGTGTTTGGCAAAGTGTTGCTGTTTGTCGGCGCGGCTCGGCAGGTGCTCGAGCCCTGGTCTATGTCACGGAGTTTTATGTCACGGAGTTTCTGTCGTGAAATCGTCGCGAAGTCATTACGGAGTCGTTGCGGAGTCACGAAGTCTCTGCCATAAAAGCTCATGTCACGAATATTATTTTGCATAGGAGCGTTATCTTGTCTCATATCTCGCCTCACAGGATCGCTATATTTATCGACGGCAGTAATCTCTACAACGGTATGAAAGACAATCTGTCGAACACGCGCTTTAACCTCCAGGAGCTGGTCCGCCAGCTGATCGGTAAGCGCGCGCTGATCCGGATTTACTACTACAACGCGCCCCTTACCGACGACTACGAGCCCGAACTCCGCGAAGGGCAGCAGCGTTTTTTCGAGTCGTTGCGGCGGATCCCTTATGTCAGTGTCAAACTCGGGCGGCTGCACCGTCGGCCCGACGGCTCGCTGGTCGAAAAAGGGATCGACGTCGCGATCGCGGTCGACGCGCTGTCGCTCGCCTACGAAGATGGTTGCGATGTGGTGCTGCTTATTAGCGGCGACGGGGACTACGTCGAGCTCGTCGAGGCGCTCAAGCGCAAAGGGAAGCACGTCGAGTGTGCGATGTTTCGCAACCAGTCGGCGGGCGTGCTCGTCGAGTACGTCGACGTGTTTCATCCGCTTAACGACCTGAACTGGTCGCGGGTGCTGTTTTAGGATTCGTCCGCGGGCTCGTTTTCGGAGGCAAGGTCTCCCCTGGTGCCGGGGTGCCGCACGTTCTGGAACGGTTCGACGAGGGGTGCGAGGCCTTTGGCTTCGTCGATAAAGAGCTGCAGATGCGGAAAAGGGATTTCGATGCCGGCGTCGTCGAGGGCTTCTTTGCACTGTTCGAGGAGGTCGGCGCTTATTTTGGGTTGGACGCCGATCTGTTCGGGCTCGAGCCAGTAGTGCAATTCTAGATCGACCGATGACGCTCCGAGCGAGGTCATCCGGACTTCGGGGCGCCGCGTGTCCATCACCAGACGGTGCTCTTCGAGGATCGGTAGCATGACCTTGCGGGCGGCTTTGGCCGACTCTTTGTAGGCGATACCGACCGGGATACGGACGCGGAGCGGGCCGCCGCCGCTGTAGTTGGCGATCCGGTTGCTAAGCACTTGGGCGTTCGGGATCGAGGTCAGCACGTTGTCGCGGGTCGAAAGCCGGGTGGTGCGCAGACTGATCGAACGGACCCGCCCGACATAACCGCTGATTTCGACCCAGTCGCCGATCTTGAAGGGGCGCTCGAGCAACAGGGTAATGCCGGCGATAAAGTTCGACAGCGTGTCCTGAGCCGCAAAGCCGACCGCGATGCCGACAACCCCCAGACTCGCGACGACGGTAAAGACCTGTACCCCTAGCTGTGCGAGCACGGTCGTTACGGCGAATGTTACGAGCAAAACAGAATAGATGTTGCGGACGAGCTGCTCGAGCGAAGCGTCGAGTTGGTAGCGCTGCAAAAAGTTGTTGAGCAGTCGCCCGCCAATAATCCAGCCGAGGTAGAACAGAAATGCGAGTACCGCAGCCCGGGCGATATTGGCGAGGATGTTCTGTTCGACGCCGAACTGTGCCAAAATCGCGAGGCCTGCAAGCACGACAACCGTGTAGCGGAGAGCGACAAAGAGCGGCGCGGCGATACTCCGCTTGAGCAGGCGGAGACGTCCGAGCAGAAAGCGGAGCAGTGTTCGGAGCAGATAGTAGACGCCGGTAAAGACGACCCCGAGCAGCGATACGATAATGAGTTGGTTGATGAGGTTAGCGAGCGCTATAACGAGGGCTTCCTGATTGTCGCTAAAGAGCCCGAAGGTGTCTCCTAGACTACCGATAACTTCACTCCACAGTTTGGTGAAAAAGCCAGAAACTTGGGACATGGTGGATATCTCCTTATTTAACAGATTATTTCACGAACTTGCCGGGTCATAGATTTTTTGCCATTTTTAGAACAGTTTTCAGAGCCAAAAAGCTCCAGGGTTAAGACTGTTTGAAAGACATGCTTGCAAAGTAGGGTTACGGTAACACTCGGAAGATACTTTGAAAGATTGACAGATTCTGCTGAACCATCACCTTAGCCATCTTTTGATATGTTTTTTCACTAAATTCCCAGTTCGTGATTTTTATATGGCGTTATGAGTGGCTTCTCAAAACCGCGAAGGAGACTTTTATATTGGGGCTAATCCGACTCAGCTAAGGCGTGTTATATTGCGACGTTAAGGAGGAAGATATGAAGAAAATTTTTATCGGATTGCTAGTCTTCGGTTTCGGTCTTGCTGTCGCGCAAGACTACGTGATGGGTATCAATTTCGATTCCGGAGGCAAGTTCGACCGGTCGTTTAACGAGGGTACCTGGAACGGCTTTAGCCGAGCGGTTAACGAGCTGTCCGACGAGTACGATATCGAGGCGCTCGAATTTGAAGGCTCGCCCGACACGTTTTCGCAGGGGCTTCGTGCTATGTCTGACCAAGGTGCGGACCTTATCGTCGCGCCAGGTTTTTTGCAGGCCGACGCCATTAGCAATGTCGCGTTGGAATTCCCGAATACCTCGTATGTGATTATCGACGCGGTCGTCGAAGCGGATAACGTGCGGAGTGTACTCTTTCGGGAACAGGAGGGCAGCTACCTGGTCGGTTATATCGCCGGAACGCTATCGCAAACGGGTGTTGTAGGGTTTATCGGCGGCCAAGATATTCCACTTATTCGCGCTTTCGGGCTCGGCTACGAAACCGGCGTACTCGCGGCGTGCCCCGAATGCACGGTGATTAGCAACTTTACCGGGGTAACTCCGGCAGCCTGGAGCGATCCGGCTCGAGCCAAAGAGCTCGCGACGCTGCAGCACGGCCAGGGCGCAGACATCATCTACGCTGCCGCGGGCGCGTCGGGCAACGGTGTGATCGACTTCGTGACCGAGACGATGTGTTACACCCAGAGCGACCTGCCTAGTGAGGTTGTACTACGCGAAACGCCGCTTACGAGCGTCGTCGCCGAGATTCCCAAGAGCGATAGCTACAGTGAGAGCTGCGCGGAAGGCGCACAACCGATCTTCTTTATCGGCGTCGACAGCAACCAGAACCGTTTTGGCGACACTGACGGCGACGCGAGCACGCTCAACCACGGCCTGACGAGCATGCTCAAGCGGGTCGATGTGGCTGCCGAAAACGCCGTTTACGACGTGGTGAACGGTGAATTTACCAGCGGTATCCAGAGCCTCGGCCTCGAAGAAGGCGGCGTCGCTTACGCGGTCGACGAGTACAACGACGCGCTGATTACCGAAGGGCTTCGCAACGAGCTTCAGTCGATTACCGACGGTATTGTCGCCGGTATTATCGAAGTGCCGGACTACCGGACGCAGTAATATCCGCGCCCGGTAGCGTTCGGGCTCAGTAACGTCACGCCCGACGCACAAGCCGTCGAGTTACGAACCGCTCGAGCCCTAGGCCGGGCGGTTTTGCTGATGCGTCAGGCAGGGCACGCCCGGGCACGGCACGGGTGGTATAATAGAATTTCTGCGGTGAGGAGCATCTGATCGCGGCTCGCGAGAGTCGAGGAAAGTCCGGGCATCGTAGGGCAGGGTGCCAGGTAACGCCTGGGCACGTAAGGTGACGGCAAGTGCAACAGAAAGGATACCGCCTAGCTTCGGCTAGGTAAGGTTGAAACGGTGCGGTAAGAGCGCACCAGTAGATGTGGTAACACGTCTAGCTAGGTAAACCCCACCTGATGCAAGGTCCGTGTAGGGAGAAAGAGCTCGCCCGGCTCGTTTGTATCTCCGGGTTGGACCGCTCGAGGCGTATGGCGACGTGCGTCCTAGATAGATGATCAGGCACGACAGAATCCGGCTTATCGCTCCTCCTGCAGACCCTTTTAGGCGTACGGTGCAGACCGTGCGCTTTTTTCGTACCGAGGGGGTGTTAGCGGGCGCGGCGGTAGGCAGCGGCGAGGTGAAAAGACGAGGTTGCAAACGGATGAAAAAATTGTGATACTGTATGTGAATGTTGGTACATGGGTTTTGGCAGAGGAGTTTGTGTCGGCACCCCGCACACGCGGAAGCTTAACGTCGTCGGGGCTCGAGCCCCGACGACAGCAGCACCAGAGGCACCGCTTAGACACCGCACACATCGTAAAAATTTTTACTGGCACTAAAGACAGCCGTTTAGCACGAATTATCTGGTAGAACGCTAGACAGGCACCGTCGGGGGACGCAACTGCGCGACGGTGCCGCGCTACGAGGAGGGTGGAGTGTTCGCACACGAGACGATCAGACACACACGGCAGCGGGGGGAACTCTGCTGGCCACGGAGACATTCCGCTAGAAAAGTCGCCCGCTCGGAGGTCGCCGTATGACGACCGACACGAGTGCCGACACGAGCGCCGCCGCGCCGCACGTCCCGGTCATGATCGCGGCCTGCCTCGAAGGTCTCGACGTCCGTCCGGGGCAGTGGTATGTGGACGGCACCTTCGGCGCGGGGGGGCATAGCCGGGCGCTACTCGCGGCGGGGGCGTCGGTGCTCGCCGTCGACCAGGATCCTAACGTACGGCCTTTTGCCGAACAGCTCGCCGCAGAGCAGGGGGCGCGGGAACGGTTTGTGTTTGTGGCGGGCAATTTTCGCCACCTCGACCGTCATGTCGAAGCCGCCGGGCTTAGCAGCGTGGCGGGGGTGCTGCTCGACCTCGGGGTGTCGTCGATGCAGCTCGACGAGGCCGAGCGCGGCTTCGCGTTTCGGCAGGAGGGGCCGCTCGACATGCGGATGGGCGAGGAGGAGATCGACGCCGCCGACGTCGTCAACGAGTATCCGCAGGACGAACTTGCGGCGATTATCTATCGTTACGGCGAAGAGCGCCACAGTCGCCGCGTTGCCCGGCGGATTGCCGAAGCGCGCGAGCAGGAACGGATTACAACGACCGAACAGCTTGCCGATATCGTCGTGAGCGCCTACCCGCCCGGACGGCGCCGCGAACACCCGGCACGGCGGACGTTTCAGGCGCTGCGTATCTACGTCAACGACGAACTCGGCGCACTCGAAGACGGTCTTGGCGCGGCGGCGCGGGTGCTGGGGCCGGGCGGTCGCCTCGTGGTGCTTAGCTACCACTCGTTAGAAGACCGGATCGTGAAGCACACCGCTAAAGAGCACGAGGGGCTCGAGCCCGTCCACAAAAAGCCGCTTACTGCGAGCGATGAGGAAATTCTCCAGAATCCGCGCGCGCGAAGCGCTAAACTAAGGACGATTCGTAAACGCCCGCCAGAGACCCAGACAGAGATAGTATCGACAGAGACCGCGTCGGGGACAGCGTTAGAGACGGAGTTGGAGGCAGAGTCGTGAACAGACCGAACTGGTATATTGTCGGCGTCTACCTACTCCTCCTTATGGTGCTTACCGTATTAGGACAGCACAACCAGGCGCTCTATCAGGAGCAGAGCACGCTGCTACGAACCAAACAGGCGTTGCAGCACGACATCGTCGACCTGCGCGCCGAACAGGCGACGATCGTTAGCCCCGCAGCGGTGCGGACGTGGGCCTACGAACAGGGTATGGTCGCGAGCCCCGAAGGCCAAGAAGCGACCCTCGTCATCCCGATCGCGCCGCCCCCGCACGACGTCGACGACAACATTTCTACATTGGAGTTTCGAACCTTATGGCGCTAGAACCCCGCCCCGACGATTTGCGTCTGCAAAAACGCCCGCTTCTGCTCGGGCTGCTCGCGGTGCCGCTGCTCGCGGCGCTCGTAGGTTTTATCTCGTTGCAGGCCAAAGCCCCGCAGTGGCCGAGCGCGCTCGTCGATCCGGTGCAGCGCGGCGCGATTATCGCGAGTGACGGTACTGTACTCGCCGAAGGGCCAGCAGCACGGCGCCGCTACCCACAAGGCCGGCTCGCCGCGCATATCGTCGGCTTTAGCGGCGCGGTACAGCCCGACGGCAGCTACGGACTCGAAGGGCTCGAGCACACCCTCGACGCGCGGCTGCAACGGGGTGAGGACGTCGTCATCTCGATCGATCCGGCGCTGCAGGCGGTCGCCGAAGCCGAGCTGCGCCGCGCGGTCACCGACCACCAGGCCGAAAACGGCGTGTTTGTCATGCTCGAGCGCAGCACCGGTCGGATCCTGGCGGCGGCGAGCTACCCCGACTTCGATCCGAACCAGCCGACCTCGGCGAGCCGTAACGAGCTAACCAACCGGGCCTTTTTGCAGCAGGTCGAGCCCGGTTCGACGATGAAGCCGTTTCTGGTCGCGGCGCTGCTCGAAACGGGACGTCTGCAGCCCGGCGAGCTTATCCCGGTCGAGCCGACCATCCGGGTCGGCACACAGACCTTTCGTGACGTCACCACCCACGACGCGTTCCTCGACCCGACCCAGATTTTGCGGCACTCGAGCAACGTCGGCATGATCAAGATCGGACAACGCTTTAGCCCCGAAGAGTTCTACGGCTGGTTCAACAACTTCGGCTTCGGGCAGAACCTCGCGATGCGGCACGTGTTTACCCGTTCGGGTCATATCAACGACTGGTCGAGCTGGGTTCCGCAGGACCACGCCTCGCTTAGTATTGGTCAGGGTCTGTCGGTGACCGGCCTGCAGCTCGCGGCGGCCTACAACACGCTCGCTAACGACGGCGTCTACGTCGCGCCGCGGCTGGTCGAAGACGACGTCTGGGAGTTCGAGCGGAGCGTCGTCTCCCCCGCAGTCGCGCAGCAGGTTCGCGACATGCTGGTCTACACCGTCGAGGAGAGCAGTCTGCGCCGCGCCAAGATTCCCGGCGTCGCGGTGGCGGGCAAGTCCGGAACCGCCGACATCTTCGACCAGGCGAGCGGCCGCTACATCCCCGGAGACTACACGATGAGCTTCGCGGGCTTCTTCCCCGCCGACGACCCGCGCGTAACGGCGGTCGTCTATCTGCAGAAGCCGCAGATCGGTACGCTTAGCTCGCTGGTCGCGACGCCGATCTTTCGGGCGGTCGGTAGCGAAACCGTGGCGCTCTGGGGGATTCCGAGCGGGATAAGCCAGTACGCCAGGCAGTAACCCGCCCGAATCGGGCGGTGCGAGGGCCGCGCCGGTCGGCGTCAACCGGTACCGGGCACGATAAGGTGTGTATAATGCTAACAGTGTGTATAATACTAACAATGTGTAAGAGGCTGTTTTCGACACGACCAACCGCGCGCGGTGCCGCTATCCGTGGACCGCACGTCTGTCCGCAGTCTAGCAGACGCTTAGGAGGCCGGGCACGTGCTTGACGCTCCGACGCTCGCGCGGATCGCGAACACCCCCATCCCCGAAAGCCTGCACGACCTGCAGGCGCGGGGCGTCCGTTTTCACTCGGATCGGGTTCGCGAGGGCGACCTCTTTTTCGCGCTGCCCGGTGCTCAGAGCCACGGCATCGCTTTTGCTGACGACGCGCTCGCACGCGGCGCGGTCGCGGTCGTGTCGGACCGGGCGCATCCACGCGGTGTGCGGGTCGCCGACCCGGGGGCGGTGCTGCTCGCACTAGGTCGTTACGCCCGGGCGCAGCTGGCTGGGCCGGTACTCGGCGTGACCGGGTCGGCAGGTAAGACAAGCACCAAGGCGATGCTCGCCGCCGCGCTCGCCGCGACTGTGAGTCCGGGCAACATGAACACGCCGTTCGCCCTCGCCGGCGTGCTCGTCGACTGCTGGCTCGGCGGCAAGACCGGTGCGGACGACGTGCTGGTGCTCGAGCTCGGCATCGACCACGTCGGCGAGATGGCGAGCCTGGTCGAGCTCGTCAGGCCGAGCCACGCACTGCTGACGCTCATCGCGGCGAGCCATCTGAGCGGGCTCGGCGACCTGGCCGGGGTCGCGCGCGAAAAGCTGACCCTCGTCCACGCGGCACCGCAGGCGTGGGTCAGCGAAGATACGAGGACGTTTTTAAGTCCGGCGCTGCGCGAACGGGTAAGCGTGTACGGGCTCGGTGCCGAGGCCGACGTACGGGGCACCATCCTGAGCGATACTAGCGGTAGTGGCTCGAGCCAGCAGACCATAGAGATAGACAACGTCCGTATCGTCCTCCCCTATCCGGGGGTCGCGATGGCGAAGAATGCGGTCGGGGCGTTCGCCGTCGCACGTGCGCTCGGGGTCGAGGCCCAAACGGTGGCGGCGCGGCTCGCGGGGGTGAGGCTCGAGCCCGGTCGGCTCCAGCGCTACGAGGTCGGCGACCTGGTCTTGCTCGACGACAGCTACAACAGCAACCCAGCCTCGGCGACGCTCGCCTTGGGCGTGCTCCGGCAGCTACCCGGCCCCCGCACGGCGATTCTGGGCGATATGCTCGAACTCGGCGAGAAGTCGGCAGCGCACCACCGCGAACTCGGCGTGCAGACGCGCGACCTCGACCGGGTGATCGCTGTCGGCACCGAGGCGACCGCGATACGGGAGGGCAACCCCCACGCGGAGCACTTCGCGACGGTCGAAGCGGCGCTCGCCACCCTTCGCGCCGACGACCTGCACGGTAGCGTGCTCGTCAAGGCGTCGCGGGGGATGCGCTTCGAGCGGATCGTTACGGCGCTACGCGAAGATCGGGTGGCGCGGTGATTATCTTCGGAAGCGCGCTGCTGTCGCTGGTCTTTGTCGGTATCTTCGTCCAGCTCGCCAAACGTTACGGTTGGGGCAAGTCGGTGCGGCGCGACGGGCCAGCCTCGCACCTCGCCAAAGAGGGCACCCCGACGATGGGGGGCGTGGCGTTTCTGTTCGCGGCGATCGTCTCCTGGCTGCTCGTCGGCGGCTACACCCCTGCGACCGTTGCGGTGGTGCTGCTCACAGTCGGTGCGGGGCTGCTCGGCTGGGCGGACGACATCGCGTCGTTGCGGCGCAAACGGCAGATGGCGTCGGGTCGCGACGCGTCGACCGGGCTGCTGGCCCGCTACCGGATCCTGGTGCAGACTGTGCTCGGACTCGCCTTCGCGATCTTTGTGGTGCAGCAGGGCTACACGCTGTTCGGGCGGTTCTGGCTCGATATTCCGGCGTTTACCTTCGTGATCGTAGGCAGCATCAACGCGATCAACTTTAGTGACGGGCTCGACGGGTTGGCGGGGGGGCTGATGGTGATTCTGCTGCTTCCGTTTCTGGGCTCGAGCTACGCACTCTGCCTGCTCGGCGCGCTGCTCGGCTTTCTCTGGTACAACGCCCAACCGGCCCGGGTGTTTATGGGCGGGGTCGGCTCCGAAGCGCTCGGCGCGGCGCTCGGCGGCTTCGCGATTATCGGCGGCTGGACCTGGTGGCTCCCGCTGATGGCGCTCGTTCCGGTGCTCGAAGTCGTCTCGGTCATCGTGCAGGTCAGCTACTTTCGGGCGACCGGCGGCAAACGGCTGCTGCGGATGAGCCCGCTCCACCATCACTTCGAGCTCGGCGGCTGGTCGGAGATGCAGGTCGTGATCCGCTTCTGGCTCGTCACGGCGGTGTGCGTCGCGCTCGCTTGGCGTTTTCGGGGGGCGCTGCTGTGAGAAGACAGACTTTAATAAGAAGACTTCTAATAAGAAAACAGATTTTAAGGAGACGGGCGTGAAGGTGCTGGTCTACGGGCTCGGGCGAAGCGGGACGGCAGCGGCGACGCTACTCCGGCGGCAGGGCCACACGGTGCTCGCCTACGACGCGGCGCTACGCGACTCCGAAAGCCGACTGCTCGACAGCCTCGGCATCACTCGTACCGACACGCCGCAGGACGCGGACGTCGATCTCTGCGTCGCGGCGCCGGGCGTCCCCTACGACCACCCCGACCTCGCAGCGTTGCGGGGCCGGGGTACCGAGACGATCGGCGAGGTCGAGTGGGTGTCGCGGAGCGTCGCGGCGGATATCTTGGGGGTGACCGGGACGGCGGGCAAGACGACGGTTAGTCACTGGCTCTACGAGACGCTCCGCGGGGCGGGCCGCGACACTCGACTCGGCGGCAACGTCGATCCGGCGCTGTCGGCGGTCGCCGAGCCGGGCGCGGCGCTCGTCACCGAACTGTCGTCGTTTCAGCTCGAACGGTGCCCGACACTTAGGCCCAAGGTCGCGGTTGTCCTCAATCTGGGGCGCGACCATATCGACCGGCACGGCAGCGTCGCGGCGTATCACGCGGCCAAACGCAACATCATCGCGAATCTGGGCGCGGGCGATACGTTCGTGTACAACCGCGACGACCCGGCGCTACGCGATTGGGCAGCAGCGCTGACCGGGTCGGAGGTGAAGACGTTCGGGTTCTCGCTCGAAGAGCAGGCGGACGCCTACGCGTTAGGCGACGATCCGGTACTGACGTTACGGAGCGAACCGCTGGTACGGGCGAGCGACCTCCAGATGACGGGCCGTCCGGCACGCGCTAACGCGCTCGCGGTCGCGCTCGCGGCGCACGCCTACGGAGTAGACGTAGCGGCTATCCGGGCCGCGCTGGTCGCGTTTCAGGGGGTGGAGGGTCGGTACGCGCTGGTGCGCGAGGTCGGCGGGGTACGCTTTATCGACGATTCGATCGCGACGCGGATGCTCGCAGTCGCTGCGGCGCTCGAGAGCACGCCCGCACCGGTGGTGTGGATCGCCGGAGGCGAAGACAAGGGGGCGGAGTTCGCCCCGCTCGCCGAGCTTATCCGCGAGCGGGTGACGCTGTTTGTAGGGATCGGCAGGGCGGGGCCGGCGTTCGCGCGACAGGTCGCGGGCTGGACCGATACGTACGTGTGTGACGAAGAAGACGGCGAGGCGGCGCTAGCGCGGGCGTGTCGGGTGGGGCTCGAGCACCTCCGGCAGCATCATCCGCACGAGGCGGGGAGCGTTTTGCTCGCCCCGCTCGCGGCCTCGTTCGACCAGTTTCGCGACTACCGCGAGCGGGCGACGCTGTTTCGGCAGGTCGCCGCGCGGCTCGCCGAGGAGGCGTCATGGATCCGGTCCTAGTCGGGGTGCAGTTAGCGCTCGGCGCGCTCGGGGTGCTCGGGGTCAGTGCGAGCGAGCCGGGGCAGGGGCTCGAGCACGGTCTGCGGGTGCTGTTCGCGCTCGGCATCACCCTGGTCGTGTCGCGGGTGTCGCCTAACAAGATCGTCCGGCTTAGCCCGTTCGCCTACGTCGGCGTTCTCTTTCTGCTTGTGCTCGTCCTGTTCATCGGCATCTCGCCGACCGGGAGCACGGCCAAGCGGTGGCTGCTGATCGGCGGCTTTACGCTACAACCTTCGGAGCTGATGAAGGTTACGGTCATCGCCTACCTGGCGGCGTTTTTCTACAATCACCTCGGCGACTGGCAGATCTGGCGCCCGATGGTCGTGATCGGGCTCGCGGCGGGCGCGATCGTCGTCGAGCCCGACATCAGCACGGCGCTGTTTATCTTTCTGCTCGCGATGGCGATGATGCTCGCCGCCGGGACGAGCTTTGTGCGGCTGCTTAGTATCGGGACGTTCGCGGCGATGATCGCGGTGGTGGTGGCGGGATCCTACGTCGGGCAGCTTAGCTACGTCGGCGACCGGCTGAGCGGCTTTGCCGACCTGTGGGGCGCCCAGACGCAGACCGACGGGCTTAGTTACCAGGCGAGCCGGGCCCGGATCACGCTGATGCGCGCGGGGCTGTTCGGGGTCGGGCCGGGGCGTCCGCTTAACGTTCCGGAAGCCGACACCGACATGATCGCGGTCGCGATAGGCCACGCGCTCGGGTTGCTCGGCATCGCGACGCTGCTCGGACTCTACCTCGTCATCGCGGTGCGGGGCATGGCGATCGCGGGCAGTCTGAGCGGGCCGGGGTCGTTACTCGCGGCGGGGGCGACTATCTATATCTGCGGCCAGGCGGCGCTCAACCTGCTCGTTTCGGCGGGGCTGCTGCCGGTGACCGGGATCCCGCTACCGCTCGTCAGTTACGGGTTTAACAGCCTGGTGTCGGTCGCGATCGCGCTCGGTTTTATCCACAGCAGTTACCGGGTCGCCCGGGCTGAGGGGGCGATCACATGAGGGTGCGGGGCGAGATACTGGGACACGATGACGTTCGAGATGGCGAGGATCCGATCGACGTGGTGCTCGCGACCGGCGGTACCGGCGGCCACATCTATCCGGCACTCGCGGTCGCGCGCGCGCTCGGCGACCGGGGCTACCGCTACGCGGTCGTCGGCGAGCAGGGCGGGATGGAGGCGCGGCTCGTACCGGCGGCGGGCGTAACGTTTTTCGGGGTGCGGGCGGGGAAGTGGCACCGGAACCGGCCCGATCCGAGGCAGGCGGGGCGGGCGCTGATCGGGCTCGTCGACGCGGTGCGGTTGCTCCGGCGGTTGCGGCCCCGGATCGTAGTCGGTTTCGGCGGGTTTGCGAGCTTTCCGGCGCTCGCGGCGGCGCGGCTGCTCCGTATTCCGGTAGTGCTGCACGAGTCGAACGTCTTTCCGGGCCGGGTGACGCGCTGGTTTGCAGGCTACGCCGAGTGGGTCGCGCTCGGCACTCCCGAACTCGCCGCACGGCTGACGCGGGCGCGGCGGACCGAAGCGGTCGGCTTCCCGGTCCGCGAGGTGGTGGTGGATAGAGAGGTGGCTCGAGCCACCCTCAACCTCCCCCCGGACGCCCTCGTCACGCTGGTCATGGGCGGGTCGCAGGGCTCGAAGGCGCTTAACGAGGCCGTGCCGGACGCGTTCGCCGAGCTCTCCGCAACGGACCGGCACAACCTAGTCGTGCTGCACAGCAGCGGGCCGCGCTGGGCCGAAACGGTGCGCGCCGCGACCGAAGGGGTACCGAACTATCACGTCGTCCCGTTCGTCGACGCGACGCTCGCCTGGAGTGCGGCGGACTTAGCGATCACGCGGGCGGGGATCAGTACCCTGTCCGAAGCGGCGTTTTACGGGGTACCGCTGATTATGGTGCCGCTCCCGAGCGCCGCCGACGACCACCAGAGCCACAACGCTCGCGCGGTCGCGGCGGCGGGGGCGGGCGAACTGCTCCCCGAACACGACACCGCGCGGTTAGCCGACGTGTGGACAGCGTGGCTGCGACCCGATAGGCTAGAGGATGCTGCCGCGCGGGCCCGAACCCGGTCGCCGGCAGGGGCAGCAGCACACTTTGTGGCGTTGCTCGAGCCCCTGCTCGTACGCCCCGCATCCTCCCCCACGACAACACCGTCCTCACCGCACCGCCCGCCGTCTCGTCAACAGGAGCAAGAATGAAGTCTCATCTACATTTTATGGGTATCGCCGGGATCGGTATGAGCGGTCTCGCCCGCTGGTACCACGCCGACGGCTACCGGGTTTCGGGGTGCGATCTGCAGATCGGTAGCGCCGCCGAAACGCTGCGCAGCCTCGGCATCGAGGTCGCCCAGGGCCACAGCCCGGACCACCTCGACGGCGTCGACCGGCTCGTCTACAGCACCGCGGTCGCCGCCGACCACCCCGAACGCCGGGCGGCAACGGCGCGGTCGCTACCGAGCCAGCGGCGGATCGAACTGCTCGCCGAACTGCTCGGACGCAAGGCCGGCGTCACGGTGACCGGAACCCACGGCAAAAGCACCACCACCGGGATGATCGCGCAGATCTTTGTCGGCCAGGACGACGACCCGTCGGTGCTGGTCGGCGCCGATCTCCCCGCGATCGGCGGCAACGTCCGTTACGGCAGCGGGCCGCGGCTGATCGCCGAAGTCGACGAGTCCGATCCGGGCTTCGCCGCTCTCCCCTCCGAGCTTGCGGTGCTGACCAACCTCGAAGACGACCACGTCGCCGGAAGCTTCGAGGAGCGGCGTAACTACCACGCGAGCCTCGCCGCGCTCGAAGAGGCGACGCTCCGCTTCGCCCGAAACGCGACGCGGGTGCTCTACTGCGCCGACTGGGCTCGGCTCCACGAACTGCTCGGCGAGCTGCCGAACGCTCAGAGTTACGGCTTTGACGACGACGCGACCTACCGGATCGAAGCGGTGGCTGGCCGGGCGGAGGGCTCGAGCTTTACGCTGCATACCCCCGACGGCGAGCGCTACCCGGCGAGCCTTACCGTGCCGGGTCGTTACAACGTGCAGAACGCTGCTGCCGCACTCGCGAGCGCCCACCTCTGCGGTCTAGACGTCGGGGCCGCGAGCGCCGAACTCGCCCGCTTCGGCGGTGTCGGGCGGCGCTGGCAACGGCGCGGTAGCGTCCGCGACGCGCTCGTTATCGACGACTACGCCCACCACCCGACCGAAGTCGCACTCACCCTCGAAGCCGCTCGCGACACCGGGCGGCGGGTGCGGGCGGTGCTGCAACCGCACCGTTGGATACGGACCGCCCGTCACTGGCCCGCCCTTGCCGACGCCGCTCGGCTCGCCGACGAGGTGATCGTGCTCGACATCTACGGTGCCGGCGAGACGCCTATCGAGGATGTTTCGCCCGACCTGATCGTCGACCGGCTCGTCGGGCACGGTGTCCACGCGCACTACCGTACTATGCCCGACGCGACCCGCTACCTGTGCGACACGCTGCGCCCTAACGACCTGGTGCTGACGCTAGGTGCGGGCGACGTGTGGAAGGTCGCCCGAGACGTGGTCGCTACAGCAGGAGGCGACGATGGGAGCGCTTAGGGTGGCTTCGGAGACGCGTGTTCGCACCGCCCGGCTCGCGACCCTGACCACGTTAGGGGTCGGCGGCCCCGCCGACGTGTGGGAGGTCAACGACGAGGCCGGTCTGCGCGCCGCGACAGAGCAGCCCTACCGCGTGATCGGGGCGGGCTCGAACCTGCTCGTCTCCGACCGGGGCGTTGCCGAACGGGTGATCAAGCTGGGGCGGGTCTACAACACGATCGCCGAGTTTCGGGGTCAGCCGGAGCTGTGGCTCGGTGCCGCGACGCCGCTGCCGGGGCTAGTACGGCGCAGCGCCGAAGCGGGGCTGTCGGGCCTCGAAGGGCTGCTCGGCGTGCCGGCGGTGCTCGGCGGGGCGGTCGCGATGAATGCGGGGACGCGCTTCGGCGCGATAGCCGACAGTCTGGTCGCCGCCGAAGTGTTTGTGGAGGGAGGGCTCGAGCACCTCTCGGCGAGCGACCTCGCCTTCGCCTATCGCACCGCAACCCTGCCCGAAGGCGCCATCATCACCCGCGTTAGGCTCAAGCTGACCCCGTCGACCCCCGAAGCGGTGCGCGACACGCTGGCCCGGGTCGACGCCGCCCGCAAAGGCCAACCGAAGGTCAAGTCGGCAGGGTGCGCGTTTAAAAACCCGCCCGGTGACAGCGCCGGACGACTCATCGACGCGGGCGGGCTTAAAGGTCTGCAGGTCGGGCGGGCGATGGTGTCGCAGGAACACGGCAACTTTATCGTCAACTTGGGCGGCGCGACCGCGCGCGACGTCTGCGATCTGCTTGCACAGATCAGAGAACGGGTCGCGACCCCGCTCGACACCGAGTGGCGCCTGTGGGGCTTCGGCGCGGCAGACCGGGAGGCGGGCGGATGTTTCGGCGCGTCATGATCGCCCTGCTCGTCCTGCTGTCGGTGTTTCTGGTGGCGACGCGGTTCTACCCGCACGTCGCGCGGATCGAGGTGTCGGGCAACGTCCACTACGACCGCGACACGGTGCTCGCGATGGCGGGGCTCGAGCCCGGCGACCCGCTGCTCTGGGTGACGAGCTGGCGCTTTCAGAAGCTGCTTAGCGACCCGTGGATCACGCGGGTTCGGGTGATCCGGCACTGGCCCGACACCATCTCGGTTACACTCTGGGAACGGACCCCGTTTGCCGCCGAGGGTGCAACCGTGTACGCGAAAGATGGTACAGTCTTACCCGACGTGACCGATATCAGCACACTTATCCGATTCGACGGCTGGGGAGGTGACCGGACCGCGGAGGCGCTCGCACTCGCGCGCCTGCTATCGGCGTACGGGCCCGAGGTGGTAGGCTATTCGCCAAGCGGTTTCGAGATACGCCTCGCCCAGAGTACCCTCTACACACCGAGTCTAGACGCGCTTGAAACCCACTGGGCGGGCTTCGCAAGCCAGCAAGAGGGCAAAATTTCCGTATACCCCTGGGGAGTGAGCGTACAACCATGAATGACGAACGTATTATCGTGGGCCTCGACATCGGCACCACCAAAATCTGTACCGTAATCGGCGAAATCGCGAGCGACGGCGTACTCGACATTATCGGCGAAGGTACCGTCCCGTCGGACGGGCTTCGTAAAGGGGTTGTGGTCAACCTCGAACGGACCATCGCCTCGGTCAAACAGTCGATCGCCGCCGCCGAACGGGTTGCCGGGGTCGAGGTCAAAAGCGCGCTGATCGGCGTGGCCGGTAGCCACCTCAAAGCGTTTACCAGCCACGGCATGGCGGCGATCCGGCGCGGCCAGAACATCACCGACGCCGACGTCGAACGGACCATCGAAAACGCTCGCGCCGTCCCGCTCGAAGCGAACATGGACGTGATCCACGTCATCCCGCAAGAGTACGTCGTCGACGGCCAGGACGGTATCAAGGATCCGGTCGGGATGAGCGGGGTGCGGCTCGAGGTCGACGTCCATATCGTCGCGAGCGCTCAGGGGCCGCTCCAGAACCTCAAACGCTGCGCTAAAGACGCCGGTATCGAGGTCGAAGGCACCGTCGTCCAGGCGCTCGCCTCGGGTCTTGCGGTGCTCGACGACAGCGAAAAAGAGCTCACTACCATGCTGATCGATATCGGCGGCGGCACCACCGACGTCGGCGTGTTTCGCCACGGTAACTTAGCCGACTCCGACGTGGTGCCGCTCGGCGGCGACCACATCACCCAAGATATCAGCCAGCTGTTGCGGATCCCGCCCGAAGAGGCCGAACGGGTCAAAAAGAAGTACGGCGTGGCGATCCCCGAACTCGCCGACCGCGACATCGCCCTCGAAGTCGCCCACCCCAACTACACCGCGTCGCTGTCGACCTTCGAACTCGCGCAGGTGATCCGGCCCCGGGTCGTAGAGATCCTCGACATGGTCAAGAGCCGGATCGAACAGCGGATGGGGGCGCTCGAGCTGCTCGCGGGCAACGTCGTGATTACCGGCGGGGCGTCGCTGATGCCGGGCATCGAACAGCTCGCGACCGAGCGGTTTCGCCTGCCGGTCCGGATCGGCAAGCCGATCGGCGTGTCGGGTCTGGTTGACGTCGTCGCGAGCCCCGCGCACGCGACCGCGGTCGGTCTGGTACGCTACGGTATGCTCAGCCAGGAGTTACCGGCCCTCGCCGCGCAACGCGGCGACAACCGGGTGTCGGGCTTTTTTAGTAATATCAAGAACATCCTTAAAGATTTCTTTTAGAGCCGTTAGGGGAGTGTAGGTATGCAAAGCATGGACAACGCAGTGATCAGGGTCATCGGGTTAGGTGGCGGGGGAAACAACGCCGTAAACCGGATGATCGAGGCAGGTCTGGTCGGCGTCGAGTTTGTCGCCGCCAACACCGACGCCCAGGTGCTCGCGACCAGTCTCGCCGACACCCGGATCCAGATGGGCGACCACCTCACCAAGGGCTTGGGCGCCGGCGCGAACCCCGAAATCGGCGAAAAGGCTGCTGAAGAGGACCGCGACCGGCTCGCCGAGTCGCTGCGCGGTTCGGACATGGTCTTCATTACCGCCGGAATGGGCGGCGGGACCGGGACCGGCAGCGCGCCGATCGTCGCCGAGATCGCTAAAGAGCTCGGGGCGCTGACCGTCGCGGTCGTCACCACGCCGTTTCAGTTCGAAGGGCCGCGCCGGATGCGGAGCGCCGAAGAGGGGCTGCGTAAGCTCGAGGACAACGTCGACGCGCTTATCGTCGTCGAAAACCAGCGACTGCTCTCCTCGCTCGACCGCAAGGTCAAGCTTAACGACGCGTTTCGGGTCGCTGACCGGGTGCTCTACCACGGCATCAAGGGGATTAGCGACGTGATTAACGTGCCGGGGCTGATCAACGTCGACTTCGCCGACGTACGCGCGCTGCTGTCGGGTGCGGGGACGGTGCTGATGGGGATCGGTGCCGGGCGTGGCGAAAACCTGGTCGAAGAAGCGGCCAACAGCGCGACCCAGAGCCCGCTGTTGTCGCGGGGGGTGCAGGGCGCCCATCACCTGCTGATTAACATTACTGGTTCCGAAGAGTTGACGCTGTTTGACGCCCACGAGATCGTCGAGAAGATTAGCGAGGCCGCCGAGACTGAAGACGTCAACGTTCTGTTTGGCGTGACCTACGACGAAGCCGCCGCCGACGAGGTGCGTGTGACGATTATCGCGGCGGGTTTCGAGCACAGCCCACAGGTCAAGGTGCTGCGCCCGACGCAGTTACGGGCCGAGTCGGGTGGGCGGACCTACGATCCGTCAAACTACGATATTCCGGCGTTTTTGCGCTACAGCCCCGACAGCTCCGACTAGGCGGTATGGACGCAAAACAGGTTATCTACCAGGGTAAGATTCTTAACCTGATCAAGCTAGACAACCGCTGGGAGATCGTCGAACACCAACCTGCGGTCTGTGTGTTGGTGATCCGGGGCGAGCAGGTGCTTGGGGTGCGGCAGCGGCGTCCGGCGATCGGCGGCGAGACCTGGGAACTGCCGGCGGGCCTCGTCGAACCGGGTGAAGAGCCCGCCGAGGCGGCGGTGCGCGAACTCGCTGAAGAGACGCAGCACCGCGCGACGCTTACACTGCTCGCGCAGATCTACTCGAGCCCTGGCTTTTCGACCGAAAAGGTCTATATCTACGAAGCGACCGACCTCTCCCCCGCTCCGGACGCGGTGCCCGACGAAGGCGAAGATCTCAGTGTCGAGTGGCGACCGCTCAAGGAGACCTACGAGGCGATCCGGTGCGGCGAGATCGCGAGTAGCGCCCACACCCTGCTCGCACTCACCTACGCACTCGGACGGCGGGGCGCGCTGTAGGCGTGGAGGTCTACCAGAGCCTAGACGGGCTAGGGCCTCACCTTGCAGGCGGCTACGTGGTTTGTATCGGCAACTTCGACGGCGTCCACCGGGGCCACCAGACGCTGCTGCGGCGGATGCAGGACAGTGCCGAGCAGAACGGCAACCGGGGCGTTGTGGTGACGTTTCAGCCGCCCGCTAAGGTGCTGTTTCGGGGGACGAAGTATCTGTCGAGCGAGGCGGAGAAGCTGATGCTGCTGCGCGGCTTCGGGCCGCACGCGGTGGTGGTGATTCCGTTCGACTTTGACTATGCGAAGACCGACAAGCAGCACTTCGTGGCGGCGTTGGGGAGGCTCGAGCCCCGCCACATTATCGTCGGTGAAGATTTTCGCTTCGGCCACCAGCGCCGCGGGACGCTTAACGACCTTAGTCAGATTACGCCTCGGCTCGAGGTGATCGGCTTGCAGACCTGGCAGGGCGAACCGATAAAGTCGTCGCAGATCCGCACCCTCCTAGACGCGGGTGACGTGGCCGGTGCCCGCGAACTGCTCGGCTACAGCTACTTCGCAAGCGGCAGGGTGGTTGCGGGCGAGCGGCGCGGACGTACCATCGGCTTTCCGACCGCCAACCTCGACCTGCCCGAACAGAAGGCACTCCCGGTCGGTGTGTTCGCGGCGTGGGTGACGACCTCCGAGGGGCGTTACGGCGCGATGGCCAACGTCGGGCCGAGGCCGAGCTTTCCAGAGGCGCCGCCGTCGTTAGAGGTGCACCTGTTCGACTTCGACGCCGACCTCTACGGACAGGTGCTTACCGTGTCGTTCGAGCGGCGGCTCCGTGGACAGATCACGTTTGGGGGGCTCGAGCACCTCAAGACCCAGCTCGCCGAAGACCGCCGCGCGGCCCGAGACGTCCTCGCTGCGCACTCCTAGTTTGGTTTCGGCTCTAGAAAAGAGACCCCGCACAACACGACCTTTACACGCCCGACCCCGCATCGCTGCGTATACTACCCTCATGCTTATCTACGGAAAACGTGCGGTGATGGAGGCTCTCCAGGAGGGCGACGTCCACCGCGTCATGATCGCTAAAGGGACCGCGCCGGGCATGGTTAAAGAGCTCGAATCGCTCGCCAAGTCGCGCAGTATCCCGTTCGAACACGTCGCCCGGATCGAACTCGACCAGGCCCTCAAAACGACGCGCCACCAGGGCGTGGCCGCCGAGATGCCCGAACTGAGCTACGCCGACCCCGACGCCCCCTTTAAGCGCGCGTCAGCCCGTAACGAGACGCTGCTGCTCGTACTGCTCGACCAGATTAGCGACCCGCACAACTACGGGGCGATTATCCGCAGCGCGGAGGTGTTAGGGGCGCACGGCGTGGTGACCGAAGAGCGCCGGAGTGCACCGGTTTCGCCGGTGGTCGTCAAAACGTCGGCGGGGGCGGCGAGCCGTATTCCGCTGGTACAGGTCAAGAATTTGCCGCGTTATATCGACGAAATCAAGAAGCGTAACGTGTGGGTGTACGGTGCTGACAGCGCCGCCTACAACGCTCCGCACCAGATCGACTGGGACCGCGACGCGGCGCTCGTGATCGGCTCGGAAGGGAGCGGGATGCGGCGACTCGTACGCGACAAGTGCGACGACCTCGTCAAGATTCCGATGCGCGGCCAGGTCGCGTCGCTTAACGCCTCGGTTGCCGCCGGGATCGTCCTCTACGAGATCGGGCGGTCGCGGGCTCAGACTTAGAGGCTAGATCTGTTCGCCGTCGACGTAGAACGCGTCTAGCTTTTCGCTGTAAAAACAGAGGTAGCCGGTCACGCGAAGCGCTTCGGGGAGCGGGGTCTGGTAATACCAGACGACGTCGTCGAGGGTTGTGCCGCCGGCGTTTACGCTGTAGTAGTTGGCGTTGCCCTTGTAGGGACAACGGGTGACGGTAGAGGTGGGGGTGAGGTGCTCGAGCCCTACGTCCGTCACCGGCAGATAGTAGCGCGGCGGTAGCCCCGTCTCGAACAGAATCATCGGACGCTCCGACTCGGCGACGGTGACGCCGCCGACGACGGCTTTGACGTGGCGCGAACTCGTCGCGACGTCGACGCGGTGGTAGGGGTCGCGGGGGTGGGCGAAGACCGGGTCGTCCTCTTCGAACCAGGTGTCCATTGCGTGCCAGTCGAACGCCATATAGTCGGCGAGTGGTTCGGCACCGTCTAACGGGTCGGGGTAGCTCCAGACGGCGTTTTCGGCCTGTCGGTCGTCGACAGAGACCGTCCAGTACGACGCGTCGCCTTTGCGCGGACAGTGGGTGTGGTGGTCGGTCGCCTGTAACAGCGACATGTCGACGTTGTGTTTGGGAAGGTAGTAGAGCGGCAGATGACCTTTTTCGTACAGAAGTGTCGCGCTACGGCTGTCGGCGACGGTAGCCCCGCCGAAACGGACGCGGACGCGCTTGGGGGTGGGGACGAGTTCTAGTGTGTCGGTCTTAAAGACCGGGTCGTGCCGGGTGATAATGTCGGACATAAAGCCTCCTCGGTTGAGCCTAAACCCGTCACCTTATCTCGAAAAGGTTACTCACCCCGATTATCTCCGGACGGACGTAGCGGTGCGGAAAAGCGAGAGGGTCTTCCGAGATGGCGCGAGGCTTGTACTCGTTTGGCTTGATCAAAACAGACTGTAAAACAGACCGTCCGTGTTTCGGATAGACTGTCGTATGGCGAAAAAACTCAAATCCGACAGCCTTTTCGAAATCACCTTTGTTTCCGATCCGCAGCTTAGCCCCGACAGGCGCAAGGTTGTGGCGGTGCAGACGGTCATCGAAACACCGGACGACGGTAAGAAGAAGGATAAAGACGGCGCGCCGCGCTACCGGTCGCAGCTCTTTTTGTACGACGTGGGCGGGGGTGAGCCGCAGCAGCTTACGTTTGCGGCGGGGAAGCAGACGACGCCACGGTTTAGTCCGGACGGAGGCAGGATTGCGTTTTTGTCGACGCGCTCTAGCGAGAAACCGCAGCTTTTCGTGCTGCCGCTACGGGGCGGCGAGGCGGAGCAGCTTACCGAGCACGCGCTCGGGGTGAGCGAGTTTGTGTGGCATCCGGAGGGGACAGAGATCGCGTACGTGTCGCGGGGCGACGAGACGCCGGAGACGTTCGAGCGGGGGCGGACGGTTTCGAGGATGTTTTACAAGCAGGACGGGATAGGGTTTCGGCCCGACGAGGTGGGGCAGGTGTACGGGCTCGAGCTCTCCTCTCGCAAACAGAAGAAGCTGACCACCCTCGCCTGCACCCCGAGCGGGCTGGCCTACAGCCCCGACGGCAAGGCGCTCTACTTTTCGGCGGCGGACAGCGTCGAAGTCGAAGACAGCTGGCGCGGCAGTCTGTGGCGGCTTAGCCTTAAAAACGGCAAGCTCAAAGAGATCGCGGGCGGGCTGCTTAGGCCGAGTATGCCGACGCCGAGCCCCGACGGTCAGACCCTAGCGTTCGTGTCGTCCGCCGACCAGGACAATTTTGCGGCGCCGAACGCGCTGTGGCGGGTTGTTGTCAGGTCGGGAGACGTTGCGCGGATAAGCGGGCCGGACGACTTGCTCGGTTCGGAGGTTGGTGGCGACAGCCGTTACGGGGCGTATCCGCAAAGACCGGTCTGGTCGGAGACGGGCGACACGGTCTACACGCTGCTCAACCGTGAGGGGCGGAGCATGGTGGCGGCGGTGTTTGTCGAGAGTGGCGAGGTGGCGCCGCTGCTCCAGGGTGACCGGGCGGTGACGGGGTTCTCGTACGCGCAAGGAACGACCGTGTTTACTGCCGAGACACCGGATCAGCCGGGCGAGCTGTTTGTGCGCGACGAGAGTGGCGCGGAGCGGCAGCTAAGCCGGGTCAACAGAGATTTTGTCAACAAGTACCGGCTTGCGATTCCGAGTGCGACGCTCTACGCGCGGGCTGAGGGCGGTCCGGAGGTGGGGTATTGGCGGCTCGAGCCCGACAAGTCCCGCAAGGACAACGCGCTCGTGTTGCAGGTTCACGGCGGGCCGCACACCAACTACGGCTACGGCTTCTACTTCGAGTTTCAGCTGCTCGCGAGTGCGGGCTACACGGTGGTGTACGGCAACCCGCGCGGATCGTCGGGGTACGGCAACGACTTCGCGACGGCGGTGCAGGGCAACTACGGCGGGCTCGACGCCGACGATGTGATGGCGATCGCGATGGCGGCACGGCAGGAACACGACGACTCGGAGGCGCCGATGCACCTAACCGGCGGTAGCTACGGCGGCTTCATGACCAACTGGCTGGTCGGCCAGACCGACAGCTTTCGGTCGGCGGTCACGCAGCGGAGTATCTGTAACTGGCTTAGCTTTTACGGGACGTCGGACATCGGTTACAACTTCGCGGCGCTCGAAGTAAGGGGCAACCCGTGGACAGACACCGAGTTGCTCTGGCAGCAGAGCCCGATTCGGCATGTCGACAAGGTGACGACGCCGCTCTTAATCGTCCACTCTGAAGAAGACCACCGCTGCCCGGTCGAGCAGGCCGAGCAGTTTTACATCGCGCTGAAAGCGTTAGGAAAAGCACCGACGAAGCTGCTACGGTTTCCGGGTGAAGGGCACGAACTGTCGCGCTCGGGGCGTCCGGATAGGCGGGTGGCGCGGCTCGAGGCGCTGTTGGGGTGGTTTAAAGAGCACGCGTAGAGAATCAAGCTAGGGCTCTAGCGGCGACGGGCTTCCAGACAGTTTCGGGGAGAGGATGGATTCCGGCAGGCGAGGTTTCGCCGGAGGTCACAATATGGCCGAGCCCGGCGAGCATCACCGCGAGGGTGAGGTCGAAGGCGTTAAGGCTGTCGCCGTGTCCGGCGGTAAGGTTCGCCATCGATCCCCCCGCGAACAGATAGAGCTCTTTGCCCGTGACCTCGCAGATTTCGACGAACGGAACGAGTTCGCGCCGGGTGCCGAACGCCGCCACGTCGATTTCGTCGGCGACGTGGCCGACATTGAGGACGAAGCAGCCCGGTCTGAGCCTTGCAACGACGTCGGCACCGACAATTCCGCGAACACCAGTCGCGGTGACCAGGACGTCGGTCTGCGGGGCGAAGTCGGCTAGAGTGCCGGTCGGCCAGCCCGCGTACCGAGCTTGGAGCGCCCGCGACGGGTCGCGCTCGACGATGCTTACCGTCGCACCGAACGCTTTGGCGACGTCGGCGACGCCCTGCCCGACGAGGCCGAAGCCGACCACCACGACATGTTTGCCGTGCAGTGACAGCATGGTGCGTTCGCAGAAGCTCTGCCAGGTGCTAAGCCCGACGAGATAGCGGTTGTGGAGACCCTCTTTGATCGGCAGGTCGTCCCAGTTAAAGACCGGATAGCGGAGCGACAAGGCAGCAAGACGGTTGATGCCGGAGCCGGTCGCTTCTAGGCCGCAGCGCAGCGTGCTCTCCCCTGCTGCGTGGGCGGCGACGGTGATATCGGCGCCCATTTCGCAGCTATGGGTCGGTCGCCAATTGAGGGCACGACGAATCCCTTCGCGGTAGTCGGTGTCGCTCATGCCGCGCCAGGCGTAAGTGTCAGCTCCCAAATCTTGCAGATGCTCGACAACGTCGTCGCGGACGGTGGTTGGGTTGCAGGTAGCGAGAAACAGCTTTGCGCCTCGGGCTAGAAGCGCTTCGAAAGCGGGAACCATCTTGATGTCTAGGTGAACCGAACAGGCGAGGCGGACGCCGTCGAAAGACGGGAGAGAAGTGCCAATGTCGCGGGTGAGCGGCATGTTGCGCTTGGTCCAGTCGAGCCAGGTCGAGAAATCCGTGTGTTGGTTGTGAGCTGAAAGCATAGCGTTATTTTGACACGTGCTGGTTTCTGTCCGGGAGCTGCGTGCCGCTGGCTTGCGCTTTCCATTCAGGACGACAGAGTTACAAAGGACAACTTTCACTATACTCTAGCTCGTGATAAATTTATGGCGTTTTTAGAAAAGGCTAAAGAGCTAAGGTCAGCAGGACACACCGAGGTTCAAAGCGTTGGGGAACGCTCTGGCTTCCACTAATCTACGGCTATTCGACGTTCGCAAAAACAAGCACGTCTGTGACTTCTTTAGAGCTTGTCTCTGCAAGGGTAAGTGTCTAAAAGTGACACCTTAGAGCAACATATCAAGAAAAGATATAACTCACCATGTTTTTAGTTCGTGATAAATTTATGGCGTATCTTAAAGTCTCACAAAAGTTAAGCCGGGTAGGCCGGGAAAGTGCTAGAGAGCGTGTTGCTAAGATTTCGAGGGGGCTCGAGCCCCTCTCTCTACCCCTCCGGCAGCCGCTGCATCTTAAAGTTGCTCACCAGGAACTTATAGCCCGCGTCTAGCAGGAACCGGTCGGCACGCGGATTTAGGCCGAACTCACTCCCGCGTAGCCAGGCAAAGGTTTGAATCGGAACAGAAAGCATCTTTTCTAGGCGAGCTTTCGACTCGACAATCTCGCGCCGCATCACCAGTTCGGGGGTTTCTGGCGTAAGCGCTGTGTGGGTCATGGTGTGGCAGGCAATGACGTGGCCCCGGTCGCGAATCTCGCGGAGTTCGTCCCAGCTTAGGGCGAGGCGTTCGCCGGGGTCGCGATCGTGTTGGGGCATCCGCAGGGTGTGGGCACGGGCGAAGGCGTACTGCTCGTCAACCGGCGTGTCGATAAAGCCAGGGATGACGTAGAACCAAGCGGTGAGGCCGTGTTTTTCGAGTAGCGGTAGGACGACGCGGTAGTGGTCGCGAAAGCCCTCGAATAAGACGGCCATCGCGCCAAGGCGGGGTTTGGGCCAGACGCCGGTCGCGCTCAAGTCTTCTAGGTCGGCTTCTAGGACGGGGGAAAAGTGTTCGGCGAGGCGGGTGAGGTGGGGCTCGAGCCCTTCATCATCTACCAGCGTGTTGTGAAAGTTGACGGCGCGAACGTAGCGACCCTGACGCAGCCCTGCAAGTACGGACGTAAAGGTGTCGCGCCAGTCAGGAAGGAGCAGAGGCGGCTTCTGTTCGGAAGGGAGCGGCGGCACGTCGTTAGAAAAAGCGGGCGGTGGGGTGACGAAAAAACGCTCGGCGAGCACTTCGCTAAGCAGAAGGAGGTGGCGGACGGTCGGTGTTGGGTGGGTGGCGAGGAGGTGGTCTAGGAGAGTGTGGGCGGCTCGAGCCACGCCCTCCCCGTAACGGTCGGCGGGCGTCTCCCCCATCTGCCGGGCTAGGTTTTCGACGACGAGAAACATCTCGATGCCCTCGAGTGGATAGTCGCGGCTGCCGCAGCGGGCGGTGTGCAGGTCGAACTCGGCAGCCACCGCCGCAATCTGCGCGTCGGTAGGCGGGTCGAGGTTAGTCATCAGCTCTCTTTACAACCCTTTACGAGAAACCGTGGCTGACGTACTGCGCGGCGTGACGGCTCGGCTCCCGGTAGAGCGTGTAGAGCGGCCCGACAGTACGACGCAGCTCGGCGGGGTCAAACCAGGCGGGCTGCCCTAGTGCGGCTTCGTCGTTGCCTCGCAGCACGATAGGCTCGGCTCCCGGCGGGGCGGCACCTAAACCGACAAGGGGGCTGTTTCGGTCGAGTAAACGGGTGAGGTTGCGCATCCCAATCCGTCCATAGGAGGCGGTTTCGACTTCGAGGGTCGGAACAACGACCTTGCAGACGACGACGCCGTGGTCGCGCGCGCGGTCGGTAGTGACATCGCGGTAGAAGATGCCGAGGTCGCCGAGCCGGTCGTTGAGGTCGGCGAGCGGGTCGGACGAGACCGGGGGGTTCGGGAGGTCGTGCCAGGCAACGCTGCTCTCCTGACAGAAGACGGGCGCGAGGGTGTCGCGCAGTTCGGCGGTCGAACACGCGCCCCAGCCGAGCATCGCCCGCAGGGCGCGCGGCTCTTCGCCGACGGGCGGAAAGTGTGCGCGGTGTGCGGCGAGGTAGCCGTCAGGGACGACGCTCGCGAGGCGGCCTAGGTCGCCGTGGTCGAACATTAGCCGGGTGCGGGACGCGCCGTACTCGAACAGCGCTTTGCGCAGCGCGACGGTGCGGTCGGGGTGGCAGGCTTCGCCGCAGGCGCCGAGCATCAGCGGCGTGACGGGGTCGGGGTCGTCGCCGACGACGTAGAGGTTGACGAGGCCGAAGTCGGTCGCGGCGAGTTTGACGAAAACGCGGACGCCTTTTGCTTCGAGGGCGTCTAGAAACGTCCGCACGTCGTCCGGCAGCGGGTCGTCTAGGGTGATGACGCGGCCCCGGTCGAGGGCGCGGTAGTTGACGCTGTTGCCGTCGCGCTGGAGAAGTTCAAGCGTGCCGTGCGAGACCGCGCGAGCCGTGTCGAAGCCCGCGCCTAAACCGTTCGAGACGGGTTGGAAGAGCGGGGTGTAGCCGCGGGGCAGTTCGCTCGGACTCGACGCGACGGCTTCGACCGGCACAAACACCTCGTGGTCGTCGGGGTAGCGGCGGACGGTAAGCCAGTGACGCGGGAGGTGGGGGGTGTAGGGGGCGCCGGCGTCGAGAGGGAGGTGGGGGCTCGAGCACCCCCTGTTCCCCATAAACCGACACCATCTCCTGGTACGACGCACGTTCGGTGTCTAAGGTCGGCACGTAGAGCGCACTTTGCAACCGCTCGTGCAGCTCGCCTAGCGCACCGACTTCGGCTTCTAGCTCGGTCGCACCGTAGCCGTGCCCGCCCCCCGACACACCTGGCATCACCGTCACCGAATACGACGGCACCCCGCCCGGGTCGAGGTCGGTGACCGGAAAGCGCCACACCTGTCCGTCGGGAAGCGCGTCAAGATAGCGTGACGCGGCGTCTCGCAAAGCCTGTTCGTCGGTTCGAGGGCCGTCCTGCACCGGTCTACTCCTTGATTCCACTCATGTTGAGCCCCCGCACGTAGTAGCGTTGCAACATTAGAAACAGCACCGCGACCGGCACCGTTGACACCGCGAGCGCCGCTTGTTGAAGCGCTTCGCCCTCTAGGTCTTGCTGGAACACGCCCCGTAACAGATAGATGCCGACCGGGAGCGTCTGCAGGTCTTGCGCCGAGCGGGTGATGGTCATCGTCCAGATAAATTCGTTCCAGTGGTAGATAAACACGAAGATGCCGAGCGTCGCTAACGCCGGACGCACAAGCGGCAGGACGATGCGGGCGAACAGCCCCCACTCGCTACAGCCGTCGATGCGGGCCGCGTCGAGCAAGGTGTCGGGGACGCTCAACATAAACTGCCGCATCAGAAAGATGCCGTACCAGGTGACCATAAACGGCAAGATGAGCGCGGCGTAGCTGCCGAGCAGACCGCTACCGCCTTGTCCCAGCAGGTTGTTGCCGCCCGCAAGCGGAAAGAAGCGCATCATCATAAAGAGCGGGATGAGGAAGAGGAAGAAGGGAAACATCTGCGCGGCGAGGACGGTGCGGAGCATCATCATTCGCCCGCGAAACTGGTACTTGGCGAGCGCGAAGCCGGCCATCGAACTCGTCGCGAGCTGTAGGAACGTGATGCTACAGGTCACGATGACGCTGTTGGCGTACCAGCGGAGCATCGGCAGTTCGGTAAACGCGTCGACGTAGACGTGCCACTGCGGGTCGCCGGGCCAGAACACCGGCGGGCGGGCGAGCCGCTCGGCGGGGGTGCGAAGCGCGCCTAGAAACATCTCGACAAACGGAAGCACCATGATAAAGGCACCTAAGCCGAGCAGCCCGTAGCGGATGACTGCTGACGTGTAGCGCCAAGCTTTTGCTGTGCGGGTCATCAGTACGCCTCGACGCCGCCGCGCCGAAACACGCGGAGCTGGACGAGCGTAACGATAAAGATGAGCACGAAAAGAATGAACGCCATCGCTGCCGCTCGGCCCATCCGCAGGTCTTGAAAAGCGGTCTGGTACATATATAGCGCGGTGACGTTGGTCGCGTTCATCGGCCCGCCCTCGGTAAGTACAAGGATGAGCGAAAACGAGCCCATCCCGGCGATAAAGCTCGTCACCGTTACAAAGAGCAGGGTCGGACGCAGCAGCGGCAGCGCGATGTACCAGAACACCTGGATTGCGTTTGCCCCGTCGATGCGCGCCGCTTCGAACAGTGTCGTGTTTAGTCCTTCTATGCCCGCCGAAAAGAGCAGCATGTTCTGGCCGATACCCATCCACACTGCGACAATAATGACCGCGGCCATCGCCGCGCCAGGGTCAGACAGCCAAGCCGGGCCGTTGATGCCGACGTAGCCGAGCAGCACGTTGACGAGGCCGTAGGTGCCGTCGAGCAGGTACTGCCACAAATAGCCGACCGCGACGACGTTGGTAACCATCGGTAGCCAGTAGAGGGTGCGCCAGACGCTTCGTCCGCGCGAAAAGGTAAAAGCGTAGGCGATAATCAGCGCAAGGGGCACGCCAACGAAGACGGTGCCGAGCGCGAAAATCATGGTGTTGCCTAGCGTGCTTAGAAAGGTCGGGTCGCTTAGCAGATAGCGGTACTGGTCTGGGCCGACCCAGCGCGGCGTCGAGAGCGGATTCCAGCGGGTGAAGGTAAGGTAGAGAGAGAAGCCGAGCGGGAGCAGCAGAAACACGATGCCGAACAGCAGGGCGGGGGCCAGAAACAGGTACGGCGCGATCTGCTTGCCGCGTAGAGCACGGCTAGGGCTAGGACTCGGCGGTTTGGACTTGGCGATCTCTCGCGCCGCCGCCTGCTGCGTTTGTGTGGTCATCGATTCTCCCCCAAATCTTGCCTACATCTTGCCACGATCTTCGTACGGGTCTTAGGGTCTATAGCTGTTATCTAGCGCAACAGAAGACCCCCACGGCTTTAGCGACCGTGGGGATAGGTACGTCACGGACAACCCCAGATGACCTAGTAGAACTCGGCGAGGATGCTGCTGATTTCGCGGTCGGCGCGGCTTAGGGCTTCGGCGGGCTCGAGCCGTCCCGCCCAGGCCTGCTCGATGTAGTTCTGCAGAATCCGCTCGATCTCGGCGGCCTGCACCACGGTCGGTTCGGTGATCGACCGGTCTAACGCGTCGACGAAGGGCGCGCTGTAGCTGTCGCCGAGTTCGTCCTGGGCTGCGTCGATATCGCCCCGGTGGCTCGTAAGCGCACCGAGACCGACCAGCATGTCGCCGATACACGACGTCGCCCCCTCGTCCTGCTGGGTGTTAAGCCACTCGATAACGTCCCAGGCCGCGTCCTGGTTCGGCGAGTTCGCGTCGACTCCGAAGAAAAACGCGTACTGGAGCGAGCGCCAGTCGTCACCAGCAGGGATCTGCGTCACGCCGACCGTGTCTTCAAATGCGTCGCCGAAGCCTTCGCGCAAGGTCTGCTCGTACCAGGGCGCCATGGTCATCATCCCGACCGAGCCGCTCGGAAAGTCCCAGACCTCGATGCTGCGGTCGGTAATGCCCTCTTCGAAGAGGCGGACCTGTCGTTCGAGTACCGCAACCGCTTCGTCGGTCGTCAGGTTTGTCGCGCTGTAGTCCTCGGTAAACATCTCGACGCCTTCGCTATAGAGGAGCGTCAAGAATGGGTGGACGACGTTGGCAACACTCGGCCCGAACGCATACCCCATCGTCGTGATATCGCCCTGGTCGTTGCGCTCGGTGATCGCCGCTGCGGCCTCGATAACCTCGTCCCAGGTGGTCGGTACCGCGACGCCCGCCGCGTTTAGAAGCTGCCGGTTGTAGACAAGCAGATAGTTGCTGACTTCGGTCGGTACACCCCACACCTGGTCGCGAATCGTCACCGCGTCGATGGTGCTTTCGATGTAGGTGCTGCCGATAAAGTCGAGCACGTCTTGCGGCGGTGTCGCCAACACGTCGTTTTCGACAAGCTGCGCGCCCCAGATGTTGTAGAGGTGGTAGATGTCGGGCGCCTGTCCGCCGATACGCGACGTCAGGATGGTCTGCAGATAGTCGCCGTATGAAATCTGCTGGTACACGATGTCGACGCCGGGATTTTGCGCTTCGTAGGCCACGAAGCAGGGCTCGAGAATATCTTGCTGGGCCTGGCCGTAGTGCATCGCTACGGTGATCTCTTGAACTTCTTGTGCGGTCGCGACGCTCGCTAACAGTGCCGCAGCGCTAAGCAGTACGCTAAACAGACGTTTCATAAGTTTCTCCTCGTTCTAGTAAATTCCCCGCCCGATAGGTGCCGTGTCCGCCGGCACGGACGAGGTTTTCGAAAACTCTTTGACACGTTACTCTATCGAAAGGACGGACAAGACATGGGGTAGGAGTTTTCATTTTCGCGGTACAGACCCGTAGCTTCTGAAGCTTGGCCCTGCAGCGACCTCAGGCGATGCTGCAACGATTACACCTGACGGGTGTTGATGGTGACGTCTTACAAAAAGCAACGCTCCGTGAAATTTCTGCTCGCTGCACACGGTTAAAAGAAAGATTTCACTATACTATACAATTCGTGATAAATTTATGGCGTTTTCCGATAAGTGGTTAGAGGTGGCAAAATGTCATGCCAAGCATAACGGTGATTCGCTCAGCGCCTCGGCGTCCGAGCTGTCTTCGTACAGTCTTATTTCGAAACCGTTCACAGAGTAGACGGGGCGAGTACGACGTCGTGGGCTTTTTGTACGGGTCTGTCTTGCTGCTAACCTGATCGACCTGTATCACCATCAAGTGATGACAAGGCAAATATGCACCGCAGTAGCTCGTCCAGCCTAAATCGTCCGGCCTAGAACAGTGCGCGGAGGAGCTGGCGTGACAATATGTTTTTCGTCGTTCTGCACGGACGTTCTGCGAATGACGACTCGGCAAGACGTGTGGTACGCGCGACAGGAGTCATCGCGATGCCGTGCTTCGAGCGAGATGTACGGCGTGCAGGCCTTGCGGGTAGATGACTCGCGCTACCGTGGTGGCTCTGCTAGACCGACTTCGTATCGGCTTTTAGCACGACCTAGTACGTGCTGTCTTAAAAACTTATTTCACGATATTCTTGGCTCGTGATAAGTTTATGGCGTTTTTAAATAGGCGGACGAATGTCAGAATATCGTCTTTACGGACGTCGTGAACGCTGTGGTCGAACGTTATGAGCTAAACGGTATCGCCCTGTATCGTCACGGTCAGGGTGCGCGAGCGGGTGCCGTCGCGGTGTTCGCACAGGTAGAGACCCTGCCAAGTGCCGAGGACGGGCCGTCCGTCTTTGATCGGGATGGTGACGGAGGAGCCGAGCAGCGACGCCTTGATATGGGCGGGCATGTCGTCGGGGCCTTCGGTAGTGTGCCGAAAGTAGTCGGCGCCGTCCGGAACGAGGCGGCGAAAAAAGCGCCCGAAATCGTCCCGTACGTCGGGCGAGGCGTTTTCGTTAAGGGTGAGGCTCGCCGAAGTGTGATTGATAAAGACGTGCATCAGGCCGACGCTAATGCGGCGCAGGTCGTCTAGCTGGCCGATGACATCGTCGGTGATGAGATGGTAGCCACGCGGTTTGGCGGGTAGGGAGATCTGCTGTTGGTACCAGGCCATACACCGAGTCTAGCAGCCCGGCCCGACACCCCGACCGTAAGGTTTGCGGTAAACATCGGTTCTCAGCTCGTCTTTACCCGGCGCCGGGCCGTAAGACGCCGGTTAGTCGGCTTTGTCGCCGAGTTCGATATGGGGCTCGTCGCTACCGGCAGGTTTGGTGATCTTTAGCCACCCGTCGGCGCGGGCGCTCATGAGCTTGTCACGAAAGTCTCGGGTCTGCTTAAAGCCGTACTTGGCCTTGAGGTCGGCGACGACCTTGCTCCAGGGAACCGGTTCGGAGAGACCACGTAGGTATTCGAGCACCAGAGTGACTTCGTAGGGCAGTTCGGCGTAGTCGGGTAGCTGCGAGTGGTCTTCGGGCGGCTTGACGCCTTCGGGCAGCGCCGCGTAGATCCCCTTCTGACCCCGCGACAGTTTGATGCGGCCCGCCTGCTGCATCTTTTTAAGCAGTTCGTTAAACGAGAGGCCGTAGACTTTGGGGTTGAATTTGTAGAGCTTGACCAGCGCGCCGTAGAGGCTTTTGACCGGCACCGGCTTCCCTTTGGCGCGGCGCAACACGTCTTCGGTACGGCGAAAGGCGGGCTCGAGCCGCTCCCCACTCCCCGCGTGGGATCGGGGCTGGTGCTTGTCGATGTCGCGGTCGTAGATCACGACTTCGTTCGCGACCTCGTCTAGGCGCTGGTGGGGCATCCCCTGAAGAGCTATCCAGACTACACGGCGCTGTTGTTTTTTGAGGATGTCGGCGACGTAGAGAAGCTGCGCGTTGCTACTTACGAGCACGAAGGTGTCGAGATGAGGTTGGGTGTAACAGAGGTCGACGGCCTCGGCGGCGATGCGGGTGTCGGCGCTACGGGGGCGCGTGTGCCGCGCCGTTTCGATGTCGGAGAGCTGTTCGGGTTCGATGCCGCGCATATGAAACTTAAAACCGTCGGCCTGCAAGAGGTCGTTTTGCCAGTCGCCGTAGGCCCGCGCGACGTCGCGCTCGCCGTATTTTTCGAGCGCCTTAAAGAGCAGGCCGAGGTCGGGCGCGGCGCCGTAACGCTGGTAGAGCTGCCCCTTAAAGCTCTCCCAGTCGACAAAGAGCGCGGTCGTTTTGCGCGCGGTCGTCTTAGACGATTCGGGCGCCGCAATATCGGTGTTTTGTAAACTCGAAGTCAGACTGTTCCAGTCCACAGTGCCTTCTTTCGCGTCGGTCGTTTAGACTCGGTCGTTAACGTATATCCTCATTATAAAACCATTATCGTCGAGGCGGAGCGGTACCGCATCCCCTTTCGTGGTGACGGGGGGTAACGGAGTAGGGCGCGCCGTTATGTCGACGTCCGCTTTGTGCGGTGCGGAGCCGTTTCGGGCCTGCTTTAGCCCCCGGAGTCTAACGACACTTTAAACCTCGCGTTCTTGTAATGCGCATCGTTTTTCATTGTAGTCGTTTTTTACCCGCAGACGACGTACCCGCAGACGATGATGGTTCCTACCGAGTCGGGTGTCTGGTATCGGATATCTGGTAAAAAGACCGAGCTTAGCGTCGCTCGGCTTGCCACCTCGCGAGCACTTCACGACCGTGACGTTCGTAGGCGGCGTCGTGGTGTTGGGCGCTCCAGCCGATCGTCGCGACAGCGTGCAGCGCGGTAAACACGCCGAACTGGTGCCGCTCGCGCTCGGTCAGGGTGCGTCCGTAGCCCTCGAAAAAAGCGTCTTCACGGGCGGGGTGCCGGATCCACGGCCCGTCCCAGAGCTTGACCAGATCGACGAGCCACGCGTCTGACCGCGAATGCTCGAAATCGATCACGGCAAAGTCGAAGCTATCCTCGTAGAGGTCGACGAGCCAGTTACGCGGCGAGTAGTCGCGGTGACACGGCACGCGCGGCAGGTCGACGGCGGGGGCGGTCGCAAAAAAGTCGTCCAGGTCGGCGAGGGTCGCCCGGTCGAGGTAGGGTGCCGAGCGTCTCAGCCAGCTCGCGGCACGCTGCTGCGTCGCGCTAGAGAGCGGTACCGGATCGTCGTCGCGGTAAGGCAGATCGTGGAGCCGACGTAAAAACGCTCCCGCCCGGCGGTAGAGGTCGAGGTCTCGGGCGGTGCTTAACGCGACGTCTTGAGCGAGACGACCGGGCACGGCGCTGAGGATAAGGAGGGCGACGGGCGTCTCTTGGGCGTAGAGGAGTCGGGGGACTTGACGGGCGAAAGGGGGGCTTAGTCTCGGCAGCCAGTCTCGGTAGACCTCTAACTCCTGGCGAAATTTGCGGACGCGTCGGTGTTGTTTGACAAAGAGATGCTGTTCGTCGGTGCGCACCTCCCAGACGAGCGATTCGGCGTGGTCCCAGCCGCAGAAGCGGACGCCGGTAGGGGGGCCGAAGCGTTCGGTGACGAGGCGGATGAGGGAGGGCTCGAGCCGCATCTGTGTAGTCTACAGCGACCGAAACGCGGCGCACCCGTCATCCGCACGTTTGGCACCCGACGCGAAGTGTGTTAGAGTAGCGCTTTGGAAGCCTTGGTTCGTACTCACCTATCGAGTCTTGCTCGGGTTTACCATTCAGGAGGCTATTTTATGACGATACCGACCGAAAAGAAAGCCGAAATCATGCGCGAGTTCGGCATGAGCGACAACGATACGGGCTCGAGCTACGTGCAGATCGCCCTGCTCACCGAGCGGATCAGCACACTAAGCGAGCACCTACAGGCCAACAAGCTCGACCACCATGGGCGGCGCGGGCTGCTCACCATGGTCGGGCGGCGCAAGCGGCTGCTGCGTTACCTCGAACAGACCGACTTTGAAGGTTACCGCAAGCTTATCCAGCGTCTCGGGCTACGCCGTTAGTCGAGCGGAGTCTCGGAGCGGCGCCGTGTCGGCTAGCGTACGCACGGCGCACCTGCGACCGCAGCGACCGTTCGGGCTGTGCCCGGCGCGGTTCTTTCTACAACGATGATGTCGCTAAGGGCGAGCGGGGTACTTTGCCTCGCTTGCTTTTTATTGCGGCCATCTCTGTCATGATGATTCTCGTCATACCTCGTCCCCGAACCGGTCCCTAAATCCGGACTCGGCAGCTGGAGCCACACGCCCAACACTAGGCCCGCAGGCAGCACCTCGTACGACACTATTTTGCTTGCAGATCTGGAATGTCAGGATCTATGAATCACCGGACGTAGCCCGTAGCGGGCGATCTCTAAGACGTTCGCTACCTCCGCGACGACCGTAAAACCCACCCTATTCGAAATTCGAAGGAGTTTTTGTGGATATTCCCGAAGGTAAACGCTACACCCTACCGCTCGGCGGACGCGAACTGAGCATCGAGACCGGTAAGTACGCCAAACAGGCGTCCGGCAGCGTCACGGTTCGCTATGGCAACACGCTGCTGCTCGTCACCGCGCAGATGTCACCTAAGGCCGGCAGCGCCGGTTTCTTGCCGCTCACCGTCGAGTACGAAGAGCGGCACTACGCGATCGGCCGCATCCCCGGCTCGTTCGCACGGCGCGAGGGCCGACCGGGCGAAAAGGCGATTCTGAGCGCCCGCATCACCGACCGTCAGATCCGTCCGCTCTTTCCCAAGACGCTCCGCAACGAGATCCAGGTCATTATCACGGTACTAAGCGCCGACCAGGTCAACGATCCGGCACCGCTCGCGGCGATCGGCGCGTCGGCGGCGCTGTCAATGAGCGACATCCCCTGGGCAGGGCCGACCGCCTGTGTCGAGGTCGGCTATATCGGCGGCGAGTACGTGCTCAACCCGACCCTGCAGCAGAAAGAGGAGGCGAAGCTCGAGCTCACCGTCGCCGGCAGCCGCGACGCGGTGCTGATGGTCGAAGGGGGCGCGAACGAACTCTCCGAAGAGGTCATGATCGGCGCGATCGAGTTCGCCCACGAAGAGATCAAGCGGATCGTCGCGGTGATCGACGACCTCAAGCAGGATCTCGGCAAAGACAAGGCCGACTTCGAACCCGCCGTCGAGATCTCTGCAGAAGACGTCGACGACCTCTACCACGCGGCCCGGGCCGAGGGGCTTAAAGAGATCCTGCTGATCCCCGGCAAACAGGAGCGCGCCGAAGCGCGCAAGGCGCTGCGCGACCGGCTAATCGAAGCGCGCGTACCCGACCCCGACGCCGACGGGGCGAGCACCCGGATCGACGAACTCAAGGGTGCCTTCGAACAGGCGAGTACCCGAGAGTCGCGGCGGATGCTGATCGAAGAGAATCGGCGTAGCGACGGGCGCGGCCCGGGCGACATCCGGCCTATCTGGATCGAGTCGGGGGTCATCCCGCAGGCGCACGGCTCGGCGGTGTTTACGCGCGGCGAGACGCAGGTGCTTAGCGTCGCGACGTTAGGGAGCGGGCGCGACAACCGGCTCGTCGACGATTTGGGGCTCGAGTCGTCCGAAGAGTTTATGCTCCACTACAACTTTCCGCCCTTTTCGACCGGCGAAGCCAAGCGTATGGGCGGCACCTCGCGGCGCGAGATCGGCCACGGCAACCTCGCCCGGCGGGCGCTCAGGCCGGTACTGCCGAGCCAGCAGAGCTTCCCCTACGTGATCCGCGTGGTCGGCGAGACGCTCGAGTCGAACGGTTCGTCGTCGATGGCTACGGTGTGCGGGAGCAGCCTCAGCCTGATGGACGCCGGGGTGCCGCTACGCAAACCGGTCGCCGGGATCGCGATGGGCCTGATCAAAGAGAGTGACGACTACCGGGTACTGAGCGATATTTTAGGCTCCGAAGACGCCCTCGGCGACATGGACTTTAAGGTGACCGGTACCCGCGACGGCATCACCGCGTTGCAGATGGATATCAAGATTATGGGCATTACCCCGGCGATCATGCGCGAGGCGCTCGAGCAGGCCCGGAGCGGGCGGCTGCACATCTTGGGGCTGATGGACGAGGTGCTAAGCGAACCGCGCGAGCAGCTCTCGGAGCGGGCACCGCGCATCCTCACCACCAAGATCCCTGCCGACAAGATCGGCACCGTGATCGGGCCGGGCGGCAAGCAGATTCGCGAACTCGAAGCGATGGGCGCGCAGATCGAAATTAGCGAAGACGGCAACATCCGCATCTTTAGTGACGACGCTGACGCCGCCCAGCGGGTCAAAGATCAGATCGACGGGCTCGTCGAAACCGCCGAAATCGGCAAGACCTACCAGGGCCGCGTCGCCAAAATCGTCGACTTCGGTGCGTTCGTAACGATTCTGCCCGGCACCGACGGCCTGCTGCACATCTCGCAGATCGCCGCCGAGCGCGTCGAAGACGTGTCGGAGTACCTAAGCGTGGGCGACATTGTCCCGGTCAAGGTGCGCAACATCGACAACCGGGGCAAGATCGACCTGATCCGGCCCGAACTCGAAGGTCAGGTCGCCGAGCGTCGTAGCGGCGGCGGACGCCGCTAGCTTCGGTCGCGGCGGTGCTATAGCGCCGCCCAGTTTGATCACGTCGCGGAGCACGCACCGGGTGCGGCGCTGCAGAAGTAGCGCCCGCGGTGCGGGTGCGGCGCAGGCCTTCAGCGTCGGCTGCAGCATTGGCGCGTCCGCACGATACGACGCCTGTGCACTTTCTCGCCGCGATCCTCTCGCGCGGCTTTTCACCACGAGAGGCTAGTGATGGTGGCCCTCCCTCTACCCCCCGGGCTCCGGCCACCCACCAGAACCAAAGGAGATTCATGGCTCGCAAATCAGGCAAAAGCAGCACCCCTAGCAAGGGCCGCGCCCTACGCATCATCCCGATCGGCGGGATGGGCGAAATCGGCAAAAACATGTTCGCGTTCGAGTACGAAGACGAGATCCTGCTGGTCGACGGCGGCCTCGCCTTCCCTGACGCCGACATGCTCGGCGTCGACATCTTGGTGCCGCGTATCGACTGGGTGCTCGACAACATCGACCGGGTCAAGGGCTGGGTGCTGACCCACGGCCACGAAGACCATATCGGCGGGCTGCCCTTTATGCTCAAACAGCTCCCGCACAAGATTCCGATGTACGGCGCCAAGCTCACCCTCGGGCTCTTGCGCGGCAAGTTCGAAGAGTTTCGGCTTAAAGAGAGCGACGTCGATCTGCACGAGATCTCGACCGACGAGCGGATCAAGGTCAGCAAGTTCTTTACCGTCGACTACTTTCGGATGACCCACTCCATCCCCGACAATTCCGGGTTGATCATCCACACCCCGATCGGGCGGATCGTCCACAGCGGCGACTTTAAGCTCGACTACAACCCCGCCGACGGCAAGACGAGCCACCTGCACAAGCTCGCCCAGGCTGGCGAGGAGGGGGTGCTCGCACTAATCTCTGACTCGACCAACGCCGAACGGCCCGGCTACACGCCGAGTGAAAAAGACGTGATGGCCGCCGTCGACGAGATCGTTGCAAAGAGTACCGGGCGGATTATCGTCACGACCTTTAGCTCGCACGTCCACCGGATTCAGAACTTTGTCCGCGTCGCCGAAAAGTACGACCGGCGCGTCGTGGTCGAAGGGGCGCTGCGACGATCAAGGCGGCGCGGCATCGCCCAGGAGCTCGGCTACCTCGAAGCTCCGGCACCCTGTGTCCGCCACCCACGAGCATGGATGACCTTCGCCGGACGACAAGCTGCTCTTCCTGGCTGCACCGGCTCCCAGGGTCAGGCCGACGATGGCGGCGCTCGCGCGCCTCGCCGCCCGCAACGCACCAGCGAGATCACGCTCGGCCCAGCACCGGGCCAGCACCGCGATCGATGTCCTCACAACCCCGATTCCGGGCAACGAAGAGGCGGTCGGGCGGGTCATCAACCAGCTCTACGGCTTAGGCGTCAACGTCTACTACCCGCCGACCTACAAGGTGCACGCGTCAGGTCACGCCAGCCATGAAGAGCTCAAGCTGATCCTCGACCTGACCCGGCCCAAGTTCTTTATGCCTTGGCACGGCGAGGTGCGTCACCAGGTCAACCACGTCAAGCTTGCCGAGAGCATGGCCCACCCGCCGCAGAAGAGCCTGATCCCCGAAAACGGCGACATCTTAGAGCTGACGCGCGACGACCTCAAACGGGTCGGGCGGATCGACGTCGGCATCATCTACGTCGACAACGTCGGCAAGACCGGCGAAGAGATCTCCGAGCCGATGATCCGCGACCGGCAGACGCTCTCCTCGGAGGGCGTGGTGGTCATTATGGCGCTCGCGGGCAAGAGTCCGAGCGTCGAGGTGATCAGCCGAGGCGTTGCGAAAAACCAGCGCGAGCTTAACGACGAGATCGAAAAGATCGCTCTCGAGAGCCTCAAACAGGGGATTCGCGACAAGAAGACGCTTAGCGACCTGCGCGACGAGATCTTCTACCCGGTGCGGCGCTACCTGCGCAAGGCGACCGGGCACAACCCGCTGATCGTACCGACGGTGATCGAGGGCTAGGCCTTACCTTTCGGGCGGGTATGCACCGGCGCGGTCGACCCGGTACGCCCGTAACAACATCGCCGAAAAGACCGTAGTAACGACCTCACAGACTATGGTAACGACCTCCGAGGGCTGGCGCGGCGCCAGCCCTTTTTTGATCGAGCCGCTGTCGACCGTTCTTACTAGCAAATCCAGTTTTCATTGCCACAGGTCGATTTCGGCCTGGTTTTTCGCGACAGCGTTCGAGAACTACTGCGACCAAGAGCAGGAATGTAGCGGTGGTTCGTGGAACTGCTATACGATAGCCAATCCAGTTTTCATCACCACCCACCGATTTCTGTCTTGTTTTGTACGACAAGCGTCAGGACTGTTCATGACAAGCGTAGGGATGTAGCGACCCTTGTAAACTGCCAGCAATTCCAAATTTGGCAGAACACCACAGCCGCCGCTTAGATACGAGAGTCTTTTTGTAAAAAGTTGCATCAAAACGCGTTAAAAATCGAAAGATATACACCTAGTTGTTGAGTTTTTCTGCATACCGTCTGCCTTCCGTCTCATATTTGGAATTGCTGGTAAACTGTTATAGCTATTGACAATTATCTGGTTTACAGGCGAATATAACCTACTTGTCAAAATCATCTTTTGCGTCGGATATCGGTCTGACAGGGGGGTACGGGGAGAGTCTACCCATCCCTCCGATGACCGACCGGCGATCCGAAAGGAAGTTATATGCGGACACTCCTCTTCGTTCTGTTGCTACTCGTCGCTGTAGCACACGCCCAGAATGATACCTCCTCCCCCGAAATCCTGTGGGACACCTGGAATGTTCCCCACATCTACGCCGAAGACGATGTGGGTCTCGCTTACGCATTCGGCTGGGCTCAGGCCCGCAGCCACGGAGATCTGATCCTCCGCCTGTACGCCCAGGCGCGTGGCCAGGCGGCTGAAGTGCTCGGAGAAGAGCTTCTCGAATCCGACACACTCGCGGTCACCGCCGGCATCCCCGCACGCGCACAGATATGGTACGAGGCGCAGAGCGAAGCATTTCGCGACTACCTCGACGCCTTCGCCGACGGCGTGAACGCATACGCCGCCGCGCACCCCGAAACGATCGCCGATCCGTTAGAGGCAGTGCTCCCGGTGACTGGTGCAGACCTGTTAGCGCACACACAACGCGTAGTGCACTTTACCTTTCTTGCCAACAGCGCGCTCGGGCAGCCCGTAGAGTTTTGGCAGCAGCAGTCTGTCGGCTCGAACGCCTGGGCGGTCGGTCCGGAGCGCTCCGCGAACGGAAACGGCATGCTTCTCGGCAACCCTCACCTCCCCTGGCAGGATCTGTTTCTGTTCTACGAAGCTCACCTGAACACGCCCGAGTACGAGTTCTACGGTGCAACCCTAGTCGGCTTTCCCGTACCCGCGCTAGGTTTCAATTCTCGACTAGGCTGGAGCCACACCGTTAACCCCATCGACGGGGCCGATCTCTTCGAGCTCACCCTTACGGAAGGCGGCTACCTGTTTGACGAAGAGGAGCGTGCGTTCGACACGGAGGAGGCGGTCATCCGCGTTCTGCGGCCCGACGGTACGCTCGACGAGGTCCCCTTTCTCGTACGGCGCTCCGTGCACGGACCCGTTATCGCGCAGGGAGCAGGGCGGGCACTAGCGTTGCGGGTCGCGGGCCTCGACCGCTCCGGCGCGCTCGAGCAGTGGTGGGAGATGAGCCGTGCAGAGAACTTCGAGGCATTCTCCGCAGCGCTCGAACGTATGCAGCTCCCGATGTTTAACGTTGTTTACGCCGATAACGACGGCAACATCCTCTATCTGTTTAACGGTCTGGTTCCCGATCGGACCCAAGGCGATTGGTACGAGTGGGCCGGCGTGGTACCGGGCGATACCAGCCAAACGCTCTGGGACGGATACCTCGACTACGACGCGCTTCCGCTCTTGCTCAATCCCGAGTCGGGCTTCGTGCAGAACGCTAACGATCCGCCTTGGCTCGCCACGGTGCCCTACGCGCTCGAGCCGGGAGACTTTCCGCCCTACTTAGCGCCGGCCCAACCACCCCTAGGCAGGACACTGCGTCCGCTTCATATTCTGCAGCTTCTGAACTCGGACGATGCGATTACACTTTCCGAGATGATCGACTACAAATTCTCGTCCTACAGTCTGCTGGCCGAACGCGTGCTCGACGACCTGCTACAGGCGGCGGAGGGCTCGGAGAGTGAAGCTGTGCGGCGGGCCGCCGAGGTGCTCGCGGATTGGGATCTGCGCTTCGAGCACGATAGCCGCGGCGCGGCGCTCTTCTTTTTGTGGTACACCACCTATCTGCAGCAGCTCTCGGCGGGGGTTGTCTCCGCAGCCGACGATCTGAGCGAGGTGATTGCGAACACTTCCGCGCTCGAATTGGTGTTCGAGCGGGGCTGGTCATGGGAGGCGGAGCCGTTTACGGTTCCCGACGGGCTGGCCGATTCCGACGTGGCCGTAGCCGTCCTAGAGGGCGTGGCCGGACAGCTACCGAGCTTGACGGGAGCGTTAGACGTGCCTTGGGGAGATGTCGTTCGCATGAGGGCGGCGGAGCTGACGCTTCCTGCAACGAGCACCGACGGCATCTTCGGAGTGGTGCAGGTACTCGGGCCAGGGCCTATGTCCGATGATGGTCTCTTTGTTGCCGGTGGAGATACGTTCGTCTTTGCGGTGGAGTTTAGTGATCCGGTACGTGCCGAGGCGATCCTCACGTACGGCAACGCTACACAGCCAGGTTTTTCGCGAATAGGCGACCAGCTCGCCCGGTACGCCCTCGACGAGCTCCGCCCTGTCTGGTTAGAGCGGGACGACATCGAAGCGAACCTACAGCGTACCGAACGCCTGGACTAGAAACCGTAGACTGGCAGTCTTGCAGCACATCGCTCTAGACAAGCACCAGGACAGACGCGGCGCCCTATCGGCGCCGCACTCGTATTTTACGGACGGATTTAATGGACGGGCGGATTTCGGCAGCAGCACACAGCTTCTGGTACGAGCTAACAAGTCCAGTTTTCATTGCCATAAGTCGATTTTGGTCTCGTTTTTCGCGACAAGCGTTAAGATTACTTGCGACCAGAGCAGGAATGTGGCGGTGGTTCGCGGAAATGCTAGAGCGTCATGACTATGGCCGGAGTACGGATCAGACGCGACGTTACTAAAGAACGCGGCCACGACCGAACCACCACCGGAGCCGCCGAAACGGCGCAACAGCAGCGGATGCGAGCGCCCGCCGCAGGCCTAGGAGCCGACATCCTAATAGACACACTCTTGGTCAGCTGTCGCCTACGAGAAGCTCGTTAGAGCTTTCGGGATAGTTTAGAATCGAGGCCTTCGTCTATTACACCAACATCGGACACAACCGAGGGCACTCGGTGAGTTTTACACGAAGGAGCATGGCGACTGTAGATAGGGCGATCGAGCAGTAGATTGTCTCAAGCGACGACGGCCCCCGAGAGAATGGCTCGAGCCACCCTAACTTTTTAGGACGATTCGCTCGGTTCGGCCTCGCGGGTCTCGGTCCAGCGGCGGAGGTGCTCGAGCCTCTTCGCCACATCCTCGCGCGCCTGTTCGATCAGGTCGGCGGCGATCAGAAGCGCGTTGTTGCGGCGGGCGTACGCGTCCCACCCTGCCGCGGCGACCGGCGCGCCGTCGCGGTAGAGGTCGATGGCCCGGTCGATCGGCACCTCGTAAAGCACGTAGACCTCGCGGTAGTTCGGGCTGTAGTGTTCGAGGGGTCGGTCGTCGAACATCACGTAGGTCTCCTGAAACTCGCGGTCGGTCGCGTCGGGATAGCTGCGTTCGGCCTTGTAGGTGTCTAGGTATTCGAGGTCGCCCGGCGTGACGACGACGCCTAACTCTTCTTCGACTTCGCGCACTACGTCTAGCAGCGTCTCGCCGGTACGAAAGTGGCCGCCGACGCTTACGTCGACCTTGTCGGCTTCGAGGTCTTTGTCTTTCGAGCGGCGCTGCAGCAGCACGTAGCGCCGCTCGCGGACGATCCAGAGGTGGAAGCTACGGTGCCAGTCGCCGTCGCGGTGGACGAGGGCTCGAGCCTTCACCTCCCCCGTCGGCACTCCCTGTTCGTCTAACACATCGAGGCGTTCTTCGGCTTCGTTCATACCCCGAGTGTACCGCGCCCTTCACCAGAAAAGCGTGGCCTCTCTCGCCGCACAATCTACCCCCCTAGCCCTCACCGCGGCATACGTTCGCGCGGGCCTTGACAGCACCGCCCCCGAGCCTTTATAACTATTAAGCTGCGAACGCACGGTTACGGCGGTGCATCACAAGCACGCCCGAAACAAGCACGCCCGAATCGCTAGGGCGTCCGAAACGGGGCATGGCGCAGTCTGGTAGCGCACCTGCTTTGGGAGCAGGGGGTCGTTGGTTCGAATCCAGCTGCCCCGACCACTCGCGACACGCGAGCAGTCGATGTTTCGGAAGCTTTCTCGACGGCGTAGGCAAGACAGAAGTTGGCGTAGCGTGTGCGGGAGTAACTCAGTTGGTAGAGTGACAGCCTTCCAAGCTGTATGTCGCGGGTTCGACCCCCGTCTCCCGCTCCACTTGCGGTAGTAGCTCAGTCGGATAGAGCAGTCGCCTTCTAAGCGATAGGTCGAGGGTTCGAATCCTTCCTACCGCGCCATTGCCCGGCCAAGCACCCGCTTGCCAAGCACGATGCACGGGTGTAGAGTACAGGGCCGGATAGGGCACGAGTGCGACGGCGTACGAGTAGAACAGCCTACAAGTACGGTGGGTGTAGCTCAGCAGGTTAGAGCACCGGATTGTGGTTCCGGGGGCCGCGGGTTCAAATCCCGTCACTCACCCCATGCGAGGATGGCGGAATCGGTAGACGCGCTAGATTTAGGATCTAGTACCGCAAGGTGTGTGGGTTCAAGTCCCATTCCTCGCACCATCAACAGGCAGACCGAAAGGTTTGCCTGTTTTTTTATCGATAGTAACCCTAGGGGTAGCGACACGCTACGGTGACGATCCCGGCACAGCACGCGTCAAAACGACCGCTAAAGCGACCGCTGTCGGCGGGTCTTCGTCTGCGCGGCCCGGCACTGTCGTCTACACCGATTATCCCTATGCGGCTCGGCGGTTAGACTAAAGGGTTGAAATTTTAGCCGTCACCCGGTCGCCGCGACGACGACCCCGTCAGACCACCCCCAGACCAGACCCCCACAGGAGCCATCATGCAGACCGAACTACTCGAAAAGAACAACGTTAGCGCCAAGTTTGCCGTCGAGATACCCGCCGAAGAGGTCGACAAGGCGTACGACGGCATCGTGCGCAGCCTCGCGCGGCAGATCAAGGTGCCGGGTTTTCGCCCGGGCAGGGCGCCGCGCGGCATCGTCGAGACCCAGGTCGGCAAGGACGCCATCGCACAGGAGGTTCGTGACGCGCTCGTAGAGCGCTACGTCGGGCCGGCGGTGCAGGAGCTCGAGCTCCAGGCAATCCACGTCGAGCCGCACGCCCACGAACCGGTCGAGGGCCAAAACTACCGCTTCGAGGTAAGCGTCGACCTCTACCCCGAGGTCACCCTGCCCGACATCCAGAACATCGTGATCGACACCGCCGCCGAGCCGCTGACCGACGAGATCGTGAACGACACCATCGAAAAGCTCCGGAGCGAACACGCCACCCTCGTTCCGGTCGAGCGTCCGGCACAGGCGGGCGACACCGTCGAGATCGAAGCCGTTCACGACGGCGAGCCGAGCGGTAGCACCATGCCGATCGACCTCGAAGCGGTCAGCCCCGAACTCGGCGACCAGCTCGTCGGTAAGTCTATCGGCGACGAGGTCACGCTAAGCTTTAGCGCGCCGCCCCCGCAGACCGCCGAAGGCGACGAAGCTGCCGAAGAGATTCCAGAGAACAAGATCCACGTGATCATCCGCGACGTCCGCGAAAAGGACAAACCCAGTGCCGACGACGACTTCGCCAAAACGCTCGGCCTCGAAAGCTGGCAGGAAACCGAAGAGCAGATTCGCAAGAGCCTACAGGCCCAGTTCGCGCAGCAGGCCTTCTCCGAACAGCGCGAAGAGTTTGTCGAAAAGCTCGTCGCCGAAAGCGACTTCGATATCCCGCGGAGCCTGACCGAGCGGCGTAAGCGCCAGCTTCTGACCAACCTCTCCGAACAGCTTCGCGAAGAGGGTACGACGGTCGAGGCCTACCTCGGCGACCTCGAAGCGGCGGGCGAGCGCGACGCCTTCGACAAAGAGCTCTCCGAACGGGCCGAAAACGACGTCAAGCGCGACCTCGTCCTCGAAAAGCTGCTCGAGCAGCGCGGCACCCAGGTCAGCGACGAAGAGCTCGAGCGGGCGCTGACCTACATGGCGCAGCAGCAGCGCACCAACGTCGCGGCCCTCAAGCGTCAGCTCGGTCAGCAGGGCACCGAAAACTACCGCTTCCTGCTCGCCCGCGACCAGACCGTCCGCGAGGTCGTCCGCGAACTGCTCGGCATGGACGACGCCGACGAAGCCGACACCGCAGATGCCAGCGAACAGAGTACCGGCGACGGCGACGCGCGCGGCGAGGAGAGCAGCGACGAAAGCGGCGCGTAGGGCACGTGCGGTGACCCTGCTGACGGTCGTAACGCAGCAGACGGGCGATACTTACGACCATGTTCACGACGACCATGTTCATGGCGACCGTGTGCTCGGATCGCGTGTCTCCGGATCGGCGGCGCGTTTGTGACGCTACCGAAGTATGACGCTGCCGAGGTAGCACGACGACGCAGTCCACGGTATCCTTAGGAAGACCTAGGGCTCGAGCCCCCACCCGTTAGCGCGGGGTCTACCGGATCGCGACCGAACCGGTCTTCCGCCCGACGCAACTTCGCTAGTCGCCAGAGGAGGCAGACTATGGCATTGGTTCCATACGTTATCGAACAGACCAGTCGTGGCGAACGGATGTACGACGTCTACAGCCGCTTGCTTAAAGAGCGGATTATCTTTCTCGGCACCCCGATCAACTCCGAGGTCGCCAACGTTATCGTCGCGCAGCTCCTTCTGCTCGACTCGCAGTCGAGCGAGCGCGACATCCAGATCTACATCAACTGCCCCGGCGGCGAAGTCTACGCCGGACTCGCCATCTACGACACCATGCAGTTTATCAACGCGCCGGTCAGCACCATCTGTGTCGGCATCGCCATGTCGATGGGGTCGGTTATTCTGATGGCGGGCGAGCAGGGCAAGCGCCTTGCGTTGCCGCACAGCCGCATCATGATCCACCAGGGTTCGGCGGGCTTTCGCGGCAATACCCCCGACCTAGAAGTGCAGGCCAAAGAGGTGCTCTATCTGCGCGACTCGATGGTCGACCTCTACACCAAGCACACCGGTCACGACCGCGAAAAGCTTTTGCACGACATGGAGCGCGACTACTTTATGGCGCCACCCGAAGCCCAGGAGTACGGTCTTATCGACCGGGTCGTAACGCCGCGCGAAGCCCAAGAGTTTCGGCGCAAGAGCGCGCCGGAGGATCAGGAAGAGTAGAGGATACCCGAATTATGGCCCAAGCACGCTGTAACTTCTGCGGACGCACCCACAACGAAGTCAGGCACCTCGTCGCCGCAGAAAATGGCGTCACCCACATCTGTAGCGATTGTGTAGCGCGTATTAGCGACGTGCTCGAGCGGGCGCAGACCCGGCCTACCTCGTTTGGCCGCCTGCCGACGCCGCGCGAGATCAAGGCGCATCTCGACGCCTACGTCATCGAACAGGAGCAGGCTAAAAAGACTCTCTCGGTCGCGGTGTTTAACCACTACCGCCGCCTGCAGTACCCCGACGCCGAGCTGCAAAAGGCCAACATCCTGCTGCTCGGCCCTAGCGGGACCGGCAAAACGCTGCTCGCCGAAACGCTCGCGAGTGTCCTGCAGGTGCCGTTCGCGATCGCTGACGCCACCACCCTGACCGAAGCGGGCTACGTCGGCGACGACGTCGAAAACATCATCCTGCGTCTCTTGCAGACCGCCGACTACGACGTCGAAGCCGCCGAGCGGGGCATTATCTACATCGACGAGATCGACAAGATCGCCCGCAAGTCCGAAGGGACGAGCATCACCCGCGACGTGTCGGGCGAGGGCGTGCAGCAGGCGCTCCTCAAGATGATCGAAGGCACCGTCACCCACGTACCGCCACAAGGGGGACGGAAACATCCGCACCAGGAGCTTATCCCGGTCGATACCCGCAACATCCTCTTTGTCTGCGGCGGCGCGTTTGAAGGGGTGAACGACATTATTCGGAGCCGTACCGACGTGTCGCGGATCGGCTTTAGCGGCGGAGCCGAGGTCGCGGCAGAAACAGCGTCGCTGCGGGCCAACGTCGTTCCCGAAGACCTGATGAAGTTCGGGCTGATCCCCGAACTGATCGGGCGGCTCGCGATTACCGCGACCCTCGACGCGCTGAGCATCGACGCGCTTATCGATGTGTTGACCAAGCCGCGTAACGCGCTCGTCAAGCAGTTTAAAGAGCTGTTCGCGCTCGAAGGGGTCGAGCTAAACTTTAGCGACTCGGCGCTCGAAGAGATCGCACGGCGGGCCCAGTCGCACGGCACCGGCGCGCGCGCGCTCCGTTCGGTACTCGAAAAGACGCTGCTCGAGCTCATGTACGAAGTGCCCGGTAGCGACATCACCACCCTCGTCATCGACGCGCGCAACCTCGACGCGCCCGACCAGATCCTAGCGCAGGCCAAACGGCGTAAGACTGCCTAGCCGAGCGCGCTCCGGCCCCAGGAATACCCCGGCCAGAGACGGCGGTAACGCGGCGCCGCCGACACCCTATCGACCAGAAAGTCCTCGAGCAGTTCGCGAAACAGCTCGGGGGCTTCGATTTGGGGGCTGTGGCCGATACCGCCTAGCAGCCTTTCGTCGGCGCCCGAGAAAGCGAGGCTCGTCGCGGCGACAAGCGGCGGCGGGATGATCGGGTCGTTCTGTCCGGCCACAACGCGTACCGGGTTTCGGTAGACGCTCGTGCGCCCGAGTGCACGCCACAGCTCGAGCGCCCTAGCATTACCGACAAAACCGCTCGGGTGCATCGCGAGCGCGTCGTCGACGAGGTCGCCGAGATAGTCGGGCGGGCGGCTCGCCATGATCGCGCGCAGTGCCTGGGCTACGCCGGGACGATTTCCGCGCAACCGTGCCAGTTCGGGGTAGCTCTGTTCGGGCGTTTTGTAGCCGCTCGGCGGTGCCGACGCGAGCAGCAGCAGCCCCGCCACGCGGTAGGGTTGCTGCGTCACAAATTCGGTCGCGACCGCACCCCCGAGCGAGTGGCCGACGAGCACGAAACGCGCTAGACCGAGACGTCTGACGAACAGCGACAGGTTAAACGCGTAACGACCGATGCTCGGAAGGAAGGGCTCGAGCACCTCACTCCCCGCAAACCCCGGCAGGTCTAGGGCGATGTAGCGGTAGCCCGGAAACGGCTGCGCCAGCGTCTCGTACCACCAGCGCCGGCTCGCGAAGTTGCCGTGCACAAAGACCACCGGCGTCCCGTGACCGCTTTCGGCGTAGCGGTAGGGATAGACGTGCCGGACGCGGATATTCCGAAACTGTCGGTCGAGGCTCATAGACGTCTCCTAAACGGGAGTATACGTGTTACGTACAGACGCGGTCGGTCCGTCGCATATCCGCTAATCGGTCGCCGCCCGGGTCGGAGACGACGTTTGTGGCGGGGTGCCAGAAGACTCATCCGACTCGGACGACTCGTTCGATGGCGTGTCTTCGTAACGACCCCGTTCGAAACGGTAGAACGCCGCCGGCACCACAAAGAGCGTCAGCAGCGCCGAGCTAAGCACGCCGCCGAAGATAACGAGGCCGAGCGGACGCCGAAACTCGCTACCGCTCCCGACGCCGAGCAGCAGCGGCATACTGATCGCCACCACCGTAATCGCCGTCATCAGGATCGGACGGAGCCGCAACCGCCCCGCCTCGACGAGCGCCTCCTTTAGCGTCATGTCGCTACCTTCGAGCCGAGTCACGACGACATCGAGAAGGAGAATAGCGTTTTTGGTGACGATGCCGATCAGGATCACCGTCCCTAACGCGCTGTTGACGTCGAGCGGGGTGCCGGCGATAAAGAGCGTCCAGAACGCCCCGACGAGCGCGAGCGGGACGCTAAGCAGCAGGTAGAGCGGATAGCGAAAGGTATTGAACTGACTCGCGATGACCAGGTAGTTAAGCAGCAGGGCGAGGCCGAACGCGATCGGCGTGGCGCTCGCCAACTCGCCGGTAAGGTCGGGCTGGGCGCTCTCGCCGATCGTCACGCGGTTGCCCAGCACCCCCTGTTCGCGAAGCTCCACCTCTAACTCGCTCCGAACCTGCGACAGACTCGGCGCGCCGGGGACGAGGTTGGCGGTCAGCTCGGCAGAAAACGCCTGGTTGGTGCGGGGGATGGTCGCCGGAGCTTCGCCGAGCGCGAACGAGCCGAACTCGCCTAGGGGCGGCGGCGACGCAAGGCCGGGCGCAAACACCGGCAGGCTAAGCAGCAGCTGTTCGCTCGCCCGGCGCGTCGGTGCGGCGATGACCCGAATCGGGTAGCTCTCCCCCTCGATACGCACCTCGCCCGCCGTGCTGCCGACGTTGTAGAGCCGAAACGTCCCGTAGACGTCTTGCGGGCTTAGACCGCTGCCGACGAGCGCCGCGCTGTCGATCTGCAACACCCGCTCGTCGACCACCGCGCTAAGGTCGGAGCCGATGTTACGGAGGTACGGAGACTGTTCTAGCAGCCGCTGCGCCTGGTCGTTGCGTTCGCGCAGGAGCGGCAGGCTCTCCGCACTCAGAATAAGCTGGTAGTCGCTCGTTCCGGGCGGGCCGGCAGTCTGCACCACCGACACGCTCAGATCTGCTGACGGGACGCCAGACAGGAGCGGCTGGAGACGTTCTTCGACATCGACCGCGAACTGTTGCGAGGTGCGCTGCCGCTCGGTCGTGTCGATGAGTTCGACGAGTAGCGAGCCCCGGTTCGGGTTCGACCGGGTCAGGCTGACCGCGCCCTGCGACTGCCCTTCACCGACCGTTGCCTGTACCCGGACGATCTGCGGGTCGCCGATCAGCTCGTTTTCGAGCCGGGTGATCAGTTCGTTGGTGCGGTCTAGCGGTGTACCGGTCGGTAGTTCGAGGGTGACATTGAGCTGGCCCGAATCGATCGGCGGCGTAAAGTTAAAGCCGAGCCTCGGCACGATCGGGATGATCGACGCGAAGACGAGCACCGCGCCGACGAGTACAAATGTGCTGTGGTCGAGCGCGCCGCGCAGCACGCGGGTGTAGCCGTTGCGGAGCCGCGTCATTCCCCAGTCGCCGGCCTCGTAGAGAGTGCGGGCGAGCGCGCCGAGCACGCTAAGCAGCGTCCACACCACCAAAAAGAGGACCGGAACGACGAGCGCGAAGACGATTGGCAGTGCTAACCCGGCGAGCGCCCACACGTCGGTCGGCACCCACAGGTCGGTCGGGAGGGGCGCGACGACGTAGAGCGCGACCACGGCGGCGACGGCGGCGAGCCAACTCCACACGCTCGTCACGAGCAGGGCCGACCAGCGCAGCGCCCGTCTCCCCTGCTGCGGAAGCCGCTTAAACACCGACCAGCGTGGCGGCAACGGGTCGGGGAGGTAGGCGAGGCGGACGGTCAGAAAGAAGAGCGCTTCGAGGTACGAGAAGAAAATCGCGATCGCTAGGGTCAGGCCGAACTGCGAGAAGAACTGCCCGATCAAGCCCGGCAGAAACGAAATCGGCAGAAACACCGCGAGGAGCGAGAGGGTCGAGGCGAGGACGGCGGCGCTCACTTCGCCCGCGCCCTGGATAGCGGCCTGTTTTTGCTCGAGCCCCTCCTTCCTTAACCGGTCGATGTTTTCCGCGATCACGATCGAGTCGTCGACGACGAGGCCGACCGCGACGGTAATGGCGAGCAGCGTGATGATGTTAAAGGTATAGTCGAGCAACCCGAACATAATCATCGCGCCCGAAAAGGTGATCGGGATGGCGATAACGACCGAGGCGACCGAGCCAAGCTGACCGACGAACAGCAAGACCACGAACGCGACGGCGATCACCGAGATCGCGGTGCCGCGCAGCGTGCCGTTTACGGTCGACGAGATAAAGGTGGTTTCGTCGCCGACGACGGTGGTGGTGTAGTTGGGGGGGAGCTCGAGCCCCTCGATCTTCTGCCGGACTCGGTCGGCGGTCGCGACCACGTTGCTGTCTGACTTTTTAAGGACCTGCAACACCACGACCGGCTCGCCGTTTAGCCGCGTGTAGCTGTTCACGTCGCCGATGGTGTCGCGCACCGTCCCGACATCTCGGACTCGGACACCCCGCTGCGTGTCGACCAAGATCTCGGCCACGTCGTCGACATCCGCCGGCAGGTTGCGTCCGGCGAACAGCACCCGCTGCCGCTCGTAGCTAAGGTCGCCGAGCGGCACGTTGACCGCCGCGTTCGACAGTGCGTTCACGATCTGTCCTGGCGCGAGACCGTAGTTGCGAAGCGCGTCGGGGTCGAGTTCAACCCGAAACTCGCGCTCGACCGAGCCCTGCACCGACACGTCCGCGACACCGTCGACCCGTTGCAGCCGAGGCTGGATCTCCTCTTCGGCAAAGCGGCGCACATCCTGAAGGGTGACCCCCGGCGCCGCGACGGCGAGGCGCAGGATCGGCTCTTCGTTCGGGTCGACCTGCTGCACCGAGGGCGCTTCGGCGTCGTCGGGAAGTTGGCCGCGAATCCCGTTCACCCGCTGACTCACGTCGATCGCGGCCTGGTCGGCGTCGACGTCGGCGTCGAAGTTGACCACCACGATGCTAAAACTTTCCGAACTGGTCGAGGTGATGGCGCTCAGACCCGGCAGTGTCGCGACCGCGCCTTCGATCGGCTCGGTGACCTGCTCGACCACCTCTTCGGAGCCCGCACCCGGATAGACAGTCTGGACGATGACCACCGGAAGATTGACCTGCGGCAGCAGATTGACCCCGACGTTAAACGCGCTCACCACCCCGAACAGAAACAGCGCGCCGAAGATACTGATCGAGAAGACAAAGCGGCGGACGAAGAATTCGACGAGTCGGTTCATCGCCGACAAGCCGACGTTACGTTACGAAACAGAGCAGATAAAACATTCATAGACCGAGTCTAAGAAAAACTAGGTAGGCCGTCCTAGGTAAGTCACACAGATTTTTTGTCAGTCGAAGCCAAGATTTGTCCCAAGATTTATCAGTGTAGGCAAGTGGCTCGGTCGTCGCGTGCTGTCGGCAGAACGGGGAGATGGCGGACGCTACGCGGCGAACGCCCGGCAGCGCGCCACCACCTCGGCGAACCGCTGGGCGGCGGCGTCGACCATCGCTGCGGTGACGCCGCGCCCCAGGCTTAGCCGGACGCTCGACCGGGCCTGCTGACGGTTTAGGCCCATCGCGACCAGGACGTGTGAGGGCTCGAGCGACCCGGCAGCACACGCCGAACCCGCCGACACCGCGACTCCGGTAGTGTCTAGCCCGACGAGCAGCGCTTCGCCGTCGACCCCGGCGACGCTGACGTTAAGGTGTTTGGGCGAACGGGGCGCGCCCACAGCGTTTAGCGTGACGCCGTCGATCGATACAAGCTGCGTTTCTAGCCGGTCGCGAAGTGCGGCGATGTCGGCGGCGTCCGCACCGAGACGCTGTTCGGCCAACGCGGCGGCGACCCCCATACCGACAATGGCGGGAACGTTGTGGGTGCCGGCGCGAAGACCGCCCTCTTGCTCGCCGCCGAAGAGGAGGGGGGGGGCTCGAGCCCCTCCCTCACGTACAGCACTCCGACCCCCTTCGGCCCGTACACCTTGTGTCCCGACACCGCGAGCAGATCGGCGCCGAGTTCGCCGACCTTGACCGGCAACACCCCGAACGCCTGCACCGCGTCGCAGAAAAAGAGCGCCCCCGCGTCATGCGCGAGCCGGCTTAGCGCCGGAATGTCGCTCACCACACCGGTTTCGTTGTTGATGTACATCAGCGCGACCAGTGCGGTGTTGTCTTTGAGCGCTGCCGAAAGCGCGTCGGGCGTGATCTCGCCCCGTTCGTTCGGATCGAGGTAGGTTACGTCGTAGCCCTCGGCGCTAAGCTGCCGGGCAGTTTCGAGCACCGCCGCGTGTTCTAGACGGCTGGTGATGATGTGGCCGCCAGGGTGCCGCGCCGCGACCGCCCGCAGCGCGTGGTTGTCCGCCTCGGTCGCGCCGCCGGTAAAGACGATCTCGCGAGGACGACAGCCGAGTGCGGTCGCGACCTGGAGGCGGGCGGTTTCGAGCCCCTTGCGGGCCCGTTGACCGAAGCGGTGCAGGCTCGAGGGGTTGGCGAAGTCGTGTTCGAGGTAGGGGAGCATCGCCGCCAACACCTCTTTGTCGAGCGGCGTGGTCGCGGCGTAGTCGAGGTAGATCGGGTCGGGATAAGACTGCATAGTCACCACCTTGTGTCCTGGAGGGAAGATTCGTCGGTAGACAGAAAAAGGTAGACAGAAAAACGAGCGCCGTACGCACCGACGCTCGCAAAAGGATCGGGGAACGGTGCTAGCGGGCGTTGAGAAACTGTTCGGGGAGGGGCTCGAGCTGCAGAAGCTGCCGTTCGGCGACGAGGTCGGCGACCGTCGTCCCGACGAGCACCGTACGCACCGCCTGGTCGACCCGGTTCCAGAGCGACTCTGTCGAGCACTTGCCGGTGTGTTCGCAGCTATCTTCGTCGTCGATACAGACCACCGGCGCGAGACTCCCCTCCATCAGCTCGACCACTTCGAGCGCGGTCACTTCGTGGGCGGGCCGCGCGAGCGTGTAACCGCCGTGGGCGCCCCGCACCGAATCGACGATCCCGGCGCGGCGCAGCACCGCGACGATCTGTTCGAGGTAGTGCTGGCTGATGTTCTGTCGTTCGGAAACGACCTTGAGGCTCGTGGGGGTGCTGCTAAGCGCGATTTCGACGAGCGCCCGCATCCCGTACTGTGCTCTGGTTGAAATCCACATGGTTGTCGACCTCATTTCGTGTTGATGGTGTGTTGCTGGTGGTGGCGTTCCGGGGGTCGGCTCGTAGGCGGTGCTCTGGCGTCTGTCTCGTCTCTGTCTCGGCGTTTTGGGTGGGGCTCGAGCCCGCCCTCTCTCCCCTAACCTGTTTCGCTAGCCCGGTCGAGCTGCGCCGACCGGAATCCCGGATAATTTATAAGGGATTATAACGAGACACGTCGGAGGCGTCAATCAGTCGGTACGCCCCGCGCGGCTTAGGGTAGCAGATAGCCGAGCGGGTCGGTCGCGTAGCCGTTGTTGCGGATCTCGAAGTGGAGGTGGGGGCCGGTCGAAGCGCCCGTACTGCCGACGAGGCCGAGCTGCTGACCCCGTTCGACCCGTTGACCGCTGCGGACGCTGATCTGGCTCATATGGGCGTAGCGCGTCTGGGTGCCGTCGCCGTGGTCGACGTAGACGGCGTAGCCGTACGCGCCGATCCAGCCGCTACGCGACACAACGCCGCTACGCGAGGAGACGATCGGCGTACCGGTCGGCGCGGCGATGTCGAGACCCCCGTGAAAGGTGTTACCGCCGACCGAGATGTTACGGCGTCCGAAGCGCGAGGTGATCTGTCCGCGTACCGTCAGCGGCCACAGATAGCCCTGCTGTTCGGGTTCGTAGCGAAAACTCGCGAGCAGCGTCGCTGAGCGGCCTAAAAGCTGTTGCTGGGCGACGAGGTGCTGGTCACGGAGCGGCGCGGTCGTCGCGAACAGCTCGGCCTCGTTCTCTGTAGTAGCCGCCGTAGCCGTCTGCTGGGTCGGTATCTGGTCGGTCGGGATAAACAGCAGTTGGGCGGGCCGGGCCTCCGACAGACGCTCTAAACCGTTCGCCCGCACGATATCGCCCGGCGAGGCGTCGTATTCGAGGGCGAGCGCGAGCAGGCTCTGATCGGGGAGAAGACGCGTGAGCACACCGGGGCGGGGCGGAACGCGTAGCTCGGTGCCGATGTCGATCTGCCAGATCCCCTCGATTTCGGGGTTGACCGCCAGGACCTGCTTGAGGGTAAGCCCGTAGCGAACCGCGACGTCGTTCATACTTTCGCCGCGCGCGACCGTATGGAGCCGAAACCCCGGTGGCAGACCCGGAACTGCCGGGTGGCTTTCGCCGCCGACCCCCGCACGCGAGGGGACGACAAGCTGCTGTCCGACCCGAATGGTGTTGCCCCGTAAGCCGTTCTGCTGCTGTAGCGCCGCGACGCTGGTGTCGTAACGGCGCGCGATGCTGTAGAGCGTTTCGCCGGCACTTACGGTATGGCGATCGGTCTGGGCGCTGCCGGTCTGGGCGCCGCCGATCAGTAGTGCGAACAGCACAACGAGGCGCCAGAGGGTTCGCTCAGGGACTCGCCGTAGACCCGGTCGTGGGTCCGGTTGTGGACCCGGTTGTGAACCCGGTATCGGGTCGGGTCGGCTTGGCTCGGGTCGGCTCGGCTGAAGTCGGCTCGGGTAGCGTCGGGACATGCCCCATTGTACGGAGCAGCGCCGCCGACCGGCCCCAAACATCGTACATGTTACCCCCCCGTGTCGGGGGGGCGGCACCACGGGCGGTCGCCGAGGAGCGCGCAGCACCTAACCTTGGCCGAGCGTGGCGAGAAAGTCTTCGTTGCTGTCGGTGCGGCTTAGCCGCGACAGCAGCATATCCATCGCTTCGGCGGTGTCCATATCGCTCATCACCTTACGGAGCAGCCACATCTTGGCGAGCGCGCTTTCGCCGAGCAGCAGGTCTTCGCGCCGCGTACCCGACTTAAGGATGTCGATCGCCGGAAAGATCCGCTTCTCTTCGAGCCGACGGCTCAGGTGCAGCTCCATGTTGCCGGTGCCCTTAAACTCTTCGAAGATCACGTCGTCCATCCGCGATCCGGTTTCGATCAACGCGGTCGCCAGAATGCTTAGCGAGCCGCCGCCACGAATGTTGCGCGCCGCCCCCAGAAAACGTTTGGGCCAGTGCAGCGCCGAGGAGTCGAGGCCGCCCGACAGGGTGCGCCCGGTCGGCGGAGTGACGAGGTTGTTGGCCCGGGCCAGACGGGTGATCGAGTCGAGCAGGATCATGACGTGGTTGCCGTCCTCGACGATGCGCCGGGCGCGTTCGTGGACGAATTCGGCGACGCGGATATGGTTGGCGGGCGGCTCGTCGAAGGTGCTCGCGATCACCTCGACGCCGGTCACCGACTCACGAAAATCGGTCACCTCTTCGGGTCGTTCGTCGACGAGCAATACGATCACCTTGATGTCGGGCTCGTTGGTGATGACCGCGTTGGCGACCTTCTTGAGCAGGGTGGTCTTACCCGCTTTAGGCGGCGCGACGATCAAGCCCCGCTGACCGCGACCGATCGGCGCGAGCAGGTCGATCACTCGCGACGCCACCTCGTTACGGGTCGTTTCGAGCCGGATACGGGTTTCGGGAAAGGTCGGGGTCAGGTCGTCGAAACGGGGGCGCTTAGACGCCTGAAAAGGGTCGGTGCCGTTCACCGCCTCGACCCGGATCAGCGTACCGTAACGCTCGTTTTCACGCGGACGACGCGCCTTGCCCAGGATGTAGTCGCCGGTGCGGAGCTTAAACTGCTTGATGAGCCCGGCAGAGACGATCACCGAACGGGTGTTGTTCTGTAGCAGCGACTCCTGCAAGAAGCCGTAACCGTCCGAGGAGATCTCTAGGTAGCCGCGAACGAGTTTGAGCCCTTCACTTTCGCTGACCCGTTCGAGAATCGCGACGGCGAGGTCGTCTTTGCTCATCTGCCGGTAGTCCGACAGGCCGACCTCTTTGGCGAGCAGGTGCAGTTCGGGCTGGATTTTAGACTGGAGGTCGCGGTAGTTAAGCGTCTGTTTACGGCTCGAGCGGTTCCCCTGCCGTCCGCGCGACCGGTTGCTACGCGCCTCGCCGTCGTCGCGCCCGCTCGCCTCGGTGTCTGTATCGGTGTCGGTGTCGTCGTCGCCGGTGTCGTCGCTCGCGGCGCTCGTATCGGCGCTGTCGTCGTCGGGGGCGCTCGTCGTCTGCTGTTTGCGCGACTTCGGCGCGGGTTTCGCCTCGGTCGTCTCGGCGTCTGCAGTGGCGACGGGTTCGGTGTCGACGAGGTCGGGCTCGGCGGCGACGATCTTGCTTTTACGGGCACTGTTTTTCGGACGGCCCCGTTTTTTCGGCGTCTCGGCTTCGGTTTCTTCGGTCTGTTCGGCCTCGGCGACTTCCGCGTCGGCAGACTTTTTGCGGGTTCTAGGACTCACACCTACACCTCGTTCTTTCTTTGGGATTTACGGGGATTGGTTTGCGGAAATTGATTTTGCAGAGATTGGTTTGCGGGGATTGCGATCGGTCGCGGTTTACTCGGTTTTGGTTTACAGGGACGGGTCGTGCGGGGGGTTCAAAACATACTCTGGATCGTTTCGGGTGAGCGTATAGCCGAGCGCTACGCCGCCTTTGTGGAGACTACAGGGTCGTGTTCGGATTGTCAGGGTTTATGTCATCATGGGGGCTGCCGTGGTGTGAATTGTCATGGTTCGGGGAGGGGTCGTGGGGGGGCTAGAGGTGGGCTCGAGCCCATCCTTCAGTACCTCTTCGCGCGTATCCGCACGGTGCGAACCCCGATCACTCGTCAGCACCGGGCGGCGCGGTAAAAGCCGTCGTGGGTAACTGTCTGGGTGGTGCACATCTGGGTGGTGCACATCTGGGTGGTGCACAGCGCGCGCAGAGCGGCGTGATGCAAACACAAGTGGTGTAAACGCAAACGGTGGTTGGCGCATCGTGTAGCGGGTCGTCCTCGTTCGTCGTAGCCCTTCGCACTCGGGCCGAAAGTCGGCGCGTCACAGCGTAGCCACCCTCTGCTCGGTCGTCTCTGTGTTGTGACTCACTCTGTGTGTGGTGCCGTCTGGCGGGAACCCGGAAAGCCGTGTCGTCCGGGCGTTAGCTTAGCTAGAGCTGGGCGTGTTGGGTCGGCTCGAGCCCCCGGCGCGTACGTCATCCGAACGTTTGTCCGCACCTTAAACCCGAATCAAACCCGGACGAACCGTCCGGCAGAGCGCGACAGACTCACGCATTACGGGCGAAGCGTTGCGACGTCGCTAACCTCGCTACGTATGTCAAAGCACCACACCCGTCAACATCAGACCCATATCGACACTAAACGGCGCGTGCACCTCGTAAACTACGCTAACGATTTGGGCTTGGTAGCTACTACCTTACCAGAAAAACGCCGGGGTCGTGAAGCGGTAGAAAACAGGTTGTGCGAACAGGTTGTGCGAAGGAGGGCAGGGCGGCATCGTTTCGGATGTATCGACAACGTACAGACGAAGTATTGACGAAACGGATGACTGCTGCTAGGTTAAGTATACGCAGGTTTGCGCGAACGTGTAAACCTCTGGTGCACACCAGACGAAAAGACGTACGAACACAAAGACGTACATAAGCACGCATACACCACAGGCGATGACAGGAACGAGTAGGCTCGAGCCGGTGCAGCAGCGAGTCGGCGACGGTGAAAGGCCGACCACACGACGAGTCCGAAAATCCTCCCCGAGCCGCTACGCCAAAGGTTTCGCTCTACGACGCGCTCTCCGGCCTGTACCAGAAGCCTGTACCAGAAGAACGAGCCGTAACCGAGTAGACGTAAACCGAGTAGACGTAGCCGTGATTCGCACGTTATAGCGATGCACTCTCTCCGACAAAACTTCGGGGGCAGTGACGAAGGCGGACACCGCGAGGTGCTCGTAAAGTTGGGTGGTACCACGCTCGTAAAGCGTCCCGACACGTTTGGCAGGGGCGTTTTTGTCGTTTTTAGACGCTACGTTTTTAGATGCGTATGTTTGACGACACGTGCGACGACTCTAAAACGCACATCCTAATCTCGCGAGTGAGGTGAACCGTGACGAGCACCAAATCCAAACCGCTCTTTAACGAGGTCGGCCCCGCCGATTTCGTCAAGCTAGAAGAAGACGTTATCGCGTTCTGGCGCGACCGCGACATCTTTCGCCAGTCGCTTAACAAGCCCGCCCCGCAAGGCAACTACGTGTTTTACGAAGGTCCGCCGACCGCGAACGGCAAACCGGGCATCCACCACGTCATCTCGCGGAGCTACAAAGACCTCTTTCCGCGCTTTAAGACGATGCAGGGCTACCACGTCGGGCGTAAGGGCGGCTGGGACACCCACGGCCTGCCGGTCGAGCTCGCCATCGAAAAACAGCTCGGCTTTAGCGGCAAAAAAGATATCGAAGACTACGGCATCGCCGAGTTTAACCGGCTCTGCAAGGAGTCGGTCTTTAAAAACATCCAGGACTGGAACGCCATGACCGAGCGGATCGGCTTCTGGCTCGATCTAGACGACGCCTACGTGACGTACGAAAACGACTATATCGAGTCGTGCTGGTGGGTCATGAAGACGCTCTGGGACCGCGACCTGCTCGTCCAGGACTACAAGGTCACCATGCACTGTCCGCGCTGCAACACCAGCCTCGCCGACCACGAGGTCTCGCTCGGCTACAAGGACGACGTCCCCGACCCGTCGGTATGGCCTAAGTTTCCGGCCCATATGGACAAGCTCGTGGGGATGGGCCTCGTCGACGCCGAGTCGCCGCAGGTCTACGTGTTGGCGTGGACGACGACCCCGTGGACGCTCGCGGCCAACACCGCGTTAGCGGTTAAGGGCGACGCCGAGTACGGCCTTATCGAAGCGCCCCGCGCGCACGGCGAGACCGAAACCGACCGCTACATCATGGCGACCGCGCTCGCAGACTACGTGTTCGGCGAGGGCAACCACACCGTCCTTAAAACTTTTTCGGGCGATGCGCTGGTCGGGCTGACCTACGACCCGGTCTTGCAGGGGCGCGTCCCGGCAGACGAAGACATCAGCACCGGGTTTCGGGTCGTCGCCGACGACTTTGTCAGCCTAGACGACGGTACCGGCGTGGTGCATATCGCCCCGGCGTACGGCGACCTCGACATCGGCAAGAAGTACGGGCTGCCGACGCTCTTCTCCGTCGACCTGTCCGGCGAAATGTTCCCTGAAGTGCGCGAGGTCGGCGCTGCAGACGGTGACGGGCCGTACGACAAGATGTTCTTTAAAGAGGCCGACACGCATATCGCTCGCGACCTGCTCGCGAAAAACCTCCTCTACCGCGAAGTGCAGATCACGCACACCTATCCGTTCTGCTGGCGCTGCGACACGCCGCTGCTGTTCTACGCGAAAAGTTCGTGGTACATCCGCACCACGGCGGTCAAAGACAAGCTGCTCGAAAACAACCGTAACATCAACTGGTACCCGCAGCACATCCAGACCGGGCGCTTCGGTCGCTGGCTAGAAAACAACGTCGACTGGGCGCTGTCGCGCGAGCGTTACTGGGGCGCGCCGCTGCCGATTTGGGTCAGTGACGACGGGCAGGAACACGTCTGTGTCGGGAGCGTCGCCGAGCTGTCCGAACTGGCGGGGCGCGACCTCTCGGATTTAGAGCTACACCGGCCCTACGTCGACGACATCAGCTTCGACAAGGACGGTAAGACCTTTCGTCGTCTCCCCTACACCGTCGACGTCTGGTTCGAGTCGGGCGCGATGGCGTACGCGCAGTGGCACTACCCGTTCGGCGACGGCGAGACGCTTAAAGACAACTTTCCCGCCGACTACATCTGCGAAGCGATCGACCAGACGCGCGGCTGGTTTTACAGCCTGCACGCGCTCGCGACCCTGTTAACCGACAGCGGCGACGGCGAACGTCCGGCGGGCGTACTCGCCGAACAAGGTATCGCGACGGACACGTCGGCGTTTAAAAACGTTATCGTGCTCGGCCACATCCTCGACGAAAAGGGCGAGAAGATGTCGAAGAGCAAGGGCAACATCGTCGAGCCTAACGAGGTGCTAGACGCGCTCGGCGCCGACGCGCTGCGCTGGTATCTGTACAGTTCGTCACCGCCGGAAAGCTCGAAGCGGTTTTCGGCGAGCCTCGTCGAGGAGACGCTGCGCGACTTCTTTATGACGCTCTGGAACACCTACAGCTTTTTCGTGCTGTACGCTAACCTCGACGCGCCCGACCTGAGCCAAGAGGTGCCGGTCGGCGAGCGCCCCGCCATCGACCGCTGGCTGGTCGCGAAGCAGCACGCGCTGGTGCGGGACGTGACCGATCGCCTCGAAAACTACGACCCGACCGGGGCGAGCCGGATGATTCGCGACTTTGTGGTCGACGACGTGTCGAACTGGTACGTGCGGCGCAACCGGCGGCGCTTCTGGAAGTCCGAGGGCGACCGCGACAAGCTCGCCGCCTACCTCAGCCTCTACGACGCGCTCGTCACCGTCGCGAAGCTGATGGCGCCGCTCGCGCCCTTTACGAGCGAACACCTCTACCGCAACCTGGTGCTAAGCGTCTCTGCCGACGAGCCCGAATCGGTACACCTCGCGGCGTGGCCGAGCTTCGACGCCGAACTGATCGACGAGGCGCTGCTGCGGGACATGAACGCGCTCGTGCGGGTTGTCGAGTTAGGGCGGGGGGCTCGAGCCACCTCCGGCATCAAGACCCGGCAGCCGCTGCCCGAAGTGCTGGTGCGGGTGCGGAGCGACGCGGAGCTAGCGGGGCTCAAACGGTTCGAAGACCAGCTCAAGGACGAGCTTAACGTCAAGTCGGTGAGCTACCTGAGCGTGACCGCGGACTTTGTCGACTACAACGTCAAGCCGAATCTACCGCTGCTCGGCAAACGGCTCGGCAAGCTGATTCCGGAACTGCGGCGCAAGCTAGGCGCTATCGACGGTAAGGAGATCGCCCGGAATATCCGGGAGGGGCGCGATACCGAGATCGAGTTGGGGGGAGAAGTGTGGGGGCTCGAGCCCGACGCCTTCCTGATCGAGGCCCAGAGCCCCGACGGCTACGCCGCACTCGAAGACCAGGGCTACCTCGCCGCGCTTAACACCCAACTCACCCCCGAACTCGTCGAAGAGGGCTACGCCCGCGACGTCATCCGGCTCGTGCAGAACGCCCGTAAAAATGCTGGGCTCGAGGTGTCAGATAACATCGACCTCGGCCTCGCCGCAGAGGGCGACCTCGCCGACGCCATCATCACGCACCAACAAGCGGTCGCGCGCGAAGTGCTCGCTAGCACGTTGCAGACGACCTCGCTAGACGACGCCCGGCACCAGGAGGAGGCCGAGATCGAAGGGATGAGCCTGACTATCACCCTCAACAAAGTTGACTGACGTCTTATGGTTTAGAGTCGGGTCGTAAACAGCAGCAGGGAGATCCCGTCTGAACACTGCCTGCAAGACGTCTGCAAGACACTGTCTGCGTTCTCGGTCTGCGTCTTAGCAGCCGGGACCGTAGGGTGAGTTGCAAAGCTAAGCGTTTTTGTGGTTACAATCAAGGCGAACGTCTCCCCCGCTGCCCGCCGTGCGGTTTTCTGTCGACATCACCCTGCGCAGACATCGTGTACACATCACGACCGCAGAAGATACAGAAGACACTCGCCGCGACAGTGCCAACACAGTACTCACGAAGCAACCTCACGTTAGAGCTATCGCTATTCACAGCTACTTCGCCCACCAAGGAGGCACATTATGAAAATAGGTATTAACGGTTTCGGACGTATCGGACGACAGATTTTTCGGATCGCCCACGCGCGCGGCCACGACGTCGCCCTCGTCAACGACCTGACCGACAACGAAACGCTCGCCCAACTGCTCAAGTACGACTCGAACTACGGCAAGTTCGACGGCGACGTGACCTTTAACGACGACGGGCTCGTCGTGGACGGCAAAACCATCAAGGTCACGGCGATCCGCAACCCCGAAGAGCTGCCCTGGGGCGAGATGGGCGTCGACCTCGTGGTCGAGTCGACCGGTATCTTTACCAAGCGCGAACAGGCCGCGATGCACCTCAAGGCGGGCGCTAAAAAGGTCTTGATCAGCGCGCCCTCACCCGACTCGGACTTCGACATTATGATCGGCGTGAACGAGGGCGACTACGACGCGGGCAAGCACGACATCGTGTCGAACGCGTCCTGCACGACCAACTCGCTCGCAGCGGTGATGAAGGTGCTCGACGAAACCTTCGGCGTCGAGCAGGCGATGATGACCACCATCCACTCTTACACCAACGACCAGAACATCCTCGACCTGCCGCACAAAGACCTGCGCCGCGCTCGCGCCGCTGCGGTCAACATCATTCCGACCACCACCGGCGCGGCCAAAGCGGTCGGTAAGGTGCTGCCGCAGTTCCAGAACAACTTCGACGGCGTCGCGGTGCGCGTGCCGACCCCGACCGGCTCGCTCTCCGACGTGACCGCCATGCTCAAAAAAGAGGCGAGCGCGGGCGAGGTTAACGGGGCGCTCAAGACGGCGGCGGACGGCCCCCTCAAGGGGATCGTCGAGTACAGCACCGAGCCGCTCGTGTCGCGCGACATCGTCGGCAACCCGCACTCGGCCATCGTCGACAGCGGCATGACCAAGTCGATGGGTAAGATGACCAAACTGTTTGTCTGGTACGACAACGAGTGGGGCTACGCGAGCCGGATGGTCGACGTTATCGAAATTATGGGCAAAGAGCTGTAAACGTAGCGCTCTGGCTACCAACAACCTAATTCGCGCCGCGCCCACCCCGAACAACCGCTGGTGGCGCGGCGTTTTGCTGTCCGACGTTCTAGAAAGAGTTGTAGAGAAAGGGAAACGATGAAACTACGTACGCTGCAAAATATCGACGTCCAGAATAAACGCGTGCTGATGCGGGTCGACTTTAACGTGCCGCTCCGCGAAGGCGAGGTCGGCGACGACAGCCGCATCAGGGCGACGCTGCCGACCATCAACCACCTGCGCGAACAGGGTGCGACGCTCGTGCTGATGAGCCACCTCGGCAGACCCAAAGGGACGGAGGCGAAGTTAAGGCTCGAGCCCGTCGCCCAACACCTTAGCAACCTGCTCGGCACCGAGGTCCGCTACCAGGCGAGCCAAGGCCCGACCACACCCGACATGGCCGACTTTGTCAAAAGCGCCCCCGACGGTAGCGTCACGCTGCTCGAAAACCTCCGCTTCGACAAGCGCGAAACCGAAAACGACGAAGACTTCGCCAAGGAGCTCGCCGCATTCGGCGAGGTCTACGTCAACGACGCGTTCGGAGCGGCCCACCGCGCCCACGCGAGTACCGAAGGGGTCGCGCACCTGCTGCCGAGCGCGGCGGGGCTGCTGCTAGAGCGCGAGGTTCGCGTGCTGTCTAAACTGCTCGAAGCGCCCGAAAAGCCGTTCAAGGTCATTCTGGGCGGTGCCAAAGTGTCGGACAAGATCGGCGTGATCGAAAACCTGCTCGATGTGGTCGACGAAATCCTGGTCGGCGGCGCGATGGCCTACACCTTCGTCAAGGCTCAGGGCGGCGAGGTCGGCAAGTCGCTCGTCGAAAGCGACAAACTCGACGTCGCCCGCGACGTGCTGCAAAAAGCCGAAGCGAAGAGCGTCACGCTCCGCCTCCCGCAAGATTCGGTCTGTGCGACCAAGATCGAAGCCAACGTCGCCACCGAAGTCCACCCGAGCGACGCCATTCCCGAAGAGCAGATGGGCCTGGACGCCGGACCCGAAGCCGTCGCGACCTACCAGAAAGCGCTCGAAGACGCCAAGACCATCCTCTGGAACGGCCCGCTCGGCGTGTTCGAAGTGCCCCCGTTCGACAGCGGCACCCGCGTGATCGCCCAGACCGTCGCGGCGCTAGACGCCTACTCGGTGGTCGGCGGCGGCGATTCGGTGTCGGCGGTCAACGCGTCGGGGCTGGCCGACAAGATCAAGCACATCTCGACCGGGGGCGGCGCGTCGCTCGAATTTTTAGAAGGGCAGACACTGCCGGGCGTCGCGGCGCTGCTGGACGAGGGCGCGTAGGCGGTGACGTAGTTGCCGACCCGCATTTGCGGATAGGTAGCGTCGGTACGCTCGGAACAGGGATATACTAGGGGTACCTTTTATGGCGACCCCTATCCTGTTTAGACCGAACGAGAAGGGGCTCGAGCCCACCCTCATCGAACTATAACCGCCCCGCTAAGCCTTTTAGACCCCACGTGTGCGGCCTAGCAGACGTCTTCGGCAACGACACGACACCCTGACTATCGTGTCTGTAACTGTGTTTGTAGAGATGACGAGTCACGACGACATTACGTCTACCGTACGGAAACACTATCCGAACGTTCAAGCCGTCTATCTGTTCGGCAGCTACGGCACCGAACGCCAGTGGCCGAACAGCGATGTCGATGTGGCGCTGTTGCTGCCCGCCGAGGAAGCGTGGAACGCACAACCGCTCGCGTTATCCCCGTGCCGCTTCGCGCTAGAGGCGCGGCTTCGTCGGCCTGTCGATTTAATCAACCTTCGCCACGTCAGCACGGTCTTTCAGAACGAAATCACCAACACCGGGCGCGGCCTCGTCGCGCCAGACGCAGAAGCGATGCACGCGTTCGAGATGCGCGTGTTGTCCGCCTACCAGAAGCTTAACGAAGAGCGCCGCGAGATTTTAGAGGAGTTTTTTCGTAGCAAACGGGCGTACGAGCTGTGAATGAGTGAATAAACTGACAGTGCTGTTGGTCTAGAACTTTCGGAGACTCTGGACCGAGAGACGCGTTCAGAACCTATAGGCATAACGGATGCCGAGGGTGTCCATACCCTCGTTCAAATCTGCTAACCCGGCGTTAGACATGTGGTCGAAGAAGATAGAGACGCCGTGATGCGCGTCGAAGCGCCAACCGACCTCGGCGGGGAGATGAAACAGTACTCGGGAGCCTAGAGCCTTGCGGTCCTCGCTCTCTCGACCGAGTTTGCCGTCGTGAATGGCGGCACCTACGCCGATCGCCAGGAACAGCTGGTCGGTCGCGGCAACCTCCCACCGAGCGTCTATATAGGCCTTGCTGGTATCTCCAGCGGTGCTCACGGAGATCCCAACCGCAGGACGAAGGTCACCAACCCAGAGCCGCAGCGAGGGATCGAAGGAAAGCTCCGCGTTAAGGTCGATACCCTCTTCGCGCCTAGAGCTGTCGCGCCTAAAGTTGCTCCACAGGTAATCGACGTCGACGAGAAGGCACGCCGAACCTAACTTCGTAAAGCGGTGTGTCGCTGCTCGCCGCGGCAGACGTCGCAATCAGCAGCATCGCACTCAGCGCGAAAGCGAACCTGGCCAGATAGTACTTCATCATTTCCCCCGTGTAGATTGTAGGCGAGACTTTGTCGGATCGAATAACGTGCCTCGACGTTGCGACGTTACGACACGAGCCAAGTACGCGGCGGACGTCGACGACAGTGCTCGAGCTTTTTGGATGCTGCATCAGCGAGAAGACACCCGGGGTTATCTAAGCCTGTCCGCAACAGCGACGTCTGCCTGCCTCCGTGCGACTTTATCTGGATAGATGCACGCTAATGGACAAACTCGCCAGCGCTAAAAACCCGTAATACGGATTCCGCTTAATTCCAGGTTATTGAGAAAAGGCTTCAAGAACCTTCCACAGCGCTCCATCCGTATTTTCTTCCTACTCGCTACGCTCGGATTGATTCACGAATCAATCGGAATCGGTATAAGAACGCCAGCATGACGACTATAGCAGCCTCACAAACTATGAAGACGAGACCTGCTATCGGGCGTCCGACCTTACGACGCTCTAGCCGCAGCGCCTCCTTCCGGCGAATACACCACCAACAGATCCCGCCGCTTCTCCTTGCCGAACCGACTACACTTCGCAAAATCCTTCCGGGCGAGCGGCAGATGGACGCTGTCGGCGCGCATCACCTCGTCGGGAACGTAGGGGTCGTGAAAGTAGAGGAAGGTGTCGTCGTAGCCAGTCGCGACGAGCCAGTGGGGCAGCTTTTCGCCGTAGAGCCGGTAACCGCTCATCAGCACGATCGGGACGCCGCCGGCATCTAGCGCGGCGATCACGTCGTCTACACTCGGGGCGGCGATGTGCAACTCGGCGTCTAACGCGCCGAGCTCGGCGACAAACTGCTTGTGGCTTAGCGCGATGACCGCTTTTTTGTCGTCTTTACGGACCGTGTTTAGAAAGGGGACGTCGGCGCTGCTGCTCGTCACCGCGACCGGAAAACCGCGACGGCGGGCGGCGAGGGCGAGGCCGTGGGCGCTACAGCCGCCGTGACCGGACATCATGAAGACGGTGGTCGCTTCGCGCCATAGTTGGAGCTCGAGCCCCCGCGACATCGGCTCCGGGAGGCCGAGATAACGGAGCGCCATGATCAGCGCGGCGGGCCCGCAGGTAAAGTCTAGGCTTTGGGGATAGTAGGGAACTTGCGCGAGCGTCGGCGGCGGCACCGGCGTCAGGCGTTTGCGCATCCGCAGGGCGCTGCTGTGGTCTTCGTAGTAGTCGGCGGTGTGGCCGACACGGGTGTAGCCGAGGCGTTCGTAGAGGCCGATCGCGACGGCGTTGTCTTCGCGGACTTCGAGCCGGACGCTCACACACCCGGCGGCGAGAGCGGCCTGTTCGACTTCGGAGAGGAGGGCGCTACCCACACCCGCACCGCGTGTGTCGGGTTTGACGACCAGCGAGTAGAGCCGGGCACTCTGAAAACTGCGCCGGTAGAGGACGATCGCATCGCCGACGACGGTCTCGTTCCGTTCAGCGACGAAGACGTCGGCGTGTGCCTTGGTGATAAGGCGGCGGAGGTTGTGACGCGAGAGGCGGTCGGTAGGAAACATATTTTCGAGCCCTACCAACGCGTCCGTATCGGTAACCTCGGCGGGCCGGATAGCGACAGACATCCCTCTAGTATACGCCCCTAGCTGTTCTTGACCTCTTTTAGCGCTTCGGTAAGTGCCGGAACCACCTCGTGGACGTCACCGACGATGCCGTAGTCGGACACCTTAAAGATAGGTGCGTCGGGGTCTTTGTTGACCGCGACGATCACCTTCGAGCGGTTCATCCCGGACAGGTGCTGCACCGCGCCCGACACGCCTAGCGCGACGTAGAGGCTCGGCGCGACGGTCTTGCCGGTCTGTCCGACCTGTTCGGCGTAGGGTCGCCAACCCGCATCGACCACGGCGCGGGTCGCCCCGATGCCTGCCGAGAGCGTGTCGGCTAGCGGTTCGATAAGGCCGTCGAACGCTTCGGCGCTGCCTAGCCCCCGTCCACCGGTCACGACGACCGCCGCTTCGTCTAGCGCGACCCGTCCGGTACTCGCCGACTTTTGCTCGCCGACGCTGACACGGGTGTCGTGGTCGTGAAGGTCGACGGACAAGGCTTCGACCGTGCCCGTCTCCCCTGCTTCGGCGGGGGCAAAGATGTTCGGCTTGACGCTAATCACGACCGGGGTGGTGGTCGCCTCGACCGTTTCGGTGACGCGGGCGAGGTAGCTGAGGCGGGTCGCGCGGATGGTGTCGGGGGTGGGTCTTAGCACGTAAATGAACCTTAAAAAAAAAAAAAAAAAAAAAA
>JAXHMC010000023.1:0-90885 GCA_034521635.1 Trueperaceae bacterium | reverse complement strand
ATATCACCGAAAGATTAAGAATATAGAAATCAAAACGGGCTCGAACCTGCGGGTTAGCGAAGAGCTGAAACCACAAGTAGTAGAACTTAACCAGGTCGAAGTTGTTTCTTCAAACAAGGAGTGGCAAAATGACTATGCCTTCTTTAAGAAACAGTTTTTAGGTGATTCTGACTTTGCCGACCTAAGTACGATAGAAAATCCATGGGTTATTGATTTTGAAGATACCGACAATGGCAAACTGGCTGCTTCGGCAAGCGAGCCCTTGATTGTTGAAAACCGGGGCCTTGGATATATACTGTATATTGAACTGGTCAACTTTGAATGGAGCACCCGAGGAGGCGGTGGTTCTTATCTCATCTATCCCCGATATGAGTCCCTGGAACCGGAGTCAGCTGCCGAAGAAAAAAGCTGGCACATTAACCGCGCAAAAAACTATTACGGCTCATTGCGACATTTCCTAAAAAATCTATTTAGAAACCGGCTCGATGACAAACCATTTTATATAGACAAAGTCAGGAATATCGAGCCATTGACAAAAGGACAAACCCTGTTCAGGCTTCGTCAAATGGGAGGGATCCCACGCGGACGCCTTGGTGACTATAAGGGATACAGGTTATACAGAGAAACAGACATCACCTACAACTACCCGGCCTTTGTTGCATTTCAGGGTGATACCACAAAAGTACTCATCAACAAAAATGCGCAAATAGAACCCAATACAAACTCAGAGCTCTTCTTCATTGACCGCAAGGGCAATTTGCTTGACCCTACCTCTGTAACCCTTTTTGGCACCTGGGCCAAAAACAGAGTGGCTCATACGCTGCCCGATGACTATTTGCCCGGCAACTAATCTTCAAACCAGTAGCTGTACACCCCTTGGTTGGTGCCAAAGTAGAGCACTTCTCTTCCATTTACTTCCAGTGATACCATATCGTTTACCCGAATACCGGTGGGGCCATCCTCATACTCTACTGTCTGCCAGCTTTCGCCAAAGTCGCTGCTGACCATAAAAAACAGGGTGCCATCCGCATTGCGCCCGCTTAGTACACCACTTGGGGGTTGCGCGGGCTGTTGCTAAAGGTATGCGCCCCCACCCGTTCTTTTACCGTAACCCAGCTTTGTCCGCCATCGGTGGATTTACGGATCGATATTGGCCGGGGTAATACCTCCGCCCAGTCCGGCTAAAACAATATCCTTCGTTTGACGGGTAAACCGCCAATCTTCGCCCACGCAGGCCGCACCACCACCACCCCCGAAAACGCCCTAGACGCACTCGTCTACGACGACATCCTCCAGGGCACCGATCGCCTACTCCGCGTCCAGGTCGAAGGCGGCGACGCCCTAGACGTCCGTCTGTCGAGCCTCGCCTACAGCCGCCTCGGCCTCCGTCAGGGCGCCCGCGTCCGGGTTCTGCTTAAAGCCGAACGTCTCTGGCCGCTCTACCACTAAGCGCCCCGCGCTCATTGTTTCGCAAACTCATCTTGCAGACTCTGCTGACGTTCTTCTCGCAAGTACGCCAAAAAATCATCGAGGTCATCTTCGCGCCACGAGGGCAGCGCATACATCGCAAGCTGTTCGCGAGTCGCCTCGGCTCGAGCCACCTCTTCTTCTAGCTCCTGCAAGTACACCTCTAAAGCCCGGCTAACGAGCGTCTCTTGGGGCTGTGCGAGGATGGCCGCGAGTGCTTCGAGTCGCCTAATAGTATGTTCGTCCGTCTCGATCGTTAATTTGCTCATAAATCCGAACCACCTCGTTACCGTTACGGCCCTCGCCTAAATTCTAGCAGTGCAGGTAGACGTACACCACACCGCTACAGCTCGGTCGCCAACTCGTCATAACCCGTCTCCGGGTCGTGTTTACGCACAAACCGCACCTCGCTCAGCTTGCCGACCACGATCTCCGCCGTCGTGTAGACCGCACACCCCGGCAGCAGATGCCCGCCGCGCACCGCGCCGTCTTTGTCCGCGATCGCAACGTGCAGATGCACTCCGTTTCGCGACAACGTCCCCGACAGCGCCACAATCTCGAACGGCCCTTCGTCAAACACCGTCGGATGCTCCGCCCCCGCGAGCCGCAACGTCGCCCGCGTTAGGCTACCGACACAGGTCAGCACAAACCCCGCCTCGATGTCGTGTTCGAAGCAGAGGTTGACGAGCCCGTCTTTTAGGTCTTGGCCCGGACGGAGCCGGTTGACGATGGTGTTCATGTGAGCCTCCCTTGTCATGATTAAAACTGTCGTGATCAAAGCTGTCGTGATCGAAGCTGTCGTGATTGAAGCGTCTTTACTCTATCTTAAGCACTCGCAGCGGCAGTTTGTAGCGGCTGTTTGCGGGAGGCGCTCTCTTGTTCGCGCTATATGAATATTGATGAGATATGTCTGAATTTTTTAGGTTGAAATTTTTATCTGACGGGTCTATGCTTACCAAATCTTGAGTGGCGTCGAACGTGTTTGCCGTGACCTCGTCGACTTGCGTACGTCATTCTTGTAAATCAACAGCGACCGAGGCAGCCGGGGAGCATCGGGGGGCACTAACCTACAACGCCGTCGCACCGAGGTGAGCACATGGCCGACGAGACGACCAAGAACAGCAAAAATGGACAGGATGCCGCAACAGATGCACCACTTGGCTTTGAAGAACGGGTGCGTCAGGAGATTAAGGCGATGGCCACCCATGCGAGCGGCCAGGGGCTCGAGCTTCCAGAAGATACGCTGAAGGTAGAGCAACTCCGATCTGCCGCGCTCGTCAAGCTACACCACGAACTCGCACAGTTGGTGCAGCCAGCCTCGCCGAGCATCCTCGTTCTCGCTCAAGACCCTAGAGGCAAGCGCTACCAAGAAAGGGCGAGCGCTACTCCAATCATAATCCTCATGCTGATCGTCACAATTCTATCGGTCGCTGCATTTGTCGTCTCTCAGTTTCCCGAAGAAGCGACAGCAGAAAACATCTCTAGCTACCCTGAGCAGTTAAAGGATCTCTTGAACAATTTGGGAGCCGTAGGCATCGTCTATCAGTTTCCTGGCGGAGCGACGGTAGACACCATCTCTAGCTCCCTTGAGCAGTTGAAGATTCTCTTAGAGAGGTTAGAGGCCGCAGGCGTCGTCTCTTCTTATTTTGTTGGCGGAGCGCCTGGCCCATTGAAGACTCTGTTGAGCATTTTGGGAGCCGCAGGTATAGGAGCCTCTTTCGTAAACTTGACGCAAATTCATAGATATGTACGAGCGAGCGCCTATGATCGCCGCTACGATCTTGTATACGTGATGCAATTCGCAGTGGGCGTGTTGGCAGGTTTTGTGCTCGCTACGTTTCTCGGCGATTATGTTGGCAATACCTTGGGTTTTGAATACGGCGGCGCAACGCTAGCCTTTCTCGGCGGTTTCGCCGCCCCCGTCGTCTACCGAATCATCAACGGTCTTGTCATCACCTTAGAACGCCTTGTGGTAAACGATACCGAGGAGCGGATTGAAGCTGCGAAGCGCTCGGCACAAGCGCGTGCCAGAACAGAAACACTCGCCAACAGCACGCAAAGCATCGGATCTTTGATAGAGCTAAAAGCGAGCCTCGACTCGAAAGCCGCCAAAGCAAAAGTAGACGAAGTCATCGAACGCATCCTCGGCACGAGTATCACCCGAGACAGCGTCACCCAAGACAGCGTCAGAGCTGTAGGCACCACTAAGGACGCCTCACTGTCACAGTCTGACAACAGTTCTGAAGACAACAGTTCTGAAGACAACAGTTCTACAAACAACGGTTCTACAAGCAACGGTTCTACAAACAGTGGGTTTGAAGACAACGGACTTACAGGCAGCGATCCCGACGAGGACAGCCCCGAAAGCGACAACTCTGGAGATAACAAGCCCGCATCGTAAGAAGCCGAGCGGGGTTTGGCGACATGGTTGTTGTGCGACGTGGTTGTTGTGCGACCCGCCGAACCCCCTAAAAACGCTCTACCGCTTCCATCAGCCGCGTAATCGCCACCGTTTCGGCGCTGACCGTACAGACTTTTTTAAGCAGCGTGATGACAAAGGCTCTATAGTCCGAGGAACTATCTTCATCATCCCGATGTCGCCAAAGATTTATGTCATAATCGTTCGGTAGTCATGACACAACCAATCTTTCAAACCGAAGACGCGGCACTGCTCACCAGAGCAGCACCTGTACTCAAGTGGGCGGGGGGCAAAGGGCAGCTTCTTCCGCAGTTACGTGAGCGTTATCCGAAGGGGCTCGAGCACCGCACCCTCACCACGTACATCGAGCCTTTCTTCGGTGGGGGGGCCGTATTCTTCGATCTCGTCAAGACGTGTCCGGGGCTCGAGCACATCTACCTTTGCGACGTAAACCCCGAATTGGTGCTGCTCTACCGCGTAATACAGCGCGACATAGACACGCTTATAGAGGCGCTGCGGGGTTTCGAAGAAACGTACCTATCGCTAGACGAAGAGGCGCGCAAAGCGTTTTTTTACGAGCTTCGTTCGTCATTTAACGACGTACGGGGCAGCATCGACTTTGGTCGCTACAGTTCGGAATGGGTTTTAAGAGCCGCCAAGACGCTGTTTCTTAACAAGACCTGCTTTAACGGGCTGTTTAGGGTCAACCGCAAAGGGCACTTTAACGTCCCGCACGGTCGCTACAAAAACCCCACCATCCTTCACGAGCCGCGTTTACGAGCCGCGCACGAAGCGCTACGGTACGCCGAGATCCGTCTAGGTGACTTCGCACAGATTGCCGAGCTAGCCGACGAGAAGACCTTTGTCTACTACGACCCCCCTTACCGGCCCATCAGCGAGACCGCCACCTTTACCTCTTACGCGGGCGCGTTCGGTGACGACGAACAGCGCCGCCTAGCCGCCCTGTACCGCGCGCTAGACACTAAAGGCGCCACACAGCTCTTGAGCAATTCAGACCCCACCAACTACGTCGACGACCCCTTTTTCGACGACCTCTATGCTGGGTTTTGTATCGAGCGGATCGATGCTAATCGGATGATCAACGCTAAGGCATCGAAGCGGGGCGCGGTGCGAGAAATTCTGGTGCGTAACTACGAGGTTTAGTCGCCTCCGCGTTCGGCTTTTCTCTCTACGAGGCCTTCGATCCTGTCGGTAGCGTCATCGTTCGAAAGACGCTAGAAGAGGGTGGGCCTGAAAGCTTGCTCGCGGATTCAGAAACAGGGCAAGACTCGGAGTAATAGTGTAATTTTATGTACAACTTTAACGAGCGCAACAGTATGGCCGCTAGAGGAGCCAAGCAGATAGAGGCCTGGCTATCTTCTCTCGGGGTAACTGCCAAGGTAGAGAACGTAGAGGATGACAAACAGTACCAGGATATCGATGTCGACTTAATCTGGTACACGCACCGTAACCCAGCAGGATACAAGGTCGAAGTCAAGGTCGACAGCTATTACCGCACCGGTAACTTTTTCTTCGAGACCTTTAGCAACGTCGAAAGAGGCACACCTGGCTGCTTTCTCTATACCGAAGCCGACCTCGTTTTCTACTACTTTCCCGAAGTGCGACGTCTTTTTATCTTGCCGATGCCAGCAACCCGAAACTGGTTTGTCGAACATCGCGAGCGGTTTAGGGTGAGAGATACCAGAACAGGCGTAGGTAACGACTACTACACGACTCGGGGGTGCTTAGTCCCACGACGCGAAGTGCTCGCTGAGGTCGATGACGTTTACGAGTACCGTCTGCCGAAGTAAGGCACTTTAACCCGTCCGGTGCGGCTTGCCTAACCGGTGCTCGAGCTGTTCGCAACTCGTTAGCACGCGCCCCAACCATCACGCAGGGCACTCTCGCCGCCGTTAGCATCGTCTGGCATCGTCGCGCTCGACCGTCGCTATTCACAGACGCACGAGGTAAGGTAACAGACCGCGACGACGTTATATCTGCATAAACGACATAACCAGAAGCAATATCTTCTCCCCTCTAGCGGGTCAGGTGCCTCTAAAAGACGTTCGGCTGTGTCGTTATACTTGGCAGACTATGCGACTATCGACAACCGACATCTACACCTTTCAGGCGCTCGGCTACCTGGGGACAAAATCGACGGACACCTGGACGAGCAGTGACGAGATCAGCCGGGCGACAAAGGTCGGCAGGCCGTATCTGGTGCGGATTTTGGCGCAGCTCTCGGCGAAGGGGGTGGTGACCTCTAAAAAGGGCACCGGCGGCGGCTACGCGCTCGTGCGCGAGGCGTACGAGATCACGCTCAAAGAGGTGATGCGGGCCATCGACGGGCCGGTCGCGCCGCTGTCTTGTGTAAGCCTAAACTGGCACAAAAGCTGCGTCGAAGAAGACCGCTGTCACGCCCGAACGAGCGTCTGGCAACGGGTGCGCGACGCGATGCTCGAGGTGTTGGCGGACGTAACCGTCGCCGACCTCGCCCGCGACTTCGAGCAGGGGGTGAACTACCAGCCGTGTCTCGACCATCTCTTACGGCCCGGTTTGGAGTGATACGATACGCTCATGACGCGTCCTACCATTCTGCTGACGATGGGCTCGAGCTTTCGTAACGGCGACCTCCGCCGCCTCGACGTCTTGACCGGCCACAACTACAACGAAGCGATTGTCAAGGCGGGCGGGCTGCCGCTTATGGTCAGCAACCACGCCCCCGACCTCGCCGAGACGTACGCCCAACAGGTCGACGGGGTGGTGTTTTCGGGCGGGCCCGACATCGACCCGAGCTACTTCGACGCCGACCCGCACCCGGATCTCGGCCTCGTCGACCGGGCGCGCGACGCGTTCGAGATCGCGCTCTACAAGGCGGCCAAGGCGCGGGGCGTACCGGTGCTAGGGGTCTGTCGCGGCATCCAGCTTATCAACGTCGCCGAAGGGGGCAGCCTCTACCAGCACGTTCCGGCGGTCGAAGGGGCGATCCAGCACGACCAGCGCGACCCGGAGGGCGGCTTGACGCACCGGGTGACGTTAGAGGAAGGCTCGCGTTTCGCCCGAGCGCTCGGACGGCGCGACTACCGCACCAACTCGTACCATCATCAGGCGGTCGAACGGCTCGGTCGCGATTTAGAGATTGTCGGGCGGAGTGGTGACGGTATGGTCGAGATCGTCGAGGGAACCAGCGACAGCTTCGTGCTCGGCGTGCAGTGGCACCCGGAGATGAGCTTCGCGCGCTACCCCGAACAGCTTCTGCCCTTTACCGTGTTTTTAGACGCGGTGCAGGCGGCGCAGCTCGCCAAAGCCGCGTAGCCCCCCATTACGATAAACACGACAAACACGCCGACCCTATCTATGCGTCCTGCTGCCATTCTCAACACCGTCGTGATCGCGGGGGTCGGCCTGATCGGTGGGTCGATCGGGCTCGGTATCCGGCAGCGCTTTCTGGCGCACCGGGTGATCGGCATCGACCCTGATCCGGGCTCGCTCGACGCGGCGCGGGGGTTAGGGATTATCGACGAGGCGCAGCTCCGTCCGGGACCGTGGCTCGGTGAGGCGGATCTGGTGATTTTGGCGTCGCCGGCCCGGACGTTGATCGAGTCGGCGCGGGGGCTCGAGCCCTACCTCTCCCCCCACGCCATCCTCACCGACGTCGGCAGCGTCAAGAGCGACATCGTCCGCGACCTCGCCCACCTCCGCTTCGTCGGCGGTCACCCGATGGCCGGCAGCGAACGGGGCGGGGTGCTTAACGCCGACGCCGCCCTGCTCGAAAACGCGGTGTGGGTGCTGACCCCGAACGACGACACCGACAAGGGCGCGCTCGCCACCGTGACCCGCTTCGTCGAACACCTAGGCGCCAGGCCGATCACCACCGACCCCGACCAGCACGACCGCCTCGTCGCCGCGATTAGCCACGTCCCCTACCTCACCTCGGTCGCCCTGACCGAACTCGTCGCCGAAGACCGCGACCGCGACCTGATGATGCTGCTCGCCGCCGGCGGCTTTCGCGACCTGACCCGCGTCGCGTCGGGCAGCCCCCGCATGAGCCGCGACATGGTGGTCGGCAACCGGCGAGCGGTGCGCGAGACGTTAGAAAAGTTGCGCGAACAGTTAGAACGGATCGAAACGCTGTTAGAGTCGCCCGAAGAGATGTTCGAACTGTCCGAACACGCTAAACGGAGCCGCGACAGCATCCCCATCGTCAAACGGAGCCTGCTTCCGGCCCGCTTCGAAGTCGTCATCGCCGTGCCCGACAAACCGGGCCAGCTCGCCCGCATCACCCAGGCGATGGGCGACGCCTACGTCAACATCAAAGACATCGAGGTGCTTAGCATCCGCGAGTCGGGCGGTGCGGTGCGGCTCGCCTTCGACAGCGAGGCCCAACTCCGCGACGCGACCAAAGCGCTAACCGCGCTCGGCTACGAGGTGCGCGGACGGACCTAGCGTTCTGTTCGTGTAGATTCGTGCTGTTCGTGTAGATTCGTAAAGAGACGGCTATAATAGCCCGTGACCTGGTATCTTACTGCTTTTATCGGCCTGCTCGGCGCGTTTTTCGGTAGCTTCGCGAACGTCGTTATCTACCGTCTACCCGCCGGAAAATCGATTGTCTTTCCCGGCTCGCACTGCTACAACTGCGGGAAACGCCTGACCTTTATCGACCTCGTCCCGATTCTGTCGTGGCTTGTTCTGCGCGGACGGTGCCGACACTGTGGCTCGAGCATCTCCGCCCGCTACCCGCTTGTCGAAACGCTGATGACCGCTGGCTTCGTGCTTATCGCGCTGCGCTTTCCGTTTTTCGAGTACGGCCTGACAATGCTGCCGCTGCTCGCACTGTTCTTCCTCCTTGTAGTGCTGTCGATGATCGACATCGACCACTTTCTGCTGCCCGACGTCCTTAACTTTCCCGCCCTCGCCGTCGCGCTGCTCGGCCCCCTCTTCTACGCTACGAACAGCGGTCTGCCGACGGTGTGGGGCGCGGCGCTCGGAGCGGCGCTAGGTGCCGGAATTCTGGTGTTTGTCAACCGGCTCGGCTCGCTGGTGTTGCGGCGTTTCGCCGACACGAAAGAACGGCTCTGGCCAGTCGGGATGGACCAGGTCAACCTCGCGGCGTTAGGCGGTGCGCTCGGTGGCTGGATTGCTGGCATCGGCCTCGCCGTCTTGTCTGTCATTCTCAACCTCGCGACACGGCGGACGCTCAGGCTTCCCGAAGGCGTCGTGTACGGGCTATGGGCGCTCGCGCTGCTGCTGGTCAACGTCAACCCGTTCGTCGCTCCGCTAGACGCGATTGCCGGAACGCTCGCCGCCGCCGGCGCGGTCGCAGTGCTCGGCGCCCTCTACTGGTGGGGTTACGACCTGCGCCATCCGGCTAACCATCAGGACACCGACCGAGATGTTGCCACAGAAGCCGACGCCGTCACCGACGAAGACGACGAACCGGTCGCGATGGGCTTCGGCGACGTCAAACTCGCGGCGGTGCTCGGCGCGATGCTCGGCTGGCAGAGTCTGCTCGTCGGGCTGCTGTTCGCGTTCGTGTTCGGGGCGGTCGGCGGCGTCATCACCCAGGCACTCGGCAAAGGTCGACAGGTGCCGTTCGGCCCGTATCTCGCACTAGGCAGTGTCGCGGCGCTGTTTGTCGGGCCGCAGATTGTCGCCTGGTATGCGGGGCTTATCGGATTGTAGACGCGGTTGTCGTTCGTTGCCACCGTCGTTCATCTAAACCGCTACAGCACGGTGCGATTAAAGATGCAGAATTGTCTCTGAAGCGGAGTTGTCTCTAAAACGCATCATCTCTAAAACGCATTGTCTCTAAAACCATGGCGAGTGATACAGTAGACCGTCAGCGCGGCGCGGCCTGGCGGTCTTGGCTGCGTGGCCGTTCTTTTACACCGTTTGAGCAAACCGTTTAGAACCGTTATTTCGACACTGTTTCGATACCGTACTGTTTCGACACCGTCACGAAGGGATTTTTTAGACTATGGCCAACGTTACACGGGTAGACAGCCTGAGGGGGCGCGACCTGCTTTCGCTCGCGGAGTGGAGCCGGGACGAGTTTGAAGGGGTGTTGGCGAGTGGGCTCGAGCTCAAACGCCTCCACAAACAGGGCGAGCGCTACCTCCCCCTCGCCGGACAGACCATCGCGATGATTTTCGAAAAGCAGTCGCTCCGCACCCGCTCTACCTTCGACATCGCTATGTACCAACTCGGCGGTCACTCTGTGCTGCTGTCGCAAAACTACATCGGCTGGGGCGTGCGCGAAACCATCCGCGACGTCGCCCACAACCTCGAGCGCTGGGTCGAAGGGATTATGGCCCGCACCTACGGCCACGACACGCTGCTCGAACTCGCCCAACACGCCGACGTCCCGATTATCAACGGCCTCTCCGACCTGCTCCACCCCTGTCAGATTCTGGCCGACTACCTGACCCTAAAAGAGACGTTCGGTGACGACCTGCGCGGCCTTAACATCGTCTTCGTCGGCGACGGCAACAACGTCGCGAACTCGCACATCAACGCGGCGATGCACGCGGGCACAGCGCTGACCGTGGCGTGCCCCGAAGGCTTCGAGCCGAACCAGGACATTATGAATCACGCGAAAGCGAACGGCGCGAGCGTCACCATCGCCCGCGACCCGCGCGAGGCGATTCGGGGTGCCGACGTCCTCTACACCGACGTGTGGATTTCGATGGGCCAGGAGGAGGACACCGACAAGCGGCGGCAGGCGTTTGCGGGCTACACCGTCACCCCCGACTGGTTCGCCGACCTCTCGCCACGCGGCATCTTTATGCACGACCTGCCCGCGCACTACGGCGAAGAGTGCGTCGAAGACGCCGTCTACCACGAGCGGAGCCGAGTCTTCGACCAGGCCGAAAACCGCCTCCACGCCCACAAGGCGATTCTGTTCCAACAGCTCGCCACCCCGACGACGGTCAGCCGCTAAGGAGTACGATGGATTTTTTCGTTCTGAGAGATAGAGCCGACGATAATGGGGACGATGCTGGGGATGACGATGGACCGCGTTAAGGTCGGCATCCTCGGCGCGAGCGGCTACGGTGGGGCCGACCTGCTCCGTCGCTTCGCCAAACACCCACACGTGACGCTCAGCGGTATCGGTTCGCGGCAGTACGAGGGTCAGCGAGTTGACGCCTGCTGGCCCCAACTCGCCGGCGCGTTTTCCGACCTGACCTTTCAGGATTCGGACGCGGTCATCGACGGTTGTGACGTACTGGTGTCGGCGGCCCCTCACGGTAGCGCGACCGACCTCGTGGTCAAGGCAATCGAGGCGGGCAAACGGGTGGTCGACTTATCGGCAGACTTTCGCCTCGCACCCGAAGATTTCGAGCGCTGGTATGGCGCAACGCACCCGCACCCGCAGCACTATCCGGGCTCGGTCTACGGCCTCGTCGAACTGCACCGCGACGAGATTAGAGACGCGACACTCGTCGCCAATCCGGGCTGCTACCCGACTGCGTCGGCACTCGCACTCGCCCCGCTCGCCGCGTGTGGCTGGTTGGGCCGCGACGTTATCGTCAGTGCGGCGTCGGGGGTGTCGGGGGCGGGGCGCTCGGTCAGTTTAGGGACGCACTACAGCGAGCTAAACGAAAACTACAAGGCGTACAAGATTGCGGGCACGCACCGGCACACCGCCGAAATCGAAACGACGCTCGGGCGGGTGCGGGCGCAGGGTCGTCACCTGACCACGCACGGCGACGCCGACACGCCGTTGGTCAGCTTTAATCCGCACCTTGTCCCGATGTCGCGGGGGATTTTAGCGACCTGCTACACCAGACCGGACACGGACAAGACGCTTAGCGACGCGCGGCTGTTAGAGCTCTACAAAGAGTTTTACGACGGGGAGGCGCTGATTACCGTGCAGGACGATTTACCGCAGACCAAGGCGACCTACGGCAGCGACCGGGTCATCATCAGTGTGCGCTTTGACGAGAGGACGGGGATGGTTGTGGCGTTAGCGGCAGAAGACAACCTCGGCAAAGGGGCGGCGGGGCAGGCGATTCAGAACCTGAACCTGATGCTGGGTGTAGATGAAGGGGTGGGGCTCGAGCCCTACGGGGTCTGGCCGTGAAGCTCCCCCAGGGCTTTCGCGCCGTCGGCGTCCGGGCCGGTCTTAAAGTGTCCGGCAAGCCCGACCTGTCGCTTATTTACAGCGCCGACCCGCTCGTCTGGTCGCTCACCACCACCCGCAACCTCCTTCAGGCCGCCTGCGTGACCCGCAACCGCGTCCGTCTAGACAGCACCGACCCCGTCCACGCCGTCGTCATTAACAGCGGCAACGCTAACTGCGCGACCGGCGACCAGGGCGTTACAGACAACACCGAAATGGCGCGTCTCGTCGCGGACGCGCTAGACCTCGCCTCGCCCGACACCGTCCTCACCGCGAGCACCGGCATCATCGGGCGGCACCTCGACATGGCGAAGCTTCGCGAACAGATTCCCAACCTCAAAGACCAGCTCGGCGACGACACCGACGCTCTCGCTAGGGCGATTCTAACCACCGACCTAGTCAGCAAAACCGCCGAGGTCACCCTGCCCGGTGGCGGGCGCATCGTCGGCGTCGCGAAGGGTTCGGGGATGATTCACCCCAACATGGCGACGATGCTCGCCTTCGTCATGACCGACGTAGTGGTCGACCAGACCACGCTGCGAACGCTCTGGGCGCGGATTGTCGCCGATAGCTTTAACCAGATTACCGTCGACGGCGACACCTCGCCCAACGATATGGCGCTGGTGCTGTCGAGTGGGCGGGTGAGTGCGGACGCGGAAGGGTTTGCGGGGGGGCTCGAGCACCTCGCCCAAGACCTCACTAAGCAGATAGCCCGCGACGGCGAAGGCGCGACCAAACTGCTCACCATCCGGGTTCGCGGCGCCGACAGCGTCACCGACGCAAGGTCCGCCGCCCGCACCGTCGCGTCTAGCTCGCTCTTCAAAGCCGCCGTCCACGGCAACGACCCGAACTGGGGCCGCATCGTGAGCGCCGTCGGACGCTCTAACGCGACCGTCGACATGGACCGCCTCCGCGTTAGCGTCCAGGACGTCGTCGTCTACCACGGCCTACCCCAACCGTTCGACGCGAAAGCCCTGTCACAAGCAATGGACACCGAGGACGTCATCGTCGACATCGATTTAGCCGTCGGCGACAAAAGTGCCAGCGCGTGGGGTTGTGACCTTAGCAAAGAGTACGTGACGATTAACGCCGATTACCACACTTAAACATACCAATCCGTAGGGTGCGCCGTGCGCACCTCGCTCTTTATATTCCCATGTCCGCTACCACAACCCGCTACACGACTCTAACGTCTGCGGCATCGCTCCGGTATCTAGACGTTCGAGAACCCTCCGTGTAGCGGTCGTTTTTTGTAGACGAACTACGCCGTCCGAATCGCATACTCGTAAAGCCGCTCGTACAACGGCCTTGCCTCGTCTAACAGCGGCTGCAACCGTTCGGGAAACGGCTCTGCCTTCGGCCTGTACGGCGCGAAACCAATCGACTTGTGAACGTTGTGATACCAGTGCGGCGCCCACGCCCCGTCTTCGGGTTTAGGACCGGCGGGCCAGCTTAACATCGCCGGGTCGAAGTCGAGGCCGAGCTTGTCGCAGGCTCGGCGCAACACACCTTCCGGGTCGAGAAGAAGTTGTTTGGCGTCTAGCACGACCGGCTCTTCGTCTCGCGCTAGCATGTAATCCAGAATCTCCACCTGCTCTATTAGCCCCGTGTCGCGCAGCGTCGGTTCGGAAATCTGCACAGTAAGCGTCTGCAACACCTCTTTCGGGTCGCGGATAAGCAGCAGGTTGGTCAGCTCGCCCAGAAAACGCCGGTCGAGGTCTAGCAGGTGGTGGGCCATGTTTTTGTAGAAGCGCACCGGGGTGTCGCCGTCGGCGAGGAGGACGTGGTCGATGATGTGGTCGGGGTTAGTGGGGAGGTGCTCGAGCACCTCATACCCCGCCGGATGCGTGTCCGCCGCCACCCGCTCTAAATACGGTCCGTACAGCGGCTCGTCGAACACTTTTGTATCCGCCCGTTGCCGAAACGAGTACATCAGCGCCGTCGACACGTTGCGCGGCCCCGACCAGAGCGAAATCTTACGGCTCACGACACGCCTCCTTCTTGTGTGACGCGCTCCACCGCCTCTTTATAGAGCGCCGACAGCCGCACCGTCACCGGCCCCTGCTCGCCCACCCCGATGCTGCGCCCATCGACCGCAACCACCGGCGTCAACCCGCCGAACGTCCCCGTCACAAACGCTTCGTCCGCGTCGTAGACCTCGGTGAGCGAAAACGGCTTCTCCCGCACCGTCACGTCGTGTTCCTGACAGAGCAGAATCACCATCTGCCGCGTGATGCCGTTCAGACAGTACTGCCCCGTCGACGTCCACACCTCGCCGCGCCGCACGATAAAGAAGTTCGTCGCGTTACAGGTCGCGACAAACCCGTCCGGGTCAAGCATCAGCGCTTCGTCGGCACCGGCGTTTAGCGCCTGCACCAGCGCGATAACCTCGTGCAGTTTGCTGTGGCAGTTTAGTTTCTGGTCGAGCGTGTCTGGTGGCGGACGACGCACCGTCGACGTAAACAGCTTCACCCCCGCTTTCGTCACGTCGGGGTCGGCCTGCTTGTGTTCAGCGATAATGACGATGTTCGGGCCGCCGACGGTCAGCCGAGGGTCTTGTGACGGCGTCTTTTTGTTGCCCCGCGTAATCATCAGCCGGACGTGGACGTTGGTCGTCATGTCGTTACGGCGGACGGTGTCGTAGAGCGCGTCGGTCAGCTCGGCCCGCGTCTTGCCGATGTCTAGCCCGATCGCCTTCGCGCCCGCAAACAGCCGGTCGAGGTGGTCGCCCAGAAACGCGAAGCGCCCCTCGTAGAGCCGCAACCCCTCCCACACCCCGTCTCCGACGAGATAACCGCTGTCGAACACCGAGATTTTCGCCTCGTCACGCGGATAGAAGTCTCCGTTGATATAGATCTGAATGTCGGCGTTCCGTTCGTCCGGTAGCGCCTCATGAGTCCCTCGAGCCAAGCGTTATCCTCCCCTTCATCTACACACGTTCGTATCCATATGACCGATTTGGTTCACCTCTATTATCGGACATACAGATACCAATCATAAATATGTTTTTGTAGGGTGCGCCATGCGCACCGCACCGACAACGCCACCCCTATCCACCACTAAACACGCACCACACTCTTATCGCCCGCAGCATCGGCGTCATGCAAAACACCGGGTGTCGGCTGACCCGTAAACCCGCCCCGTAACCTGCTCGCAAAAAACGACCGAAGCCACGGCAAACGCAACTTCGGTCGATAGGCCTGTTCGTTACGACTCGCTAGATAATGTTAGCGCCGCTTGTTCGCGATGTGAACCGCTTTGCCGTGCGCCGCTTCTGCCGCCTCCATAAAGCCTTCGGCGATGGTGGGGTGGGCGTGCTGGGTGAGCGAGATGTCTTCGAGGGTCGCGCCCATCTCGATGCCGAGCGCCGCTTCGGCGACGATATCGCCAGCACCGGGGCCGACCATGTGAAAGCCGAGCAGGACGTCGGTCTCTTTGTCGGCAATCACTTTGACAAGCCCTTCGGTAATGCCGAGCGCCATCGCCCGGCCAGAAGCCTGTAGCGGAAAGGTGCCGACGATAATCTCGCGGCCTTCGTCGCGCGCCTCTTTTTCGCTCATACCGACACTTGCGAGTTCGGGGTTGGTGTAGACCACGCTCGGGGTGACGGTGTCGTAAGCACTCGGCTGGCCGCTCGCGTGTTCAGCGGCAACGAGGCCTTCTTTCATCGCCTTGTGGGCGAGCAGAGGCGCTTTGGTCACGTCGCCGATCGCGTAGATATGGTCGAGGTTGGTCTGCATGTGAGCGTTGGTGGTGATAAAACCGCGCTCGACCTCTACACCGATCTTCTCCAAGCCGAAGCCTTTGCTGGTCGGGCGGCGCCCTACCGCAACCAAAACCTTGTCGACAACGAGGGTCTCCTGCTTGCCGGCAGTGTTTTCTAGCGTGACCTCGATACCGTCGTCGGTCTTTTTCTGGCTTACCGCTTTGGTTTCGGTCTTGATGTCGATACCGCGCTTTTTAAGCGACTTAGCGAGCTCTTTAGCGACGTCGGGGTCGCTACCAGGGACGATCTGGCCCATCAGTTCGACCACCGTAACCTCGGAGCCGAGCGCGTTGTAGATGTCGCTAAACTCTAGGCCGATAGCGCCGCCACCGATGCACAAGAAGCGTTTGGGAACCTCTGACACGATCAGGGCACCGGTCGAGTTGACGATGGTGTCGCCGTTGGTTTCGAAGCCGGGAATTTCGATAGGGGCCGAGCCGGTCGCGATGATAATCTTCTCTGCCGTGACCGTCTTGTCGCCGACCCGGACGGTGTTGGCGTCTTCGAAGGTCGCTTCGCCCTCGAGCAGCGTCACCTTGTTGCCTTTAAGCAGGCTGCGGACGCCGCCGGTCAGCTTCTGAACCACGCCGCCTTTCCACTTGTCGAGCGCTTTAAGGTCGATGTCGGGCGCGCCGAAGGTGATGCCGTAGTCGGTCGCGTGTTTGGCGCCGCGCAGCTCATCGGCGACGTGCAACAGCGCCTTGGTCGGAATGCAACCGACGTTTAGACAGACGCCGCCGACGTACTCCTTTTCGACGACAGCAGTGTTAAGGCCGAGTTGGGCAGCGCGAATCGCCGCGTGGTAGCCGCCGGGGCCCGAACCGATTATGAGCAGGTTGTAGTCCATAGCTTCCTCCTGGGGTTGTGCAGGTTTCATCTAAACGTCTTGTTGCCGACAGATGACGGTAGGGTCGATAGTCTAGTTTAACCTTAATGCACCACAGGCTACAGGCCAGCACTCTCATTTTGCAAGCGCAGGGCGAATACAGAGGTGCAGGATACGTAGGTGACGCCGCAGCGCTTCGCCCATACGCCACACCTCGTCCACACGCCACACCTCGCCCCTCATCCGGCGTCTCGGCCATAACGACGTCTGGGACGTAACCACGTGGCTGATCTCGTGACGAACGGATTTCGCTTTCGGCTAGGAACGTTTTCGGACGAAGAAGTCGCGGCGTTTCGGGCCGAGCAGGCACAGCTCGCCGCCGACGAGGTAGGCATCGACACCGTAGACACCGACGCAGATGACGCCGTGCCGTTCGGCTACCGCGAAACCCGCTACCGCACCGTTCTAGGTGTCGATCCGGGCGTCTTCGAACACGCCAAAGACGCTCTCCAGAACCGCGTTATGTATCCCGCACCGCTCAGTGCATTGCGCCCCGAAGACGTCCCTCTTACGTCGGGCGCTACGCTCGTCGTCGTCCTAAACCTGTTCGGCTGTCAGGCACTCAACGCGATTCGCGTCCTCGCTATCGATGACCGACCGGACGACTACCGCCTCGTTGTCGGCACGCTGCCCGGTCACGCGCTCGTAGGCAAAGAGGTGTTTCGGATTGTACGAGAGGGCGAGCGGGTGGTGTACGAGCTTTATGCGCTGTCGAAGCCGCATCACTGGCTCGCGAAGCTCGGCTGGCCGCTTACGCGGTGGGTGCAGCGGCGTTTCGCGCGGAAGTCGCTAGAGAAGATGGCTCGAGCCCTCCTCTCCCCCTTCTAACTTGCTATCCTGAAGAAAAGACCATCTCAAATCTCAGATCGGATTACCTTTTGACCACCGACCATGCTCATAACGTTGAAAAATCTTTTCAATTTTCTACCTTTGATCCAAAATCGCGCCGATACTTCGTATAAGTCGCATTAGCTAACAGCTACTCGCTAGCCCCATCTAGCCATCGTTCGGCAACACCCACTCTAGTAACAGGCATCGACGAAACCTCTCTCCAGGAGCTCAATAATTCTTCAATAACGTTTTTAGAAAAGGGGTCAGACTCTGCAATCATACTCCCCAAAACCGCCTGAACCTCAGGCACCTGGCCATCTTCAAAAATCCGAAGATAGTTGATAAATGAATTTAGGAACCAACTTCCCACCTCTTGCTCATAAATTTCAGGAACCTTGTTGAGTAAATCTATTCGATCTTCCTGATTCGAGGCCTTCAATAGCAAAAAAAGTAATGATGCGGCCCTAACACGTAAGTGTTGTTCTGAAGAACTGAGAATCCTCCTCAGTTTCTCTCTGCCAGGAATAATCTCATCAATTTCCTCCCTAATACGATGCTGAAAATTTGGAGACTCTTTGTGCACACGAGAAGAGCTCCCCCGCAATCCATAGGGACCCTGATTACGCACTAAAAGTCCACATGCAAATACTGGTAGCAACTCCGCTTCCATAGGCAGTAACAACTCAAAAGGCTTGAATATGCCAGAAGACAGAATGAGTCTAGGCTTACTAAGCTTATTTAGATTCACATCGTTCGCAACCCTTTTCATGGAAGCGCGGAGTTTTTGCTCTTTTGACTCACTGGATGCCTCCACAAAAACACCCCACATTTCTGGACATGTTTTCAGAAGGCTTTCATCCTTAAGCAACTTATCAACAAGAGTTTCTATTAACTTAAGTAACCTGCCAATACGAGCTTCCGCTAAGTTAAAATTATGTTCCTTCACAAGTTGCAATTCCGAATAGTTATCACGAACAAAGTTTATTGCCTGCCCAGGATATTTATCCACCGAAATGGTCCAATGTTTAAGAATAGCGTTCCAATCATCTGATACCAGTATCTTTTCAACAGTTTCTTCTCTTCCGTCAAGGAGACGGTAGTGACGCACTAATTCACGTTTACTCGCAACTTCTAAATTACAGCAACTATTTAGAAATTTTTTGAGCCTATCACTACTGCCCTTGATTTCCGAGAGCTGCTCGAAAGAGATAAAGTCTCCGTCACACCGAAGAGGTAGTAGATCAATAGGCGTCATGCATGCCAAGCTATAAACATCTTCTCTACCCAAAAAATATAGTGCTTCACGGCTCTTTCTAGCATATAAAAGAAGGACACTGTAGACGACACATATGATTCCACTACTCTCCCTAATGAGTTCGTTGTCTATTTCTGATTTCCACTGTTCAATAAAGCTTTCATAGAGACTGAGATCTGTAGAAATAATGATAATCTCCATAAATTTAAGTTCTTCCATTACATCTACTGAACGCTCTAAAGGTGTTCTACTATTCCTAGACAGCACGAGGTCCAACAAGGCTTTTTGAAAAGGAGAGAGCGAGAACTCTTCCTCTGACAAGGCATTGTCAAGTGCCTTTTTATTCATAGCGACAATGTCTATGAGTGACGGTAAGATACGGGGATTGACGTTATAAAACTCATCAGAAAGTAACTTTTCTATACAGAATCTCAGAAGTCCCTTGCCAACCGATAATCGGTGATCCATTCTTCGCGCTTGTCTGTATTCTTGGATAATCAGATCAAAATGTTCAGTATCAGCGTTGGCCCTTAAGTAGGTGTAAACTTGCTCCTGAACTTCTGTATCTTCTGTTGGTAGGCAAAGCATCACTATCATTGCACCAGCATTTCCAGGAGGCGAAAAAGTCTTGATGGCCTTTTTTAGAGATCTTGTGAGCCACAGTTTGGAACTTTTATGTTGCGTCTGAGTCAGCATAAAAAGGTTCTCTATACTAAAAGATGAGTAGAGCGGCTCTAAAACGGGGCTAAATTTATCACGTTTTTTCCTGTCTTGATCCAACACTCCTTCTTGCAGAAGACGTGATGCGATTAGAGAGCCCTTGCACATCGCTTTCTTGAAGGTTTCTAACTCTTCTTCACCACTATCCAAGTCTTTCAAAGTATCCACTGCTAATATGAACTCTTGCGTTCTCCCCTGCTCAACCAAGGCGCTGATCAAAAAATGTACCACTTCTCTCCAGTGGGCGTCACCAGCAATGATCTTGAGACGTTCATGTAATTCTTTCTCAGAAACGCTGTCGTACATAAACTCGGCAGCAAAGAATTCTTGAAGTTGTCTAACATCAAATCGATAATGATCACCATCATCTGGCGTATTAACAAGAACAAGCCTTTCCGTTGCAGCTTCCATCACAGTGTCAACAGTTTTTTCTATATCATCGTCCTCTTCCATTTGCGACACGACCTGCTCTACTAGTTTTCTAAACTCTTCTTTTGACAGAGCGTCTTCAGCGCCTGTGCTTTCTTCTGCCTTCGCATGTAACTTAAATCCAAGACAGTTGTGTACTGTTTTTAGCAACGTCTCTTTTTGCTGCAACAGATGAAGAATTTTTTCGTCCAGAGCGTCCTTATCAGCCTCTCTTTTTTTAATAACTCTATAAAACTCATCAAACAGTTTCCATCTTCGCTCTGGCGGTCGACCTCCATTTCTGACGATAACTGCCATAATGTGCGTTTGGAGCGGTGTTTTCATTAATTCTCTTACAGACTCAGAAGAAATCGCTTCTCTGAGAACCCGCATTAATCTGTCTACCTCTTCCTGTGCTCTGTTTATACTCAAAACAGATTCGGCACACCTCAGGGCCATTTGAGGATGTAAATCCACCAAGTCAACTGTAAGTCCTTCTAAGGCATCAAACTGTCCGGAGTAACCCTGTGGTCGGGAGGAACAGATACACATCACATCACCTCCAACTTCTATGATGGTTCTGTCAATAAACTTTATAACTTCTAAGGCCACTTCATCTTTGATGTCGTTAGGAACCTCGTCCAAGCCATCAAAAACAAATACCCATCGACTCTTTGATAGCAAGGACTTTACAGTTCCAGCTTTAACTGTTTTCTCTATGTTCTTGCCTATATCCATCGCCAAAAAACTTAGGATGCCCTTCGCTTCATCAGCATTTTGCCTTCTAAACCAGGATGCAAAGTATTGCAAGCCCATAAAAACAGGTATTCTAGGATATTCCGTCCAGTAACCTTCATCTCTTTTTACCTCTTCATAAATAGCGATGTCATCATCTAGATCTGAGTAGGGAATGGGTTCTGAAGCTTCTATGTCTAAAAATTGATTAGGGCCAAGATATTCTCTTGTGGAGGTGCGAGGAGGGCTTTTTGCTTTTTCTTTTACTTGTTTTGCTAGTTCCTTCTCCTTCGATTTAACAAGAAAGTTCGTTCTATTTTCCTCCGCAAGAATTATGGAAGCACGCTGTATTTGGCAAAAGTATTGTCCGATTGTAGATTTCCCTCTACCTGGACCACCTCTTAAGAACCAAGTTCTCGCCCTTTCAGGATGTTTATTAAATTCGGAGATATTTTTTGGAAATCTTTGATTCGTATACTTGTGAGATTTTAGAGCAGCTTTGACTATATGATTCATAATCATTCCCGCTCGCTGCAAACCTTCTGTTCGAGGACCTTCTTCTGCAACGGACCTGAAAGGAACGTCCACAAACAGTTCGTGCACACCCGGTCTGTCATCTGCCGTAGAACCAGCCTGCTCTAACTTTGCATATAAAGATTCAGAAAATTTGTTCGCCACTAAATATCGTATGATTTCTTTCTCATCTGCATTGGAATGGCGGTAGTACTCTTGGATCTCTGAAAGAACCTGACCTGGAGTCAAAAAGTGTCCGTACTGCTTAGCTACTTCTGAGTGTGACCTGAGAAAACTTTGTAGTTTTTCCCCACCCCAAATATGAAAGTGTTTTGCTAGCTCCGCGTCGAATTCTTCTACTAATACGTTTGCCTGATCAAAAGAGCCGTTTTGCGCTTGTCCTGTTGGATCAACATTTGTGGCAATTATCCAATTGTCAGGCTTCTTTCTACGCCTTTTTTTATCTTCAAAAGCTTTAATTTCACTTTTTATTTGTTTGAGCAGCCATTTTTGCGGATCCTTCGAAAGATGCTGCTTGTGAAATTTTGACTGAATGTACCAGATTCCAGACCACTGCTCTGACTCGCTGGGGTATGGAGCTCGCCCTTGAAAATAACCGTCGCGTCCACCATCTGCGCCTGCAGCAAACATTGTCAGCCCAGGCCCAAGCACTCTCAGAGCAAGATCATTGACCATGTGCTCAAAAGTATCCGGATCAAGTTGGTTAAGCTCTAAGTCTCCATTCATAATTTCTATAAAGGATAGCATAGGATCTCGTGGCTGGTATAGACCTTGTCACAGAAGATTGTTTTTTCTCTTGAACGGTAGGTAGTGCTTTGATTCCGATTGACAGCTTTCGTTAGAGTGCTTACCATCAGATTATGAACACGTTCGCAACCAACCTACGACTACCCGGAGGCTCGAGGCACTAACGACCCGCTCACCCGTGCTTCGCGCCCCCGTCTACGGCGAATGATCGTCGGTCGGGGGTCTTTCTTTGCCGCCTTTCTTTGAGTCAGAGCAGGCTGCGCTATAGTGGAGATGATATGGCCGATACCGTTAAAGACAGCACGTACCGCTCGGAGAAGTACAACCCGCACGAGCTCGAGCCCCGCTGGCAGCAGCAGTGGCAGGCCGACAAAACTTACCACGAGCTCAAATCCACCTCTCCAGGTGCCAGCAAAGCCGAAGTATCAACTCCCTGACCATGTATCCTTACCCGTCAGGCGACCTCCACGCCGGTCACTGGTACGCCGAGGCGCCCGCCGACGCCGCCGCCCGTTTTAAGCGGATGCAGGGCTACAACGTCCTCTTTCCGATGGGCTTCGACGCCTTCGGCCTGCCCGCCGAAAACGCCGCCATCAAGCGCAACATCCACCCGGCGACCTGGACGTACAGCAACATCGAGCGGATGACCGAACAGTTTAAGCAGATGGGCGCGATGTTCGACTGGTCGAAAAGGGTGGTCACCTGCGACCCGCAGTACTACCGCTGGAATCAGTGGTTTTTTACCAAGTTTTACGAGAAGGGCCTCGCCTACAAAAAGCTCTCGCCGGTCGACTGGTGTCCGAACTGCAACACCACCTTAGCTCGCGAACAGGTCGTCGGCGACGAGCGCCGCTGCGAGCGCTGCGGCACGCCGGTCATCAAGAAAAACTTGAGCCAGTGGTACTTTAAGATTACCGACTATGCCGACGAACTGCTCGACTTTGCGGGGATGGACTGGCCCGACAAGGTCAAGACGATGCAGACCAACTGGATCGGGCGGAGCGAAGGCGCCGAGGTCACGTTTAAGAGCGAGCAGGGCGACGACATCACCGTGTTTACCACCCGCCCCGACACGCTCTGGGGCGCGACCTTTATGGTGCTCGCACCCGAACACCCGCTCGTCGACAGACTGACCACCGACGACCAGCGCAGCGCCGTCGAGGCGTACGTCGAACGGGCGTCGCGCATGACCGACATCGACCGGCAGGCCGAGGGCAAAGAGAAGACCGGCGAGTTTACCGGCGCCTACGCCATCAACCCCGTCAACAACGCCCGTATCCCGATCTGGATCGCCGACTACGTGCTGATGAGCTACGGCACCGGCGCGATTATGGCCGTGCCGTACGGCGACCAGCGCGACTTCGAGTTCGCCCGCAAGTTCGGCCTAGACATCGTTCCGGTCGTCCGTCCTGACGGGGTCGACGAGGTCGACGAAGCGGATTTGAGCGAAGCCTACGCGGGGCCGGGCGTGCTGATCAATTCGGGACCGCTCGACGGTAAGGTCAACAACGGCGAAAAGGGGCGCGACAACCCGGCGGTCGCGGCGGCAATAGATTGGCTCGAGCACCACAACGCGGGCCGCGAACAGGTCACCTACCGGCTGCGCGACTGGCTGGTTAGCCGTCAGCGTTACTGGGGGACGCCGATCCCGATAGTCTACTGCGACGCCTGCGGTATTGTGCCGGTCCCCGAAGACCAGCTTCCGGTCGAACTTCCGAGCGACGTCGCGTTTATGCCGACCGGCGAGTCGCCGCTCCGGTCGCACGAGGGCTTTTTGAACACCACCTGCCCCGAATGTGGCGGCGCCGCCCAGCGCGAAACCGACACCATGGACACCTTTATCGACTCGTCGTGGTACTTCTTTCGCTACCTCTCGCCGGGCCTCGACTCGGCGCCGTTCGACCGGACGCTCGCCAACGCCTGGATGCCGGTCGAGCAGTACACCGGCGGCATCGAACACGCCATCTTGCACCTCCTCTACGCCCGCTTCTTTACCAAGGTGATTCGCGACCTCGGGCTTAGCGACGTCGACGAGCCGTTTACGCGGATGTTTAACCAGGGCATGATTCTGGGCGAAGACAACGAGAAGATGTCGAAGTCGCGCGGGAACGTCGTCAACCCCGACGAACTCGTTACGGAGTACGGCGCCGACACGGTGCGGGCCTACCTGATGTTTATCGGGCCGTGGGACGAAGGCGGGCCGTGGAATTCGGACGGGATTAACGGCATCACCAAGTTCTTTAACCGCGTCTGGTCGCTGGTGCTCGAGCCCGCAACCGACGACGGCGCGGCGAACGAAGCCGACCGCAAAGCCCTACGCCGCGCCGTCCACATCGCCATCAAAGAGGTTAGCGAAGACTTCCAAAACTTTCAGTTCAACACCGCCATCGCCGAATTGATGACTCTGAGCAACGCGATGAGCAAAGCCAAAAGCAGCACAATGGTCGAGGCCGACGAGTGGCGCGAGGCGACCCGGACGCTGCTGACCCTACTCGCCCCGATCGCACCGCACCTGAGCGAAGAGTTGTGGCACCGCCTCGGCCACAGCGCGTCGGTGCACCTCGAAGTGTGGCCGAGCTTCGATCCCACCGCGACCGAGCTCGACACCGTCACGATGGCCGTACAGGTCAACGGCAAGGTTCGCGCCCAGATCGAAGTGCCTAAAGACGCGAGCAAAGAAGACATCCTCGTTACCGCCAAAGCCAACGACAACGTCGCTCGCTACGTCGAAGGGGCCAACATCAACCGCGAGATCGTCGTGCCAGGCAAGCTCGTCAACCTCGTCGTCAAGTAGCCCCAAACCCACACAAAGCCGCGCGGTGCCGTCACAAGCACCGCGTTTTCTAGTTTTGATGTTCTGTTGTGGATGTTTTTTCAGATGTCCTGGTCGAGAGTTCGTGGTTCATACCATCCCGACCTGCCTATATCACCACGCGAATCAGTACCATTCATCCGAATCATAGGGTGCGCCATGCGCACCGCACCGCCACCAGCACCCGTATTCGCCACAACGGAACGGGTGTGCCGCAGCGTGCTTTCTATCCGGCAGAGTCAACGTGACTTACAGAAGCCAGCCTAGTATTGGCTGTCCTGGTCGAAGGTTTCCGTCGTGATCGTGTATCCGAACAGCGTCCGCATCAGAAGAAACGGACCGCGTTGTGTGCGGGCGAACGTCGTAGCACGACCTAGCACGACCTACCGGTCCCAAGGACGGAGCACGATAGCGCCCTCGACGAGGTGGGCGACTTCGGGGCCCTGATGGCGGGGCTTGCCGTCGTCTCCGGCTTGGGCGAGCGCAGCGCCGATCCGGAGTTGTGGGGCGAGAATCTGCTGCGCCCAGATCACCGCGTTTTGGTTGCCGCTCGCGCCTGCGTGGGCCAAACCGCGCAGCGTACCGACCACGATAACGTCGTCTTCGGCGACAATTTCGGCGCCCGCGTTGACGTCACCTAAAATGATAACCGAACCGTTAGACTCGACCCGACCCCCGCTCCGCACCGTTCGGGCGATGATGACGGTTTCGCCTTTGGGGCGAGGCTGGACGCTCGGCGGACGAACGTCGCGGATTTCGCCACCCTCTTGTTCGACTGCCTTTGACGCCGCCTGCAACACCGACCAGGGTAACGCGTCGTTGATTTCGAGAACGATGGGGCCGCCGAGTAGCGACTTGTTAAAGGCCAGCGCGTCGTTAAGTGAGGCGGCGCTGTCGGACGCGTCGAGGCTGAGCACGACGCCGTCACGGGTTCCGCGAATCTTCATGATCGGTCTTCCATTATCGGTCTCCTAGATCGACGTCCCAGAAGCGGGCCATAAAGTCGCGCGCGACGGGGATAGCGACGGCGGTGCTCGAGCCCCCGTTTTCGATAAACGCTACCACGACGAGTTCGGGGTTATCCATCGGGCCGAAGCCGGTAAACCAGGCGTGCTCGAGCCCGTCCCCCTGCGCGTTCTGAGCGGTGCCGGTCTTGCCCGCTGTCGCGACCGGAAAGTTGCCCGGCCCGAGTGTCGGCCTCGCCCCGTAGCGGGTCATCATCAGCCGCATCCCGTCGCGCACCGTCGACCAGAACGGCCCCGAAAAGTCGCGGTAGGGCACCTCGACCGGGTTCGCACCGATCTCTCTGACCAGGTGGGGCTGGACCTGCATCCCGTCCATCGCGACCGTCGCGGTAAACTGCGCGACCTGGATCGGCGTCGCTAACATGTCTCCCTGACCGATCGAGATGTTGAGCGTGTCGCCGGGGCGCCAGATGTAACCACGGCTCTCGCGCGAGTAGACTTCGTCGGGCACGCGTCCGGCTTTCTCTTCGTCGAGGCCGATCCCGACCGGGCTGCCGTAGCCTAGCTCGGTCGCACGGTCGGTCAGTTCGCGGGCGAACGGCGCCCAGCCGATGTTCGAGTTCGGCGTGTCGGCGGCGGCCTGCCAGTAAAAGGTGTTACAGCTGTCCGCGATCGCCTCGGAGACGGTGTAGCTACCGCGCCAGTAGCCTGCCCAGTTACGCATCCGGATCCCTAAAAACTCGAAACTCCCCGAACAGGCGTAGCGGGTGCTCGGCGCGATGTAGCCCTGTTCGAGCAGCACCAGGCTCGACAACAGCTTAAAGGTCGAGGCCGGCGGATAGGCGCTGACCGCCCGGTTCAGAAGCGGAAAGTTTTCGCCGTCGGTAAGCAGATCGCCGATCACGTCTTGCGGGCTCGGGCGACGGGTAAAGACGTTCTGGTCGTAGCTCGGCTGGCTGGCCATCGCCAGGATCTCGCCGCTACGCGGGTCGAGCGCGACCAGCGCGCCGCGCGGGATGTCTTCGAGCGGTAGCCCCTGCGAGCGGCGCCGCTGATTGATGTAGCGTAGCGCCTCGGCGAGCACCTCTTCGGCGGCGTGCTGAAGCTGCGGGTCGATGGTCAGCATCACGTCCTGGCCCGGCCTCGCCGCCAGAATCTCGCGCTCGTTGAGGACGCTGCGGCGGCTGTTGACCTCGACGATGCTCGCCCCCGGCGAGCCGAACAGCATGTCCTGATAGCTCGCCTCGATCCCCTTGATACCGACCAGGTCGCCGAGCGCGTAGCCCGGAAAGCGCTGCGGGTCGGCTTCGGTGGTGTGGCCGACGACGTGGGCGGCGAGGTTGGTCGGGTAGGTCCGTTCGATCCGTTCGCGTAGATAGAGGTTCGGCTGTCCGGCGACCAGCTCTTCGATCGCCGGAACGAGGTCGTATGCGATGTCCCAGACGAGCACCCTACCCGCGATCCGTTCGCGGGCGTCGCTGGTGTCTGGCGGGGTGGGCGCTTCGGTGATGTCAAGCAGGTAGGCGATCCGCGCCCAGTGGTCGAGCTCGCCCCCCCAGTACATCAGATCGACCGCGATCCTGTTGTCCGCGAGCACCGTGCCGTCGCGGGCCAGGATCCGACCCCGCAACGGCGAGATACGCCGCTGTTCTAGAAAGTTTTCGTCGCTTAGCGCGCGAAACTCTTCGGTCATGGCGAACTGCAGGTACATCAGCCGACCGGTAAAGATCATCAGCACGGTAAAGATAAGGGCGAGCAGTAGACGAGCGCGCTGGATCATAGCAACTCCTTACGCAACACCGAACTCTGTTCCATAAGCCACGCCGCGACCGGCAACACCACCATACTAAGCAGGATGGTAAAGAGGGCCTCGAGCGGCGCGACCCGCAACACTGTGTCGAGCGGGTTAGCCCCCGCACCAAGCCAGCCGAGCAGCGCGGCGAACACGAGCCACTTGCCGACGAGCGCCGAGAGCGCCGTAAGCAGCCGTTCGGCGAAGCCCGCCTGACTCACCAGCGACTTGACAAACGACGCGAGCAGCGCGCCGCCCGCCAAACCGAGGGCGTGCAGGCCGAGGTTACCGTGCCCGACGATATCCTGCAGCAGGCCGATCCCGTAGCCGACCAGCACCATCTGCCACGCCGGCAGGCGCCACAGCAGCGTCAGCATCGCGATGAGAAAGAGGTCGGGCGCGGGTAGCGGCGCGACGAGCACCGCCAGGGTTCCTTGGGCCACGAGCAGAAGCAGATAGAAGAGCACGAGTTGCATACACGTTTTATCTTACCCCCCAAACGCTAGGGATCGCTGTCGAGCCACGTGCGTTGGGGCTTAGGGGAGGAAGGGCTCGAGCCCCCCATCCACCACCACCCACCAAAACCGCCCCGCTCACACACCCCCACAAACACTCCCGTCGCAAACCTCACCCTACTCTCCGTTGCGGCGTCTACAGACGTCCGTTATGATATCAGTCGCTCATCACCCGCAACAGCCACACCGCGTCAACGCACACCGCGTCAACGCTTTGTGCTATCTCTACGAGCTTCCTGGCGAAGCTCGCAACTCCCGCAACTTCCGAAAGGACAACTATGCCTATCCTGGTCATCCACGGCGGCGCCGGCAACATCCGCAGCGAGTACCGACACGACTACCTCGCCGGTCTGCGCGACGCGCTCGAGGTCGGTTACAACGCGCTCGTCCAGCAAAACGCCCTAGAAGCGGTCGTAAGCGCCGTACGCACCATGGAAGACAACCCGCGCGCCTTTAACGCCGGTACCGGCGGCTCCCCCAACCGCGACGGAGTCGTCGAGTGCGACGCTGCCGTCATGAGCGGGCGCGACCGGAGTGCGGGCGCCGTCGCCGGCCTGACCAACGCTAAAAACCCGGTCTTGCTCGCCAACCGGGTGCGCCGCGACACCCCGCACGTCTTGTTCGTTGGGGCGGGCGCGAACGCGCTCGTCGACAGCCCCGTCGCTAACGACACGCTCCTGACCGAGCGGATGCAGCAGGCGCTAGAAAAGTGGCGCGACAGCAAGCAGGCGCCGAGCAGTTCGGCGACCGTGGGCGCCGTCGCCCTAGACGACGACGGCTACCTCGCCGCCGCGACGAGCACCGGCGGTGTGCTCGGCAAGTGGCCCGGACGAGTCGGCGACTCTCCGCTGATCGGCGCCGGCACCTACGCCGACGACGATATCGCGGTGTCGTGTACCGGCAAGGGCGAAGCGTTTATCCGCCTGGTCGCCGCTAAAGAGCTCGCCTGGCGTCTGCGGAGCGGCGAACCGTTCGGCGCTTCGGTGCAGCGGCTGCTCGGCGAGTTGCCGGGTTTAGAGGGCGACGGCGGGCTGATTAGCGTCCGGGCGAACGGCGAACTGTGCGTCGGTTTTAACACCGCCCACATGGCCTACGCGTGGAAGACTCCCGACGCGAGCGACGCCCGAGTCGGCGAGCAGGCCGGTGTGCTCGTCTACCCGCACCCCGCCCAGGAGGACTAGCGGCGCGCCGACACCAAGACAGTTCGCCAGAGACATCACCTCGAAACCACAAGACGTTCGTGCAAAACGCCTCGTCACTTAGGCTCTTTCGCGCGACATTCTGAGCTAGACAGCCTACACAGTACAGACTCCGCACCATTCCACGTCGCCCGGAACGAGCTCGGGCGACGCTTTGTAACGCTCTATGCGTACGTCTGTTCCTACGCGTTCTGTTCGGACCGATTCGCTGGCAGACGTAGACCGATCGGAACCGGGAATAGCACAGCACACACCGTGTACCCCGAGAATATTGACGGCGACGCACGGTAGCGGCACGTCGGCACGGCAGCCGCACGTCCAATCGTAACGAGCACGACACTCTCACGGGACTCATGTCCCTGGGAGGGCGCTCTCATGAAGCTTACCCTTTAGATACATCAACGCCTTAGCGGCAACGAACCCTACGCTCTACTTAGGCGCTTGGCGTGGGGGGAGCCCGTAGCGCAACCGGCTGAACGAACACGCTGAACGAACACACCGTGTCGCGACTCCGGAACAGCTTAGGCCGAGACGGAGGGGGCTGAGACGGTGTCGTTAACGTATACGAGTACAGCAACCGACGTCCGCACAACACGCATCGCACCCCGGTAGCACCGGAGAGAGAGGTAACACCATGTCTAAACAAGCCGAACTGCAGAGCATTATCGACAACCTTCGCAACGCTATCCCCGAACTTCGCGGCGCCATCATCGCCTCTAGCGACGGCCTCGCTATCGCCCAATCACTATCGAGTGGTGACCCCAACCGCGTCGCCGCGATGGCCGCGACCGCGCTCGGGTTGGGTAAGCGCATTACCGATACGCTCGGCGCGGGCACCCTCTCCGAGACCACCGTTTCGGGTAACGAGGGGCAGATCTTCCTCTACTCGGCAGGTACCAAAGGCGTGCTCGCCCTGATCGCCAAAAGCGGCGCGAACGTCGGCCTCATCAACCTAGAAGCGCGCGACGCGGCCCAGAGCATCACCCTGCTGCTGTAGGAGCGATCCGGCTTATCAGGGCCGAACGCCACCTGGCTACGTCACTCACCTCGACACAAAGGAGTCCTCCATGAGCACAACCGACAACCCTATCACACACGCTCAAGAGCTCGTCCAGAACTACAACCAGCAGTTTGTCCGTGACGCCGAAAAGGCCGCGGTCAGCATCGCCGGGCACCCCTACATGGTCTTGCCGCCGACCATCTTTAAGGAAGTGACCGATGTGACCGGCGAAGACGTCGCCGACATGCTCTTCTACCGGATGGGCTACGAACTCGGCGTTAACGAAGCCGAGCGGATCTTTAGCAGCATGGACGTGCCTCGTGACCTGGTGCTGCGTATCGCGGTCGGGCCGATGCACTTTATGACAGCGGGGCTCGGGCCGGTCAACCTGCTCGAGCTAAAACCGGGCGACTTCGGTGACGACAACACCGTTCTGGTCGCCGAACACCCCGAAGCACAGACGCGGGGGCTCGAGGTCGGCTTTGCCGCGGGCTGGCTAAGCGCCTCGACCGAAAGCTCGATGGCCGCCCGCAGCGTCCCTCACGACGGTTCCGGTATTCGGCTCGTCATCGCCCATCAGGACAAAATCTTCGAGCTTAGCGAAGACCCTCACTACCAACAGCCTCGCAGTAGCTTCGAGGTTGCCGAACCGCGCCCGCTCAATCCGTGATAGGCTCACGTAAAGGAGGGTCAATCTTATGAGTACCAGCGATACCAACCCCGCCAGTACCACACCCGTCAAAGTCTTGATTACCGGCCCGGTCTTTTCGGGCAAAACCACCCTCGTGCAGACACTGTCGGAAACCGACGTCGTCGAAACCGACGAGATAGCCACCGAAGACATCGGTAAGGCGACCACTACCATCGCTCTCGATTTCGGCAGCCTAACGCTAAACGGCCACAACGTCTACCTGTTCGGCACACCCGGCCAGGACCGTTTCGACTTTGTCTGGAACGAGCTCTCGAAGGGTTCGCTCGGCATGATGCTGATGGTCGCTGCCGACAAGTCGTACGACTATCCGTACGCCCGCAAGATCCTCAAGACCATTAGCAGCCAGCACCCGATGCCCTTCGTCCTCGGGGTTACGCGGCTCGATGTCGAAGACGCCTGGTCGCTCGAGCGGGTCGCCGAATACTTTCTACTCGATATCGACGATGTTGTTGGGCTAGACGCCCGCGACGAAGAGAGCGCCCAAGCGGCGCTAAGCGAACTCTTAGAGCGCATCGACTCGGCCCGTTAGGACCGCGCACGACCGCCGCGACCGGCAACAACGAAAAAAGCACCCTGACTCGGTTCGAAGAGCAGGGTGCTTTTGGTGCTTTATAGCGGGTAGTGCGTAAGGTTTAGCGTCGACCGCCCTGGCGCTTGCGGCGGGGGGCGGCACGTTGGGGCTCGAGCCCCTTCACTTCGCGGGCGGCTTCGAACGGAACGCGGTCTTTAAGCGCGGTCACCTCGTTAGGCCGCAGATCGGCGTAGGCACCGTCGCGGGCGACCTGAACCCGACCGACGTCGCTCGCTCCGGCGTCTTTTAGGACGCGCACGACCTGACCGATGCGGTCGATACGCTGCTGGAGGTGGACGGTGGTCCAGCCCTCTTCGCCCGTCAGCAGGCTGCGGGTCGGTTGGGCACCGCCGAGCTGTTGCGCGAGCAGACCGGCGATCGCATCGACGTTGCCCTCGTCGACCCAGCGCTGGGCGAGCTCGAGCCATACCTCTTTGTCCTCGGCAGACTGTTCGGTTAGCTCGCCGAGTAGCCGCTGCAACCTAGCCTCCTGGACGGCGTCAGCGTGCGGCGGGGTGCTCCGCTCGAAACGGCGCGAGACGGCGCGCTCGAGCTTGCTTACGTCGCGGCGTTCGCGTGCGTCGTGCAGAATCATCACGGTGCCGTCGCGTCCGGCCCGTCCGGTACGGCCCGAACGGTGCTGATACACACTCGCCTCGTTCGGAACGCGGTAGTGCACGACCAGGTCGATGTCGGGGATGTCGAGACCGCGCGCGGCGACGTTGGTACCGACGAGCACCGACGCCTGACCGCTACGCAGCCGCCCGACCGCCCGTTCGCGCTCGCTCTGGTCGAGGTCGCCGTGCACCGCTTCGGCGGCGTGTCCGTTAGCGTTTAGCGCCTGTACGAGCGCGTCGACTTCGGCCTTGGTGTGGGTGAAGACGATGCTGCGGGTGGCGTGGTGGACGTAGAGCAGGTCGGCGAGCACGTCTCCGCGTAGCGGGTTAGAAACCTCGATAGCGATCTCGTGGTAGGTCACCTCTTCGTCGCTGACGAGGTCGGCGCGGAAGGGGTTGTTCAGGTGCTGCTGTGACAGCTTCTTCGCCCACGACGGCATGGTCGCCGAAAAAAGGAGCGTCTGGCGATCGCGCGGGGTCACCTCAAGCAGGTGCTCGAGCGCTTCTTCGAAGCCCATCGACAGCATCTCGTCGGCCTCGTCGAGCACCACAATAGACGCCTGCGAGAGGTCGAGGATTTTACGGTCGACGTAATCGACAGCGCGCCCCGGCGTCGCGACGACGACGTCGCAACCCTGGTTAAGGTCTTTGGCCTGGCGTCCGTAGCCGGTACCGCCGTAGACGGTAATCACCTTGAGGTGCGGTGCGATCCAGCTTATCTCGCCGCTGACCTGCAGCGCGAGTTCGCGGGTCGGGGTCAGGATAAGGGCTCGGGGGCTCCGTCCTCTGGTGTTGTCGGCGTCTAGACGTTCGGCGATCGGCAGCGCGAAGGCGAGCGTTTTGCCGGTGCCGGTGCGGGCCTGCGCGATCACGTCTCGTCCGGCGAGGCCGTGAGGAAGGGTCGAGGTCTGTACCGGGGTCGGTACGGTAATGCCGTGAGCGTCTAGTGCGGCGAGTGTAGACTCGCTAAGCGCAAAATCGGTAAACATAGTGTTTCCTTTCCGGATCTGCCGTCCTCGCGATAACCCGTACTCAGAAACACGTTCTCCCAGGGGGTCCTACAAGGTATAGCAGTCGATGGGGCCGCTCGCTAGCGGCGCGGTCCGGGGCGTTCTGCCTCCGGTCGGCGGTGCGCGTCGGCGCGCACACAATTCGGCGCGTACGGGGTGTATACGCCGGTGCACGTCAGTATCGAGTGCACATCAGTACAAGCTGTAGTTTAGGGGATGACTAAAAAGTTCGTCGACGGCGTCTTGACTCGGCCTTGGATCCTTATCGCCTTAAGCCCCTGTCGGGGTTTCGCTACAAAGATAGTCTGTCGACGGCGTTGCGGGCTAACCGTATTGTTCTGACTGTATTCATTCTTCGCCGAAGCACTACCAACGTCATTATCTGTAAGGTCATTATTCGCTAGATCGATAATCTGTCGGGGTAATGAAGAGAACAGGGTTGGAGCGGGCGAACAGAAACAGCGGGGTCAACCGCGTTGTAGTCACGTCTAACGTGCTTGCCTATCTACAGTAACCGCCCCGGTGCCGGGTGCGGGTATCGCTAACGACGTAGGTGCGCGGCGCACCCACCGGATCGTTGGGCGATCGTTTAGAAGCCGACACACCGCTTAGGCCGCCCTGCGATAGGCTAAGCGCGTGGCAACTTTCGAATACATGCAAGTAGAAATCGTCCGCAACACCCACGGCGAGCTGTCGGTGATCGCGACCGAAAAGGACGGCATCGACCGCTTCGCGACCTCGTTCGCCAACCTCGTCCCGTTTCTTAACGACCTCGGCCAGGACGGTTGGGAGGTGGTGTCGGCGCTGCCTAGCTCGAGCACCGTGCGGGGCACCTTGAGCAGCACCCCGCGCAACGTGCTGACCGGGTTCGAGGCGAGCGCCCGGGTCGAAGAGCGTATCTACGTGCTCAAACGGGTCGTTCCCTGACCGGCGCCCTGACCGGCGCCCTATAACCTAACCAATAACCTAACCACCAATCGCGACCATCGTCCGGGGCCGCTCGACCGGCGTGGTGATACCGGAACGGACCTTGCGGTGTGCCGCGACCAGAAACACGTCCTGGATAGCTGCGACCGGGTCGTCGGCGAGCAGGGCCGGGCGCATGTCGAGTTCGCGGTCGGTCATCAGACAGGGGCGAACCTTGGCGTCGCTCGTCAGGCGCATCCGGCTACAGGCACCACAAAACGGCTCGGAGACGGGGTTGATAAAGCCGATCGCGCCCTGCCAGCCAGGCACGCGAAACAGCCGCGCCGGGGCGCTCGGGTCGGTCGCGACGGGCTCGAGCCCCCCCACCGCACTCTCGACCCACGCCCTAATCTCCTTGCCCGGCATAAAGCTCCGGTAGTAGTCGTCCGAAGCCGCGTTGTTAAGGTGCATGTATTCGATGTAGCGCACGTGGATCGGCAGGTCGCGGGTTAGCTCGGCGAGCCGGACGATTTCGCCGTCGTTAATGCCCCGAATCATCACCGCGTTGAGCTTGACCGGGTGCAGCCCCGCCGCCATCACCGCCTCGATACCGCGCCACACCTGCTCGATATTACCGCCGTTGGTCGCCTGCCGAAACGCCTCCGGGTCGACCGCGTCGAGCGAGATGTTGACCCGGTCGAGACCCGCATCTAACAGTTCGGGCAGGCGCCGCGCGAGCAGACTCGCGTTGGTCGTAATCGCGACGTCTTCGGTTCCGACCACGTGCTTGGCGTGGTAGATCATGTCGGGCAGCTCTTTGCGTAGCAGCGGCTCGCCGCCGGTAAAACGCACCGACGACATGCCGAGTCCGGCTGCCGCTTCGACCACGTGAGCGACGTCCGCGACGCTTACCGTACCGAGCGGGTCATGGTAGCCGTCGCCGAGCGGATCGCAGTAGAAGCACTTAAAGTTACACCGGGGCGTCACGCTGATCCGCAGATCGCGAACCACCCGTCCGTGTTGGTCGACTAGTGTTTTCATCGTCTTCTCCTCACCTGCCGTTGCTGCGGGGCGGCACCCTGTAGAGCAGCCTGTCTGCCGTGTCATCCGGGCGTCTCGCGACCTGCCGCGCTAACGGCTTACAAAACGGCTTACGAAACGGGGTCAATGTCGGGCTACCGGGTTGGTTATGCACGTTACTGCAAAACGCTATTCGTAGTCAAGGACACATAGCACAATCGCGAGCAGAATCAGATGCCGTTTAGACGCCACCACTGTTGTGTTCTGATTGTAGAGAAGTGTTTTAGGGACGGGGGTTTTCACCACACACCCAGCCGCCTTCGGCCCCTCCCGACCAGTAGTAGCCGGGGCCCGGATAGCTCTGCAACACCGCGACGACCGTCGCGAGCGGGATTCGGTAGACGAAGCGTGTCCGGGTGTACCAGGCGCCCAAGTCAGCCCGCAGTTTGGCGGCGTCGCGGCTGCGCTCTAGGGTACCTAAACGTTGCAGATAGCGTAGCGCCCGGTTGACGGCGAGGTCGAAGAGGAGGGCTCGAGCCACCCCCCCATCATGCCACACACGCGCCGCCTCATCCGTCTCACCGGTCTAAACACGGCAAAAACAGCCATCACGCTGCCTGTTAGTGCCGAACACGACCTCGCAAACGGATTGTTATGTGAATATATACAAAAACACGGTCCGCGTCCTCGCCTCGAACAGACGCAATCCTCGGAAAGTGGCAGCTTTTACCCATCCAGAACAGCAACGCGGGGCGCCTCGGCCTTCACAGCTTGCCGATTAGAGTATATAAATATCCAAAAACATAGTACATTTGTGCCTATCCACCACCACCCCGATCGTGTCTAATAGAGGTACCACAGCAGAAGATTTCGATTGGTGCCGTCTCGCAGACGGTGTAAGTGTTCGCACAGGCATGTGTACAGACATGTGTCGACGTTTTGGTCTCGGCCACGTTTAAGCCTAGACAACCCAGGGGGGATCGATCCATGAGCATCAATAATTCGGTAGAAAGCCGTGTCCGACGTAACAGCCCGACCTCTAGCGAAGCACGCCGCCGCCGCTGCCGCGTCAACGCACCGGAGTGCCGCACCAGCCAGTACTGCACCGTGTGCAAGCGCAATCAGTACCGGCTCTGCTGGCTCGGACGTAACCACGGCGACGCCTAAGATGCCTGGGGAGAGACACCCGGGTAACCAGGCGGGTAGCTCGACGAGCTTACGTATCAGACAGGGGGCGTATCAGGAAGATGCCTTGTCGTCGCGTCTGTCGTCGCACCTTGTTCGCACGTCGTTTCTGATAGCGACCCCGATGTTCGTAGTTTGATGTTCGGGGCGATATTGACCGCAGTTTCGGGTAACGCTGTCACGGCCACACTCGGCAGATATCGATGGCGATACCTCGCATAGAAAGACATCTGCGAGACTGCTATCCGCACATAGACCGCACACACAAACCGTACACACAGACCGCGCACAGACCGAGGGGTCTATATGAAAACACGGCACAAGACCAAATCAAAACTTACGCGACTTCTCACTGTTTGCTTGTTATAGTACGTCCTATGAAACGTAATCTTCTTTTCGGTGCGCTAAGCGCTGTCTTAGCTCTTGTCGTGTTTGTGCCCCAACTAAACGCCCAACCCCAAGGAACCCAGATCGTTTTTATCGACGCCCAGCGGGCGATCGCCTCGCACCCGGCAGGCGAGCAGCTCGCCCAGTTGCGCGAGCAGGCCCAGACCGAAATCGCGAGCTTGCGGAGCGACCTCGATCCGATCGTAACCAAACTGCAGAGCGGGCAGCAACTTACCGCCCAAGAGCGCGAACTCTACGACACGCTGATACGCAGCCTCGAAGCGGTGCAGCAGCGCTGGCGTAACGAGATCGGCGCCGCATCGACCCCCGCGATCGAAGCGGTCAACGCCGCTATCGAGCAGATCGCGCAGACCAACGGCTACAGCATGGTGCTAGACGGTAACGTCGCCGGTCAGAACGGGCTCGGCCTCGTGGTCTACGCCGAAGAAGAGCTCGACATCACCGATCTGGTCATCGAGCGTATCCGCTAACAGCGTTAGCGCTTCGTAAAACTCAAGACTCTGACGAGGAGGATAACGAGGCGAGAAAGGCTCGGTCCTCCTCGCTTAAGTTGGCGTGCTCGAGCAGATCGGGCCGTCGCCGGTAAGTGCGTTCGAGCGCCTGCTGACGTCGCCAGGAGGCGATGTTGGCGTGGTGGCCGCTAAGCAACACGTCGGGGATAGCCTCGTCTCGGTAGACCTGCGGGCGGGTATATTCGGGATAGTCGAGCAGCCGCGAACTAAACGAGTCTTGGGCGTGGCTCTCGGCGTCTCCGAGCACTCCCGGAATAAGCCGCGCCGTCGCCTCGATCAACGCGAGCGCTGCGACCTCGCCCCCCATCAACACGTAATCGCCGATGCTTATCTCGCGCGTCACGTAAGACTCGGTGCGGGCGTCGAAGCCCTCGTAGCGCCCGGCGAGTAGACAGAGGTGCTGTTTGCGGGCGAGTTCTTCGGCGAGCGGCTGGGTAAACGGCTCTCCGGCAGGAGACAGCAGGATAATCTCGTCAGGGGGCGGCTCCGAGTGACGAACCTCGTCGATCGCCCGAGCGGCGATATCGACCCGGATCACCATCCCCGCCCCACCTCCGTAGGGCGTATCGTCGACGCTACGGTGTTTGCCGGTCGCCTGTTCGCGCAGATCGCGTAGATCGAAGTCGAGCAGACCGCGTGCGGCAGCCCGACCGAGCAGCGCCTCGTCGGTCCAGGGGCGCACGAGTTGGGGGAAAAGGGTCAGAATCGTGTATTTCACAGTTATCTTTTACGGTTATCTTTCACGGTTATCGACGATTCGTTATCGGTAGCAGTTTCGCAACGTGTCGCTCTGTGCGAAGCGTTACCGCCGAAATCTGTCACACGTGATCGTCGCGGAGTGGTCGGGGATCGCCGTGGGTCGCGCTCTTAGCGAATGATTCTTGCTGGGTGATTCTTAGCTGTATGATTCTGGTGTTTTGTAGCGCGTATGCCGAGGCCCACCGCAACAGCCGACAGAGTCGGTTTCGAGCCGGTCAGAAGAAAGTCAGGGCTCGAGCAACCCCTCGGGCGGGTCGGTCACGATAATCGTCCGCGTGTCTTCGTCGACCCTGACGTAGTCGGCCTGTAACGGTAGCAGGATCTCGCGTTCGTCGTGCGCGACAACGAGCAGGTCTTGCCCCACACCCGGAATCACCTCGGCGACTTCGCCGAAGGCTCGAGCCCCGACCTCGACCCTAAAACCGACAAGCTCGTCTACATAAAAGCTGCCCTCGGGCGGTTCGGGGAGCGCCTCCGGGTCGGCGTAGACCGCTTCGTTAGCGAGCGCGCGCGCCGCCTCGACGCTGCCGATCCCACTCAGGTAGAGCACGATCTCGTTGCCTTTGGGCTGCACCCTGCGAACACGCCGCTGGCCGAGCGCCGGAACGAAGACGTCGCCGAGATTGTATATTGCATCCGCTTCGGCGCGGGCGACCGGATAGAAACGGACACCCCCCGCGAGCTGAAAGCTGCGCCCGATCCTGCCGATATAGCAGTAGTGTTCGGGCGGGTCGCCGGGAGGCAGGTCGGACGCGGAGATAAGCGGCACGTCGCGCGGCCCCTACTGGTCGATAAGGTGGACGTCGACACGGCGCTGTCCGCCTGCCGCCGCCCGGGCGAGGGTACGGATGCTGTTGATAATCTGCCCGCCACGCCCGATAATCCGTCCGGCGTCTTCGGGCGCACAACGGATCTCGATGTGGACGCGGTTCGCTTCGTACTTCGCGCCTATTTCGAGCCTGTCGGGTTGCGTTACCAGGTTCTGCACGATAAAGGTGACAAGCTCGAGGGGCATCGGTTACTAGACGCTCGTACTAGGCGCTCGTCGCCTCGGCGCGCGACTTGTAGCTCTGCGAACGCTTGATTTCGACGCTACCGACCTCGGCGCCGGCCTGTTCGAGCAGCCTGACCACCGATTCGGTGGGCTGGGCGCCGGTCGACAGCCAGTGCTGGGCGCGCTCGACGTCGATCTTGATCGGGTTTTCGGTGGTCTCGCGCGGGTCGTAATAACCTAACGACTCGATGTAGTCGCTTTTGCGGCGCTTGCGCGAGTCGATCACGACAACGCGGTAATGAGGATTCTTTTTGGCACCTATGCGCATAAGACGGATTTTGACCATAACAATCTACCTTTCTTTACGCTCTTTACAGAGCTGCTTCGAGCTGTCTGGGAGTTACTCGAGCCTTGACGTCACTGCCGACCGTTCGGTGTCGGCGCTACCTTCACTATTGCGTCAAACACTATTGCGTCAAACAAATGCGTCAAACAGATATTCGCTAGCCGGTACCACCGGCCCAGCAGACGCGAGTCTAACATCTGCATGTCCGAGCAGATACTCTAAAGCCTAAACGCTCGGACCTTCGTGTTTTGGCGCGCACCTCCGGCATCTGCTGCCAGGCGGAGGTCACGCACCTTTTGGCCTAGACCCTGCTAAACTCTACCGGCCTAAACCCTACTGGCCTAGGCCCCACTGACCTAGACCCTACTGACCTAGACCGGGAAAACCACCACGCCCCCCGCCCTGGCGGCTAAAGCGCTTCATCAGCTTTTTGGTTTGCTCGTAGTTTTTCATCAGCCGGTTGACGTCCTGGACGGTCGTGCCCGAACCCTGAGCGATGCGGCGGCGGCGGCTCGCGTTAAGCACCTTGGGCTTACGGCGCTCGTGCTCGGTCATCGAGGAGATGATCGCTTCGATACGGGCGATTTCGCCCTCGTCGACCTCGGCGCCGGCGGGCAGCATCTTGCTCATACCCGGAACCATGCCGAGGATGTCGCTAAACGAGCCGACCTGTTTGAGTTTCTGCATCTGCGAGAGCATGTCCTGCAGCGTAAAGTCTTTGAGGCTACTCGGCGCCTCTTCTTCGGCTTCGAGCTGCTTGGTCTTTTCGATCAGGGTGAGGACGTCGCCCATACCGAGGATTCGCCCGGCGATCCGGTCGGGGTAGAAGGGCTCGAGCCCGTCTAGCTTTTCGCTCATCCCGGCGAAGTAGATAGGCTTACCCGTCACGTGCCGCGCCGACAGCGCCGCACCGCCCCGAGCGTCGCCGTCAAGCTTGGTCATGACAAGGCCCGACACGCCGATCCGCTCGTTAAAAGCCTTGACGACCGGAAGCGACTGCTGCCCGGTCATCGCGTCGACGACCATCATCGCTTCGCTCGGCTCGAGCGCGTCTTTAAGCGCTTCGAGCTGCTCCATAAGGCCTTCGTCGATCTGCAAACGACCGGCGGTGTCGACGATGATCAGGTCGCGGTAGTCCTGTTTGAGGTGTTGCTCGAGCCGCTTCTTGGTCGTCGCCGGAGGCTCGTTGTCTTCGACCTCTAAAACCGGAACGCCGACCTGCTTGCCGAGCACACGTAGCTGTTCGCGGGCGGCGGGGCGCTGCGTGTCCGCCGCGACGAGGAGCGGGCGTCGCCCCTGCGATTTGTAGCGGTAGGCCATCTTGCCCGCGGTCGTGGTCTTACCGGCCCCCTGCAGCCCCATCAGCAGCCAGATGTTGTGCTCGCTTTTGAGGCTCGGCTGCGCCGCCTTGCCGCCGAGCAGTTCGACGAGTTCGTCGTGCACGATCGAGATCACCCGCTGGTCGGGCCGGAGCGACAGCAGCACGTCCGAACCGACCGCCTGATCCTGGACGCGCTTGACGAAGTCTTTGGCGACTTCGAGGTTGACGTCGGCTTCTAAAAGCGCGATGCGAACCTCGCGAAGCGCCGCCTTGACGTCGGCTTCGCTAAGTTTGCCGCGTCCGCGTAGGCTGTCGAACGCCGATTGTAATCTGTCGCCTAAGCCTTGAAACATAGAAGTCCTCTCTAGCAAGTCCCCTCTCTAGCAAATCCTTGTGGGTCCGCTTAGAGACCGCCTTCTAATGTAACCAAAACTGACGACTCGGTCAACTCGTTTGGGCACGCTCCTTAGCCTCGCTCCGGTCGGATCGGCCCTGTGCGCCGAGACCGAGCGAACCGCGTAGCGCGGTAATCGACCAGGAACACACCCCGATCGTGACTGTGAGGATGCCGAGTTCGATCAGGATGGCGATCGGAATCTCCACGCCAGCACTAAAGAATTCGGCGCTTTCGGCGCTGATCACGAGCAGACGCCGGACGCTCGCGATGATGCCGACCACCAGAAACGGGATCGGGTCGAACACACCCTGACGCAGAAACGAGCTTACCGTGCCGATAATCTCGGCGATCATAAGTGCAAGCAGAACCTCGGAGAGGATCTTGGTCAGGTTGTACTCGCCGCCCTGCGTGAGGCCGTGGATGATTTCGCGCAGACCGCCGAACAGGATAAGCGCGGCGACCAACACCAGAAACGCGACCACCGTCACCGCGATGATGCGTTCGACACCCTCGTTAAGTCCGATAAGCCGCGCCGTCGTCGGGCTGACTTCGCCGGGGTCGCGCTGCTGACGCACCCGTTGCTGTTCGCGTTCTCTCTCTTGATCGGTACCCTGATAATTTTTTTCCATCATTGCTGCAGTCTACGCTAAAGAGAGTGCATTGGGTGAAAGAGAAGAATTGTGGCCCGCCTTAACGGTGCGGCGGTGCTGGGAAAACGCTGTCTGTGGCGTGGTTACGTGGCAGCACGCAAGACGGTAGGGCCGAAGCGGTGTGCTAAACTTCGGGATTATGAAACGGTTACAGATCGTCACCCTTAGCCTTCTGCTCTTGCTCGGTAGCGTGGCGCAGGCGCAGCTTTTGGCCGAAGTGCAGACCACAGCGGCGCTCGCCCTGACCCTCAACCCGGCGGTAAGCCTGCCCCCGGGCAGTGTGCGGGCCGTCGGGCCGGGTGCCCAAGACCTCATCGACACCGTTCCTGGCGCCGAAACCTACACCGACTGGGAAGTCTACACGGCGACCGGCGTTACCGCGCGGCTGCAACCCGCGTTCGTCCAGCAGGTCGTGACGAGCTTCGCGTCGTCGGGGTATCTGCTCGCGAGTCAGCAGGAGGAACAGGTCGGCAACCAGACCCGCATCCGCTACAGTTTCGAAAACACGACGGGCTCGAGCACCCTGCTCTACGTTATCCGCACCCCGAACGAGTTCGTCTGGCTGGTCGCGGAAGAGGAGTAACGGCGCTAGCCGCAGCAGAACGGCGCAACCCACAGGATCGATCGACAGACTCGGCGGACGCGTGCTACGGTGCGCGTCCTGTTCGCTTTTTGGTCGCGCTGCCCACGCCCGGTTCGGTGCGGCGAACAGACACGCCGCTCGTCAAGCATGTCTTCATAAATGAAGCAGATCCGGTAGCGACGACGTGGCCCGATGCCGAGAGCGGCTAGACTTGGCGCGTACCGTCACACACACGACCTTTTTAGGCGAATAACACTCACCATAATGTGTTGAGACGTATGCCCCGACCAGCAGGCTGCTGGGCCGCAGCTGTCGGCGCAAGCCGGTCGCCGTCGCCAACGTCTTACGACCTTAACTACGATGTTAACTACAATGTTCAGCAGTCGATCCTTAGGAAAGGATTATTTATGCCTCGCTTTAGACTCGTCCTCTGTCTCTGTTGTCTCTGTCTGGTGTCGGTTTTCGGCCTGGGTGCGGCGCAGTCGGTGACCACGGCGCGTGACGTTTTGGCTCGAGCCCAACAGCTCGCCGACGACGCGCGCGTCCGGTACCGAGACAGCGACAGCTTTAGCATCGACCAAGAACTCTGGCGCGAGGCGATCGCGGTGGGGGAGCGGGGGCTCGAGCTAGACCCAAACGACCCGGACATCCTCCGCTTTCTGGCCGAAACACACACCAGCATCGACTGGCACATCCGTGCCTGGGACTACTGGCTACGCTATCTAAACGCCGGAGGGAGCCTCGACCGGGAAGCGCGGGCGCAGCTCGCCGGGGTCGGTGCCGAACTCGGCTACGCTCGTTACCAGGCCGGCGACCTCGCGGGCGCGCTCGGCTACTACGAGCGTCTCTACGACCTTAACCCGGACGACACCGACGCGCTGCGCTGGATCGGGCGTATCTATTTCGAGCGGGGCGAACCGGCGACAGCCCTCCCCTACTGGCGCGAGGCCGCCGCCCGGGATGCCGAGGGTGCGGACTACTACCTGCGGCGTACCGAACAGCAGATCGCGGTTGGCGTTAACGCCAGCGACACCTTTCACCAGGGGATCGCGGCCTACCACGCGGGCGAGCTAGAGGCCGCGCTCGGCCACTTCGAGCGGGCGACGCGCTACAACGACAGCTTCGCCGAGGCGTTCGCCTGGACGGGGCGCGTCAACCTCGAACTCAGTCGTCCGGCGGCGGCGGTGTCGGCGTGGCAACAGGTGGTCGCGCTCACGCCGAGCGACGACGGCGCCCGCTACTTTTTAGACGTCGCCGAGGCGCAGTGCGACTGGGGCGTAGACGCAGCGACAGCGTTTTACGACGGTCTGTCGCGCTACAACGAGGGGCGGATCGCCGAGGCGTCCGAGCGGTTTGCCGAAGCGGCGCAGGCGAACCTGCAACTATACGACATCGTCAGCAGCGCGTAGCTTTCAGGAGCTAGGCGCGGGCGACCGGGCGGTGGCGTACTGGCGGCGGGTGCTCGAGCTAAACCCGGATGACGAACGCGCCCGCTACTTTTTGCAGGTCAGCCAGAGCACACCGGGCACGCCCGGCGCTGGGGGGAGCGTCAACCTCGCCCTAGAACGAGGCCGAAGCGCCTATCAACGGGCCGACTTTGACGCTGCCGAGCGGGCTTTTGGTGCCGCGACCGAACAGCAGCCGGGTAGCGCCGAGGCGTGGGGTTGGCTGGGGCGGGTCTATTTCGAGCGGGGGGCGTACGCGCGGGCGGCTCGAGCCTACGACCAAGCCGCAGGGCTCGAGCCCGACAACGACGCCTACACCTTTTTCGCCGGCGAAGCCGCCCGCCTCGCCGAGGCCGAGCGTCCCTGATGGAAGTCCGCACCATCGCGCTACGGGTGTCCGCGCTCGCGCTGCTGCTGCTGCTCGCTATCGTGTCGGCGCTTAGCATCCGCACCCTTAACCAGTTGCCGAACAGCGTGGTCTACTTTGTAGAAACGCGCGAGACTTCGTTCGGGCTCGAGCCCGTCGGCAAGCGCTTTGGCGAACCGACCCTAGAGGGACGGCTCGAGCGGGCCGTAAACACCCTCATCCGCGGCCCGGACGGCGGCGAAAGCGTCCGGGGTCTGTCGAGCGCAGTCCCTAAAAACACCCGGCTCTACAGCCTCCACCTCGTCGACGGCACCGTCTACGTCGACCTGTCGAGCGACTTTGAAGCCGGCGGCGGTAGCGCCACCATGACCGCGCGGCTCAACCAGCTGCTCTACACCCTAAGCCAGCCCGAAGCGGTGCGCGCCGTGTCGCTAAGTATCGAAGGCGCGCCGGTCGAGGTGTTTAGCAGCGAGGGGCTGGTGCTGGCCAACCCCTGGTACCGCCGCGAAGACGCGCCCCTGCCACAATGGTAGCCCTTCGCACGCTTGACATCCGCCGCTAAAGACGTTTAGCGCTTACGTTCGTCACGGCGCTTAGCGTCTACAATAGCCGTATGCGTAAGGTTGGGACACAGACACGGTGGCGACAGCAGTGGTGGCAGCTTGTCGGGCTGCTCTTTATTATTTTTTCGCTGACGGGCGCGTTCGCGCAGCGTCAGGACCTGGTCGACAGTGCCGAAGGACGTGCGACCGTCTTCGACGCACTCGTCAGCGTTCTCGAAGAAAACTACTGGAATCCTGACTACCGCGACTGGGAGACGTGGGCCCAAAACTACCGTCAGGACGCCCTCGCAGCTCCGAGCCGCTACGCTTTCGACCGGGTGGCCCGGCAGATGATAGGCGATCTAGACGACGACCACTCGAGTTGGGTCGGGCTGGTGCGCTACGTCGACACAGAGGACGGCAGCGACCCGAACGACCACGGTCTCGCGCGGCGCGGTCTCGGCTTTCAGCACGAACACCTCGGCGGCGTCGGCGTGGTGGTGCTGCGCGTCTATCCGCAGACCCCCGCCTACGAGGCGGGGCTACGCCGAGGCGACGTGATCGTGCGGGTTAACGATACCGACGTCACCACACTAACCGGAGCCGACAACCCCGGACGCATCCTCGCAACCGCCGTCAGCCTCGGCGACGTCACCTTGACCATCGAACGCCGCGCGCAGACGCAGACCCTGACCGTCGTCCCCGCACCGGTCGCCTTCGAGGCGGTGCAGCAGCTACCCCAAGCCCAGATGCTCGACGACAGCACCGGCTACCTCTACATCCCCACCTTTAACACCGCCCGCGTTGCCGACGAGGTGCACTACCTTATTAGCGATCTGCAGGCGCAGGGCGCGAACGCCCTCGTCCTCGACCTGCGCGGCAACTTGGGCGGTCGGCTTAGCGAACTCGGGCTCGTCCTCGGCGCGTTTGTGCAGGGGCCGCTCGCCCGCGCGGTAAGCCGGGGCAGCGTCGCTTGGCAGAGCAGCTACGAGGTGGTCGGGGGTGAAGGTTACAGCGTGCTGACCGACCCGAGCGGCATCAACCTGTCCGAGCTAACCCTCGCCTCGCCGGTCCGTTTCGACGGCCCGCTCGCGGTGCTCGTCGACAGCCGTAACAGCAGCGCCGGCGAGATCGCACCGCTGGTGCTGCAGAGTATGGGCCGCGCGACCGTGATCGGCGAGCAGACCTCGGGCAACGTCGAGGCGGTACGCGGCTTCGACCTCCCCGACGGCAGCCTGGTGATGGTCGCGGTGGCCAACCTGGAAAGCATCGACGGGTCGCCGTTCGACGACGGTGTCCGGCCCGACATCCTGGCGAGCACCAACATCGCCGACCTCGCACGCGGTTTCGACGCTCCGGTCGCCGAAGCGTTGCGGATAGTCAAGTCGTTACCCTTTACGCCGGGTCGCTTTTTTTAGCCGCGACCTCGCTCACACGCGGTTCGCCGTGCGGGTTCGCTATACGCGGGCTCTATGCAGACCCGGTATGTTTAGTCTCGACATACCCAGGCAGAGACTAAACGTGTTTAAACAGGGATTATGTCTAGGATATGTCTAGTGGGCCATCTACTCTAAAATGGTGCATTGAGAACATCCCCCGAAATCCGAAAATCTCCGTGTAGGATGCTCGAAAGCATGTCACGACCAAATCCTGATTACGCATCGTTTTAGCATGGATGAGACACTAGACTAAAGGTGGGGGGCGCGCATCTTGGTAGGTGGAGGGCGCGCATCTTGGTGCCGCTTAGCGTAGCGCTAATATCGCCGCCTCGAGTCGTGCCGGAGACTGCTGTAGTCCAGATCGAGAATAGTCAGTAAGAGCCAGATCAGCACTGAAAAAGCACAGAGTGCTCGGACGCCGGCCAGCTCTCTGCAGAGGTACGACTCTCCGCACCTCCACACAAACTACGTGCTGATTTCGGATGACATCTCTGGGACGAGGTTTTTCCTAATAACCGATACTAAGCTGACTTCTATATGCCACGTTGATTCTGCTGGGCAGAAAGCGTTCTGTGGCACACTCGTTGTGGCGAGTAAGGGTGCTGGTGGCCGTGCGATGCATGATGCACCCTACGACTCGACTGAATGGTACTGATACGCATGGTGGCATAGGCAAGTCGGGATGGTACAAGGTGTGAAAAGTTTTGTTATGCAGTGTGCATGTCGTAGCTTCGTGCCCTAAAGCTTGTGCGCTCTGAAAACCTCGCACAAGGCGTTTTCTCTACCCAAAAGCACTTCGTACGAAAAATACCGAAGCTGTTTACAAAAACTCTTTACAAATACGGGTTAAAAAGAGGGCAGAAAGGAGGCGGAATGTCGGGAAGCGCTACGATCTTCATCGCGCTCACAACACCCTTTCAGCCTAGACGTGTTAGACTCTGCGTTGCTGCTTTGAAGCGCCTAGCACGGCGAAACGCCCGATACGAGAGAGGAGACGACAGAGTCTATGGCCAACATAACGAACGGCTGTAAACGCGGGATCGATTGTAAAAGGGGTAAAAAAAGAGTGCGCCCGACAGGATTCGAACCTGTGACCTTTCGCTCCGGAGGCGAACGCTCTATCCGGCTGAGCTACGGGCGCATAAGCAAGTAATGACTTTAGCACAAACCTAGGAGGATAGCAAGCCTTATGAAGCTAAGCAAACGTGCAAACACTATTATTTTGTGGATTCTAGCCGTCGCGCTGCTCGTCGGGATGATCGTGACCTTTACGCCGACGCTCGGCAACTTTGGCGGCGCAGCCACGACCGAAACTGTAGCGCTACGGGTCAACGGCCAGCCGATTACAGCGTTAGAGGTGGCTCGAGCCCAGCAGAATCAGCTCTACAACCGCGTCTCCGAAGGCGAAGTCGGCGACGACCTAGAACTGCTGCTCCTTAACGAACTCGTCCGGCAGGAGCTGCTCCGTCAGGCCGCAGCCCAGACCAACGTGTCGGGCGGCGAGGTGCGCACCGCCGTCAACGAGTGGCGCGCCTCGCAGGGCGTCGCCGGTCGCAACAACGACTCGGCCTACCTCTCGGTCATCAACCGCCTCGGCTTTACCGACGAGACCTTTCGTGACTACTGGCGCGAGCAGCTTCGGCAGGAGAAGTATCTCGAATCGCTGACCGAATCGGTGAGCGTGACCGACGCCGAAGTGCAGAACCTTCTTCGAAGGCGACGGCCAGCGCCAGCCGAAGAGCTACGTCGCCAGCCGTGAACGCCCGCCAGCACCAGCAGCGCGAGGCCGAACATGCGGCGCCTCGGCACGGCAACAGGTCGCCGACCTCGGCGAGCGGAGTTCCTGATCGATGAAAGCGCGGAGCAGGGCGGGGCGCTAGGCGCTACCGAGGGCGAGAGCGGACCGCAGCCGGTCAGACGGGCGGCGTTGCCGACCCCGGTGGCTCGAGCCGCCTTCAACCTCGCCGGTCCGGGCGTTACCGAGCCGGTCTCTTCGGGAGGCGTCTTCTACATCGTCTCCGTCGAAGAGCTTATCCCCGCCGAGCCACTCCCCTTTGACGAGGTCGCCGAGCAGGTTCGTGGCGACGCCCTCACCGCCAAACAGAACGGCGTCATCGAAGCCCGTCTCGAAGAGCTTCTCGCTAACGCGACCATCACCGTGCCCGAGCAGAGCACCTACAGCTACGACAACCCGGTCGTAGCCCAGGTCGGCGACCACGCCATCACCGCCGCCGACCTCGCCCGCATCACCTACCTCAACCCGCAGGTCCAGCAGTTCTTAAACCCGCAGAGTGCCTCACTCATCACCAGCTTCTTTAAGGACAGCTTTCTCCAAGACCTTATCCGCCGCGAACTCGCCTACCAGGGCGCGCAACAGTTAGACGGCGACTTCGTCGGAACGCGCGGCACCGTCGCGACAAGCGCCCTTAGCTTTGTAAGCCGCGACGCCGACGCGAGCGAAGAAGAGATTCAGAGCTACTACGCCGACAACCTCGACACCTTTACCGTTCCGGCGAGCGCCGAGGTCACCCGCGTCGACTTTGGTTCGGAAGAATCCGCCGAAAACTTCCGTCAGGCGCTGCTAGACGGCGACTCGGTTGAAGCTGCCTTAGAAGTGTCTAGCGGCGAGGTCAGCGATTTAGGCACCGTCACCCCCGGTCAGCTTCCCGAAACCCTCGACACCGCGCTGTTCGACTTTGACGGCGAAAGCTTTACCGCTCTCTCTGGCGAAGGCGACCGCGAAGTCTCCAACATCCTCGTCGTTCAAGAAGCTGTCGAGCCAGAGGCCGCACCCGAGAGCGACACGGGCGAGACCGCTGAGGGTGAGACTACCGAAGGTGACGTCACCGAAGACGCTACCGAAGATGCTACCGAGGAAGAAAGCACCGAAGGTGACGCTGCACCAGAAAGCGAAACACCGTCGGACGAAGAGACCGCACCCGAAGGCGAAGCCGCACCTGAAGGTGACGAGCAGCCTACCAGCGACGCCGCACCTGCTGACGAGGCGACCGACACAACCGACGCTTCCACAACCGACGCCGACACGAGCGAGACGGACGCAGCTGAAGAGACTGACGTAGAAGCGACAGACGACACCGCGACCGAAGCACCTGAAACCGAAACGCCCGAAACCGAGACGCAACCTGCTGACCCAGAAGAGGCGACTGACGACACTGCAACCGACGCCGACACGAGCGAAACCGAGACAGCAGAGACCGAGGCGACCGACAACACCACGACCGAGGACACTGCAACCGACGATACCGCGACCGACGACACCGCGACCGAGACGGATGAGACCGCCGACGTAAGCGACCTCGACACCGTCCCGACCGCAGAGGACGAGGCCGTAGAGCCCGAACTGCGTGACGTCTACGTCGTACTCGTCGCGACGCGTACCCAGGAGCGGGTCCAGCCTCTCGAAGAGGTTCGGCAGCAGGTCGAAGATAGCGTCATCGCCACCGAGCGTCAGGCATTGCAGCAGGAGTGGCTCGAAGGCCTCCGCGCCGAGATTGAAGTCACCAACTTCCGCACCACCGCAGCGCCGCCCGCGCCCGAGTTCAGCACCGAGCCCGTCGAAGAGGTTCCCGAAGGTCCTCTCCCCGATGGCGAAACCGAAGCCGACCCGGACGCCGAGCAGCCCGAGAACGCTCCCGTTCCGCCCGCTGACGAAACAGGCGATACCGGCTCCGGAGACAGCGAACAGGGTGACGCCGAACAGGACGACGCGCCCGTCGCGCCGACCGAAGATGCCGATGATGTAACGCCGACCGACGAAGCCGAAGGTGCGTCCGAAGGGGAAGCTGCTCCGGCTGACGAGACTGCTCCGGCTGACGAGACTGCTCCAGCTGACGAGACCGCTCCGGCTGACGAGACTGCCCCAACCGACGAGGCACCCGCCGACCAGAACGACACCGGTTCGGACGACACCGGCTCGGGCGACACCAGCTCGGGCGACACCGGCTCGGGCGACACCAGCTCGGGCGACACCAGCTCGGGCGACACCAGCTCGGACGACACGAGTACCGACGAAGCGCCCGCCGACGATACCGACCAGTAAACCGCGCGCCTTATCGCGCTAACACAGGTCTAAAACCAGCACGTCTTTACGTGACTTTACGTGACCCCGGGGTTCGCCTCGGGATTTTTTGTGATGTCTGTTGTCCTGCGGTGTCGGCGTGGTCGCGGTGCGCGAACGTGCGGTCTTGATAAGGTACAGGGCATGGCTAGAGCACTGCTAAGCGTATCCGATAAAACCGGTCTGGTCGACTTCGCGCGGGCGTTGGTGGAGATGGGTTACGAACTCGTGTCTACGGGCGGGACGGCTCGAGCCCTCCACGCTGCCTCCCTCCCCGTGACCCCCGTCGCGAACGTCACCGACTTCCCCGAAATCTTAGACGGACGGGTCAAAACGCTCCACCCGCGCATTCACGGCGGTATCCTCTCGACGCGTAGCGACGACCACCAGGCCGAGCTTCGCGACCACGACATCACCCCGGTAGACCTCGTGGTGGTCAACCTCTATCCGTTTCGGGAGACCGTCGCGCGAGGCGTGTCGTTAGACGAGGCACTCGAAAATATCGACATCGGCGGGCCGAGCATGCTGCGGGCGGCGGCGAAGAACTTTCCGCACGTGGTCGTGGTGGTCGACCCGGACGACTACAGCGAGGTCGCGGCGCAGCTTAAAGACGGGGTTTCGCAGGACGCCAGAAAGCGGCTCGCAGCGAAGGCGTTCGGGCACAGTGCGGCCTACGACGCGGCGATTATGCGCTACCTAAGCGATGGGGGGTTGCAGGCTGAGGGGGGGCTCGAGCTCTCCAAACTCGCCGACCTCCGCTACGGCGAAAACCCCCATCAAGCGGCCTCACTCTGGCGCGTCGGCAACGAACACGGCCCCGTCATCGACGCCGACATCCTCCACGGCAAAGCGATGTCGTACAACAACTACCACGACGCCGACTCGGCCTGGGCACTCCTGAGCGAGCTGCCCGTCCCTAGCGCCGTCGCCGTCAAACACGGCAACCCCTGCGGCGTCGCGAGCGCCGACGACCTCCTTAGCGCCTACACCCGCGCCCGCGACGCCGACCCCGTCAGCATCTTCGGCGGTATCGTCGCGGTCAATCAGAGCGTCGACACCGACCTCGCCCACGCCCTCGCCGACATCTTCCTCGAAATCGTCCTCGCCCCCGACTTTACCGACGATGCGTTAGAGATTCTGACCCGTAAGAAAAACATCCGTCTGCTCCGCGTCAAACATCCCGTCTCTTCAGCCCACCTCGACCTCCGCCGTGTCCGGGGCGGACTTCTCGTCCAAGACTTCGACACCGGCACCTTAGACGACTGCGACCTAAAGGTCGTCACCGAGCGCGACCCCGACGATGACGAATGGAACGACCTCCGCTTCGCCTGGGCGGTCTGCAAACACGTCAAGTCGAACGCTATCGTCCTCGCCAAAGACGAAACCACCACCGGTATCGGTGCCGGACAGGTGTCACGCATCTGGGCCGCCGAGCAAGCCATCGAACACGCCGGACGCCACGCCCGAGGCTCTGCCCTCGCCAGCGACGCCTTCTTTCCGTTCGACGACGTCGTCCGCACCGCCGCCGCCGCCGGAATCACCAGCGTCATCGCCCCCGGCGGCTCCAAACGCGACCCCGAAGTCATCGCCGCCTGCAACGAACTCGGCCTCGCCATGGTCTTCACCGGTATGCGCCACTTCCGCCACTAAAAAATAGGCGTTTTCTCCCCTGCTCGTCCTGTCCTAGAGCGGGGGATTTTTATGGCGCGGCGAAGCTATGTCTTTGCAGTCTCTAAACAACAGTCCGAGACACTTTACGAGCGACACCTTTCTGGGTCATGATGTACAGCATGTAGTACATCAAAGCTGATGTGAAGCTACATATAGCACTCGGTCTCTAAATACAAGATGCTGGGATTAGCTTATTTTACTTTCTAGGAGGGTCTAAGTGGGAGTCCATTCACTTGACAACAAGTCGCTCGCTCATTTCGACGAGCACGCCGTCGCCATCGCCAAGCGGCAGTATTTTCAGCCCGAAGACACCGATCTCGGAGGGATGTTTCGGCGCGTCGCGGCGTGGGTCGCGAGTCCCGAAGCACGAGACACGCGCGAGCAGTACGAACAGACCTTTTTCGACCTGATGGCGAGCAAACGCTTCTGCCCCGGCGGGCGCGTTCTAGCGGGTGCCGCGACCGGCCACGGCAACGTGTTGAACTGTTTCGTTCAGGACGGGTCGCCCGAAACCGACGGCACCGACGCGTGGGTGCTCAAACTCGCCACCAAACTCGCCCTCGTCACTAAGGTCGGTGGCGGAAATGGTCTATGTCTCGACCCACTCAAGCCCAAACGCTCCTACACGCACAACGGCGCGAAGCTCCAGCTTACGATCTCGCAGAGCCACCCCGACTACATCAAGGTCAAGACCGGCACCTACATGGATCTGGTGCACGGCAAGTACGTCACCAAAGACTACCGCTTCGCCGAATTCGTCGAGCCCGACGATATCGACGACGACACCACCCGCCTCGAAGTCGGCGACTCGGTCGACAGTATCTGGCACTACGCGAGCGAAGCCGTCAGCAAGCTGTTACGCGGCGAGCACGTCGTTTTAGACCTCACTCAACTTCGCGCCGAAGGCACCCCCGTCAAGGGTTCGGGCGGCACCTCTAGCGGGCCGTCGTCGTTTGCCGTCGAGGTGTTCGATAACTTCGGTTTCTGGGCGTCGCTCGGCGGAGCCGAATATGCGGGGCCGGTGGCGACGTTGCGCTACGTCTTCGCTCCAACGCTACGCGTCATACGCCAAGGAGGTTGGCTTAGCCTCCCTTGCTGGGTAACTAGCAAGTAAAAAACGCTCTAAATTGCTGGAAACTCCTGTAAGGTCAAATGCACCACAGCAGAGTCGGCGACGACATATGCGACGGTTTGAAAAGCGTTCGAATAGGGACAATCAGCAGCGAAACCTCTCTAGCAGAGGGACGTTCAACGACTGTAATGGGCGAATCCTTCGGGATTAAGGTACAGTCTGAGCCGCGTGGAGACACGCGGAGGTAGGCGGAACCGAAACGACCTACCCTAGCGGCAAGCTAGTAACAACACTGACAAGACGCGGCGCAGGCATGGCGACAATAAGCGCGACTCACGAAGACGTGCAGGATTTCATCACCTGCAAAGACCTAGAGCGCGAGCAGAACGAGGGCGATATCAGTACCTTTAACATTTCGGTACTCGGCACTAACGACCTGATGCGAAGCGACGCGCCGATTTTGCGCGACATCGCCGAGCATGCCTGGCAGACCGGCGAACCGGGCCTTATCTTTATCGACCGGATTAACGAGAACAGCCCGATGCGCGAAACGCTCGGCGAGATCAAGGCCACCAACCCCTGCGGTTAATAGCTAGCCGCTTCCGGTAGCAATACCGGTCGAATAACGCTCTAAACTGCTGGAAACCCCTTAGAGCCTGACGCACCACAACGTAGCTGGCAACGGCAAGCGTGACGGTCTGAAAAGCGTTCGGATTGGGCAATCAGCATCGAAACCTCTCTCCGAGAGGGACGTTCAACGACTATAATGGGCGCATCCCCAGAGGATGATGGTATAGTCTGGCCTCGCGTGAAAGCGTGAGTTAACACAGCGGAAATTCCTTTGTATCCGGGCGAACCGTGCGATTTAGGCGCGATGAACCTCTCGGCGTACGTCAAAGAGCCGAACCGTGGTCTAGACGGTTTCGACAAGGCGACCTTTAAGCAGGACGTACGGCACTGCGTCCGCTTCCTCGACAACGTTTTAGAGGTCAACAAGTTCGCCCTCGAAGACAACCGCGACATGAGCCATCGGCTGCGGCGGCTCGGCTTAGGCGTGATGGGATTAGCGGATGCACTCATCAAGCTGGGCTACCGCTACGACAGCGCCGAGGGGCGCCAGGCGGTCGACGACATCATCACGCTGATGCGCGAAGAGGCGACGCGGGCGAGCGAAGAACTGGCGCGAGAGCGGGGCGCGTTTCCCGATTTCGAGATGAGCAGCCTGAGCGACAAGCGGCGCAACGTCGCGCTGCTAACCGTGGCTCCGACCGGGACGACTTCGATGCTGATGGGCGTGTCGTCGGGCGTCGAACCGATTTTCGCACCGTTTGTCTACCGGAAGATCGGCGACAGCTACGCGGCACTTATTTCGCCCTTGTTCGAAGAGCTGCTTAACGCGCACCCGCCGCACCCAGACTACGCCACAGACGGCACCTGGAACTGGGACAAGGTGGTCGAGGCGGTGCAGGGCAACCACGGCAGCGTGCAGGGGCTAGACTTTATCCCCGAAGCGGTCAAAGCGACGCTGGTCTGTGCGCACGACATCAGCCCGTCCGACCACGTCCGGATGCAGGCAACGGTGCAGCGGGCGTTCGACGCGGGCGGCGAGATGGTCGCGAACAGCATCTCGAAAACGATCAACATGCCTAACCAGGCGACCGTCCAAGATGTGTCGGGTGCCTACAAGCTCGCGTTCGACGAGGGCTGTAAAGGGATCACGGTCTACCGGGACGGGTCGCGGCAGTTTCAGGTGCTGTCGACCAAGGCCGAGAAGAAGGCGGAAAAGAAGACGAAGAAGCTCGAGCGGGCCGTGTCTACAGCAGCAGCGACACCGCAGACGGCACAGCAGACGGCACAGCTTCCTGGCGAACCGCTGTTCGACCGTCCGGGACGGCTCGAGGGCTTTACCGACGCAGTCAAGCTGACCTTGCCGAGCGGCGAGCGACGCGGCTTCTACGTCACGGTAAACAAGCAGGCGGGGCTGCCGAGCGAGGTGTTTATCATCTCCGGCAAGGCAGGTGACGAGTCGAACGCGGACGCCGAAGCGCTCGGACGGCTTACCTCGATCGCGTTGCAGTACGGCGTTCCGGCGGAGGCGATCGTCAAGACGCTGCGCGGCATCAACGGCGGGATGTACGGCAGCTATCAGAACCGGATGGTGGCGAGCAAAGCCGATCTGATCGCGGTGGCGCTAGAGACGGCAGGCGTCGAAAACGTCCTTAATCAGGGCGCGCGCTGCCCGGAGTGTGCCGGGCCACTCAAGTTTGAAGAGGGGTGTCAGACGTGCGAGCACTGTGGGTACAGCAAGTGCGGGTAGTGTTTTAAGCCCACCAGCAGACCGACCAGCATAAACAGAGAAGGCGGCGTGTAGATGCGCCGCCCTCTTTTTTGGCTGTGGTTTGTGGCGTAGGTTTAGAAAGTGCGGTTGCCTTCACCGGGACCGCGTTCGGGTTGTCGGGTTTGCTCGATTTCTAGAATGAAGGGTGAGGCGCCCAGGGCGGTGCGGAAGGCGTCGGAGGTCATGCTGTCGGGGGTGAAGGCGAGATACCAGACGCCGTTGCCTAAGGGGCGCTGGACGGGAGAGAAACTTGTGCGGTAGACCTCGGCGAAGAGGGAGGGCTCGAGCCCCCCCTCCACCCTCACAAACACCGGCTGTATATCGCTTAGGGGCCGCACCTCACGCTCCGCTCTCGCTCCGACGACCGTCGTGTAGGGCATCACCTCGAAAAACCGCCGGATAGCCTCTTCTCTTGCCGGGTCGGTTATCTGGTAACGGAAGAAACCGTTTTCGGTAGGGAGAGGAAGGCCGAGCACCTTCGCTACCGCTACCGGCAGCCCCTCAGCAACCCCCACCTGGAATCGTACATCTATCCCGGCATCGCTCTGGGCGAGCACCACAACATTCATCAACACACTAACGACGACGCATATAGAACGCTTCATACCCTCTATCCTCGTCGTTTGTGGAGTGAAGGGCATGAAGATTTATGAAGAGACCTTAAAAAACGGACCCCCCAGAGGAGGTCCGCATGAGACTAAACGTGGTTACGGGAAAGGTTTAGGGGACAAATTGGTCGAGTACTGATAAGATGTAGGGACCGGTAGAGTTTTGGTCAAAGCTCGCAACACCGATGTAGTATGTCCCTGCCGTAGTGATTTCAGCGACAAGGCGCGAATCCTGCCCGTCGTAGTCGTCGTTCTCGGCGACCTTATTACCCGCCGCGTCAAAGAGCACGAGTACCGTGTCGGGGGCGGCGTTGACCTCTGTTTCGAGGTCGATCACGTAGGTGTTGTTCGACTCGAGCCCGATCTCAAACATATCGACGTCATTAGCTGGGTCGACTACTCCGTTGATCGCCCCTCCAAGCGCTAGCGGATTCGCGCCGGTAAAGTCGGGGTCGTTAATCGTTGCCGCATTCGGCGTTCCGCTACCGTTAGGTTCGGTCTCGCTACCAACAAACTCGCTAACATCTAAATCGTAGATGTTGCTCGGGCTGTTCGAGTCGTCGAACGCACTTACGGCGATGTAGACCGTTTCGGTCGTCGCCGCGTCGAAGATAAGCGCCGGGTCAGGTAGCGGATCGCCACCAGCAGTTGCGCGGTAGTCGTCGTTTTCGGCGAGCAGCGTCGTGCCGTCGTTCGCGAAGACCTCGACCAGCGCGTCGGCGCTTCCGGACACCGTCTCGTAGTTAAACCAGTAGCTGTTCCCTGCAACCACATCGACCGCATAGAAGTCGACGTCGGTGCTCTCCGTCACGCTGTAGAGCGCGGCGCGGATGCTCGTCCCAACGGCAAGCGGGAAGGCCGAGCCGACATCGGTGCTCGGTTCGGTAGGATCTTCGAAGGTAACGACGTCGAGAGGGATCGTCACGCCGACGAAAGCACCCTCTTCTAGCGTGAGCTGTACGCTACCGGTTCCCGCTTCAATGCCGGTCGTAGCCGTGTGGGGTCCACTTGCGAGTAGCAGGTACTCACCCGCATCAACCTGTAAAAAGAGTGCCTGACCCTCGGGCCAGAACGAGAACGAGCCGTCGGCAGTTTGCGTGTACTTGGTCGGGCCGTCACCACCGAGCGGAATCAGGGTGAGACCGACCTGGCTTAGGCCGAGACTCGGATCAGACGCGAGCACCGTATCTACGAGAATTGAAGCGCCGTCTTCGGCGCTGTCTAGATCGAGCTCGAGTGCACGCGCTACCGCCGCTCCAGCGTCGACGATGCCGTTGCCTAGATTATCGTTAAAGTCGTCGCCGTTGGGCTGAAACGCGGTTTCGCTAAGGATACGGCGCACCTGGGCGGGCGTCGGCACTGCCACAATGTTTCCGAGTTCGTCGCGCTCGGCGAGCGCTTCCATCACCAGAGCGGCAACACCCGCCGTAGCAGGGCTCGCCGACGAGGTACCACCGAAGAAGCGGTAGTCGGCTTCGCTACCGTCGCAGAGCGAACCGTTAGGGTTAGCCAAAATACAGGAGCGCGTCTGCGTCACCCAGGTGTTTTGGCCCGGTGCGGCAACATCGATGTGCTTACCCCGGTTCGAAAACTCGGTCCGTCCGTCGCGCGGGTTGGTCGCGGCGACCGTGACGAGGCCCGGATACCAGGCGGGTGACGCCATGCTCAGGGTGGGCGTATTGCCCGCCGAAGTTACCCCGACGATACCGTGCAGCAGCATGTAGTCCATGGTGTCTTTGACGAGCTGGCTGTAGCCGTTGCTCCCCCACGACATGTTGACGATGTGGACGTACGCGTTCGCACCGGGTGCGGAGTCGGTGTCTTCACCCGGCCCGAAAATTGGTGAGTTGCCGTCAGGACCGTCGACCGCGAAGAGCGCGGCGCTGACGATCGCGTCGGTGTCGAGTAACCCAGAGCCGGGGTTGCTAATCGCGAGAGGTACGATGCTCGCGTTATAGGCGACGCCCCGGCCTCCTAAGGCGTTAGCAGCCGCTGCCGCTTTACCCGCGACAGAGGTGCCGTGGGTGCCGCCGCCGTCGTGAGGCGTGTCGGGCAGGATAAGCGTTTCGAAAAAGCCGTCGAAGCCCGGGTAGAACATGTTGTCGACGAGGTCAGGGTGACGGTGGTCGATAAAGTCGTCGTGGATACCGATGCGGATCCCTTCACCGGTAATCCCTTGCGCCCACGCGGCCTCGCTGTTGAGCTGCCGGTGCTGCCACTGCAGGCCGAACTGCTCGTCGTCGATGGTGCCCTGCTGCGTGGTAAGTTCTTGGGTCGTCGCACCACCCGAAGTGGGTAGCGGGTCGTGGCTAAACACTTCGCGGGGCTGGCTGTAGCGAAGGCCTGCGGCGCCGCGTAGCAGGCTTTCGGCCTTGGCGACGGTAAGGCCTTGGGGGAGCTCGAGCACCGCCGCATTAATCTGGTGCCAGTCTTTAAGCACGGTCGCGCCGATGGTCGCGGCGACCGCCTCGGCACTGCTGTCTGCTTCGTAGCCGACGATCACTTGGCCGACCACGAAGCTGCCGCTCGGGTCTAGCTCGAGCGGTTGTGGGTTTTTCGCCCCGGGTGTCGGTAGCGATGTCGTCGTACAGGCTGCAAGCAGTAGGGCGAGCAGCACAAACGGAAATAGTGTGCGGATATGTTTAATCATCACGTCCTCCCTAGTAGCTTCCGTCGCCGGTGACGAAGGTGTTGTACGGAGCGTCCTCGACGCCAAACGGAAGAAGGAAGCCGTAGAAATCTGCTCCGACCGAAATCGCCGTCCGGTTACCTTCTTCGTCGAGCGAAATGGTTGCCGCGATCGGGGTCCAGTCGTAAGCGTGATAGGGCTGGAGCGCCTCGGTCGATGCTGTACCGGTAATGTTGTGCGGAATCGTGGCACCTTCAGGTGTCACCGTTAGTCCCGGCGCCGCTCCGTCGATCCCCGACGTAAAGACGCCGAAAACCCACTCGGCAAAGTTGCCCTGGGAGTGGTTGCGATCGGTGACCACGACACCGATCAGTACGTCGTCGGCAGTGCCTTCGTAGCTGATCTGGTAAGTCGGCGATACGGGCACGAAGTCGTCACCGTCGGCAGGATAGACACCGGTCACGTCGAACGCGCCTAGCGGCGTCGTCGAGGCGGTCATCGAGCTTTCACGTGCCGCACCGGTCACCGCGTCGACGCGGTAGGTCGCTTCGACACCAGCAGTAAGGGCCGGGGTAGCATCACGGTAGGTTACAAAAACCTGAGTGTCCGACTCGTCAGAAACAACGTCAAACGGCGATATGCGACCGATCAGGACAAAATCGCCGTCACCGAGCTGGCGGTAGATCTCGAAAGCGCTCGGCAGACCTAGGTCGGCAGCGGTCGGGTCGTAGTCGTAAGCGAACGTAATGTCGACCCAGGTAACGACCTCGTCGAGAAAGCCCTGCGTGCTTATGCCGTCGCCCTGCATCTGCTCGGCTTGGGTGCGCAGCGCAGCGACGTCGCCGCTTTCGATCGCGTCTAGCATCTCTCTGGCGCTCGGTGCGTTTTCGATGCTTAACACACCAAACGTCGCGGTCGACCCGAAGGTGACTGCAGACGCAAACACGTCAGTCGGCATCGTAGGGGTAGCCGCGGAAACGAGACTGTTCACCGTAATGTCGCGGATGATCTCGGTGCGGTTGTAGTTTGTGTCGTACACAACGACGTGCAAGGTGGTCGGCCCGTCGAAGCCGAGCGCGGCGAGCTCCGCAGTAAGTTCGGTCTCGTTGCCGCCCACGATAGTGCCGGCAACCGTAGCGTTGAGGTAGCCCGAGGTTCCCCGGCTCTGCGAAAGCCCCGCCGTCGTAAAATAGGGCTGTAACACGTCAGTGTCCGCAACGGTAATCGAGACATTAAAGGTAAAGGTATTCGACTCTTCGCTAACCTCGGCGGTCGCGCCGTCTTGTAGCGACACCGTGACTTGTGGCGCCGAAGCGGGGGTGTTCGGATCGTAGGCCTGAGCCTGAATGGTGTCGTACTGGACAGCTTCGCCCTCGACCACATCGATGCCTTCAACACGGGCTTCGGCGTAGTCGTCCTGTGTAAAGACGAGCGTCGCATCGCCGACCGGTGCCATCACTTCGTAGTAGCCGTTAGCGTCGGTCGTCGCGGTCGCACCGTTCGCCTCGACCGTAACGGTCGTACCTGCTACAGCCGTGCCCGCTTTGCGGTTGACCACGTAGCCGTAGACTATACCGGTCAGGGGTGGATCGTGGGGGATTTCGAACGAGGGATTAGCGTCGTCGCCGGTAAGCGCGACAAGCGTTACGGGCGAGTCGCTCGCAGCGTCAGCGCTGTCTAGTGCGACCACGGTCAGGATCGCACCAGCACTAAGCGGTAGCGTATTCGAGTCGTAGACGACGTTGCTTTCGCCAGCGGGCGTGATGCGAACGCGGTAGTCGCCTGCTGATACTTCTAGATAGGGGCCTACATCTTTAAACGCGACGTTAGACAGAGCCGGCGCGACGAGGGGGCCATCGGGGGCCGTAACGTAAATGTCAACATTGCCCGCACTCGGCGAACCGTGTACCACGCGAAGTTTTAGTTCGCCACTCGCCGGTGCGCTACGGTCGTCTTCTAACACGAGCGCTTCGATGTTGGCGAGCGTGTTCGCGGCGATGACGGTGTAGAAGCTATCGGCCTCAATGACGACGTCTTCGTCGATCACCACAGTGCTCGCGTCACCAGCAGCCGTAACTTTGACATTGCGGGCGCCCGCTTCAACTTCTAGATAGCCCGAACCTGTTTTGTAGGGCACACCCGTCAGGACTGCGCTACTGTCGACGAGTACGTCCACTGACGGAGCGTCAGGGGAGCCGTGCAGCACCCGAAGGTTCCCTGTCTCAGCGGGGGGCGAAAAGGTAACGGTGACGGTATCGGTCGCAGTGTCACCCGCGTCGTTTTGCGCCGTTACGACGATCGCGTTAGACCCTTCGTTAAGGTCCGTTACCGCGATGGTAAACGTGTCCGCTGCGTCATCAAACGTTACGTCAGCAGCGTCGCCGGCGGTGCCGTTAAGCTCGTAGCTTACGCTCGTTACGGCGTCGTTGACGGTGCCTTCGACTGTGACAGCAGAGTCTTCGACCGTTGCGCCGTTGCTCGGCGCGGTGATGCTGATCGTCGGCGCCGTTTCCGTCTGCTGGCAAGCAGCGAATAGCACCAGGGTTAGCAGTGCTATAAAACCTAACCTGAACTTCAACTTCATGAAGCCTCCTTAGGATAGAGGTAGAGAGTTGTTATACCTACTGTTAGGTAACTTTACTAGAAGTTTTCGTGTACCAAGGGGCTAAGGTTCTCGGTGCAGTGGGATGCGGGGCCTCCTTAACTCAAGTCTCTCCGTACAGTTGTGGAGATTTGCATTATTAAACCATACTTAGGCCTAGAGGTGTAACCCTAAACAGTCGATCTAGCCGATTAGGATACAGAGGTAAGTGTCAGACCGGATGTTTGCTGTGTCTTTAGAATAAGCGACAAGCGACACCGCCGCGACAGGTTTGTAGGCTTTTACAGTCGGTTGTGCCTGAAGCGTAAGCAACCAGCTGTGCCAGCACCTAGCGAGCAAGAAGGCTCCGAGCGAGAACCCGACAAAGGCACGGCGCGGAACGTTTTGGCGCGGCCAACCGTGCTACTTTAGGCGAGAAAATACTGCGGCGTTTAACCGAAGTTTTCGCGGTCGGCACAGATTTCTGGCTTTGGGTAACCGCTTCGGATTGCAGAACGTAGCATGTGCGCGTTATGTACAGAGTCTCCTTCTACAGAGTTTCCGTTCAGGTTTTCGAACCAGATGTTCTTCGGACAGGGTGTCCTCGGAGCATTTTCGTAGTGAGGAGGCAGAAGACGTTCGACAGGTTGTCCATGAAAGTTGTCCATGACAGGGCTAATCCGCCCGGGCTAGTGTATTCGGTGCTAATGTGTTCGGCGCGGATTCTACGCGGGTTTTGTGATGCGCTAGAGGACGTTTGGCCGCGTTAGATGTTGGCTGCGTTTAACAACTAAAGTTTCTCGACGACTTAAAGACACGCCTTGGAGGCTCCAGACATTGAGCAAGATTTTAGACGTCAACCGTTTTAGCACTCAGGAAGCGAGCGAGACCTACGGTGTCCCGTACTGGGGTGGTGGGTATTTTCTGGTCGGCGACGACGGCGATATGCGGGTTGCGGCGCGCGAGCAGGGCGAGAGTGTATCGATTCCGCGTATCGTTCGGGATCTGCGCGCGCAGGGTCATGCGCTGCCGCTTATCTTGCGCTTTCCGCAGATCCTCGCCGACCGACTCGGCAAGCTAAACGGCGCCTTCGAGGAAGCGGCGCAGAAGTTCAGGTACCAGAACCACTACCAAGGCGTCTTTCCGATCAAGGTCAACCAGCGCCGCGTGGTGGTCGAATCGATCGCTGAGTACGGCGCACCCTACCGGACTGGCCTAGAGGCGGGCAGCAAGGCCGAACTCGCGCTCTGTTTGGCGCAGGACATCCACCCGGACGCGCTGCTCTGCTGTAACGGTTTTAAGGACGACGACTTTATCCGGCTCGCGCTGTGGGGGCGGCGGCTCGGCAAGAATGTCGTCATCACCTTAGAAAAATACGGCGAGTTAGAGCGGGTGTTGCGTCTTAGCGACGAAGTCGGCGTCAAACCGGCGATCGGCATCCGTTTTAAGCTGCACGCGCGCGGTTCGGGGCAGTGGGAGGCATCCGGGGGTGACGATGCCAAGTTCGGCCTCAACGCGACCGAGGTGATCAAGGCCGCCGAGCGGCTGCGGAGTTTAGGGATGCCGGACGCGCTCGTGATGCTGCACTGCCACGTCGGGTCGCAACTGACCGACATCCGCAAGATTCGGGTCGCGGTGCGCGAGGCGTCACAGACGTACGTCGAACTGCGCGAACTCGGCATGCCGGTACGCTACCTTAACGTCGGCGGCGGCTTAGCGGTTGACTACGACGGTAGCAAAACGACGTTTTACGCGTCGGCAAACTACAGCCTGCAAGAGTACGCCGACACCGTGGTCTACACCATCCTCGAAGTCTGTAAGGATACGGGCACGCCGCACCCAGTCGTGGTGAGTGAGTCGGGGCGGGCGCTTACCGCGCACCACGCGGTCGCAGTCTTGCCGGTCATCGGCACGCTCGGGCCGACGGTCGAAACGCTGTCACTTCCGGAGCTGCCGGGCGAAACCCACGCGCTGATCGCCGACATGCGCGAACTGCTCGCGACCGTCAGCATCAAAAACTACCGCGAGGCCTACTACGACGCGGTCGGTAACAAAGACACCATGCACAACCTCTTCGACCTCGGCTACCTGAGCCTGCTCGAGCGGGCACACGTCGAAAACCTCTTTAATCAGATTCTGGTCAGGGTCGCCAAGGTCGTTCGCGACCTCGACTACATCCCGGACGAGTTCGAAGACCTGCCCAAGTTTTTGGCGGACAAGTACGTCTGCAACTTTAGCCTGTTTCAGAGCCTGCCCGACCACTGGGCGATCGGGGCGCTCTTTCCGATCACGCCGCTCAGCCGCCTGAACGAGCGCCCGACCCGCGAAGCGACACTCGTCGACATTAGCTGCGACAGCGACGGTAAGATCAACAAGTTTGTCGACCTGCGCGACGTCAAGGCGACGCTGCCGCTGCACACGCTAAAGCCGGGCGAGTCGTACGATTTGGGGGTGTTTTTAGGGGGTGCTTATCAGGACGTGCTCGCCAACGCACACAACCTGTTCGGGCGGGTGAACGAGGCGCATATCCGGATCGAGGGGGAGGGCGAGTATGGGCTCGAGCTCTTCGTCAGAGGCCAGAAAGCGCGCCGCGTCATCGAAAACATGGGCTACCAGGCGACCGAGCTGCACGCCAAACTCGCCGACACGATCGCCCGCGCTGTCGACAACGACACCTTTAGCCAGCAGGAAGGCGACGAACTGCTCGAAACCTACGACGCTGAACTCGTCGGCTACACCTATCTGGAGCGGGTCGACTAACCCCTCTTTAGAGCGGGTCGACTAACCCCTCGGCTAAACGATGTCGGGATGTTGGCTGGGGGGTTGCCAAGGCCGAAAAGCTCTGTTACCATGGATGTCGCTTCGGAAGGGACACCCCCTCCAAGCGCGTAATCGGCGGTAGCTCAGCGGCAGAGCAATCGGCTGTTAACCGATCGGTCGTAGGTTCGATCCCTACCCGCCGAGCCAAAAAAGTCCTCGTCCAAGTGGCGGGGATTTTTCTTTGTAGACCGACTCGTAGACCGACTCGTAGACCGACTCGTAGACCAACTTGGTAGACCGACTCGGGAGGCGAAAATATGGTTAGCTATCCGTTATGACTCAGGACATTCGCGCACTCTCCCTCGTCGACCTCGCCGCCGCCTACCGGAGCGGCAGCCTGCGCCCGAGCGACGTCACCCAAGCCTATCTCGGCGCTACCGAGGTCGGGCCGGTTTACCGGATAATCATGGCCGAGCGGGCGCTCGCACAGGCCAAACGCGCCGACGACCTGTTTGACCGGGGCGTCGACATCGGGCCGCTACAGGGGATTCCAATCGCGTTAAAAGACCTGATGGACACTACAGGAGAGGTGACGGCGGCGGGATCGAGCGCCCGTCTAGACCTCCCCCCTGCCGATCAGGACTGCCCCGCTGCGGCCCGGCTCGACGCGGCGGGCGCGGTGTTTTTAGGCAAGACCACCATGACCGAACTCGCCTTTTCGGGGATCGGCATCAACCCGCACTTCGGCACACCCGGCTGCGTGTTCGACGCGTCGCGGGTTCCGGGCGGGTCGTCGTCGGGTTCGGCGGTCGCCGTCGCGAGTCAGCTCGCCTGCGCCGCGATCGGCTCGGACACCGGCGGCTCGGTGCGGATTCCGGCCTCGTTTAACGGGCTCGTCGGCCTTAAAACCACCGACGGCGACATTCCGACCGACGGCTGCGTCGCGCTCTCGACTACGCTCGATACCCTCGGGCCGATCGCCCGCAACAGCGAAGACGCGTTTCACCTGTGGCGGGCCTTGGCCGGCAAGGATCACGCCGAGTTCGTCCCGACCTCGCTCGCGGGGCAGCGCTTTCTAGCTCCGACCACGGTGTTTCAAGCAGACCTCGACCCGGAAGTCGCGACGGCCTTCGAGCGGGCCTGCGCACGACTACGCGACCTCGGCGCTACCATCGACGTCGCCGAACTGCCGCTGTTAGACGAGATCTCTGCGCTGTACCAGACATACGGGAGTTTTGCGGCGCACGAGGCGCTCGTGATTCACGAACAGCTGTTGGAGGAGCGGCTCGAGCACCTCGACCCCCGTGTCTCCGCCCGCATCCTCCGCCACCGAGACGCCCGCGCGAGCGACTACCTCAAACTCGTCTACGGACGCCAGCGTATCCGCCGCGAGTTCGACCGGGCGACCCAACCCTACGACGCCCTGCTCGCGCCGACCGTCGCTATCTTGCCGCCGCACATCGCGAGCCTCGCCGACGACGACGCCTACTTCCGGGCCAACGCCGCCTGCTTACGCAACACCACCCTCTTTAACGTGCTCGGCCAGCCCGCCGTCAGCGTCCCCTGCGCGACCAGCCGCGACGGCCTCTCGATCGGCCTGATGATCGCGACCCGCGCCCACAGCGACAGCTTTACCCTCGCCCTCGCCCACGCGGTCGAAACGTCTCTGTAGATCCGTCATCTTTTCTCGAGGTCACGGTTTGAAGACAGTTTTTAGAGGCCGGCTTTTATACTAGGCTGGCTTCTGTACGTCGCGTTGATCCTGCTGGGCGAAAAGCATTCTGCGGTGCGCTCGTTGTGGCGAATACGGGTGCTGGTGGTAGTGCGGTGCGCATGGCGCACCCTACGATTTGGATGAATGGTGCTTGCACTAGACCCTTCGTCATTTTTTCGGGGTCACTGAAGGCGGTTTTTTAGAAACGACATAGAGGTGATCCCTACACAAAGCGCTGTCGGCGAGCTAGCGGCGCGCGTCAACAACACGAAAAAAGGCATCAAGAAACGTGCTTGGTGCCTTCCGTCGTCTAAATTTTAGCGAAGCCTTGGCGGGGGTTAGCCGTGAAAGATAAGCCGGACGAAGGCGCGTATACCGCCCAACGAAAAGTGTTCGATACGACCGACGAACGGAATCCACCAGCCGCGCTCGTCTGCCTCGGCGCCGAGGGTAAGCAGCACGCCCCGGTGATCGGCGATGTCTAGGGTTAAGCCCTCCCCCGCCAAAATCTTGGGGATGTCGGTGAGCGGCGGCATGTTGCCGAACTTTTCGAGGCCCGGAATATCGGTCTTACGAATCTGCCGCAACATGCTCGTGTCCGACATCTCCATACGAACGCGACGGCCAGCGCCGCGAATGGTCGCGGTCTGACCGTCAACGCTAAGGCTAAGCTCGGCCCGAACGTTAAGTGACATGACCTCGGCAGCTAGCCTTGCTCGTCGGTGGTGATGCGCAGCGTGCCGTCGAGCTTCCAGGTCGCGCGCGGAGAGTCGGAGCCGGTGTCACGCGGGACTTCGACGGTCATGTTTTTAAACTCGTAGTTGATCGCCGCGCCGCGACCGGTTAGGCGTTCGTAGAGCGCCATCCCCAAGTCGACAAACGTGGTGCGCTCTTTTTCGACAACTTTATCTTGTTCGTTCATGTTATCAGCCATAGTAATACCTTCCCTTTCGTGAGGTCGTTACGCACACGCTAAGGCAAAACCTCTGCCGTAGACCGTAACCTGTACCCCTGTGGCGACCGAGGTTCGCGGTGAGTGGCGCTTTGGCAGGGCTCGAGCCCCCCACTCGGCACCGCCGACGCATCGCATCGTACTTACGCTTTAGAGACGCTCGGCACCGGCGCGACCGCGTGATGACGGACGAGCCGCAACGCCGCGAGCAGCCCGACCACCGTCTTGGCGATGATGTCGGCGAAGACGATTTCGCTCATCGTCGCGACGCTAAAGGTACCGGCAAACGCGATCACCGTAAAGATGATCGAGTCTAGCGGGATGCTGACCGCGTTCGAGGTGCTTACGCGCACCCACCAGTTTCGCTTTAGCAGCCGCTGATAGACCTCGGTGTCGGCGGCTTCGGCGAGGATAATCGCTAGAAAGCCCGCCGCCAAGAAGCGGAGCGGAATGCCGAGGTAGAGCGACAGCGCGAGGTTGCCTAGCGCGGCGGCGAAGATCATCAGGTAGACGTTTCTGCGTCCGTAGCGGTGGACGCGGTCGCGCTGGGTAAAGGTGATGCCGAAAAAGAGCGTCCCGACCGAGAGCATCCCGTAGAGCGGCAGCTCGATAAAGGTATCGAAGGTAAAGTTGGCGAGGAGCGTACAGACGATGTAGACGCCCATCGCCGCGAGCATCGCCGCGTGCCGGGTGCCGGCGGCGTGCAGCAGCGTGCTTACCGCGATAGCGACGAACGGCGCGGCTACGAACAGGGCCGGTAGGCCGAACAGCGCACCGAGCAGAGCTACCCCGAGGTTCAGACCGAGCGCCGCGACAACCGTCCCCCAGAAGCGGCTCGAGCCCGCAGAGGTAGCCTCGTCACCGGTCTCTCGCAGGGCGTCGCCGAGGTGGTAGAGGGCGCCGATAAAGAGCAGCCCGACCAGGCCGATAACGACCAGGGGCAGCCCCGACTCGACCCGGTTAGGGGCGAGCCAGGCGAGGACGGCGCACGCGGCGTAGGCGGCGACGGACAGAGACAGATAGCTAGCGGTTGGCGACCAGCGATTCATAGAACTCCTCCAGATGATGCTGCGGTGATGGCGGTGGTGGCGCGGTAAGGCGAGCGGGCTGACGGTGGGCAGAGGGGGTAGGGTCGCGGCACGCCGGCACGCCGGGATATGCTGGACGTTGTGAAGACGTCCGACCGTACGACCCCGTCGCTTACGACCCCACCGCTTACGACCCCACCGCTTACGACCTTGTCGCGTACAGCGAATACAGCTACGGCGTGTGCCGATAAGTCGACCGCTAAGCCGCTATGGTAACGCATCCGCCGTCGTTACCGCAGGCGTTTGTAGACGTGCTGCAACGGACACCCGACAAACGTTTTGTCCGCTTTGAGGGGCGCGACTACAGCTACGCGCAGATGTACGACGCGGTCGCGCGGGTCGCCGGGGCGCTCGTAGCGGGGGGGCTCGAGCCCGCCGACCGCGTCGCCCTCTACCTCGAAAACTCGCCGTCATTTATCGCGAGCTACCTGGGCGTGTTGTGGACGGGCGGCATCGTCGTACCGGTCAACACCCGCTACGCCCGTTCCGAGGTCGAACACATCATCGGCGATGCGGGAGTGCGCCTTCTGGTCTGTGACCGCGCCGGACAAGAACGCGTCGCTGGCGTAGACGTCGAACGCACCCTCGTCCTAGACCACGATTTCGGCACCGACCTAACGCGGTGGGCGGCGTTCGCGGCGGGGGATCCACAGCCGGATCCGGTCGCGCTCGCCCAGACCGACCTCGCCGTGATCGGCTACACGTCAGGTACGACCGGGCGGAGCAAGGGCGCCATGCTTAGCCACGGCAACTTCTGTAGCAACAGCGCCGCCGTGACGGAGGCGTGGGGCTGGACGGCGGACGACGACCTGTTGCTGGTGCTGCCGCTGTTTCATATGCACGGCCTCGGGGTGGGGCTGCACGGGACGGTGATGCGGGGCTCGAGCCTCACCCTCCACCGCCGCTTCGACGCGCCGACCGTCCTCGACTGCCTACGTCGCGACACCGTCAGCATGTTTTTCGGCGTCCCGACCATGTACGCCCGCCTCGTCGCCGAAGCTGCCGACCACCCCTTCGCAACCCCACCCGACCGCCTCCGCCTGCTCGTGTCCGGCTCCGCCCCGCTTAGCCCGCAGCGCCACGCCGACGTCGAACGGGTGTTCGGCCTGCGGATCCTCGAACGTTACGGGATGACCGAAACGGTGATGAACACCGGCAACCCTTACCACGGCGAGCGCAAACCCGGTTCGGTCGGCCTGCCCTTCGCGGGCGTCGAGGTGCGTATCGCTGACATAGAGAGCGGCGCGGTGCTTAGCGAGGGCGAAACCGGTGAAGTACAACTATGTGGGCCGAATGTATCACGAGGCTACTGGCGCAACCCCGGCGCGACCCAGGCGAGCTTTACGGCGGACGGCTGGTTCAAGACCGGCGATCTCGGCTACCGCGACGCGGACGGCTACTACTATCTGTCGGGGCGGGCCAAAGAGCTGATTATTTCGGGCGGGTTTAACGTCTATCCGCGCGAAATCGAAGAGGTGTTAGGGACGCACCCCGCCATCGCCGACGTCGCCGTGCTCGGCCTGCCCGACGACGACCTCGGCGAAATCGTGGTCGCAGCGGTGGTCGGGAACGCTAGCCTAGCCGACATCAGCTTAGAAGAAGTACAGGCACTCTGCCGCGACACGCTCGCGAGCTTTAAAAAACCCCGCCGGGTCTACCACGTCACCGAACTGCCCCGCAACGCCCTCGGCAAAGTTCAAAAACACCGCCTCCGCGACGAGCTTCTTAGCCGCTCCTAAACAGCCCGGCGACGGAGAGCCGCTCCTCTAAAACGCTGCCTTCTAAAACGGGCTTCGTCAGTTCGTTTCGTGACCGAGATTGCGAGCGACCGAAAAGCCAAACGTGCTCCCCGCTCCGACCGTGCTCTCGACCCAGACCCGACCGCCGTGCAGCTCGGCAAACTTCTCTACGAGCGAGAGGCCGAGGCCGGTGCCGGGGTGACGGTGCTGTTCGGAGTTTTCGATCTGCGAAAACGCTTTGAAGAGCTTGTCTTGATCTTCGGGGGCGATGCCGAGGCCAGTGTCGCAAACCTCGAAGCGGACTTCGTCCGGCGTCTCTTCGATGCGCAGGGTGATGGTTCCGGCAGGCGGTGTAAACTTCGCGGCGTTAGACAGGTAGTTAAACAGCATCTGCTTGAGCTTGCGGGCGTCGGCGCGCAGGGGCGCGCACTGTTCGGGAAAGTCGGTGCGTAGAGTGAGGCCGTTTTTGTGGGCCTTCTCCTTGAGAATGGCGAGGACGCTGCGGGCGAGTTCGGTCGGATAGAGGAGTTCTAGGGAGAGCTCGAGCCCTCCCGCCTCGATCTTCGAGAGGTCGAGCACGTCGTTAAGCAGCGACAGCAGGTGGTGGCCCGAATCGTGAATGTAGGTAACATACTCGGCCTGCTGGTCGTTAAGCGGCCCCGGAAAACGATCGAGCAGAATCTCCGCAAAGCCGATCACCGACGTGAGCGGGGTGCGCAGCTCGTGGCTCATCATCGCCAGAAAGCGGCTCTTGTTTTTGTCGGCCTCGATCAGCGACTGTTCGTAGCACTTCTGGTCGGTGATGTCGCGGATGAGCGCGAGCGCGGTGTGCTCGTTGACAGCGGTGATCCGGTAGTCTCGGTACACCGTAACACCCTCGACGCTCAGCTTGCCCTCTTCGACCCGTTCGACCCCGCCCTGCTGCAAAACGTTTCGGACCGCCGCTTCGACCGCCCGCGCCGTGGCCTCGTCGCTTAACTCGTGCTGGTAGCGGCCCACCAGCCTATCGGGCGTGTTGATCGGCACAAAGTCTTTAGGCGCTCTAACCTCGAGCATCCGGCAATCGCTACCGAACACGACGATTCCGTCGGGAATCGCTTCTAGCAGCGCCCGGTTACGCGCTTCACTGTCGCGCAGAGCGCGTTCTCGCTCGGTCCGTTCGGTGATGTCGCGGACGAGCGCGAGGGTCTCGTTGTCGTCGATCTTGGTGATACGGTGATCGCGATAGACCGTTTTGCCCTCGACGGCGACCTTTTCCTGGACGTGTCCGACACCGCCCTGCGCGAGCACGCGCTGGTGCGTCTCACGAAAGCGCTGCGCCATCACCGCATCGGTTAGCTCTTCGGGGCATTTGCCGAGAATACTGGTGATGTCACGCAACAGCGTGTAGCTTTTGGGCGCTCGCACCTCGGATATACGCAGATCTTTGTCGAACACGACGATAGTGTCGGGAATCGCTTCGAGCAGTGCCCGGTTGCGCGCTTCACTGTCGCGCAGTGCCCGCTGCTGTTCGGTCTGTTCGGTGATGTCGCGGACAATCGAGAGTGCTTCGTTGTCGTTAATCTTGACCGTGCGCGCTTCGCGGTGACGAGTCTTACCGTTTTGTGTGAGGGTGTAGCGGTAAGTTTGCCGCTCTCCAGTTGTGAAGACGTGCTCGAGCCGTTTCATAAAGCCACGAACGATGTTGGGGGGTCCTACATCGCTTAGCCGCCGCCCGATCAGTTCGTTGGCGGGGTAGATCGGTTCGAGGTCGCTCGGCACACGCACGTCTAGGTAGCGCCCCTCCCGGTCGTAACACGCCATCCCGTCGGGCATCGCGTCGAGCAGCGCCCGGTTGCGCGCCTCGCTGTCGCGGAGCCGTAACTCCTGCTTTTTCTGTGCGGTAAAGTCACGAACAATCGAAACCGTCTCCGACTCGTTTACCGCGACCGTACGCGCTTCGCGGTAGCTCGGCGTGCCGTCGACCATGACGACGTATTCGTGGGTCTGGATGCCGCCAATCGCTAAGACACGTTGAAGATGCTCTCGAAAGCCTCGGGCGACGTCTTCGGGCAGTACATCATCGATGCCCGTCTTTGTGCCGTCCGCACGCACGAGGTTCGGCAGCGTATCGACCAGGCGAAACGTTTTGGGCGGAACAATCTCTAGGTAGTGGCCCCGGGCGTCGTGCCGGACGATCGCGTCGGGGATCGCGTCGAGCAGCGCCCGGTTGCGCGCCTCGCTGTCGCGGAGCCGCAACTCTTGCTGGCGCTGTTCGGTGATATCGAACGCCATCACACCCCGCGCCTGCGGCCTGCCGGCACCGTCACGAATCGGAAAGTCGAGGATGCTGTAGACCTTGTCGGCTTCTTGCCGCTCGCTGCGCAGCGTCTGTTTGACATCAGGAGAGAGGTAAGTCCGAAAACCACCGACCTCGTCGTGGCTACGACCGATCATGTCGGAGGGCTCGAGCCCCAACGTTTTCGCAAGCGCCCGGTTCGCGACCAGGTAACGGTTGTCGTCGTCAAACGCTGCGACCGGTGCGGGCATCGCGTCGACGAGGTTTTGCAGCAGCATCTCGCGCCGTTGACTGTACGCCCGCGCCTCGCTAAGCTGGTGCTGCAACCGCCCCACCACCGCCACCACAGCGCCTAGTGCGAGCAGTTCGACGAGCAGAGCGTCGTAGCCATGCAAAGTCACAAACGGCACCACCTGTAACAGTGACGGCGGCGCCAGAAGGGCGGCGAACGCCGCGACTGCCGCCGTTATCAGAGCGACAGCACCGTAAACTGTTCCGAATAGCGCCGCTACCAACACGACGACCAGCGCGACGAGCGTATGTGTGGCCGCGCCGAGGAGGGGCTCGAGCCCTCCCGCCAACAGACTCGCACCGAGCGCCACAAGCCCCGCAAACACTACTCTGCTCACATCGACTCCATCTATCGCTTTGTAAGATTTTGCCAACTTCTCTGGCGACGTTGTGCTCACTATCCGGATACACCTACCCTCACTACTTCGACACGATGTTTGTTGTTGTTTCGGCGCTAACAGGTAGGTAAAGATGAAAGCCGTTTCTACCGAGCGTCATGTACGGACCGACCGAGCGACGTTACAGACTTCTGTGGTCGGCAACGCGTCATTAAAAAGACTTTACCAAAAAAACACATTGCGAAAATCGCATTTATATCATTTTGTACACGTGTTCGGAACCGCCCACCGGCTGCTCGACAAAGCGTACAGATAAAGCGAGAGAGAGCGTAATGTAGTAAGCAGCTGTCTGCTCTATTCGCTGTGACACGCGACACTCACCCCCAACACTCATCTCCAACGCCTACCCTCAACATCCGACCATAAACCAACAGATTTTATTGGCCTTGACAAAAACACTGACGCAAAACTATGGTAACTAACCATTATTTACAAAAACAGCACGAAAAAATAGTATACCAAAAGTACATCAAATCACCAAAGCACTTTTAATCAACTCTACGTATAGTATTATTTGTATGGTCTGAACGCTTATTATTAAAAGTGATATGCTTCGTTTTCGCTTACGAGAATTTCTCGAAGAGCATGAAATTAGTGCCTATCGGCTCGGCCTTAACGTCCCCGATCTAGACGCCCAGACCATCTACCACTACGTTCGCGGCAGCCGTACACCGAGCCTTAAAGGGCTCGACGCGGTTATTCGCGGTTTGCGGTTGCTTACCGGCAAACCTGTACAGATTGTTGACCTGCTCGAATACATCAGCGACGACGAGTTTGGCAGCGCAGACGAACAGGAGCGGCAGGGCTGGACGATCATCTCTCTAAACGGCAACCACAACAACAAAACGAGCGAAATCGGCGCAGCGCCCCAGACGTCAGACTTTAGCCATACAGAAAACATCGACCCGGATGCCGCCAGAAACACTATTCGAAGGGGGGCGTTGCGCTTTAAATGGCTTAGGCGGCGCTTTAGAAAACGCTTGCGAAAGCGGCTGTTTAGGTTGCAACGGCGCCTAAACAGCAGGACGTTTCGTGGTGTTCGTCGGCGTTAGTCCGGGCTGTGTGCGAGGCCAGGTCAAACGCTAGCAGATATCATGACGGTGCCGCTGCGACGTTGTCGACAGCAGTGACGGTAACGGGTTGGTATACTCGATTCTAATGATAGAGACGACCTGGCAACGACTCGCCGCTCCGTTTTCCGCCCAAGCGCTTACCTGGCGCATCGTCGAACGCGCACCCGACCAGCGTAGCGCCCGGGTTAGGCCGCAGCTCCGGCCCGAGGCGGTGCGTACCCGGCTCGACACCGTGCTTACCCTCGCGGGCTGGTCGTGCGCCCACCAGGCGGTCGGTGAGCAGGCGCTCGTCTGCACCGTACACGCCGAAGGTGTCAGCAGGTCGGTGGTCGTCGCGTTAGCCGGGCGCGGCGCCGAAACCGCTGCCGAAGACGCCTTTGTCTACGCTACCGAACAGCTAGGGCTGCGCCCTCCGGCAGACACGAGCGCCCACTACTGGGTCGATTACGACCCCGACAACGACACCATCCTCTACGAACCCGAACTCGTCTCGCCCGAACCGCAGGTACCGCAGTTGCCCGCCGAAGCGCTGCAGAAGTCTACGGGACAGCAGGCGATAGACCGGCTCGTCGACAAGACTTAGCGGCGAGGGGCTGGGGCTCGAAGTCGCCAAGCTCGTCAGCGCGTACGGGGGTTACGGACGCGACGCCGCCGAAGCGCGCGAACTCTACAGCAAACTTCGTCAGCTCTACAAAGAGGCGACCCCCTCGTGAGGAGGATCGCGAATCGCAGCGAGCGGCGCGCGAACACTCTAGACGCCACGCTACCGGGTACGCGCGGACGCGGGCTGTCGGTTGGGGCCGGATCGGTTGAGGCCGGAAGGGACAGCCGATGATCAAGGTCATTGCGATAGGGGACGTGCACGGTCAGTGGGCCGAGGTGTGGCGGGCGTTGCGCTCGGCGCTCGCAGCAGACAAGATGTGCCGTCCGACCGCGCCGGTCGTCGAGGGGCGCTTTCAGATCGTGATGATCGGCGATCTCGTCCACTACAAAGACTTCGACAGCTACGCCCAGGTCGTCGGCGAAGAGTACTACGACCCGCACGACCCCGAACAGTTAAAACGCGCCGCCAAAGCGCAGCTCCGCGAACTCTACCGCTTTAAAAGTTATGTCGACGCCGCGCAGGGCAACGTCACCGTGATCCTCGGCAACCACGACGAAGACGCGCTCGATCACAAGTACAAGCTGAGCACGCGGGGCGGTTTGGAGCACAACGAGTTCGACGAGGAGAAGGGCGGCATCGCTATCCCCGACGACCTGCGCGAATGGATTCGGGGCTTTCCGCGCGAAAAGATCTTCTACGACGTGCAGTTCGCCCACGCCGGGCCGTTGCCGGGCATGCAGTTCTTCGACGATTTTTTCTATCACGACAGCGACCCCAAACACTGGTGGTACAAAAAACCCGAGTACGTCGAGCAGGCCGGCCACCGCTTCGGCGTCTACGGCCACACGGTCATGAAGGACGGCGTCTACGTCGACAAAAAGCACCGCTTCGCGATGATCGACGCGTTAGCGCACCACCAGTTTTTCGAGATGATCCTCTCCGAAGAGCGGCTCGACTACCGCGTGCTCAAGTTTTAGCGTCTAGGCTAGGCCTATGACTCTTATCCGCCGGGGCCGGGGCGGCACGCTCCTCGCACTGCTGCTCCTCGCGGCGCTGCCACTAGGCTGTCTGCCGATTCCGACCATCCAACGCGACATCGTGCTAGACGCCGCCGTTCTAGAGATATCGCCCGGATCGGTGCGCACCGAGTACGTGTCGCTACCGAGCGGGCCGGCGCCGAACACGCCCGAAGCGTACAACCGCGCCCTCTACACGCGCTACTACCGACAACCCCCTGTCGGAAACGCCTCCGACACCGTGCTGGTGCCCGATACTGTGCTGGTGATGGTGCCGGGTCTGTTTAGCGGCGCGACGATCCTCGACGTACTGGCGCGGCAGCTGGTCGCGAGTCAGCGCGGACTCGAGGTGTGGGTTCTCGACCGGCGGGCCAATCTGCTCGAAGACCGCAGCGCCTTCGTCGCGAGCCTAGAACGGCGCGATCCGACCATCGCCTACGACTACTACGTCCGTAACGTCGGCACGCCGACAGGGTTTCAGCCGCTAAGCGCCGAGGAAGTGCCGTTTTTGCGCGACTGGGGGATCGGCGTCCATCTGCGCGATCTTCACGAGGTTATTCTGGCGGCTCGAGCCCTCAGCGACACGGTCTACTTGGCGGGCTACTCGCTCGGCGCGAGCCAGGTCGGGCTCTACGCGGCCTACCGTTTTGGCGACACAGTCGGACAGGACTACATCGACGGTCTGATCCTGATCGACGGCGGGCTCGGGCGGAGCGGGGCGTTCGGCGACGCGTTGCGGCTGTCGGTCGGGCCGGTGCGGATCGCGGCGAGCCGCGACATGCTGATGGCCGGGGAGGGGGTGCCCTACGCGACGGCGCTCGGTTTCGACCCGGTAAGCCAGGCCCAACGGATGACGGTGGCGCTGCTGGCGGGGCTCGAGCCCTCCACCCCCTCCCCCGGCGGCTTCTTCGACGTCCCACTCACCAACCTCGCCGTCCTCGGCCTGACCGCAGACGACGACTATTCGCTCGCCCCGGTGTTTAGCGTCGCGATGGGCGAAACGACCGGTGCCGAGTTCGCCGGCAACCTTCCCGCCGCACTGCTTGGCGGACGCGAAGGCCTCGACAACCGCACCGTGTCCGGCGTCGCCCGAGGGTTTCAGATCGTCGGCTGGCAGCGTAGCGCAGGTGACGACGGCGCAGGTAACGACGGCGCAAGTAACGATAAAGAGCCCGTCGACCCGCTCGTGTTCGCCCGCTCGCGCGTCACCCTAGACACCGACGCCGACGAGTGGTACTTTCCGCTCCGGCTCGCGCTCGACATCGCCCAGTTCGACATCAGCTTAGACAACGAACCCGACTTTATTCCGAACCGCGACGTGACGGTGCCGACCCTCGCGGTCGGCGCGGCCAAGGGGTTAGTGCCCGATCTAGCGACGTTCGCCGCCTACAGCAACGTCCGGGCGGGCTCGCTGTTTAGCAGCTACATCCTGCCCGGCTTCACCCACGTCGACATCGTCTACGCCGAACAAAACCCGCTAGTGCCGCTGATGCTGCGGTGGCTCGAGCAACTCCGCACCCTACGCGGCAGCCCGTAGCCCTACGCGTCGATCGTCATGCCTAACCCGCGCTCGCGCGCCCGCCCAAACGCGAACCGCGCGATGGCCGTATCTTGCACACCCGTCCCGGTCAGGTCGCAGACGGTGATGTCGTCGTCGTGCTGGCGTACCGACGTCCCTAACACCGCGCCGAGTTCGTACACCACGCCGACCTCGGCAAACAACCCGGCGGCGTAGACGCTTCGCAACTCGCCTAGGCGCTCGCACTGCGCGCGGCTGTCGCAGATGATGTGGGTGGCTCGAGCCATCACTTCCGCCTCTAACTCCTGCTTGTGCTCCGCATCCGACCCCAGCGCCGTAATATGCAACCCCGGATGCAACCAGTCAGCCTTCACCACCGGCTCGGTCGCCGGCGTCGTCGTCACCACCACGTCGCTGCGCCGCACCACCGTCTCGGCGTCCTGCGGCTCGACGCTCACCCCTAAAACCTCGCCCATCTCATCCGCATAGGCCCGCACCCGGTCCGGCTGCCGCCCGTAGACCAGCACCCGCGAAAAGTCCCGCACCAGCCGCAACGCCCGCAGCTGATACCGTGCCTGCGCCCCACAACCGATAACTCCGACGGTGTCGACGTCCTTTTTAGCGAGCGTGTCCGCCGCGATCGCGCCCGCCAACCCGGTACGCACGTCAGTCAGATAGCCGTTGTCGAGCAGCAGCGCCTGCGGCACGCCCGTTTCGGCGCTTAGCAAAATCATCAGCCCGCTCGCACTCGGCAGACCCCGCTTGTAGTTTTCGAAAAACCCAGACGACAGCTTGACCGCAAAGCTATCCACCCCCCGGATATACGCCGACTTGATATCGACCTCGCCGTGGTGGTCGGGCACGTCCACCCGCATAATCGGCGGCTGCGTCACGTCGCCACTGCCGAGCTTACGAAACCCGTCGGCGACGGCGTCTAGCGCGTCTCGGTCGAGCGTCACGCAGGCACGCAGGTCGGCTTCGGTCAATACGGTGAGCTTCATAGCGGCTTCCTTTCTAGGAGAACGTTTCGGGCGGGTGCTGGGCGAGCACCGCTAAAAACCTGTTCGGGTCGACGTTACGTCCGCAGGCGAGCACCGCTACCCGTCGGCCTACGTTCGCCACCTTACCCCGCAGCAGCGCCGCGATACCGACCGCGCCCGCACCCTCGAGCACCACCCCGTGTTCGTAAAACGCAAACGCCATCCCCGCCCCGATGTCGTCCTCGCTCAGCAGCACCGTGTCGTCTAGGTAGCGCCGCGCTAACGCGAACGTGTAGCGGTTGTCTAGGCCGATGCCGCCGCGCAAACTGTCGGCGAGCGTGTCCTGTTCGGGAAGTTCGACCGGCTCGCCCGCTTCGAGGCTCTTCACCATGACCGGAGCGCGTTCCATCGAGACGCCGATGGTGCGGATGTTAGGGTCGGCAGATTTTAGCGCGAGGGCGACGCCGCCGAACAGACCGCCACCTGACAGGGGGATGAGGGCCGTGTCGATGTCGGGCAGGTCGATCAGCAGCTCTAGTCCTAACGTCCCCTGCCCCGCGATCACCGCCGGGTCGTCGAACGGCGGCACCCACGTCAGCCCCTCGTCGTCACGCAGCTCTTTCGCCCGCACCTCCGCGTCGTCCTGGCTCCGTCCGACAATCTCTAACTCCGCGCCGAGCGCCCGGATCGCCGCCACCTTGTTTTGCGGCACGTCGTGCGACAAACAGACCACCGCCCGGATGCCGAGCTTTTGCGCCACGTACGCCACCGCCCGTCCGTGATTGCCCGTCGACACCGTGACCACGCCTCGAGCCCGCTCCTCGTCCGACAAGCTCAGGATCTTGTTGCTCGCCCCACGCAGCTTAAACGCGCCGGTGTCCTGGAGCGAGTCGAGTTTGAGAAACACCTCGTAGTCGGGTGTAGAGAGCTTGGGTGAGGGGAGTAGCGGGGTATGGCGGATGATTCCTGCGATGCGCTGCCGAGCGAGGTAGATGTCGCGTAGCGTCGGCATATTAAAGGTGAAATAGTTGGGTGAAATAGTCATTGAGAGTCTGAACACCAGCATATCATCTCCCAATTAATTACAGGATAAGCAAAAAATGGCAGATGTTTATGGTGGGGTTGCCACTTGCCGAATTTACCGTATAATCGTCTTTAATGGAATCTGACTATGTCGTTTTCACCGATGAAAGTTATGTTACTGGTAGCCGCCTTAGGTCGATTGCAGCTTTATCTGTCTCACGAAAGTATTTTTCGCTCGTTGAGCAAAGACTGAGCACCATTATCAAAAGCAGAAGTATCAAAGAGTTTAAATGGAAGGATCTGGCAAGCGAGAAACATAAAGACTGCGCAATTGAATTACTCACGTTCGTAATCGAAGCCGCGCAGTGCCACGAAGTTCGCATCGACGTAGTAGTCTGGGACACTCAAGACGCACGCCATAGTGTTCAAAACAGAGATGATCGATCAAATTTTGAGCGGATGTTCTATCATCTACTGAATGCGTCGATGAAGCGTCGCCGTAGAGGAGCAACTTGGACAATCCTTCCCGACGAAAAGAACGATGTTGACTGGCAGATACTTAATGACTGCCTCAATGCAGCGGGTAACAAGCGAGATTATCAACCTCTATCAAACGTTAGCCGAGACTTTCTCAGTGATGAATACTATAGAGTTTACAATTTTAGAGAAGTTCACTCCCACGAGCAGCCCATCACTCAAGTGGCGGATTTGTTTGCAGGGTTAAGCGTATTTTCTCAGACTCACTATGAAGACTATCAACAATACTTGGCTAGCCAGAACATTGGTGGCTTGTTTGATTCATTGCTTGCGGCGCCTGCTAGGCTTTCTAACAGCGTTGGAGTGCGATGTAAAGTCCTTGAAAACTTCTATCGGATGTGCAGAGACAAGAAGATGGGGGTAGGCTTAGAGACAAAACAACGCCTCTACACAAGGATTCCAACCAATCCGCTGAATTTTTGGCTATACGAGCCTCAAGGTGAATACGATAGGGCTCCCACAAAAGTCAATCGCCCCAGTTGATATACGGATTTTACTAGTAAGCCGTTGAGCAGCTATTCATAACTGTCCAAAATTCTAGTCACACATTCAATCAGGGTGCGTGAAAAATGGCCATCGGATCTTACAGGCAAAAAAGAAATAGGGTGCATGCATTGCACCCTGAGTCATCAACTTAGGTAGCGAACCGTCAATTATTCGGCGTCAACGTCCCTGCGCCAGTCCCACTGGTCACCCGGACACGAGGTGCTCTGACCGATGCCCTCTTTGTGGCCGACAAGAGGGAGCTTGCGACCCAAAATCGCAGGAATGTGCTTGTGGTGAAGCCAACGAAGTGCGTAGACCTGCTCACTCGTCGGCTTCCCGTTGGTAAAATCACCAGGAAGAACAGTACTGAGATAACGGTGATTTTGGTTCTTAGTCGCGTAGGACATGGTCTTGACGTGATTGGTCTGCTTGATTTCACCACTAGGAGTGATAAAAAAAGTGTATCCGATGCCAGGCCAGCCCTTGTCAACGTGGATCTCTGCAATCCTTTTAGGAGACTGAATCACAGAGACTCCCGAGTGGTGAACGATGTGAGCTTCCAGGTCAGCTAAATCGCGCTCGCGATACCTCTTGGTGTCATGCTTCGGTAAGTCATCAACGATGTTTTCCACGCTAAGAGTCTTGTCCTGCGCAGAGGGATAGGGAGGGTACTGGGATTGGGACCGTAGATAGTTACGGTTAACCCAGCCATAGAGCGCCTCGTTACCGAGCCGTTCGTCGCGAGCGAGAACCAACTTAGCCCAACCGTCTTGGTACTCGGCGACCTCAAATACTGTCCCTTCTTTGAGAGTCGCGATCTTGGTGGCATCTTCAACCACACCGCGCTGCGTCCGGACATTGAGCCAAGACGCTCCAGAAACTTCAACGAACTCTGGCATAGATCACCTAACCTTCCTGAACAGCGTTGCAAGCTGTTGATTGCGGAAACGCTAACGTGAATCTTGAGAACTCACCGTGAGTGCCCTCAGAACTTCGTGTTTAGCCGTATGTTGCGTTAGGAGTAGCAAGAGATTATTTTGCTATCTATTTCTGCAACACTCGAATGGAATCGCCGGTAGCGTTTTTTGCCTCCTTTCTATCGACTGATCTTCGTTTTGAAGATGATTCAATTATCAAGAGGGTGCGTCAATCTCGCGTCAATCCAGTCTATTCAGAAATTCATACACTCTTTTTGCTGTGCTCTGAATGCTCGTCTCTGACAGGATGCAACGAAAACAGCCTCCGTCAAACACAGCCGTTTTGCCCTGCGAAGGCAAAAAAGACCGACGCCCCCAGGTTCGTGCGGGAGCGTCGGAAAAATGTAGCTTTGGGTGCGGCTAGTGTTCCAAAACCGCCTTCAAAAACGTCTGCGTGCGGGGGTTTTGGGGGTTGGTGAATAGCTCTTCGGGGGGCGCTTCTTCGGCGACCTGTCCGGCGTTAAAGAAGACCACCCGGTCGGCGACGTCGCGGGCGAAGCCCATTTCGTGGGTGACGATGAGCATCGCCATGTCGGTTTCGCGGGCGAGTTGGCGCAAGATGCCTAGCACCTCGCCGACGAGTTCGGGGTCTAGCGCGGAGGTGACCTCGTCGAACAGCATCACCTTGGGCTGCATGGCGAGCGCCCGCGCGATGGCGACGCGCTGCTTCTGGCCGCCGGAGAGCTGCGACGGGTAGGCGCTTAGCTTGTCGCCTAGACCGACCATCCCTAGCAGCTCTTTGGCCCTGGCCTCGGCCTCCTTGCGGGGCTTGCCGAGCACGTGGATCGGCGCTTCGGTGATGTTGCGGAGCACGCTCATGTGCGGGAAGAGGTTGAAGTGCTGAAACACCATACCGATACTCTGGCGGACTTTGCGGAGGTGCGCTTCGCTAGCTGGTTTCTTCTGGCCGCTCACGACCATGTGCCAGAGCGGTTGACCGTCGACGTAGACCTCACCGCCGTCGGGTTCGACGAGCGTCATCAGCACCCGCAAGATGGTGGTCTTGCCGGAGCCGCTCGGCCCGATAATGGCGACCTTTTCGCCGGGCGCGACGGTAAAGTCTAGGTCGTCTAGCACCACGAGGTCGCCGAACGCCTTGCGAACCTTGCGAAACTCGACGATAGCGCCGTCCTTGGGTCTGCTAAAGTCAGGCTGGCTAGCGTCGGCGGGGCGCTCGCCGGGCGGTTTAAGCGCGTTGCTTGACAAAGCGGTTCTCCAATCTCCGTACCGCGATGGCGGCGGGGTAGCTTAGCAGCAGAAAGATCAGGCCGACGAGGGTGACCGGTTCGACGTAGCGAAACGAACGGGCGCCGATAATCTTGGCGGTCTGCAGCAGTTCGACGACGGTGATCGCGGAGAGCAGCGGCGTCTCTTTAAACATCACGATAAAATAGTTGCCAAACGCCGGAATCATCGGCGGGATCGCTTGGGGGAGGACGATGTTACGCCAGGTTTTGATGGTGGAGAAGTTTAGGGCTCGAGCCGCCTCCCACTGACCTTTCGGCACGCTGTCGATGCCGGCGCGGTAGACCTCGGAGAGGTAGGTGCCGTAGTGCAGCCCTAGACCGATCACACCCGCTAAAAAGGGCGAGAGCGACAGACCCCAGCGGGGCAGGATGAAGAACAGGAAGTAGAGCTGTACCAGCAGCGGCGTGCTGCGGATAAACTCGATCACGGCGGTGACCGGCCAGGAGATGAGCTTGAGCGGTGCGCGGCGTCCTAGCGCGAACAGCAGGCCGATCACGAGCGACAGCGCGAAGCCGACAAACGTGGCCTGGACGGTGACGATAGTCGCTTCTAGCAGTTGGGGGAGGATCTGAAAAGCGTACTCCCAGTCCCAATCGAAGGTGATGCGGTCGAACATGCGCGCCTCCTAAGCTTTCGTGTAGGCGGTGACGCGGTGCTCGAGCCACCTCACCAGCAACGTCAACGGGTACGCGATCACGAAGTAGAGCACCAGCAGCCACACAAAGATCTCGGTCGTCCGCCCGGTCGTCATCCGCAGACTCATCGCCTGAAAGGTCAGGTCGGGCAGGGTGATGAGCGACACCAGCGCCGTCGCCTTGAGCAACTCGATCAGCAGGTTACCGAACGGCGGCAGCATCATCGCGAACGCCTGCGGCAACACCACCCGGCGCATCCGCAACCGGGGGCTCATGTTAAGCGCGATAGCCGCTTCGGTCTGTCCTTTAGGGACGGCCTGAATCGCGCCGCGCACCACCTCCGCGCCGTACGCCCCAACGTTTAGCCCGAGCGCGAGCGTCCCGGCGGTAAAGGCCGACAGCGAAATCCCGAAAAGCGGCAGCGCGAAGTAGAACCAGAACATCTGTACCAGCACCGACGTGCCGCGAAACACCTCGACGTAGGTCGCCGCGATACTCCGCACGACGCGGTTCGTCGACATACGCGCCAACCCCGCGACCAGCGACATCAGCAGCGCGAGCGTCGCGCCGGCGAGCGTGAGCAGCAGCGTGATACGGGCGCCGCGTAGCAGCAGCGGCAACAGGTCAAACGACATCAGCGACCTCCTAGCAGGTAGAAACGGCGCGGTTAGAGACGTTGGTTCGGACGGCAGGTGCGCTCTTATAGGTAGACCTCGACACGCACCGTCTCGGCAGCACGTCCTGCCAAACGTTCTAGCCGGGTACGCCGAGGTGGGCTTCGGTGTATTCGAGCGCTTGGCTTAGGTCGGCGATCAGGTCGTCGATGTCTTCGATACCCGCCGAGTAGCGCACCAGACTTTCGGGGATCCCCATCGCGGCCCGTTCGTCGCGGGTCAGTTCGACGTGGCTACCGGTCGCGGGCGGCGCGACGACTGTTTCGACCGAGCCGAGATTCGCGGCGCGGTGGGCGTAGCGGAGTTTGGGGAGGAAGGTGCGCACCGCGTCGAAGTCGCCTTTAAGCTGAAAGCTGAGCATCCCGCCGAAGCCGTGCATCTGCTTCGCCGCGACGTCGTGGTGGACGTGGGCTTCGAGGCCCGGATAGAAAACCCGCTCGATAAACGGATGGTCGTCTAGGTAGCGCGCGACCGCCATGGCGTTGCTGTTCTGCTGGCGGATCCGTAGTGGCAGCGTCTTGAGGCCGCGAATCAGCAGGTAGGCGGCTTCGGGGTGGAGCGTCGCGCCGTTAATTTCGCGGTAGTGGTAGATCGCCTCGATATGTTCTTTGTTGCCGCACACCACCCCGCCCATCGCGTCGGCGTGGCCGCCTAGAAACTTGGTCGCACTGTGCAGCACCAGGTCGACGCCTAGCGCGAGCGGGTTCTGGTTGATCGGCGTCGCGAAGGTGTTGTCGATAACGACGAGCGCTCCGACCGCGTGAGCGGCAGCGGCGAGACGCTCGATGTCTAAAATTTTGCAGGTCGGGTTGGTCGGCGTTTCCAGGTAGAGAAGCTGACAGCCCTTAGCGATCTCCGCCTCGATCTGTTCGTGGTCGACCGTCTCGCAGAGCGTTACGTCGATGTTAAAGCGGGGGAAAAACTCGGTAAAGATCTTGTTCGTCCCGCCGTAGGTGTCTTTGACCGACACCGCCCGGTCGCCCGGCGACAGCAGCGTAAAGAGGGTGTTGCTGACCGCCGCCATCCCCGTCGCGAAGCTCGTCGCGGCTTCGGCGCCTTCGAGCTGCCGCACTTTATCTTCAAACGCACGCACAGTCGGGTTAGTGTTCCGGCTGTAGATGTGGCCCGGCTTGCGCCCGAGCGCGACGTCGCGCCACTCATCGATGTCGTGGTAACCGTAGGCGACGCTATTCACGATCGGTACTTGGGTCGCACCTTCGACGAGGTAGTGGTCTTCGCCCGCCCAGAGCGCGAGGGTGGCTGGTTTCGGTGTCTGGTCTTCGCTCATCGGTGTACTCCTGATTAGGTCGAGGTTTGATTGTCAAGGTTTTGTTGTCGAGGTTTGATTCGAAACGCGTTCGGGCGCGGGTCGATTAGGTCAGCCGACAAGCTCTGTAGCAGCATTCACACCCGTCAGTTTGAGCAGACCCGATAGATTCAGGCGAGACTTAGGACAGGAAACTTAGGACGGTGGGGGCGCAACGTCTGGCAACGTAAACGTCTAAAAGCTAGCAGTTCTACGAAACATTGCTCCGGACAAAGCGTCACCGCCAATATCCGTCGGATGTGATTGTTGCAGCATCATCTGGAATTGCTACGGCGTAAGTGTTTAAAAAAATAGAGCGACACAACAAAATAAAGAGGACGTGCGGACCGGCTCGCCCGCACGTTTGGAACGGTGGTTTACTCGGCGCTACAGAGTTCTGCGGCGGTCACGTCGCCGGGAAGCTCGTTGGGGCCGAAGCCGAACTCGGCGATGATCTCAGCGAGCTCGCCCGAGTCTTTAAGCGCTTGCAGTTCGGCGTTGTAGGCGTCGCGGAACGCAGCGTCTTCGAGCCTAAACGCGGCGGCGCCGTAGGAGCGGCTAACCTCGCCGTCGATGATCGGATCCTGAAAGCCCTCGACGACCTCGATCTGGTCGGTACGGGCTTTTGCGAGCAGGTCGGTCATGGTCGGGCCGGTACCGGTAAAGGCATCGATCCGCCCAGCCATGAGGCCCGCAACACCCGAGGGGCCGTCGGGGTAGGTGACGATCTGGTCTTCGCTTACACCGACCGCGAGCATGTAGTCGTACTCGAGCCAGCCCGCCCCGGTACCGACGCGGAGATCGGGGTTCGCGGCGATGTCTTCGTAGCTTACGAGCGCGTTGGGGTTACCGGCCTGGACGAGCAGACCCTCGCCGATGCTGTACTCGGGGTCGGCAAAGGCGACCTGTTCGCAGCGGGTCGGGGTAACGTACATCCCGGCGGTAATCACGTCGAAGCGGCGCGCCTGCAGCGCCGGAATCAGCGAGCCGAACTCGGTCAGCACGCCGTCCATTTCGGCGATGCCGAGCCGGGCGAACACGGCGCGAGCGACCTCGACCGCTTCACCAGTCAGGGTGCCGTTAGGCTGCGCGTAGGCGTAGGGCGCTTCGTTGGCGAAGCCGACGCGGATAAAGCCCTGTTCGCGGGCGCGTTCTAGCGTTTCGCTCTGCGCGAGCGCGAAGCCCATCAGCAGAACGAGCAGGGCGGGGATAAACAACCGTAGCTGTTTCATAAGGGGTTCCTTTCTGGTACGGCGTCCGAGACGGGGCCGTACGTGTTGCGTGTGACGGTGTTACGTGGGACGGGGTTGCGTGGGGCGGGGTAGGTCGAAGAGTGCTCGTACCTGGAGGTCGGTGGGGGGTGGGCTCGAGCCCCGCAACAAATTACACCGTCGCGGTCTATGTTGCGTTCTCCGTAAGCGCCACCACGAGCGTTTCGAGCATCTTTCCAAGCCGCTTGAGGGCCCGAAGCTGTCCGCGCACGTTTCGGAGCCGGGGTCTGGTGCGGCTGCAAGGTTATGGTAGCGCCCCGGCACGCGCACCCCAAAACGCGCATCGGAGCGGGCTTAAGCAACCGTCACCGCAGACCGCGAGCCCAGGGGCGCCGAAAGGCGTAGGCCGAGGCAGAAGATTGCAGCGAGCGCTTCCGGCCGCGGCGCTCAAGTCCCGCTCATGTGTGGCGATTTCGGCGACCCGCAATCCCTGCATAATCCTAAGTTAAAGGCGAAAGTTTTGTCAACCAAGCACTGTTTTCAAAAACCTATACGAAACGACCGCTCGCACCGTCTTCCCCGCAGCCTAGCCCTACCGCGCCCCCTCGGTCAGCGCACAGGAGTGTGTCTTTATGCGTCCACGTGACGATCTCGATTTTCCGTTCGGCGAGTACCAGAACCGGCTTCAGGCGCTGCGCGAGCAGATGCAGACGCGCGCCATCGACGTGCTGCTCGTGACCACGCCCGAAAACATCTTTTACCTGACCGGCTTTCAGACCACCGGCTTTGCGAGCTTTCAGGCGCTCGTGGTGCCGCTGTCTGGCGAGCCGTTTAGTGTGACGCGCGTGCTCGAAGATACCGGCATCCAGGCCATGACGTGGCTCGAGCTCAGCCGCCCCTACCCCGACGACGCCGACCCTATCGAACGCCTCGTCGACGCGCTAAAAGAGTTCGGTTACGACCACCAGCGCGTCGGCTACGAGCGCGACTCCTGGTTTCTGACCGCGCCGCAGCGCGACCAGCTGTTCGGCCTCTGTCCGCACACCGAGTTCGCGTCGACCGTCAAACTCGTCGAAGAGCTGCGGCTGATCAAGTCGGGGCTCGAGCTCGACAAGATGCGCGCCGCGAGCCGGGCGATGGAGGCGGGCGTGCGGGCCGGGATCGACGCGGTCGCGCCGGGTGTCAGCGACCACGACCTCGCCGCCGAAATCCACTACGCGATGTACAAAGCCGGTAGCGATTACCCGTCGGTGTCGCCTTTTATCGCGATCGGCAGCCACGGCGCGGTCGGCCACGCGACCTGGAAGGGGCAGGTCGCGAGTGCGGGCGACACGGTCTTTATCGAGGTCGGCGGCGCCAAAGCCCGCTACCACTCGGCGATCATGCGCACCGTCGCGATCGGCGAACCCGACGACGTTACCAAACAGGCGTCACAGACGGTCCTCGACGCGGTCGACGCGGCGTTAGACGCGGTTCGTCCAGGCGCCCGGGTCTGTGATGTGGATGCGGTCAGCCGGGCTATCTTTAGCGCCCGCTGCCCTACCTTCGGCGGACGCCAGCTTAGCCGTTCGGGCTACAGCATCGGGATCGCCTTTCCGCCCGACTGGGGCGAGGGACACATGCTTAGCTTTCACGCCGGCGAGACCCGCGAACTAGAACCGAACATGGTGTTTCACCTGATCCCCTGGATCGTCGTGCCGGGCAAGCAGGCGATGGGTTTTTCGGAGACGGTACGGGTGAGCGAAGACGGCTACGAGCTGTTAAGCCAGTTCGAGCGCAAACTGTTTGTAAAGGCCTAGGTCAGGACGCTCGAAGGGTGCTAGGCTCGAGCCCATGAAAGGTTACCTGCTTGTCGGTCTCGCGGCGGCTCTATGGGGTCTGCTCGGTCTCTTCTCTAAAACGGTTCTTAACGCCGGCGTCGGCGCGCTCGAAATCTCGTTCTGGCGCGCCCTGCTGGGCGGCTCGCTGTTCGCGGCTCACGCCGCAGCGACCGGGCAGCTCAAGCTCCAGCCGGGTTCGCCCTGGCGCGATCTCGGCGCGTTTATAGGCTTCGCCGCGTTCGGTGTGATCGTGTTTTTCGTGTCGCTTAACATCGCGATCGACATCGGCGGGGTCAGCCTCTCGGTGATTCTGCTCTACAGCGCGCCCGCCTTTGTCGCGGTTACCGCCTGGTTGCTGCTCGGCGAAAAGCTCACCCCGCGCAAACTGACGCTGCTAAGCATCACCACGTTCGGTGTGGTGCTCGTGTCGCAGGGGAGCGGGAGCGGTGTTACCGTGTCGCCCGCCGCAATCTTCTGGGGGCTGCTGGCCGGGCTTAGCTACGCGAGCTACTATATCTTCGGCAAGTGGGTGCTGCGCCGCTACACCCCCGTCACCATCTTCGCGTTCGTGTTTCCGATCGGGGCGCTAGGGCTGTTGCCGTTCGTCAACTTTAGCGACAAAGACCCTACCGTGTGGCTGCTGCTCGTGCTGCTCGCGACCACGTCGACGTATCCGCTGCCCTTGACTTCGCCCTGACCGTTCGAGGCCTTCGATTCGTCGAGGCGTCAGCGTGAGCGCTCGCTCGCTGACCGTCGAACCGGTCGTCGGGGCGGGGCTCGCGGCGATAGTGTTCGGCGAACGGCTCGCGCCTCTCGGCCTCATCGGTGGCGCGTTCATTATCGTCGGGGCGTTGCTCGCGGCGCTGCCCGAACGGCGTTTCCGAGAGCTGGTTACGTTGCAAGAAGAGTAAGAGACGAGGGACGGCGCGGTACGAACGGTCGTCGCGGCCCTGTCTCTGTGGCCCTGTCTCTGTAAACCTGTCTATAGAGTCTGTCTAGGTGGCTGGGTGTGAAGCGAAATCGGCACGGTGAGAGGTGGTAGGCTCGAGCCCGTGAAAGGTTACCTATTCGTTATTACCGCAGCGGTTCTCTGGGGGCTGATCGGCCTGTTCTCCAAGAGCATCCTTAACGCCGGCGTCGGCGCGTTAGAGATCTCGTTCTGGCGCGCACTTCTAGGCGGGGCGCTGTTCGTGATACACGCGGGCGCGACCCAGCAGCTTAGGCTCCAACCCGGCCACGCCGGGCGCGATCTCGGCGCGTTCGCGGGCTTCGCCGTGTTCGGCGTGATCGTTTTCTACACCTCACTTAACCTCGCAATCGACAGCGGCGGCGTCAGCCTCGCTTTTATCCTGCTCTACAGCGCTCCAGCCTTCGTGGCCGTGACCGCGTGGCTGCTGCTCGGCGAAACGCTCACCCCCCGCAAGCTCGCCCTGCTCGGTGTGACCATGCTCGGCGTCGTCCTGGTGTCGCAAGGCAGCGGGAGCGGCGTCACCATCTCACCGCTCGCCGTCTTCTGGGGGCTGCTGGCCGGGCTTAGCTACGCGAGCTACTACATTTTTGGTAAGTGGATTTTAAAGCGCTACGCCCCGGTCACGATCTTCGCCATTATCTTGCCGATGGGCGCGCTCGGGCTCTGGCCGCTCGTCGAGTTTAGCCCCAAAAGTATGGCGGTGTGGCTGACGATCGGGCTGCTCGCGCTCGTCTCGACCTACGCCGCCTACCTTATTTACTACACCGGTCTACAGCTCGTCGAGGCGTCGCGGGCGTCGCTCGTCGCGACCATCGAACCGGTTGTCGCCGCCGGGCTCGCAGCGGTCGTGTTCGGCGAACGGCTCGGCACCCTCGGCCTCGTCGGCGGGGCGCTCATCATCGTCGGAGCGTTACTCGCATCGCTACCCGAACGGCGTTTTCGGGCCTTGGTGACGCCCCAGCACGAGTAGCGCTCTGTTGTTAGCAGACACTCTGTTTTCAAGCATCACCAGAGCGGCGCGACCGGGAGATCAACGTGATAGCGACAGGAGGATAACGACGGTGTGTTGTCTTGTCTCGGTGACTGGCCGCATAAGGTCGTGGCGTGTTCGAGATTTGTGTGTTCGAGATTTGGGTCGGCGCGAGCCGTAGCCGCTATAGCACGACACCCACAACTGTCTGCAAAAGGGTGACGAGCAGCGACGGAATCAGCGCCGACGCGATGATCGTGCCGAGACCCCGCCAGGCCGAAAAGCGGTGCGCCTCGCCTAGTGCCTGAGCCTGCACGACAAGACTCCAAACCGCGGCCACGACGCCGAGGATGCCGGACGTGACGAGCAGAAGCTGGATGAGGGCCGAGGATCCGGTAACGCTCGCCACAACGATCAGCAACGCTACGACCAGAATCGCCAGGGTCATCCACACGCCGGGGATAAACCCCCACGCGTAGGCCATCCGGGCGTCACGGTAGTTCGCCTGGCCGCCAAAGAGCCGCTGGCCGAAAAAGTAGTAGAAGAAGCCGTTAAGGTAGAGCCCGACCAAGCCACCAATTACCGCAAATACCGTGACGAGCAGGGCGACGCCGACCCCGCCGAGCAGCGGAATCTGCAGAAACGGCGCGAGGACCACGAACGGCAGCGTCGCGGTCAGGCTAAGCACCACGATGGTGATGATGGCACTTCTGTCGGAGGCGGCTTCAAGCACGTAGCGCATCGTTCGCCGGGGCGCGAACAGAATGGTGACGTAGGGGCTCGAGCTACGCATCCCGCCGATACTGACACTCGGCTTGTGTTCTGTCTCTGTAGGTGTCCCTGTAGGTCTCTCTGTAGGGCGCGACGCCGAAGGTGCCGAAGACAATTCGCCCGCCGGCGGTTCTGCTTGCGTCCTGGTCTGCGTTCGCCCTTGGGGCGCACCACCCTGCCGCGCCTGCTGCACCACTTTGGTCGCGGGCGCCCAGCGTTCGGTCTCCGGCTCGGCAGCGACCACCGAGACCTCGAGCCCGGCGTCACGGCACAGCTCCGCCATAGACTCCGCGTCGTCGCGCGACATCGACCGCGAGATCGTTTTGGGCGCGCTCGAAATAAGCTGAAACACCTTTTTAGCGTCGGCACCGACCTCTTTAGCGAGCTGCTTCGCAGCGGCGATCCGGTCTTCGCGGCTTTCGGGCGCAGCGGTTAGCTCGACGGAGTAGGTTCTCGCGTCGTTCTCGTTGGGCATAACAGCCGCCCTTTCGCGTCACGCGTCAGCTTGCCGCCGCCATGGGTAGCGGTCGCTGAACAGCAACTTAAGGACAAGTCTAGCACTTCTAGAAACGGTTTTACGGACAAATTTCACGGTGTCTTGCCGGGTTTTGCAGCTCCGGATAACGTTGTCGGGTATCTGTTTACGTTCGCCAGGTCTCTACGGTGTCTTTACGGTGTCTGTCTTTACGGTGACATCTTTGTAGCGTCTTCACGGTGCCTCACAGTCTGCGCGGCGCGAACGGGGTAGCCTCGTTGATAAGGAGGCAGCCAAACTATGGACGAAATCGCACGCAAAATCTATCTTTCGTATCACCACGACGACCAGGCCGAAGTCGACGCGTTTCTAGAACAGTTCGACCACCTTAACAACATGGTCGTGCAACGCTCTAACGGCGGGCTCAGCAAACATG